>DAOOUQ010000027.1:0-50856 GCA_035390825.1 Bacteroidales bacterium | reverse complement strand
AGCGATCCTCAGGTGTAAATTTTCTGTTTGATTTTGACATAATTCCCAAATTTAATCAGACCTAATTTGTTTTTCAAATTATGTCCAGCTATTTGGGGGGTTAAGACACTTGTACCTGATGGTAAAGGAAATTGGAAATAATTTCTCCGCCTAACTTGGACAACAAAATTAATAAGCTTGTCACGTTTGTTGAATTAAAACCCGGTTTAGTAAAAGGATGTTATCCGGGGCAGTACTCAACTATCCTGGTTTTTTCTGTTTTTCAGGACAATCACGCACTTGATAAAGTCCCAATTTGGTCAAATTCCTGATAAATATTAGTTTATGGTTTTCGCCATACTTATTTATGTGAAATTCGTCACAAAAAAGCTGTCTCTGATCTGTGAATTTTTGACCGTTTTTTTATAAAAATAATGCGGTGCAAATTGCACCCTCGCCATTATTTACTGCGGGTGAGAGTAGATGCGGGTTTAGAGCAGTTCTGATGAACGTCGAGCAAATGTTGAGCAAACAGCCCCTTTAAAAATCGAAAAGCCCCTATAAATCAGGGGCTTCTTACTTTTTTGTGGCGGTGCGGACGGGGCTCGAACCCGCGACCTCCGGCGTGACAGGCCGATATTCTAACCAACTGAACTACCGCACCAATATTTTCAATTAACCCGGCCGGTATTTTAATCCCGAAACTTCGGGAAACTACCGCACCAATATTTTCAATTAACCCGGCCGGTATTTTAATCCCGAAACTTCGGGAAACTACCGCACCAAATTTTTATAGCGATGCAAAAATAAGGGATTTTTTGATTACTCAAAATAAATGGACAGGAAAATAATTATCCGGATGCTAAATAGCTTCCCCTGTCAATTTCGTGTTCACCCCATTGTTCTCAATTACATCGATGATCCTGTTGAAAATGAGTTCTGATGCCTTCGACGCAAACTCATTGTTTGGATGAGAATTACCTGGCGATACGGCATACTCATCTTTTAAATACAGACCTCCTTCAGTCTCAAGTGTGTACAGATCCCACAGATAAATATTGTCTTCAGGCTTATCCCATTCATTGATAACCCAGTTGAAAAATTCCTTTGCCCTTTTCGCTTCGTCCTCAGTGATGGAGCCTTTTACCTGTGCAGCCCCTGTAAAGAGTATAAATTTCGTCTCGGGAAACTCATAAAGCTTGTCACGGAGTGAATTATATTGCAGTTTGTAATTGGCAAGTGACTTATAATCAGAGTTTATGTCAGCAACTTCCCTGTCGGGCTGTATATTGCTTACAGGAAAACAATGTTTGAAAATAATTACCTGATATTGCTTTGTAAGCATTTCAAGCGTTGGCTCCTCCATGTATGGTTCCGGACCGGCATTCTTTACCCAGATATTATAGTAGTCATATGGATAGTTGTGCCACCCGTATGGTGACATCTTTGGGAAAGCCATTTCTTTAATTGAATACTTTTTATTGTTTTCTTTGTTGTAATTGGTCATCAGGCCGGGTAATTTGGATTCCCTGCTGATCAGATTAGCCAGACCGGGGCTCAGTTTCCTGACTGCTCTGGTAAACAGCGAAAGCTGACCGCCCTGCCATATTAATCCGCCGGTACTGTGATGCAGGTAAATAATATTCATATCAGAAATTACTTGTTTTTGTTTGCATGAACTGAAAGGCAAAAATACCAAAATACTTAAAATGATAAGCCTTGTTTTCATACTCACTGTGTATTATCGGTTAAGTGTTTATTTATTAACAAAAAGCACAAAGTTTTGTTCTGATCCTTTGCCGGGTCTCAGGTCATAGGCCAATAATACTACCTTTAAACCTGCTGTTAATAATTTACAGTTTTTAAAGTCATGATCACCGGAAAAAACTGAAATTCACATTCCCGTAATTCCTGTGCTCAAAGAAACCCGGATGGGATGAGAAATCAAGTCTCTTCGGATGCTCAAGTATGAAGAATCCCTCTGCCTTCATAACCGCTGATTCAATTACCAAATCCGGAAGATCCATCAACCACTCCAGGTCATAGGGTGGATCTGCAAATACGATGTCATATTTGTAAATGCATGTTTTTAAATATGCTTTCACATCAATATGGATGACCCTGATATTATCAATTCCCAGTTTCTCGGTACCTTTTCTAATTCCTGTAACGTTTCTTGTGTCCCTCTCGACTGAATGGATAGTCTCAGCCCCTCTCGAAGCAAACTCAAATGAAATTGATCCGGTCCCGGAAAACAAGTCGAGCACACTCGCGGTTTCAAAATCTATCCTGTTATTCAGGATGTTGAAAAGACTCTCCTTCGCAAAATCCGTTGTCGGACGTGCTTTCAGGCCCGGTATTGGATCAATAACCCTTCCCTTATATTTTCCTCCGATTATCCGCAACTTACAGCAGTGAAAATTAAATAGTGTTTATAAAGCTCATTTTCGTTCAGAACATAGCTTAAAGTGTAATTTCCCGTCGGCACGGCAAACCGCACATCTTTAAAGTACCCCGAGAATGCGCGTACAATGTCTTCTCTCCTCTGTGCTTTCCCGCTGAAAATGATAATTTCATTCTGGCTTATATTCAAACGCTTGAGTACATACATGACAAAATACTGAATATCAGTGATTGTCTTGTAATTAAAGCTGTTGCATAATTTAAGTGAATTCTGGTCAGAAACGAGAATATTCAGGTAGTCACGTTCAATATGAACCAGAATGTTATTTGTGATCGCTGGTTTCCTGTTATGGTTTATGGAGCAGATCAGAGGCTTGGTGTGATGCAGAATTTCTGCACCCGGGAATGATGAGTTAATGGCATTCACATATTCCTGCGGCAATGAAAAGACGATGTACAGGCCGGGATTGTCAACCTTGTTGCTCAGTATTATCTCACTTTCTGAATGAGGATGATTATATGTGAAATACTCTGTTTTTTTTGATTCATCATATAACAAAGCCGGAACCATGGTTGCTTTTGGCGAAAATGCTATCATGTTTATTTTCTTAAAACGCCTCGTCAGGAAATCATCCATTCTGATTATTGCTTCGATCTGCGACATGTGATAAGGCATTTCATTGTCCGGTTCATACGACCGCAGCATTACAAATTTGTTCCGAAGGGTGTCAAGTATACAAAATGACACTTCAGAATTACTTACCTGTACCGATAATTCATAATTTTCAGTAGCATTTATATCAAGTGTCTCGTCAAAGAGTTCAAGAAATGGCATCCTGGCAATCGATTTCAAACAAAAGTAGAAAATATCACCGTTTTAGCAAGCAGAGACGTGTTTTAAAATGTGGCAGGTTAAACCGGAATACCTGCAATAAAGGATCAATAATGATTATCTTTGAAAGCTATTCGCACTGCATATCATTATATGATCCGTATAAGTTTACCTTGCACCACAAGCCGCATAACTTACTAATCAATGCGTGATTACATAATATATAACAATCTTTGTAAAAACCTCGGCTATCCCCCGTCAGCTGACCAGGCTGCTGTCATGAAGAAGATTGCCTTATATATAACTGAAAACAAGCCTGACAGAATATTTCTGGTGACCGGTTATGCAGGCACAGGAAAGACAAGTATCATAAGCGCCCTGGTCAAAACCCTCGACATTCTCCGTATGAAATGCGTGCTGCTGGCACCAACAGGCAGGGCTGCCAAGGTGCTTTCTTCCTTTACAGGGAAGAATGCTTATACTATTCATAAAAAAATATACCGCCAGAAATCAATGAAGGAGGGGACAGGGAGCTTTGTTCTCGACAGGAATCTGTCAAGAGATACATATTTCATTGTGGATGAGGCTTCCATGATCTCCAACAGTTCCAGTGATTCATCAATTTTCGGAAGCGGCAGGGTGCTTGATGATCTTATTGAGTACGTCTGTTCAGGGACTGAATGTAAGCTCATTATTGTCGGAGATACAGCCCAGCTTCCCCCTGTCGGATCACAGATTAGTCCGGCTCTGGATCCCGGTATAATGAAAGAATACGGATTTGAGCTGATAACAGCTGAACTCAGGCAGGTGCTTCGTCAGAGTGAAACATCAGGGATACTGATGAATGCCACAAAAATAAGGAGACAGATCGATGAACATGACCTGAGCCATCCTTCAATTTCGGTCGAAGAATTTAGTGATGTAAAGCGGATAAGCGGGGAGGATCTAATTGACGAGATATCTTCTGCATATGGCGCCTGCGGACTTGAAGATACAATTATCGTGGTAAATTCAAACAAGCAGGCGAACCGTTATAACCAGGGAATAAGGAACAGGATCTTTTTCAGGGAAGAAGAGGTAAGCCCGGGTGATATGGTGATGGTTGTTAAAAACAACTATTTCATTACATTGGAGGAAGAAAACCTTGCGTTTATTGCCAATGGCGATATTGCTGAGATAAGAAAGATAATAAAGTACGAAGAGCGGTATGGCTTCAGGTTCGCAGAGATGCTTTTACATTTTCCTGACTATGATCTTGAAATTGAATCCAAAGTTATGCTCGACGTGCTCCATCTTGATACACCGGCATTGCCTTCAGACAGAAACAGTGAACTTTTTAAAAACATTCAGGCCGACTATATTCATTTGAAATCAAGAAGAAAACAATATGAAGCTGTCAGGGAAGATCCGTATTTCAATGCCCTTCAGATAAAATTTGCATATGCCGTTACATGCCATAAGGCCCAGGGCGGCCAGTGGGGGAGGGTCTTCATCGACCAGGGCATGTTCAACAGGAATGAAATCACAATCGATTATCTGCGGTGGCTCTATACCGCATTGACAAGGTCAACTGACAAGGTATATCTGGTCAACTTCTCTGATGAGTTCTTTTCCTGAGACCGCAAGTTGAGACTGGCAGAGCCGGGCGAAATCCCGCGAACGAATTGAAGCGGAAACCGCAAGACTTTATATCTTATTCCCCAATAATTTTAACAAGCACCCGTTTCCGGCGTTTCCCGTCAAATTCGCCATAAAAGATCTGCTCCCATGGTCCGAAATCGAGTCGGCCGTTTGTAACGGCAACGACGACTTCCCTTCCCATAACGGTTCTTTTGATATGCGCATCCGCATTATCTTCAAAGCCGTTATGCTTGTATTGCGAATAGGGCTTCTCAGGGGCAAGCTTTTCGAGCCAGACTTCAAAATCGTGGTGCAACCCGGGTTCATCATCGTTTATAAAAACACTGGCGGTAATGTGCATCGCGTTAACCAGCACGATACCTTCCTTGATCCCACTTTCCGCGAGGCATTTTTCGACCTGTCCCGTGATATTCAGAAACGCCCTGCGGGTGGCTGTCTCAAACCAGAGTTCCTTGCGGTAAGATTTCATTCGATAAATAGATTCTGTATCTTAATTATTAGTAATGTATGTCGCTGCGCTCCGTCTGGGCTCACATCATAACAGCTTCATGTCTTTTATGATATCAGCAATTCTCTGATCAAGCAACTTTTCCGTCTCATCAAATTTATCAGCTGATGCAAGTGCCGTATTGACGCTGAAGTAGAACTTAATCTTTGGTTCTGTGCCGGAAGGGCGCACTGATATTTTTGATCCGTCTTCGAGGAAGAACTGAAGAACATCCGATTTTATGAGTTCAATCTTTTTCTTTTCTCCTGATTCAGGATCGGTAGAAACAAGTGCATCATAATCATCAATCCGTACAACCCTGCTGTTGTTAATGGTTTCAGGAGGATCACTCCTGTAGCCATTCATCATCGCCTTGATCTCAGCTGCTCCTTCAGCTCCCTTCCTTACAATATTTATAAGCTTCTCCCTGTATAATCCGTATTCCAGATATATATCAACAAGCATCCTGTACATCGACTTGCCGTTCTCTTTGGCAAACGCAGCTATTTCAGCTGCCAGTGCACACGATGCAACCGCATCCTTATCCCTGACATAATCCCCGGGCAGGAATCCGTAACTTTCTTCTCCGCCTCCGATATATTTTTCCTTTCCTTCAAGCTTCCGTATCAGCTCGGCAAAGAATTTGAAGCCTGTGAGCACATTATAGCATTTTACACCGTACTTCTCAGCTATCCTGTCGAGAAGGTCGGTGGTCACTATCGTTTTGATAATGTATTCATTCCCCTTGTATTTGTTCTTTTCCTTATATTGTGAAAGAATATAATGCGTAATAAGAACCCCGGTCTGATTCCCGTTCAAAAGCACATACTCTCCTTTGTTATTTCTTACTGCAAGGCCCAGCCTGTCGGCATCTGGATCTGTTGCCATAACCAGGTCGGCGCCTGTTTCCTGTGCTTTTTTAATTGCCATCGACAGGGCAGCCGGTTCTTCCGGATTAGGCGATTTTACAGTCGGGAAATTGCCGTCAACAATATCCTGTTCGGGTACATTCGCAACATTGGTAAACCCGAACATTTTCAGAGCCTCAGGAACCAGCGTCCCTCCTGTCCCGTGAATGGGAGTATAGACAATACCGATATTGCTGTTCTTTTTGATTATTTCAGGATTAATACTCATCTTTAAGACTTCATTCAGGAAAAGCTGATCAGTCTCTTTGCCTATGATCTTAATCCTGTCTCGCTGTGCATTGAATTTAATATCGGAAACAGATTTTATCTTTCTGACCTCTTCAATTATCGCTTCATCATGAGGTGCAACGACCTGTCCACCGTCATTCCAGTAAGCTTTGTAACCATTGTACTCGGGCGGGTTATGCGAAGCTGTAATTACCACTCCGCTCTGGCATTTGTAATGTCTTATTGCAAATGACAGTTCCGGAGTCGGGCGTAATGCTTCAAAAAGATATACCTCAAAGCCGTTCGCTGAGAAAATATCGGCAGCAGTTTCGGCAAAATACCTGCTGTTGTTGCGGCAGTCATGGGCAATGGCCACCTTAATACCGGAATTCCCGCATTCTTTTATAATGTAATTTGATAACCCCTGGGTTGCCATTCCAAGGGTGTAAATATTCATCCTGTTGGTGCCGGCGCCCATCACTCCCCTGAGGCCCCCGGTTCCGAACTCAAGATCCTGGTAAAATGCATCAATGAGCTTCTTTTCGTCTTTTTCAAGCATTTCCCTGACTTCTTTCCGGGTCTCCTCATTAAACTCCGGTCCCAGCCATTCACGGGCTTTTTCTCTGATTTTGTCTATCGATAGCATATGTTTGTTTTTTAATTTGTTCAAACAAAAGGACCAAAGTGTTCTGAAGCCTCCTGGCCTTGTAGGCGTAATACGCCTGACGCTTCAGGCCGGTCCAATATACAAAATTACCATAATAGTTCCATACATTTCTGCAGACTCGTTCTCCAGTGAGGAATTTCGATACCGTATGTTTCCTTTATTTTGCTTTTATCCAGCACAGAATAAGCCGGTCTTCTGGCTGCAGAAGTAAAATCTTTTGACAGTATGGGATTCACCCTGCAGCTTAAACCGGCCTCACTTACAATTTCCGTTGCAAAATCATACCAGCTGCAAACACCTTCATTTGAATAATGATAGATGCCGGCAATGAATATGTATTGGTTTCTGATCACTTTTGATGCTATTGACAGAACTGCATCAGCAAGATCAGCGGCATATGTAGGGGTACCGGTCTGATCAAAAACCACGTCAAGGACATCCTTTTCCTTTCCATGGCTTAAGATTGTTTTAACAAAATTACTTCCAAATGAAGAATAAAGCCAGGATGTTCTGATTATCATTGTATGAGGATACTGAAGAGCATTTATTTCTCCTTCCAGTTTTGACCGGCCGTAAACTGATTGGGGATTTGCTGAGGCGCTTTCGTTGTACGGAGATGTTGAATCGCCGTCAAAGACATAATCCGTTGATATATGTATGAATTTGCAATCAGTCCCCCTGATTGCATCAGCTATATTCTTAGGGCCGATGCTGTTGATCCTGAAAGCATTTTCCCTATTTGTTTCGGCTTTGTCGACAAAATTGTAAGCAACACAGTTGATTATCCAGTCGGGTCGGGTTCTTGTGATAGTTTCATTTAATGACACTTTATCAGTAATATCAAGAGTATCGATATCAGTAAAGATGAATTCATATCCCGGGTAGTTCTTAGAGGACACCTTCAATTCATTCCCGAGTTGACCGGCGGATCCTGTTACAAGAATAACAGCCATGAAGTTATGGTATTACTTTATAAAATCCTTGATATTATGCTATCAAGCTAATAGTTATTATCTGCATCCGCAAATTTAGGATGTTTTCGGTCCTTATTGCTTATTACAGGCTTCAAATCATTGATTTTCCAGTCAATTTTAAGAAAGGGATCATTCAAATCAATGCCTCTTTCATGGACAGGACTGTAAAGGTTGTCGCACTTATACTGGATTATTGCGGTATCGCTCAGCACAGAAAACCCGTGGGCGAAACCTTTTGGAATGAAAAACTGGGTTTTATTCTCCGAATCAAGTTCAATGCCATACCATTTCCCGTATGTCCGGGAATGTTTTCTCAGATCAACGGCAACATCATATATTCTGCCGGTCACAACCCTTATCAGCTTTGCCTGTGCAAATGGTTCAAGCTGATAATGCAAACCTCTTATGACACCTCTGGAAGACTTTGATTCATTATCCTGGACGGGATTGAACGGTATGCCTGCTTTAAGAAAGGTTTCAAGTTTGTAGCTTTCAAAGAAATAACCCCTTTCGTCAGTAAAAATCTTCGGTTGTATTATGTATAATCCTTCAAAACCGGTTTCAATAATTTGCATAACTTTTTGTCATTAAACCCATATTTTAATATTTGCGGATAATATTTATCTCCTGAATTACCAAGATGTTTTTCACGGATGTTCACTTCTGGTAATTATTCTTATTTGAGAATGATTCTCATTAAAGAAACACTCTCCTCAACACCTGAAACTCAACAAAGACCATTTCTTTTTGACCAGCCGGTCACTCCTTCACTAACGGGAGCAACAGATTGCCATGGTCAAAGGTCCTTTCTTACGACTTCTGTCATCTGTCACTGGTCAGTCCCTCAACCTTTAAGCATCTTCATCAGCCGCAATCTTCAGCAGGTACTTGCCATACTGGCTCTTCTTCACCGGCTCAGCCAATGCAATTAGCTGATCTCTTGTAATGTATCCTCTTTTGAATGCAATTTCCTCAATGCACGATGCTTTAAGCCCCTGGCGTTGTTCGAGAGTTGCGATAAAATTTGATGCCTGCAAAAGACTTTCACAGGTTCCGGTGTCAAGCCAGGCCATGCCTCTTCCCATCAACCTGACTTCCAGAGTCCCTTCTTCAAGATACAGTCTGTTCAGATCCGTTATTTCAAGTTCTCCCCTTGCAGACGGTTTCAGAGATTTTGCTTTTCTGACGACACTGTTGTCATAAAAATACAGACCGGTCACTGCAAAATTCGACTTCGGTTTCACGGGTTTTTCCTCAATGCTTATAACTTTCCTGTCCCTGTCAAATTCAACCACTCCATATCTCTCGGGGTCAGTTACATAATAGCCAAACACGCAGGCTCCCTTGTTTAATTCGGCAGTCTTTAGCAGAGTATCTCCGAAACCATGGCCATAGAAAATATTATCTCCAAGGATCATGCATACAGGCTGGTCCCCGATGAATTCTTCCCCAAGGATAAAAGCCTGCGCCAGCCCGTCGGGTGAAGGTTGCTCCGTATAGCTGAATTTAATACCGAGCGGCCTCCCGTCTCCGAGGAGTGCCCTGAAGCCCTGAAGATCGCGAGGTGTCGAAATGACAAGTATATCCCTGATGCCTGCAAGCATCAACACCGACAGGGGATAATATATCATGGGCTTATCGTAAACCGGAAGCATCTGCTTTGAAATTGCATGTGTGACCGGATAAAGCCTTGTGCCCGAGCCGCCTGCCAGAATAATGCCTTTCATAATATCTTACATTATGTACTCATTAAAAATTGTCACTTCCTGCCAATACTGAAATATATGAATCCTTTACCACGCAGCTGGTCAGGATCATATATGTTTCTTCCGTCGAAAATCACTTTGCCTTTCATTATCTGGCCCATGAGGTCGAGATCAGGAAGATGGAATTCCGGCCATTCCGTCATCATTGCCAATGCATCAGCGCCTTTAATGGCATCATAGGGATCTCCGGCATAATAAATACTTTCCCCGACTTCCTTTTTCGTCTCTTCCATGGCAGCCGGGTCATATGCACGGATGGTTACTCCTTTTTTCAACAGCTCTTTTACCAGAAACACTGCAGACGACTCCCGTATATCATCAGTTTTCGGCTTGAACGATAATCCCCATACAGCTATTATTTTACCCGTCAGGTCTTCATTAAAGTATTTTACAATCTTGTTGAATATAACTTTTTTCTGCAACTCATTGGCTTTTTCAACGGCTGAGATGACCTTGAGGTCATAGCCTGCATCGGATGCTGTCTTGATGATTGCCTTGACATCTTTGGGGAAGCAGGAGCCTCCATATCCTGACCCCGGATAAAGAAACCTGTTGCCAATGCGTGAATCGCTGCCAATTCCTTTTCTGACACTGTTGATATCGGCACCCAGCAGTTCACAGAGATTGGCCATCTCGTTGATAAAGCTTATTCGTGTTGCAAGCATTGCATTTGCTGCATATTTTGTGAGCTCGGCAGAGGGAATGTCCATGAAAATGACCGTACGGTTATTAAGTAAAAACGGCATATAAAGACGCTTCATTATTTCGCCGGCCTTGCCATTGTCGACACCGACAATTATCCTTTGCGGTTTGAGAAAGTCCTCAACGGCCGAACCTTCCTTTAGAAATTCAGGATTTGAAGCAATGTCGAAAGGAATTTCTGACCCCCTGGCATCCAATTCATCCTTTATTTTCCTCCTTACCTTTTCAGCCGTTCCCACAGGTACAGTACTCTTGGTTGCAATGACAGCATAATGCGTAAGATATTGACCTATTTCGGAAGCCACTGCCAGTACATGCTGAAGATCAGCACTGCCATCCTCTCCCGGGGGAGTTCCGACAGCAATAAATATTACTTCTGCACCCTGGATCGCTGTTTTTATCTCGTTCGAAAAGGAGAGTCTCCCTTTTTCGGCATTTTTCAGGAGCAAAGGCTCAAGACCTGGTTCATAGATCGGAATTTTCCCGTTCTTTAACGACTGAACCTTATTATTGTCCTTGTCGACACATACAACATTCAATCCGGTCTCGGCAAAGCATGTTCCTGTAACAAGGCCAACATATCCGGTTCCTATAACTGCTATCTTCATTTTTAAAGGATAATTATTTATGGGTATTTGGTTCAAATATACTATAACAAGTGAATTAATAAAAAATTGTCCGCTCTCAACCAATAGTTTTAGCTGAAATCGATCAACCGGCAAGTCAATTGTTAATTAATTAACAGTAAAATCAGCACCTCCGTTAAACTGCATCCTTTTATCGTTTTGGAGATTGATTTTCAGAGGAAAATCTTCGATTTTTTGATGCCATTTCAATAAAAAATAATACCTTTGCAACCACTTTCAAAACAAAATAATGTCTAACTTATTAATTATTAGCACTTTTTAATTACAATTATGACTGAAAGCAAGAAGAAACCTGTTAAGAAAGAACAGATTGAAAATTTAGAAGATGGCTCAAAGCCTGTGAAAAAGGTAAAAGCAAAAGAAACCGGGGAAGCTCCCGACAGCTATGAAGCTGAAAATGAGGAACAAACAGAGAAGGCATCAGTTCCGGCTGAAGCTGAAGAAGAATCGGCCGGGATAAAAAATGAGGCAGAAGTTGCCCTGCCGGAGGCCGGACCAATATCCTATGAAACAAAAACAGCCGGTAATGTGCCTGCTGCCGGGGATTTTGACTGGGATAGTTATGAGAGCAATGAACTCAGGAACTCCCCTAAACACAGGGAATATGAAGCGCTGTACGATAAGACTTTGTCGACAGTGGCTGTTGATGAGGTAGTTACGGGTACTGTTATCCAGATGACCCCCCGTGAGGTGGTAATCAATATTGGCTATAAATCGGAAGGCGTTGTTAGCCTTAACGAATTCCGTTATAACCCGAATCTGAAGGTAGGCGACACTGTTGAAGTGTATGTTGAAAGCCAGGAAGATAAAAAAGGTCAGCTTCTTCTTTCGCATAAAAAAGCACGTGCTATTAATTCATGGGACCGCGTAAACGCATCTCTCGAGAAAGACGAGATCATTACGGGTTACATCAAATGCAGAACCAAGGGCGGCATGATAGTCGATGTGTTCGGTATCGAGGCTTTCCTCCCCGGTTCACAGATAGACGTAAAACCCATCCGCGACTACGACGTGTTTGTCGGCAAGACAATGGAATTCAAGGTAGTCAAGATAAATCAGGAATTCAAAAACGTTGTTGTGTCGCATAAGGCTCTTATCGAAGCTGAGCTTGAACAGCAGAAGAAAGAAATCATTGCAAAACTTGAAAAAGGACAGGTTCTCGAAGGAACTGTTAAGAATATCACGTCCTACGGCGTATTCATCGACCTGGGAGGTGTCGACGGACTCATTCATATCACCGACCTTTCATGGGGCCGCGTAAATCATCCTGAAGAGATAGTTCAGCTCGACCAGAAACTCAACGTGGTTATCCTTGACTTCGACGATGACAAGAAGAGAATTGCCCTTGGCCTGAAACAGCTCACACCGCATCCGTGGGATTCAGTGGATCCTGACCTCAAGGTCGGAGATAAGGTGAAAGGCAAAGTTGTCGTTATGGCCGATTATGGTGCATTTGTTGAGATTGCTCCCGGAGTTGAAGGTCTTATTCACGTTTCCGAAATGTCATGGTCGCAGCACCTTCGCAGTGCCCAGGAATTCCTTAAGGTCGGCGATGAAGTTGAAGCCGTTATTCTTACCCTCGACAGGACAGAACGTAAAATGTCGCTCGGCATCAAGCAACTCAAGCCGGATCCTTGGCAGAATATAGAGGAAAAATATCCTGTTGGTTCAAAACATATGGCAAAAGTCAGGAACTTCACCAATTTCGGTGTGTTTGTCGAGATTGAAGAAGGAGTTGACGGACTTATTCATATTTCCGACCTCTCATGGACCAAGAAGATCAAGCATCCTGCTGAATTCACCTCAATAGATTCTGAAATAGAAGTGATGGTTCTCGAAATCGACAAGGAGAACAGGCGTCTCAGCCTCGGCCACAAGCAGCTTGAGGAAAACCCATGGGATGTATTTGAAAACCTCTTTACTATCGATTCGGTTCATGAAGGAACTGTAGTTGAAGTATTTGACAAAGGCGCCGTAATTGCTCTTCCATACGGAGTCGAGGGTTTTGTAACCCCGAAACATCTTGTAAAGGAGGACGGTACAATGGCAAAAGTTGATGAAAAACTTGAATTCAAGGTTATTGAGTTCAATAAATCAGCGAAGAAAATCATCCTTTCTCACAGCAGGGTTTACGAGGATGAGAAGAAGGCAACAGAATCGGCAGCAAAGAAATCCGAAACTGAAACATCAAAGAAATCATCGAGGAAAACTAAAACCAATGTTGAAAAAACAACTCTTGGCGATATTACTCAGTTAGCAGCCCTGAAAGAAGAAATGGAAGAAAAAGCCGGCAAAGCATCTAAGAAATAGAAAAAATAGTTAAATTTAGAGTGTTAAAATTTAAACTATGGATTTCAATATAGAGAGCCGGAATAACAGCACATTAATTCAGATACAGTCGGAAAAGTTAGATACACATATTGCTCCTGCACTTAAATCGGAACTTGTGCTAATTTCAGGAAAAGGTGAGAAGAACATTATTCTTGACCTTGAAAGATGTCAGTATTGTGACTCTTCTGGCCTGAGCGCCATTCTTGTCGCAAACAGGCTTTGCAAAAATGCAGGAGGAACTTTCGTTCTTTGCGGACTGAGTGAAGCAGTTGAAAGACTGATAACAATTTCGCAGCTTGATACTGTTCTCAGCATTACCCATACAGTTGCTGATGCTGAAAAAATGATCTCATGATACTATAAGCATTGCAGACACTCCATGAAGCTCACTGTCCTTGGTAGCAGTTCTGCATTGCCGACATCTCAAAGATTTCCATCCGCTCATGTGCTTAATGCGCATGAGCGGTTGTTTTTAATAGACTGCGGGGAAGGGACCCAGATGCAGCTCCGCCGGTGCAGAATAAAGATCGGAAAGATAAACCATATCTTCATATCACATCTTCATGGCGACCATGTTTTCGGGCTTTACGGACTGCTTTCATCCTTCAACCTTATGGGAAGAGAATATCCCCTCAGCCTTTACGCTCCCGAGAACTACCTGCCGGTGCTCCTATCCCACCTTCGGGATTTTGATATCAACCTGGGTTTCGAAATACAGTTCACCCCGCTTAAAGGAAAAGATCCGGTCAGAATTCTTGATGACAAATATCTGACAGTGACCGCTTTCCCGCTTAAGCACAGGGTGGAATCGTTCGGTTTCCTTTTTAGCGAAAAACCTTCCGACAGGAGTTTTATTAAAGATTCTGTTACTAAATATGGTATACCGGTATCTTCCATACCTTCTATAAAGAAAGGAGAAGATTTTATTACTGATGATGGCACCGTAATACCAAACGAAGAGCTGACAATTGAACCGGAAAAACCTGTTTCATATGCTTATTGCAGCGATACGGCGTATTTCAGCCGCCTTGCACAATTCGTAAAAGGTGTAACTCTCCTGTATCATGAGGCAACTTTTGACAAGAGTCTGTCGGAACTTGCACAGACGGTCCTTCACTCAACAACTGCCGATGCCGCAACAACAGCCCGGGATGCAGAGGCAGGTACCCTGATGATAGGCCATTTCTCTTCACGTTATGACAATATTTTCGCTCTGGTGGAAGAAGCCAGGGAAATATTCCCGTCAACGATACCCGCAATTGATGGCAGGACATACGATTTGAAGAACCTGAATGATTCACAATGAAAAGCATCAAAGATTAGTTATCTTTGCGCCAGTTATAAAACATTTTGCCAGTGCAGGAAAAAATCTTAATCCTTGATTTCGGATCACAATATACGCAACTCATTGCCAGAAGAATCCGGGAACTTTCTGTTTATTGTGAGATATATCCCTTTAATCATTTTCCATCTCCCGACAGCTCCGTTAAAGGAGTGATCCTTTCGGGCAGCCCGTATTCCGTGAGAGATAAGAATGCACCCGATCCGGATCTTTCATTTATTAAGGAAAAATATCCCCTGCTTGGAGTATGCTATGGAGCCCAGCTTCTTGTCCAGAAATACGGTGGAGAGGTAATGCCTTCAGCTGCAAGGGAATATGGCAGGGCCAACCTTATTGATCTGAATACCGCTGATCCGCTTTTCAGGGATATCACCCCCGGAACCCAGGTCTGGATGTCACATGGCGATACAATTGTAGGCCTTCCCGAAGGATATGAAATAATCGGATCAACAGCCTCTGTCAGGGCAGGTGCATACAAAATAAAGAACGAATCTACCTGGGGGATACAATTTCACCCCGAGGTCTATCATACAACTGAAGGACTGCATATCCTTTCAAACTTCATTTTTGAAATATGCGGTTGTGCCGGTAACTGGACTCCGGGCTCATTTATTGAATCTGCAGTTCTCAACCTGAAAAATGAGATAAAGGATGACAAAGTGATACTTGGACTTTCAGGCGGAGTCGACTCAACGGTTGCTGCAATGCTTCTGCACAGGGCTATAGGTAAAAACCTGACATGCATATTTATAGATAACGGCCTTCTGAGAAAAAACGAGTTCGAAAATGTGATGGATTCGTATAAGGACCTTGGCCTGAATATAAATGGGATAAGGGCAGGGGAGAGATTCATCGGCGAACTTGAAGGTATCAGCGATCCCGAGAAGAAAAGAAAAACCATAGGAAGGGTGTTCATTGAAGTGTTTGATGAAGCCGCCCGACAGGTCAAGGATGTTAAATGGCTGGCCCAGGGAACAATTTATCCCGACGTCATCGAGTCAGTATCTGTGAATGGGCCTTCTGCAACAATAAAATCGCATCACAACGTGGGAGGACTTCCGGAAAAAATGAACCTTCAGGTTATAGAACCGCTCAGGCTTCTTTTCAAGGACGAAGTGAGAAAGGTTGGAACTGCACTCGGAATTCCCGGGGCGATCCTCAACAGACACCCCTTTCCTGGTCCCGGCCTTGCTATCAGACTGCTTGGAGCCATTACAAGGGAAAAACTTGAGATATTGAAGGATGCTGATAATATATTTATAAATGAACTTAAAAAGCATGGGCTTTATGACAAGGTCTGGCAGGCCGGTGTGATCCTGCTTCCTGTGAGGTCGGTTGGCGTGATGGGCGATGAACGGACATATGAGAATGCTGTGGTACTTAGAGCCGTCGTTTCAACCGACGGCATGACAGCAGACTGGGCTCATCTGCCTCACGAATTCCTTGGCCTGGTTTCAAATGAGATTATTAACAAGGTGAGGGGAATCAACAGGGTTGTTTATGATATCAGCTCAAAACCACCTTCAACAATTGAATGGGAATAAAGTCAGATGGGAAAACATTACTTTGTTTCAAACGTTTAGATCATAAGTGGTGATTAAGATAAAATAACATCCAACTTAGCCCCCCTTCAGGGGGGATGGGGGGTAGAACAAGTCATGAAAAAAAATTTCGGATTTCGGAATTTGGATTTCGGATTTAAACACTTTCACAGAGAACTCAGAGGATCACAGGAAACACAGAGAGCAGGATCAACGGATTAAAACAGATGCAATTATTATGAATATGAGGATAAGCAGAACGAGGTTATTAACTGGTGTTTTGGCTTTGTTTTTTTCAGGACACTTCGCCTTTACACAGAGCCTGAATGAAAATACATTTAAGATTGGCAGAACTCTTGGGCTGATAGATGCCTGGTATGTCGACAGCACCGATATCAATAAACTGACCGAACAGACAATAATTGAGCTGCTCCGAAGCCTCGATCCGCATTCGGTTTACATTTCGGCTAAAGACGTTAAGGAGATGAATGAGCCTCTTAACGGTAACTTTGAAGGCATCGGAATTCAGTTTAACCTGCTCCGCGACTCAATTATCGTGATAGAGCCTATCTCCGGCGGACCTTCGGAAAAGGCCGGGCTTCTTCCGGGCGACAGGATAATCACAATTGATGGTGAGAAAGTCGCCGGAACAGGCATCTCCACCAACGGGGTGCGAAGCAGGCTGATGGGGATGAAGGGCACAAAAGTTAATATCAGTGTTTTCAGAAAAGGTGAAAAATCGATACTTGATTTTACGATAACAAGGGATAAAATTCCGATAAACAGCCTTGATGCCGCCTATATGCTCGATAAGGAGACCGGATATATAAAACTGAATAAATTTGCCGCCACCACTGTTGATGAATTCGATGCTGCTGTTGACAGTCTTAAAAAATTCAACAACATGAAGAACCTGGTCCTGGATCTCAGGGGTAATGGCGGAGGGTATATGACCGCGGCAACTGATCTTGCCGATAAATTTTACTCCGACAAAAAGCTTCTTGTCTATCTCAGCGGAAGGAAAACACCCCGGCAGGATTATCTCTCAAAAGGAAGGGGAACTCTGTCATCGTCGCGTATAGCCATCCTCACTGATGAAGGTTCTGCATCGGCCAGTGAAATACTTGCCGGAGCCGTCCAGGATTGGGACAGGGGAATAATTGTCGGGCGAAGAACATTTGGCAAAGGCCTTGTCCAAAATGGATTTTACCTTACCGACGGTTCAATGATAAGACTCACTATTGCAAGGTATTATACCCCTACAGGGAGGCTCATCCAGAGCCCGTACAATGATGGTTATGACAAGTATCTTGAGAACTTCTACAAAAGATATACCGATGGCGAACTGATGACTGCCGACAGCATTCATTTCCCCGATTCTCTGAAATACAGGACCATGATTAACAAACGTACAGTGTATGGAGGCGGCGGGATCATGCCCGATGTTTTTGTCCCGGCCGACACCTCCGGTTATTCCGATTATTACAGAAGTCTCGTCAGAAAAGGTGTTCTTAACACATGGTCACTGGAATTCTCTGACAAAAACAGGAAACAGATACTTTCAAAGTTTAAAACCTTCTCTGAATTCAAGTCGAATTTCAATTTTCCAGATGAGGATATCTCCGATCTGAAAGCTAAGGCCGAAAAAGCCGGAGTAAGATTTGATGAGAAAGGATATAATATTTCCAGGAATGAGATCCTGACTGTACTTAAAGGCTATATTGCAGCCAACATCTGGAAAACAAACGAGTTTTACATGATTATCAACGAAGATGATCCCGTAATTGAAAGTGCACTCCGAATCATTTCAGACAGGCAGCAATATGAGAAGCTGCTTGGATTTATCAAATGACGGCAAAGACATCTGACCACATTCCTTCTTTTCTATCAGCTAACGGAAGATGAAATTAATTGCAAAAACCTTGTATGGCCTTGAGAATCTCCTGTCAGAGGAACTGAAAACCCTTGGTGCTGCCGAGATAAATGTTCTCAACAGGGCAGTATCGTTTGAAGGTGACCAGCAGCTGCTTTACAGGGCCAACTACTGCCTCAGGACTGCAATGTCGGTTTTGAGAATCATCTCCGAATTCAGGATAAGGTCGAAGGATGACCTTTACAAAAACTGTAAAAGGATAGGGTGGAACAGGTTTTTAAGTCCTGAAAAGACTTTCTCAGTTGTCCCGGTCGTCAATTCCCCGCTTTTCAAACATACAGGCTATGCAGGCCTTGTCATGAAAGATGCCGTTGCAGACTGGTTCAGGGAAAGGACAGGGAGCCGTCCTTCGGTCAATCCGGAAGACCCTGATATTCTTTTAAATCTGCATATCAGCAATGACCAGGTAACGGTCTCTGTCGACTCGTCGGTCGTTCCGCTTTACAAACGCGGCTGGCGGACTGAACAGGGATTCGCTCCTCTCAATGAAGTGCTGGCCGCAGGTATCGTACTTATTTCAGGATGGAACGGGAATTCAGTTCTTATTGATCCGATGTGCGGCTCGGGGACCATACCGATCGAAGCTGCATTAATTGCCTGCAACATTCCACCAGGCAAATTCAGGAGTTCTTACGGATTCCAGAAGTGGAATGATTTTAATAATGACCTTTTTGACGGAATAAAGAAGGATTGTGACAGGAAGATAACCAGACCTGCTTTGAAAATATATGCATGCGATTATTCAGAGATCGCTGTGTCGCAAACCAGTGCCAATGTCGGTTCCGCAGGGCTGTCTGATTTTATCACAGTCGAACGGCGAAACTTCCGTGATCTGGAAGCACCCGATGATAACGGCGTACTGATAATAAATCCGCCATACGGAGAAAGGATAAGGATTTCAGAAGCCGATAATATGTATGACATGATCGGATCGACATTAAAACACAAATTTGAACGATATAAGGCATGGATCATTTCATCAGACAGGGAATCCCTCAAAAAGGTGGGCCTGAAGCCAACTTCAAGGAAAACTCTTTTCAACGGGGCTCTTGAATGTACCCTTGTAAGGTTTGATTTGTATCCGGGAAGCCTAAGGAAGAAATCTCCTGAAATTCAATCCTACGAGCCCTGAAAGTTCAGAATACCATCGGATTTCTTAATACAATTTATTTCTTTCTTCTTCCGTTTTTATTTTTATATTTGTTGGATTATTATGTTTGCAGGATAAAATGAAGCTTACATGAGCTTTGATGTTGAAAACTACTTTTCTGATATAACTGGTGGAAGTCCGATCCTCTATTATAAGGGTAACATTGATTCGGATCTTATTAACAGAATGCTTGATACGGTTGAAGAAAAACTTGTTTCGATCAACGAGGATCCGAAACTCAGAAAAAAGGTTTATAATGTGCTTGTAGAAAGTCTTCAGAACCTTTACCATCATGTTGATAAAGTCCCGGAAAGTTTTGAAGACCAGACAGCTGAGAGATTCGGTATTTTTACGCTTTTGAAAGTCAATGACGGGTATAAGATAATGACAGGCAATTTTGTGAGGAATGAGGGGGTAAATGAACTTGAAGAAAAACTGAAAAGGATTAATGGTTCTACACATGAGGAAATAACCGAACTGTATAAGTTCATTCTTAATCATCAGCGAATATCTTCAAAAGGCGGCGGGGGGCTGGGGCTTGTTGATATCGCAAAAAAGACAGGAAATAAGCTGGATTATCTCTTTAAGAGATATGATGACAAAAATTCATTTTTTTACCTTAACATTCTGGTCGACAACAAAAAGTGATAATAACCTAAACAGAACAAATATGGAACCGATCTTTATTGAAGGAACACCAAAGACCCCAACTATCAGATTTGATGCAAACGAGGGTGTTTTCGAAATCAAGGGACGCTCAATACCTGAAAATTCCGTCGAATTCTATAAGCCGCTTGTTGACTGGCTCGATCAGTACAAAGAATCCCCTCTTGGCAAAACGGTAGTGAATATCAGGCTTGAGTACTTCAATACAAGTTCGTCGAAATGTATCCTCGATGTATTCAAAAAGCTTGAGTCAATTCACAAGGCAAAAAATGACGTTGAAGTAAACTGGTTCTATGAAGAGGATGATGAGGATATGCTGGAAGCAGGAGAGGATTATGAATCTATAATCCGTGTTCCTTTTAAAATGATTGAGATTGTTGAATAGTATACAGACTTTTTGCTTGAAAAATATGAAAGAGGCTTTGTTTAAGGCCTCTTTTTTTATAAAGATCATCTTCATCCTGAAAGCTTTCTTTACCTGTCGGGTAAGAACGGGAAAAAAAGCGTTCCATCTGATATTTACTCCCTTCCCGACCTTGCCCCAGGGGGGAAGGAGACCCATAATTAAGGCTTCATCCAATACTTTTGTTCTCTGCGGTTTATGAACTATCATTTCCCCACGTGGGGAAATAAGAAAGGGGGCAAATTCAAATCGGGAATTTACGCTAGGCTTGGAAATCCGGCATTTTCAGCTTCCTCCTGAAGAGTTTCTCCCCGGAATTCAGGATATGCTTCAGCACCCTGAAATATAACACAAGGTATAATACAAATGTCATCAGCCAGATCACAATTACATTTACTATATATGTCTCCACCCTGAATCCGCAGAACATTTTAAAAGGGGCATAAAAATGAGCCTTAATGCATTTGCCCCCGGGATCCATGTAAACCGGATCAAGCTTCTGAACAATTTCTCCCTTGTAGTCAATAATTTTCTGGGTCTCATCCTTGAATGTCACAAGCTCTTCAAGCGAGCTGTTGAAGTATTCATTCCTGAGTTTGACGAATGCATCCTTGTCTTCTGATTCGAGGCGTGTGATATACTGATCCTTAATATTATTTGCGTCAGTATATTTCTTAACATAGTGTTTCCGAAGAGCCTCGGTGTATTTCAGGGCCGAATCAATAATATCAACCGTAACCCTGTCAGGCGTAAGATCTTCGAGATATCCGAACTTTATGGAAGACAGAATATCCGTCTCTTTCCTGAATTCGTTACGGACAAGAGTCAGATTATCAATGAAATCATCGCTTTTTGTGTTCTTTCTGATATCACTCTTCAGATTTTCGAGTTTCATCTTTATCCTGGAATTCCAATAGTCCTTTTTGAACCTTGCCTCGCTCATTTTCTTATCGTACTCGTAGAAAAGCTTCTCGTACCTGTTATTCACAAACTGTTCCACGGCGAGGGCTTCATAGCCCCATCTTGCTGTAACCAGCTCTCCATAGAAAGGTATCGAAACCGGCGACGAGATATTGGGATTCAGTTTTTCAAATTTTACAAGAACACCGCTGAGGATTATCTGGGGAATAATCAAGAAAGGAATGAGTATGTAAATTGTGACCACGGCTTTAAAACTGTCTGAAATGACAAGTCCCATTACATTGGCCGAGGCCCAGCATGTAAAAAGTATGAGCCAGTATTCGAAAGTCATCTCTTTGATGCCTGTGATTGCATTGCCTATCAATACAAAGCTTAGCGTCTGTATTGCTGATATCCCGAACTGAACGGCCACCTTCGACATCAGATAACTGTTCCTGCTTAAATTAAGGAAGGCTTCACGTTTAAGGATCTTCCTGTCCCTGAAGATCTCTTCGGCACTGATCGTAAGCCCCATGAAAAGAGCCACTATCACCGACATGAAAAGATAAACGGGAAGGTTGCTGTTGTCGCTCAGATAGTATTTTGGATTCTTTGCACTTTCGTCAAAGTATCTGATCAGATAGGAAAGGCACAGGGCAAGGATGGGTGCCTCGAGGAGGGTTATTGTAAGATATTGTATATCTGCGATTTTAGCCAGGATGTCGCGCCGTGTGAAAAGTATGAATTGCCTTAATCTGTCAGGTACCCTGAAATTTATTTCCGGCAAAGCATCTCCCTTTTCAATTTTTTCCTCTTTCTTCTCTGATTCATAAAGCAAACGCCAGTCGGATGGCGACATTCTCCGGGTTTCGGTAGGCTTCCCGCTTTCAGTGAACACTCTGGCCTCGACAATATTGAAGATCTGCTCGGGATTCACGTTCCCGCATGCAAAACATTCACTATCACTGTAATTCGGATGACCAATTTTCTTCTTGAAATACTCAATTGAATCGACAGGGTTGCCATTATAAATGAGATAACCGCCTGTATCGAGAATCAGCAGCCTGTCGAACGTCTTAAAGATGTCGGAAGAAGGCTGATGTATAACTACAAACAGTAGTTTGCCCTTTCGTGCAAGTTCCTTCAGCAGATCAAGGATGTTTTCAGAATCCCTTGATGAAAGACCCGACGTTGGCTCATCAAGGAAAAGGATGGCAGGTTCCCTTATAAGTTCAAGCGAGATATTCAGCCTCTTTCTTTGTCCGCCGCTGATTTTTTTGTTAAGAGGTGACCCGACTTTCATATTTCTGATCTCGTACAGGCCAAGGTTCTTTAAAACATTGTCCACCTTCTCGGTAATTTCTTCTTCCGAGAGATTCCCGAAACAGAGCTTGGCGTTGTAATAGAGGTTGTTAAAGACGGTAAGATCCTCGATAAGCAGGTCATCCTGAGAAACATAGCCAATAAGGCCTTTTATTTTGTCTTTTTCCCTGTGGATATTTATTCCGTTGATAAGCACTTCTCCATCAGAGGGAGGATTTGTACCGTTAAGCACACCAAGCAGGGTCGACTTGCCCGCCCCGCTTGCCCCCATTATCCCGACCATCCTTCCCGACTCACTCCTGAACGACATGTGATGTATCCCGATGTCGCCCGATTTAAACCTGTATTCCAGGTTATTGACTTCATAAACAACCCGCGATGACTTAAATTCCTCTTTCAGGAATTGCATTGTAATATCCCAGTAATAAACAGGCGATATGTTGTACCCTTTTATTGATGAACCCCGGCTTATCGGATAGACCTTGTCTTCCTGAAGTAGCTGGCTGTTCATTGAAAGCTCTCCTGCACGGGTAAAACGCATGAAATACATGTTTATCGTCGGGACAAACAATACCCATATCTGACCTTTCAGCTGCTCTTTCCTGAGATATTTTACTCCTTCAGTTTCTTTTCTTTTTTCTCCGCTTATTATCAGAAGGTTAGGAGAGGAGGGTACTTCGGAAAAGGGATTCAGGACAAACTTTTCAATGTTATTGTAGTCTTCTTTTGAAATGTTAAGACCTTCTGCAAGAGTCGCTATGAAACCTCTTTCAAGGGATGTCACTTCAGAGCCTCCTGATTTACAGAATTCAAGAGCATGTATTACAATTATTATTCTTTGCTCGCTGTCGAGCTGCCCTTCTTCATTGATGTCGTTACACAATTTTGTGATCCTGATGGCAATGGCGCCTTCACGGCGCTCGGGACTGCTTTTTTCGAGCCGCTCCTGGGCATCCCTGTAGGCCTGGCTGTACTGCGACAAATATTTCCCTACAAGCGACTTATTCAGCCGGTGACTTAAAAAATCCTGCACCACACCCCTTCTCTCAGCGTCGTTACGCGTGGGATTGGCAATAAGTGCAAAAAGCTGCATCAGCGCTTCAATGATCTTTTCATTCATTGCAAAACCGGAAACTATTTATGTTAGTGTTGGTCAGCCCGTCGATACATTGCTAAAAATGATCGGCTGAACTACTTTGATAAACAATGATTCCGCCTAAATATTGTTAATTTCTTAACAGTTATATTGAAATATCTGACTTGTTCTGATTCCAATGACATGTGAAAATGAAAGTCTGTCCTATTTGCTTTTCTTTCCGGAGGCAGTGTTTCCGGATCTGCCGGTAACAGTCAGTGACTTCCGGCTTTTTCTTTTCTTTTCGACGGAAAATCCGAATTTCCCTATATATCCTCCTGTTTCATAATATTTTCCGTGCAAATAACAGATTGGCTCCGCATCATACAGTCTGAATATACCTGTCTTTTCATCAAAGAGTTCCTTCTCAGCATTCACGGCAACCACTTCTGATATAAACATATGATGTGTTCCCAGTTCCTTTATTTCTTTAACGATGCATTCAATGTTCACGGGAGATTCCCTGATCAGGGGCGCTTTTACCACCGCTCCCCTTTCAGGAGTAAGCTTCATCTCTTCGAATTTATTATGATCGGCGCCTGACTTTACCCCGCACCAGTCAGTGGCAAAAGCCAGCGCTTTGGTTGTCAGATTGATGACAAATTCACCGTTCTCTTTTATTATCCTGTACGAATGTCTCGAAGGCCGTACCGAAATATAACACATCGGAGGATCCGTGCATATGGTACCGGTCCATGAAACAGTGAATATGTTATATTCTTCCGCTGTTGATCCGCAGCTTACCATAACAGCCGGGAGGGGATAGATCATTGTCCCGGGTTTCCAGAGTAGTTTGCTCATCTTGTCCTTTTTTGTCCAAAGATAATTTCAGCATTTTAATCTGATCAGGATTTCTTGACATTTTGGCGCAAATAATTCCATTTCAATGCCAAAAAGACAATTTTCCCCCATGGCAGGAAAATTGTTGAGTTCAACCAGCAACATGCAACATGCAAAATGAAGTATTTAAAATATTACACATCAACGCAATAATATAAGAATATGACTTTGAACAATTTCACACTTAAAGCCCAGGAAGCTGTTCAGCAGGCTTTCAATATAGCTGATTCAAAAGGGCAGCAGGCTATAGAATGTGCCCATCTGCTCCATGGTGTGATAAGTGAGGCTGAGAACATTTCCGGATGGCTTTTCGGGAAGCTGGGGATCAGCGTTTCTGCAGTGATTAAGGATATTGAAAAGCTTATTGATACTTATCCGAGGGTAACAGGAGGTGAGCCGTATCTTTCTTCAGGTGCATCTGAGGCATTACGGAAAGCAAACGATAACGCCTCTTCGATGAAAGATAAATTCGTTACGACAGAGCATATCCTGATGGGAATCCTTGAAACGACCGATAAGGCCTCACAGATCCTTAAGGATTACGGTGTTACGATGAAGGACCTGAAAACTGCTGTGACGGAACTCAGAAAAGGAGCAACAGTTGATAATGCGGCTTCTGAGGAAACATTCAATTCATTGAACAGGTATGCCATAAACCTCAATGAGAGGGCAAGGAACGGTAAGCTTGATCCTGTTGTCGGACGGGATGAAGAGATCAGACGGATACTTCAGATCCTTACCAGGAGGACAAAAAATAATCCCGTTATGATAGGAGAGCCGGGTGTGGGAAAAACAGCCATAGCCGAAGGCATTGCACACAGGATCATAAGGGGCGATGTTCCTGAGGATCTGAAATCGAAGACTATTTATTCACTCGATATGGGAGCCCTGATAGCCGGGGCGAAATATAAGGGCGAGTTTGAAGAAAGGCTGAAGTCGGTGGTCAATGAAGTCATTTCATCAAATGGGGAAATCGTGTTGTTCATTGATGAAATACATACTCTTGTGGGTGCAGGGAAGTCGGAAGGCGCCATGGATGCCGCAAACATTCTCAAACCGGCACTTGCAAGGGGAGAGCTGAGGGCCATAGGTGCAACTACATTGAATGAATATCAGAAGTATTTCGAGAAGGACAAGGCCCTTGAACGACGTTTCCAGGTTGTTATGGTTGATGAACCCGACAGGGAGGATTCCATTTCGATCCTCAGGGGAATACGCGAGAAGTACGAAACACATCATAAGGTTATTATAAGGGATGAAGCAATAATTGCCGCTGTCGATCTGTCGAGCCGTTATATTACCGACAGGTTCCTTCCCGACAAGGCTATCGACCTTATTGATGAAGCTGCATCACGGCTTCGCCTTCAGATGAACTCCGTTCCTGATGAGATTGACGAGGTGTCAAGGACAATAACTCGTCTCGAAATCGAAAGGGAAGCAATAAAGCGCGATGGCGACAAAGTCAAGGAAGATGAGATAACCTCTGAGCTTGCCGAACTGCAGTCGAGAAAAGATGAGCTTATGGCAGGATGGAAGAGCGAAAAGGATATGATAGGTAAGGTTCAGGAGAAGAAAGAAGAAATGGAAGCTCTCAGGTTTGAAGCGGAGCAGGCTGAACGGAGCGGCGATTATGGAAGGGTCGCGGAAATAAGATACGGAAAGATGATCGGGCTGGAAAAGGAAATAGCCAGTCTGAAAAACCAGATAGAACAGAAAAGAAGTAAGGGATCGCTTGTAAGAGAAGAGGTCAGAACTGAAGATATTGCCGAAGTTGTCGCAAAATGGACAGGCATTCCCGTTTCAAGGATGCTTGAAAGTGAAAAGGAAAAGCTGCTAAGGCTTGAAGAAGAGCTCCATAAACGTGTCGTTGGTCAGGATGAAGCAATACAGGCTGTATCAGATGCTGTCAGGAGATCAAGGGCCGGCCTGCAGGATGCAAAAAGACCGGTCGGATCATTTATTTTCCTGGGGACAACCGGCGTCGGAAAAACTGAACTGGCCAGAGCCCTGGCCGAGTTCCTCTTCAATGATGAGAACCTTCTTACCCGTATCGATATGTCGGAATACCAGGAAAGACACTCTGTCTCAAGACTTATTGGAGCTCCTCCCGGATATGTCGGCTATGAGGAAGGTGGTCAGCTTACCGAAGCGGTAAGACATAAACCCTATTCGGTTGTGCTGCTCGATGAAATCGAAAAAGCACATCCCGACCTGTTTAACCTTTTGCTTCAGGTTCTTGATGACGGAAGACTTACCGATAACAAGGGAAGGACAGTCAATTTCAGGAATGTCATAATAATCATGACATCAAACCTTGGTTCAGACCTTATCAGAGACAGGATGGATAAATGGAATAATGAACTGCCTGACAATGAGGCTGAATCGCTAAGGAGGGATCTTTTCCTTCTTCTGAGGAAATCGCTCAGACCTGAATTTTTGAACAGGGTTGATGAGATAGTGATGTTCCGTCCTTTGAGTATTGAACAGATAAGGGAAATAGTTAAGATCCAGCTTAACAATGTAAGAAAGGTTCTTGAGGCGAATAATTTCAGGCTCGAGGTTTCGGATGCCGCTATCGGTTGGCTGGCTGAACACGGATATGATCCGCAGCTTGGTGCCCGTCCTGTTAAAAGGCTGATCCAGAAGGAAGTAATTAACGAACTTTCAAAGGAGATTATCGCCGGCAAAATAAGAAAAGAATCAACAGTCTCAATTGACGCCAAAAACGGCCGGCTCGTCTTTGAAAGTGTTCAGGAATAAAACCTGCTCTTAATTGACTTCGGCTTTGGAGGGGGCAGCGAACTTCCGCCCGTTCGTTCTTATCTGAACGACCTCACGCATGCGTCTATGTCGTCATACAACTCAAAGACAGTATGCAGGTGAAGTGTGTGAAACAATTCAGTCGCCCTCGATTCGGGATTTGCAAATTTCAGAACCCCCAGATTGTTCTTTGCCGCCTTATGAAGCGACAGGAAACATGCGAATCCCGAACTGTCGATGTACTCCACTCCTTTAAGATCAATAATCACTTTTGAGCCGGGATTGTCAAAAACCTTGCTTACGCCATCCTTTATCTCATCTATGGTCATGACATTTATTTTGTTGACTGTAAATGAGATAATATCAATCTTGTTCCTCTTCTCAATCCTGATCATCTCAGCCATGACTATAGATTTTTTACCAGATCGTCCAACTCTTCCAATGCACTTAATGTTTCATTTTCAAACCGTGTAATATAGGCTTCATATTTCTCAGGATTCCTGCTGTCAACAGCCTGAAGTTCAAATGTCTTCAACATATTTGCAAGACTGTCCATTCCCATTATTGCCACCGACGATTTGGCCTTGTGAGCGAGCCTCCCAAGAGCCTGATAATTCTTTTCATTCAGGAGAAGCCTCATTTCTGTATTGAATTCTGAAACCTGGTCCCTGAACAAGTCTATCAGCTCCTTCAACAGTCCGTTGTCGCCGCCGGCAACCATTTCAAGGTACTCGGTATTGATAAATTTGTAGTCCATGACTTTCTGTTCCCTTTATTCCGGTAAAGACGATTGTTAATAAATAACAGATATAATTTAAATTTATTTTGTTACTAAGTGATCTTTGACAGGATGGCTTTCATGACTGGCCGGGGCAACGGCTGTGATTGTCAGGATCTTCCCTGTCCTTTTTTTACGGAAACTGTTGAATGCGGATATTTCAGGAATGCGAAAATTATTCAGAAGGCCTCTTCATTGCAACCTGACATATATTACAAAAACAATAATAATTCCGAATAAAATATATTCTAAATTTACGAGTTATAGACTTAACCGGTCTGCCCGGCTCTTCCCTTAAACTGTAAGCGGAGAGGAGGGCATTGCATCATAACCGGGACGTGCCCGTTGCCAATTATTTAAGGGATGGGATCGGCTGTGGGCATGGCAGCAGTATTGAAGGAATAAGAAAATATTAATATAATTTATTACTCTGCATTAATGAAAAATACAGTCTTTACACGTTTCCATGAGGAAGCCGGAGCCAGGATGGTTCCGTTTGCCGGATATAATATGCCGGTTGAATACAAGGGTATAAATGAGGAGCATATAGCTGTACGTGAGTCTGTAGGAGTATTTGACGTTTCCCACATGGGCGAGTTCTGGGTATCGGGCCCTTCAGCCCTTAAGTTCCTGCAGTACATTACATCCAACGACATTTCGGCTCTCTGGGATGGCAAGGTGCAGTATTCCTGTTTCCCCAATGGAAAGGGAGGAATAGTGGATGACCTTCTTGTTTACAGATTCAGTCACGATAAATACCTTCTCGTTGTCAATGCAGCCAATATAGAAAAGGACTGGAACTGGTGCGTAAAAAATGCAGAACAATTTGGAATTGTCCCCGGAAGGGATCTTATCAATGCTTCTGATGATATCGCCCAGCTTGCGGTTCAGGGTCCTGATGCCCTGAAAGCAATGCAGAAGCTTACTCAGGCTCCTGTCACTTCAATGGAATATTACACTTTCAGGATTATAGAATTTGCAGGCATTAAAGATGTAATCTTTTCGATAACCGGTTATACCGGTGCGGGTGGATGCGAGATTTATGTAAGGAATGAGGATGGCCCAAGGCTGTGGAAGGCTGTTTTTGAAGCAGGTAAGGAATATAATATCAGGCCAATAGGCCTTGGTGCAAGGGATACTCTCCGGCTCGAAATGGGCTTTTGCCTTTATGGAAACGATATTGACGATACCACTTCACCTATCGAGGCCGGTCTGGGCTGGATAACCAAATTCACCGACAGCAAGGACTTCATCGATAAAGCTTTGCTTCTTAAACAGAAAGAGGAAGGCACAACAAGGCGGCTTAAGGGTTTTGTGATGATCGACCGCGGCATTCCGCGCCAGCATTATGAGGTTGTTGATTCAAACGGCAACTTAATAGGGGAGGTGACCTCGGGTACAATGTCGCCTATGATGAAGCAGGGAATTGGAATGGCTTACCTTGCAAAGGGTTTCTGGAAACCCGGCACGGAGATCTTTATAAGGATCAGAAACAAGGATCTGAAGGCTGAGGTCGTAAACCTGCCTATATATAACAAACCCTGATGCGCAAAAGAAATCTCGAAACATGTTTTTCACCGGCGCTGTACGAACCTGAAAGACACGCTGGTTCTTTGGTTGTTGTCATTGATATCCTCCGTGCGACTTCGGCTATATGCACCGCATTTGAGAATGGCGCTGCATCGGTAATCCCCGTTGCAACCGTTGCTGAGGCAAGGGAATACAAGGAAAAAGGGTATCTTGTCGCTGCCGAACGCGACGGTTATGTGCTTGACTTTGCCGATTTCGGCAATTCGCCGTTTAATTTCACTCCCGAAAGAGTTGCAGGAAAAACCATTGTGTACAGCACAACAAATGGTACAGGTATTATTAAGCTGGCACATTCCGCACAATATATTGTAATAGCATCTTTCCTCAATATAAGTTCAATTGTTGAATGGATCATAGCCAGGGATAATGATGTGATTCTTTTCTGCTCGGGATGGAAGAACAGGTTCAACCTTGAAGACTCCCTGTGTGCCGGCGCAATTGCTGAACGGCTTCTTGGAACTTCACTTTATTCGACGATCTGCGATTCAACTCATGCAGCCACTGACCTGTGGTCGCTGGCCGGAGGTGACCTTCCCGGTTATATTGAAAAAGTTGCCCAGCGTTCCCGCCTGAGGGATAAGAATCTCGATGACTGCATTCCCTTCTGCCTTTCAATGGATTTTACAAAAAAGATCCCGGTAATCAGGGATGGGATCCTTGTCCCGGCAGAAAGCTGATGTATGGAGCAGAATGTATAATTATCCACCATGCACTCACCCCCTGCCTCCTCTCTGCTTCGTAAAGAGGGGGTTGGCTATTCTCAACCAAATATAGTCCGGATCATATCAGGAACCGCCCTTCATTGCGACATCCGGGAGGGGGATGGGTACATGCTGTTAAAAAGCAAGACTTTCCGAAGATTGGTAAAACAAAATAGTATTCCCTGCCATGACTCTTTTCTTCTTGCCAATACTTAAAAATCCTTATTTTTGTACAAAGGGTGAGGTAACCCTGAACCTGAATTAAATTTTAAACATAAATATCATAACATGAAGAAACACAACTTTTATGCCGGTCCTTCAATTCTTCCGCAGTACACTATTGAAAAGACAATTGAAGGAATAAAGGACTTTGCAGGAACGGGCCTTTCGGTCCTTGAGATATCCCATCGCAGCAAGGAGTTTGTCGCATGCATGAACGACACGATTGCCCTTGTTAAGGAACTTCTTGAGGTACCGTCAGGTTACCAGGTTATTTTCCTTGGTGGCGGAGCCAGCCTTCAGTTTGGCATGGTGCCAATGAACATGATGAATAAAAAGTCGGCCTATCTAAACACAGGCGAATGGGCAGGCAAAGCCCTTAAGGAAGCCAGACTGTACGGCGAAGTTGTGGAAGTTGCTTCATCAAAAGAAAAGCTTTTCAGCTATATCCCGAAAAACTACACTGTTCCGGCTGATGCCGATTATTTTCATATAACCACCAACAATACTATTTACGGGACAGAGCTTAAAAAGGACCCTGACGTATCGGTGCCTCTTGTTGCCGATATGTCATCAGATATTTTCAGCCGCCCTGTCGATGTCTCAAAATATTCGATAATATATGCCGGGGCTCAGAAAAATCTTGGCCCTGCCGGTGTGACCCTTGTGATAATTAAGGAATCAGCCCTTGGAAAGGTCGAGCGCCAGATACCCACAATGCTTGATTACCGCACTCATATTAAGGGCGAGTCGATGTTCAATACACCTCCGGTATTCGCGGTTTTTGCAGCGCAGCAGACTCTGCACTGGCTCAGGGACCTGGGCGGAGTAAAGGCAATACAGAAAAAGAATGTTGAAAAGGCAGCGCTGCTCTATGATGAAATTGACAGAAACAAGCTGTTCGTTCCGACAATAAATGATCCTGAGGACCGCTCTCTCATGAACATATGCTTTGTAATGGCTCCCGAATACAAGGAACTTGAGAAGCCTTTCTCTGAGTTTGCTAAATCAAGAGGCATAGTGGGTATCGAAGGACACAGATCAGTTGGAGGTTTCAGAGCTTCAACATACAACGCTCTCCCAAAGGAAAGTGTTCAGGCCCTTGTAGATACAATGAGAGATTTCGAGAAGACACATTAAGTTCATAACTCATACATCTGTCATGAAGATACTTGTAGCAACTGAAAAACCATTTGCTCCGGTTGCCATACGCCAGATTCGCGAGGTTATCGAAGCCGCGGGATTCCGGATGGAATTACTGGAAAATTACAGGGAACCGGAGGAGCTTGCCGGTGCAGTTTCCGATGCCGATGCACTGATTGTAAGGAGCGACATGGTGACATCATCGATCCTGGATGCTGCAAAACAACTTAAAATTGTGGTAAGGGCTGGTGCCGGCTATGATAACCTCGACCTTAAGGCCTGTTCTGAACATAACGTCGTGGCTATGAATACTCCCGGCCAGAATTCAAACGCTGTGGCCGAGCTTGTATTCGAACTCGTCCTTTTTCAGATACGTGGAGGGTTCACCGGCAAAACAGGTACCGAACTGAGAGGCAAAACGCTCGGATTGCACGCTTTCGGAAATGTGGGGAAATATGTGGCAGACATTGCTAAAGGCTTTGGCATGGATATTTATGCTTATGATCCGTTTGTAAGCGAAAGAGTCATGAAGAACAACAATTCAAAGCAGTGCATAAATATTGAAGAACTCTACCGGAAATGCCAGTATGTCTCTATTCATATGCCTCTCAACGAAAGGACTGTTAAATCAATAGGCTATGATCTTCTGAAGCAGATGCCCCCGAATGCCTGCCTGATCAATACAGCCCGAAAGGAATTAATTGACGAACAGGGACTCCTGAAGGTATTTGAAGAGAGATCAGATATCAGCTATCTTGCAGATGTCGCCCCCGATTGCAGAGCCATTTTTGAAGAGAAATATAAGGGCCGGTTTATTTTCACTGAAAAGAAGATGGGGGCACAGACTGAGGAGTCAAACATAAATGCAGGCGTTGCGGCCGCCCGCCAGATCGTTGATTATTTCAAAACAGGAAATCAGAAGTACAGACTTAATAAATAGCTTAAAAATATGGCTGTTGTCAAACCATTCAGGGGACTGAGGCCCCCTCAGTCAATCGTAAAAGACCTTGCCTGTCTGCCATATGATGTCATGAACACCGAAGAGGCCCTTAAAATGGCTCAGGGAAAAGAATGCTCTCTTTTGCATATTACAAGATCTGAGATCGACCTTCCGGCAGGCACCGATATCCATTCGGAAGAAGTGTATGAAAAATCGGTCGGGAATTTTACTCTCTGGCAGAAACGAGGCTGGCTTGTGCAGGATGAAGAACCACATTTCTATATTTATGCCCAGACCATGGAGGGCAGAACTCAGTATGGTATAGTCGGTTGCGCCTCAGTCGATGATTATCTTAACGGAACCATAAAGAAACACGAGCTTACCAGACCCGATAAGGAGCAGGACCGTATGATACATGTAAGGGTGAACAATGCAAATATCGAACCCGTTTTCTTTGCTTATCCTGCAGTAAAACAGTTAGATAACATTGTCAGATCAATAACGGAGAATGAAAAGCCTGAATACGATTTTATCTCGGAAGACGGGATCGGTCATACATTCTGGGTGATAAAAGATGCTGAAACAAACACGACGATCGAAAACCTGTTCGCAGAAAAAGTTCCTTATACATATGTCGCCGATGGTCACCACAGGACTGCCGCAGCAGCCCTGGTGGGCAAGGAAAAGCGTGAGAAAAATCCAAACCACCGTGGTGATGAGGAGTATAATTATTTCATGGCCGTGCATTTCCCGGATAACCAGTTGAGGATCATCGATTACAACCGCACAGTGAAAGACCTTAATGGCCTTACTGAAAAAGAATTCCTTGAAAAGCTTGGGGAAGGGTTTGTAATAAAGGAAAAAGGATCAAAGGTCTATAAGCCTGAAAAACTCCATAACTTCTCGATGTATCTCAACGGGCTTTGGTACAGCCTTACCGCAAAACCAGGAACCTATGATGATGGCGACCCGATAGGAGGACTTGATGTAACAATACTCTCTGAGCAGGTGCTTAAACCAATACTGGATATCCAGGATCTGCGGCGTTCAAAGAGAATTGATTTTATTGGCGGGATCAGGGGACTTCATGAACTTAAGAAGAGAGTTGACAGCGGCGAAATGAAGGTGGCGTTTGCACTTTATCCTGTATCAATGAAGCAGCTTATAACAATTGCTGATTCGGGTAATATAATGCCGCCCAAAACAACATGGTTCGAACCAAAACTCCGGAGCGGACTTGTGATTCACCTGCTGTAGACCGGATACTCTCCTGATGGTATTACACTTTGGTGTGACTTTGTGTTTACCTTTCCGAACCATAGTTTTTGCCCCCCTGCCCCCTGAATGGGGGTTAAGAATCCCGGATCCGGTTTCATTCAGTCCCCCCTTTAGGGTGGATGGGGGCAGACTAAAAGAGGTACGAATCGGTGGGGATGGGGATGAACAAAAACATATAAGGGTTGGCAGCAGAAACTAAGTAAAATAATGACGGACATTAAGTTAAATATAAACAATCTTCGGAAGCAGATACCGTCAGAGGTTAAGCTTGTGGCTGTGTCAAAAACAAAGCCTGTATCTGATATACTTGATGCTTACAATGCCGGTCAGAGGATCTTTGGGGAGAACAGGGTGCAGGAACTGCTGAAAAAGAAGGATCTGCTTCCTGCTGATATTGAATGGCACCTTATCGGACATCTGCAGACAAACAAGGTTAAACTTATTGTTCCCTTTGTCAGCATGATACAGTCTGTTGATTCATTCAGGCTCATTAAAACAATAAACGATGAAGCCAGGAAAACAGGCCGGACAGTAAACTGCCTTCTCCAGCTTCATATTGCAAGGGAAGAAACCAAATTCGGTTTCAGCTTTTCGGAGGTGAATGAAATGCTTGGCGATATCGCATCCAGAACCCTTGATTCGATAAGAATCTGTGGTGTTATGGGGATGGCGACCTTCACCGATGACAAAGATATGGTAAGGGAAGAGTTCCGTTACCTGGCAGATTGTTTCCGAAAACTTAAAACAGCTTACTTTATTAACGATGAAGGCTTTAAAGAGATATCAATGGGAATGTCAGGCGATTTTGCCATCGCGATAAGCGAGGGGAGTACCATGGTTCGGATCGGAAGTCTTATATTTGGTGAACGAAACTGATTATATTAAAAATATTGAATATGGAAAATCTTACTACAGAATACCTCGGCCTGACTTTAAAATCTCCTCTTATCGTAAGCAGCAGCAGGCTTACATCAACAATCGGACAGCTGAAGGAAGCAGAAGAGAGCGGTGCCGGTGCTGTCGTCCTGAAATCCTTGTTCGAAGAACAGATAAACCACCACATACATTCATTCCGTGCCGATCCGGGAAGTTATCCCGAGGCAGATGATTATCTGTCAAACTATATCCACGACAACTCGGTTGAAGCATATCTCGAACTTATTCGAAACGCCAAGAAGAACCTTTCCATACCTGTTATCCCGAGCATAAACTGCTATACTGCAAAAGGATGGACAGGCTTTGCGAAAAATATGGAAGATGCGGGAGCCGATGCCATTGAGATCAACGTTTTCTTTTTGCCTGTTGACAGGAAGAAGTCAGCAGCCGAATCGGAGAAACTTTATTTTGACCTTATCGAGAACCTGGTGAGGACAGTTAAAATACCCATAGTGCTGAAAATAGGTTACAGGTTTTCAAATATTCTGTATATGATTGATCAGTTCTATGTCAGAGGAATAAAGGGAGTCGTGATGTTTAACAGGTTTTATGAGCCTGATATCGACATAAACAGGATGGAGGTTATTCCTGCATCGATCCTGAGCCAGGATATTGAACGGCGTTATGTTCTCAGATGGATAGGCATGGCCAGTGCCCAGGATATCAAAATCGACATATCTGCTTCAACAGGCGTTCATTCAGGGCAGGATGCCGTCAAATACCTGCTTGCCGGCGCCACTACAGTCCAGGTTTGTTCAGTATTATATAATAAAAGTATATCCTATGTTAAAACAATGAACAGGCAGATCTCCGACTGGATGTCTTCCAAAGGTTTTAAAAACATACATGATTTCAGGGGGAAACTAAATTACCTCAATTACGGGAAACCGACAGTGTTCGAACGCACCCAGTTCATGAAATACTTTTCCTCCTTCGAATAACAATCTCAGGATTATAAGCCGCGACACGGGATCCTGTACCACGCTCCGCCTTTCACTCCAGCACCGATATCAGCTCCAGGGCCAGTGAACGTTTGTCAGCACTACCTGCCGCGATGCCTTCTTTGATGATCCTTATAATCTCATCCTTTTTTGAACGATCCAGCTTTCCCGCGTGTGATTCAATTACTGTAAAACACTCAATTGCAGTCATATAATCCGAAGAAAGAAACAATCTTGCAAAAACTTCTGAAAAATCGGAATAATCAAGTCCCGACTGCCAGCATGAGGAGACTGCCATCCTCATGGTTTCAGCCTTAAGGTCTTTTCTCAGCTCTTCAACAACTTCCGTGCACGATGCCTGGTTACGCAGATCATTCATGAAATCTCTGATAAGTCTTTTTATGGAATCGTCGTCGGTATTATTATAGAATGAAATAAGCAGGTTGACGGCACCGCTGAAAGGCGGTTCTTCTCTCATAGCCTTGATTGCTCCTGTAATTCTAACAAAGTTTCCTCCTGTTAAAATATGTTCAAGTTCTTTACGTTTATTTTCTGTACTGCTCATTTTGAATGATTTCTTGCAAAGTTAAGAATCCTTCAATTTGGATCGTTCGGTTGACAGATTAAAATAATGTACTAATTTAGCGTTAATTAGAAAGGACAATAAATCACTTGATCATGAATAAATTTCTTAAAATCGGTAACGGTGTTCTTGCGTTGTTATTTCTTTTTTCACTGGAATTCACCGGTTGCCGTTCAGGCGTCAAAGGTGAAAAAACGGAGGCTGATACACTGGCTTTCACACGTTCTGATGCAGCAGTCTATGAAAATATAAAACAGGCTGAAAAGATATTTTATACCCTTCCTTCTCCGCTTGAGTCTGCAATGCTCATTAAATCGGCCGGGGCAGTCTTTGATGAAGACCTTCTGAATCCGGTCGACAATACCAGGAATTACAATACAAACAAGAGCATGGCTCTTAACCTCGGTATCTATACATGCGACCTGAGCTTCGCAAGCCTGTATGATCAGACTCAGCTTATTATAAACTATATGAGTGCTGCCAAGAAGATGGCTGACGGGCTGGGTATCCTTGATGCAATTAGTGATGAGGATGTTGAAAAACTTGAAGCCAATATCCACGACAGGGAAGTTATTATGGATATTGTCTCCCAGACTTACATGAACTCCAATTCGTACCTCGAGGAGAATGGTCAGCCGGCAATTGCAGCTATTGTCCTTACGGGAGGCTGGATCGAGGGCCTTTACATTTCAACGCGTCTCGTCGACATGAAGGATTTCGACAACAACAAGCTTGTCGGAAGGATTATTGACCAGAAGCTGTCAATAGATATTCTGCTGAGACTTCTTGAAGAAAGCAAGGGCCACCCGGCAATTGATGAAATAATAGCACAGGTTCAGAAGATAAAGACTGTTTTTGATAAAATTCAGGTCACAACCACTCCGGTACGTCCTGAATATGACCAGGCGGCAAACGTCACAGTCCTGAAATCGGAGGTTAAGGCGGATCTGTCGCCAGATGTCTTCACCGAACTTGCAAGGACGGTTACGGAAATTCGCTCAAATCTGATAAAATAAGCTGGATATGAGAATATTAAAGATTGCGTCTGTTCTGATGCTTTTCGCTCTGGCACAGGTAATACCTGCCAATGGTCAGTGCAAGACTTTTGCAAAGAAAACCTGTCTGCCGGAACTCGGATCGTATACCCACGACGGTAATTATCATGTCACTACTCTTACAGTTGGCGAAGAGGCAGAACTATTTAAAACATTCTATTCGGATATGGAATACAGGCTTGCGGTCTGCGGCGATGAGGGTCTTCCGCCCATTGAGTTTACTGTAATAGATGCAAACAGGAATATTCTCTTTTCAAGCAGGGAGGCTAACTACCCGAAATACTGGGATTTCAGGCTTGAGTCGAGCCAGCAGCTCAGGATAGTTCTGAAAGTAGCACCGTCAGGTACACAGGGAGAAATCCTGCCTTCAGGATGCGTTGCAATAATGTTCGGCTTCAAAATCAAATAAAGAAATTATACATTTACCTGATGATTATTAAAATCCCTTTGTGTACTTTATGCTGACCCGGGCGCAACTTTGTGGTCAGATTAATTTGTTGAAACAGAAAGTAACACAAAGGCTTGCACTGAGGTGGCACATAGCCGGATCATAATAAAATCAGCTCATATACCCCCTGATTTTATTGACTGAGCTTTTTCTTCAGGAATTTTCCGGTATAGGATTTCTGGCATTTCACCAGATCCTCCGGAGTGCCTTCAAATACAACATATCCTCCATCGTCTCCTCCTTCAGGACCCAGATCTATTACCCAGTCGGCGCATTTAATTACTTCCTGGTTATGCTCAACAAGTATTACGGAATGCCCATGGTCGACAAGGGCATTTAATGACTTGAGAAGTTTGTTGATATCATGGAAGTGAAGCCCTGTCGTCGGTTCATCGAAGATGAAAAGCATGTGTCCGGCCTCTTTTTCCTGGCTCAGAAAATATGCAAGCTTCACCCTCTGGCTTTCCCCTCCCGACAACGTGCTCGACGACTGCCCCATTTTGATATATCCGAGCCCGACATCTGCCAGGGGCTTAAGTTTTTCAATGATCCTTTTTTCGCTTCTTCCCTGATGTGATCCGAAGAAATCAATGGCCTCATCTATTGTCATCTCGAGCATATCGTAAATGTTCTTCCCGTAATATTTTACTTCCAGGATATCTTTTTTGAATCTCTTTCCCTTGCATGCCTCACATGTAAGTTCGACATCAGCCATGAACTGCATCTCAACCTTGATTATGCCTTCACCCTGGCATTCTTCACAGCGTCCTCCTTCAATATTGAATGAAAAATGTGAAGCTTTGAAATTGTTCTGTACCGATGCCTGTTGTTCGGCAAAAAGCCTCCTTATCTCATCATAAGCCTTAAGATAAGTAACGGGATTGGATCTGGTCGATTTACCTATGGGATTCTGGTCGACAAGCTCAATGCCTGTCAGCCGTGTAAAGTCGCCTGCCAGTTCACGGAACTGCCCGGGCTTCAGGTTGTTTCCTCCTATGCGGTTCGACAGTACGTTGTAAAGGATATCCGAAACGAGACTCGACTTGCCCGAACCGCTTACTCCTGTCACAACTGTGATTGTATGAAGCGGGAATTTTACATCAATGTTTTTAAGGTTGTTTTCACGCGCACCCTTTATTTCCACATAGCTGTTCCATTTTCTTCTTTTATCCGGAACCTTAACGGCAAGACGGCCTGAGAGATATCCTGATGTGAGTGATCTTCCTGAATCGCCGGCTTCGATCCTGCCCTGAAAAATAACTTCACCACCCAGCCTTCCGGCTTCAGGACCCATATCAATAATCTCATCGGCAGCACGCATTATCTCTTCTTCATGTTCAACCACAATTACGGTGTTGCCAAGGTCGCGCAGCTCTTTCAATACCCCGGTAAGCAGGTTCGTATCTCTCGGATGAAGGCCAATGCTTGGCTCGTCGAGAATATACATCGACCCTACAAGGTTGCTTCCGAGCGATGTTGCAAGGTTTATCCTCTGAGATTCTCCTCCCGACAATGTCGACGAGAGCCTGTTGAGTGTAAGATAAGGCAGACCTACATCCATGAGGAATTTAAGCCTCATGGTAATTTCCTTCAGGAGCCGTTCCGCAATCTTCTGATCTGACTCCTGAAGCACTATGGTACTGAAAAATTCATAAAGGCCCGAGACCGGCATCGTAACAAGCTCCTGGATGCTCCTGCCGGCAACCTTTACATATGAAGTCTCCTTTTTGAGTCTTGAACCCCTGCACCCGGGGCATACGGTCTTACCCCTGTACCTGCTGAGCATAACCCGGTACTGGATCTTGTATTTCTTTTCCTCGAGGTGTTCAAAAAAACTGTTGAGTCCGTAGAAATACCTGTTGCCTTTCCAGAGAAGCTGCTTTTGCTCATCGGTAAGCTGATAGTAAGGCCGGTGAATGGGGAATTCAAATAAGGCAGCATTTGATATCAGCCTCTCTTTCCATTTTTTCATCGAATCCCCCTTCCAGCAGGCTATCGCGTCCTGGTAAACCGACAGGTTCTGGTCGGGTATGACCAGGTTTTCGTCAATGCCTATTACTTTGCCATATCCTTCGCAAACAGGGCAGGCCCCTAATGGATTATTAAAGCTGAAGAGATATTCGTTCGGCTCCTCGAATTCTATCCCATCCTCTTCAAATTTGTTCGAAAAGAATTCCCGGTGAAAACCGTTTTCGTGCAGAACAATTGCCTGGCAATATCCTTTACCGGTCTGAAAGGCTGTCTGTGCCGAGTCGGCAGCCCTGCTCATATTGTCGGCATCATGGCTGATAACCAGACGGTCAATTACAATATTAACTTCCTGCCCGGGTTTCAGATCTATTCCATGACCTGCACCATCGATCCTCAGAATTTCACCTTCCGATTCGATCCTGTTAAATCCTTGTTTTACCAGGAATGAAAAGTATTCAGAAGTCTTTATCGATTCAGGGATTTTCCCGGGTGCGGTTATTATTACTTTCGTTCCGTCATCGAGTGATTCGAGGTAGTTAACCAGATCATCGGCAGTATGTTTCTTAACTTCCCTGCCTGAAACAGGAGAATAAGTGCGTCCTATCCTTGCAAAAAGCAGCCTCAGGTAGTCATATATCTCGGTTGATGTTCCAACGGTGGAGCGGGGATTTCTTGAGTTTACCTTCTGTTCAATTGCGATGGCCGGGGGTATTCCGTTTATGAAATCAACCTCTGGCTTATTCATCCTTCCAAGGAACTGCCTGGCGTATGAGGAAAGACTCTCGACATAGCGTCTCTGCCCTTCGGCATAAATAGTGTCAAATGCCAGTGATGATTTTCCCGAACCCGATACTCCTGTTATTACAATTAGCTTATTGCGTGGTATTTTAAGACTTATGTTCTTCAGATTATGTACCCGTGCCCCCTTGATTTCGATAAACCCTTCCATCAATTTTTCCTCGATTTACATGCAAAGGTGGAGAAATTTTCTTTGTTTCCTTTACTGTTCAAATGGATTTGTTTACAATCACATCATGATGGCCTCCCTTCTAAAAGCACTCACCCTCCCGTATTCCCTATCTGCTGCGTAAAGAGGCAGGAGAAATGTTTGAAACAAAGCTAATTACATGCACTGCAGCTCCCCGTTCCTTTTTATGAAACAGAGAAGGGGCAGGGGATGAGTACATTAAGCCGGATGAAGACCAGGGATATATTAATATCAGGATTTTGACGAAAAAAATTCAAAAAAATCAACAATAATATTTTGTAATTAAAAAAATCTTATTTTCTTTGCATATCTATTAACAAACTAAAACCGGGAGGACTGCCTATTAAACAACTCTACTCTTTAATTTTTTAAGTTTAAATAAAGAGAGAGTTATGAAAAAAACAATGACCGATTACGAACTTATCGATGGGTTCGTAAAAGGGGATCAGTCCTGCTTCGAAACACTAATCCAGCGTCACAAATCAAAAGTTTTCGCGTATATAAGTCTTTATATACGTGATCAGGCACTTGCTGAAGACCTTTTTCAGGATACATTCCTGAAAGTTATCCAGTCGGTAAAGACTGGCAAATACTATGACAATGGCAAGTTCATTTCATGGGTAATGCGTATAGCCCATAATCTGATCATCGACCATTTCCGCAGGGTGAAACAGCTTAATACTGTTTCAAACGACGATTATGAATCGGATCTTTTCAACTCACGGAAACTTGCTGAAGCAAACGTCGAGGATTATATGATCAAACGGCAGATCCAGAAAGATATCAGGAAACTTATCAGCCAACTGCCCGACGACCAGAGAGAAGTAGTTATACTACGTCACTATTCGGGACTTAGCTTTAAGGAAATCGCTGATATTACCGATGTTAGCATAAACACCGCCCTCGGCAGGATGAGATATGCCCTCATCAACATGAGGAAAATGATGGAAGAGAAAAAAATCAGTCTGACATTTAATTAATATCAGTGCAATAATTTTCCCCATAGGCCGTTTTTATTGAAACCAAAAACGAAAAAGCCTATGGGTTTAACTTCTACTCCACTTATCTCATATCACGACATCCAGGTTGACGAAATAGACATCTACGATGATGCATGGAGTTTCTACCAGGAATTCAGTGATGTGTTCAGCCTTCTCGATCAGGTCAGGCCTGAACCGGGGAAGCAATTGACAAACCGCCTAATTGAGCGGGTCAGGCAGCAAAATTAAGTAATCAGCAAAGGGTGTCCGTGGCGGGCACCCTTTTTTGCCGGTGTTGACCTCACCCCCTGTGATCCCCTTCTCCAGGGGTGAGAGGCGGATGGCCTGTCTGACAGACTACTCTCCCGGTGGCAGCGAGCCTGCCGCACAATGATGCCTGGTTTTCAGAGTGTCTGTTTTAACTGGTAAAAAACACACAAAGATCAGTACTGAGTCAAGTCGCACTCCCCCGGGAGATGGGGTTGGGGTGAGGTCAGCAATTTATAAAATACACCGCACTGCATGCAGCAACGCCGGCAGTTTCGGTCCTTAATCTGCTTGTTCCGAGATGAACAGGCACGAATCCGTTCTCAATTGCTTTTATAATTTCTTCCTCACTGAAATCTCCTTCCGGACCAATCATTATCACTGCATCCGATCCCTTTATGCAGACATCCTTGATTCCCTTCCGGTCAGTCGACTGACTGCAATGTGCGATCATCTTTACAGCCATGAATTCCCTGCTGATGAATTCGTTGAAATCAGCAGGATCATTCAGTACCGGCCTGTACGCCTTTATCGATTGCTTCATGGCCGACATAATTATATTATTGATCCTGTCTTTTTTGATACCAGTTTTTTCAGTATTTCTGCAAACAAGAGGGGTAAGCTCATCAACTCCTATCTCTACGGATTTCTCGATGAACCATTCAAACCTGTTTGGGTTTTTCAACGGAGAGACAGCCAGATGGAGCCTGTAATCCTTTTTTTCAAAATCTGTTTTTCTGTTTGTGATCTTTATCCTGCATCCTTTCGGATCGGGGTCAGAGATGACTCCTTCACAAAACATCCCGTTCCCGTCGACAAGATTGACCCTGTCGCCCTTTGTCATCCTCAACACCCTCACACAATGCCGCGATTCGGTCTCATCCATGATACATGAGTCTCCATCCATATCCGGTGCATAGAATATCTGCATTTTACCTGGCTGGTTCGTTGGTTATGGTCTCTGGAAAAGATTGTCTAAAGGCGTTACATCCTGCTGTTGTTCTTCTGCCGTTCCCCCTTCCTGCATCCTCCTGAGGAATTTGCCAAGTCTGTCTTCGACGGCTATCATATAAGTGTACGGAACCCTTGTTGAGGATTCAGGGTGTTGTCTGTCCTTGAGTTTTATCGAACTTATAAGATTGTTGAATTCAGTGTTTCCGGCCTGGGCCATCATGACTCCCTTGAAATATGAGAAATAATACCATGTTGACTGGTTGGCTTTAAGATATATGTCGATCATGTCGCCCGACCTTCTTCTCTGTATATCTACGTAGCCGTCTACATAGATGTTTACCGGCTGGCTGCCAATAAATCCTATTCCGATCTTGCCTTTCGACCTGAAGGATGATGATTCTTCGTTCCAGTAAAGAGTTACCTCATTCAGAAGAAGCTTATATGTAAATTCCTTCGGCAGGTTTCTTGAAGCTCCGAACAGATCCGTTTCCTCTTTAAGCTGGCCGGCTGCATTTGCTCCGAGAAGGTCTTTCATCCCCTTAGTGTAAAATTCCGAATTCACATTTACCGCCTTAAGGGTTGGCATCATCCTGAATTCGTCACTCATAAGCCTGAGAGCTTCCGGCGAAAAATAAAAATCAAGTGCAAGAATAGCTTTTATCTCCACCTTGCCCGAATCGCCTTTCTGGATGAAACTTCCGGCGCTTCCAATTTTAACCAGATCGAAATTGGCTCCGAAATTGATTTTCCCCTCACCCGACAAATTGCACAGGTTCCTGTCGAGAGCCACCATATTGCCGTTAAGGGCAGGATCGGCGATTTTTTCCTTTGAGGATACCTGGTATCTGTTCAGTTTTTTGTTATACCACAAAAAACCTCCTGCACTGACGAGTCCGACATCCGACCATGACTTTTGGGCCGAAAGGAAGGCAGGATAGATATGCAGGGAATCGAGGTTTATAAATGATCCCGAAAAAACCATCTCGTCATTTATGCCACGGGGCTTTTCACTTATCGGGATCATCACGTTTTTGGGATCTATGTATGATTTGAATTTTACCGGATAGCTTTTTATCCTCCCGCAATCGTGAAGAATTCCTGCCGAACCGGTAAACAGTAGCTCCTTCGATCTTGCAGAGAGGCTGACATCGCCTGTAAATGAAAATGCAGGGCTGAGCATAAACTTATCATCAGCCGCAATGAATCCTTTGGCGTTTGTTGTAAGAGTATCGACTGCAATTTCAGGTAATTTTATCTGGTAAACATTGTTGTTCTCATCGGTATAATCATAGACGCCGCTGCCCGTATACCGCTTCGAAGATTCAATTTCTATCCCGGCCGAATGAATAAGATGAAGGTTATTGACAGCAACAACCGCATTTTTAAGTTTCTCAACAGAAGCTCTCCTGCTGATCTTCACCCTTCCGTTCTCAGGCTGTATTAGGGCATCAGCCACTTTAATGTAATTTATGTTTTCAGCCTCGATATATTCTTCATCTACATGGTATTTTGCGCTTAACGAAGCAAAGGCAATGGTATCCTTCAGGCTGTTTGTTGCAAAGAAAGTGGGTCTGTCAGTGCCATTCAGCGGCACACGGAGAAGATTTTCGGGTTTCATCAGAGCTCCCGATTTTTTCCCTTTCTGTTCCATGGAAAGGATCCTGTTTGCCTGATTATACTCAAAATCGGTCATAGTGCAGATATACTGAACCTCAGGAAATTTCACCATTGACGAATCGGTGTTTAGCCGGAACCTTGTAAGGCGTGTATCGAAGTTCATGTCGGTGTTGGCATTCTCGGCAATGAAGGCATAGGCTTCTGTTGACGGTGATTTCAGGTTGTAGTCGGCGGTATCGGCATGAATTGATCCTGACCTGAATGTATACAGGTTTGAAACCACCCTTGAATCGGCAGTATTAATAATACCTGAGCCGCTGAGCTGTTTAGGTTGAAGTGTTATGCTCCCGTTCAGGGAAGTGCCGTTTGCAAACATCCCGAAGTTGCTGTCCTTTGAATTACGGGCGGTCCATTCATCTTTACCGGGCAGCCATTTTATGTCTACATCACTGCCTGTCACTTCCGGGAAAATTCCCGCTTCATCGCGGGCTATATTGAATGTTTTTGCCCTGGTCAGCATCGAATCCGGAAAAAACCTGTAATCATCAGCTGTGGTGGTTGAAGTAAGATGTTTCACGGTACCGCTTCCTGTAAGACCTCTGTTGCTCATGCTCAGCTGGTCATAGATCCTGGCTTTCCCCCCGTAAAGATCAATTCCTTCCTTTGGAACTGTCATCTGGAAACCCAGTGAATTGTTTTCCTGGATTATCAGGTACTGCTTTGTCGGCTTCAGGATATTTCCGGCAAAGAATTCCCCTTTCAGGTTCATGTTTTCTTTTGTATAATGATCAATGTGTTCAAAGACAAACGGATCGATCCTGAAGTAGAAGTTGTCTTTTTTGTAAACATTCTCAAGCCCGGGGATCTTGTCATAGAAGATATAGGAATACGTAGCAGCATCTATGATAGGATACTGTGCATAGCTTTTCAGCCCTGCCTTGTTGTTGGGATTATCTATATATATTTCGCCTTTTGAAAGCTGGATAAGACTGTTTACTTCATCAATGACCGGATTACCGGCCTGATCTGTTTTCCCTGTCTCCACGGCAATCCTTATTGAGTCGATTTTCTGAAGCCTGATCTTAAAGGTATCGTAGCTGAAATGGAAATCATGCCCGAAAACAGTGAACAGGCCCGCCTGCACCACACCGTCAAATTTGATGTCGCGGTTCTTCTTTATAACAAGCTGCCGGTTATAGGGATAGATGGCAACACGTTGTGAATCGCTGATGAAGACGTTCTTTACGCCGTTTACAGTCAGATCGTATGATTTAAGATCAAGGACTGCATTGTCGACAGGAGCCTTCGTTTCGCTGTATACGGCGATTATGTCATAATCCTTTTTCCCTGCATAGGAATTGATATAATCTTTGGTCTTCTGTTTTATTGTAACCTCGTTGTTTGTCTGGTCATAGAAAATAAAACCCCTGTTTGCGAGATCGATACACAGGCCTGTAACCATGTCTTCAGGCTTGTTCAGCCATTTGGCGAACTCACTCACGGGGAAGGTTTCAGAATAGAAATATTCGCTGAACTTAATAAGCCTCGAGAGCGGGTGGTAGGAGTCGAGAGCCATAAGGTTCAGGAAATCGTCTGAATTGAAAAAAGATGCCGACTCAAACAAGGCCTGACCCATTGCCGCACCTCTCGGCCTTGAAATAACGACCCTGGGACTGTTCATGTCCCATGTCAGGTTTTCAAAATACATATCAATCTCGTGGTATGTATTAAAATACGGACTTCTCGAAACAGGGTTGTTCGTCCTGAACAGGTCAACCTGTTTAGTATTGGCATTATATGAGAAGCCCAGGTTCGAGTGGTAGACAGAATCAGCGCCCAGGTAAATTGTAGCCGCTGTCTCCTGGCTGTTAAGGCCGCTGGCTGAAAATATGAAATCTGTCGAAGCGACTTTTATGAAAAGAGTGTCCTTCCTGAAAAGCATCACTTTTGCAGGAAACGACTTTTTACCTGTACCTTTTACCCTTGCACCTTCAAAAGCAAGCCCGCCCTCATAATCGATCCCGTCGAATATCCTTTTTATCCTGAACTGTTTTGTATATGTCTCAAACCGCGGGTATACAGCTTTGTCCCTGTTCGAAACAGGCGCTGCCTGATCGGTGAGCAATCCGTATTCGGGCTTTTTGAAATAACCGGCATAGGTAAGCCTTGCTGAATCGCAGGTGAAATTATTCCTTGTTACATTTATTTGATAATCGGATAGTTCGGCAAATACGTCCTTTCCCGGAAATCCGACCTTTTCCCATGTCACTCTCCCTTTTTTACCACGGAACAGTCTGACAGACGGGTAATAGCTTCCGCTGACATTGTATATCTCCGTACTGTCTTTCTGTGAATAGCAGGTAAGGGTAGCATTGTTAAGGTCGGCCCTGAATGCAGTGTCGCGGGCAAATTTAATATCACCGCTTCTGATCTTCCATTTTACGGATGATGTATTGCTGAGGATGTTCTCTCTTATCAGAAGTCCGGTATTCTGTATGTATGTTGCCAGATTTGCATTGGTGTACCTGGGAATGAGAAGAAGGTCGTTTAGACCCTCGAGCCAGCTGCCGAGCAAGGCATTGTCATTCTTAAAATTCATTATATCACTGGCTGTCTTCAGGAAATCAATGAATTGTGGTACGGGACGGAATTGTTTTTCAGCAAGTTTCGCCGATACATCATGGATCCTGGATTTGTTTATTTCACTGAACCCTGTGCTGTCCCACTTTGAAATAAAGCCGGTAAGGACTTTTGTGTTCTCTTCCGTAAGGCTTGTCCCCATGAAAGCCGTAAGTTCATCCCTGAATTTCGACTGATCGCTGCTGAAAACCGGTTTCGGCTGTGACAGTGTATTGCTGCAATACAAAATCAGCAGTAATAAATTCAATATGAAAGGCTTTATGGTCAAAACGCCTAAAAATTTAATTCACAGGCCCTTAAGCTCAATATTTTCCCCCTTCCCTCCCGAAATTTCGGTATTTCCCCCCTGAGGGGAAGGAGCCTGGTTACAGCAATTTCCCTGCCAGGCAAAAGCCGCTGTACCGGGTCTTTCTCCCCTGGGCGAACAGGGGAAGGGGTGTAAAACATTGGATCATTGAGACCTTTTAAATGCATCATTTATTCTCACATTGCGTCGACTATGGCGCAGAAATCCTCTTTCTTGAGTGAAGCTCCTCCAATAAGACCGCCGTCGACATCCGGTTTTGAGAATATCTCGGCAGCGTTTGAAGGTTTACAGCTCCCCCCGTATTGTATTGTAAGATCTTCTGCAATTTCTTTGCCATATTTTTTACTGACAAGACCACGGATGAATTTGTGCATTTCCTGTGCCTGCTCCGGAGTTGCAGTAAGGCCCGTACCGATAGCCCAGACAGGCTCATAGGCAATAATTACCTTTTTAAAATCTTCGGCAGAGAGGGTGAAGAGACCATTTTCGAGTTGCTTCCTTACAACTTCCTCATGCTTACCTGATTCTCTTTCCTCTTTTACTTCGCCGCAGCAGAAAATAACTTCGAGTCCTGTAGCAATTGCAAGTGCAGTCTTCTTATTCAGAAGGCTGTCATCCTCATGATAATATGTCCTTCTTTCAGAATGTCCGATAATAACATACCGGGCGCCTGTGCTTTTTATCATTGCCGGAGAGACTTCCCCCGTATATGCTCCGGATGCTTCAGATGCGCAATTCTGAGCACCGAGACTCACTTTCCCGCTTTTCAGCACTTTGGCAACTTCCGCAAGATGAATAAAGGGTGTGCAGAGGATCACGCCGGTTTTACCAGGCTTTTCACTGTAGTATTTTTCAATCTCTTCAGCAAGCTTAAGTCCTTCCTGCAGGTTCATATTCATTTTCCAGTTACCTGCCACAATGTTCTTTCTCATAGAATTTCAATAGTTTAAGTTTATGATAAAAATGTTATTCCTTCAAATATATTTTGCAAATATCAGATTTCACCGCCTGTTCTGCTTTTCATGAACAGGGAACTTATCAACAGGGTGATTATTATCAGCGATGCTGTCAGCGTATAATATATAAGCACGGGGCTTTTTCTGTTCATCTTTTTTAACCCGGATGGCGTCATGGATGCTGAAAACTTTTCTTTTGGAGGAAGTGATGCGGAAGACCATTTGCCTGTTATATTTCCTTTATTAAGAAGAAGGTAACCGGGATTTGATCTCACTATTGTTTTCAGGGTTGTCTCATCGGCTGTGTAAAAAGTAAATCCGTTATTGTACCGGCTAAGCTCATCTGATCCTGATGCAGTCAGGACCAGAAATCCCATTCCCGACGCCATGCAGTGAACGCCAAGCTCAAATCCTTTCGATAGATCTGCCGGATCCGCATCCTTCAGCTTGGAAGATATCATGATAAGCGTGTACCCGGGCGAAGCAAGCACCTGTTCTGCAATATCCTGTCCGTCGGGTGCCGTAATGCTGAAATCATGTATTGGAGGAACATATCCTTTTTTTACCAGGACAGTATGCTGATCGACGAACTTCCAGGCTGTATCGCCGGCAGGATAGTTGTCAAGAGTGAACTCCTTTCTTACACCGTCTTTTTCATAAATAAATGTCGATTCATATTCATCAACCGGCATTCCTTCCGGGATTTTCATCGCTTCGGGAATATTAACGCCGGTCTTGTACGGAAGGAAGTCGATGATCTGCAAATATCTAAGATTCAACAAAGCAAAGCCGGTGAACATAATCATGACGGCTGATATGACCATCCATTCGCTGACAGGCTTCATGATATTTCTTACCTTTCTTCTTCCTGTAAAGAGTATTATTGTGAAGATTATGAGAACAACATTTTTCCAGAACGTCTGCCAGTTTGTAAGATGTATGGCATCGCCGAAGCATCCGCAGTCGGAAACCGGATTAGTAAGCGCCAGGATGAGTGTCAGCGGAGTGAAGATGATCATCAGGATCATGACTCCCATGATTCCTTCCTTCCGGCGGTACCCGCTCAGCACCGCAAATCCTGAAATAAATTCAGCTGTGAAAAGAATAACAGCAAGTATCAGCGAGACTGGTTTCAGAAATACGAGACCGAAGGCCTGGAAATAATCATTGAATTTGTATGCGGTTCCGAGCGGATCGATTGCTTTTACAATTCCGGAGAACATAAAAACAATACCGACAATAATACTGCTGATAATGCGTAACAACTTCATCTCAGATAAGTTTTCTGTCACTTATAAGATTTATTATGAGAGAAGATATTTCGCCCGGCGTTTGCATGAGTCCGTTGCTGTTCCGACAGTCAACAACCTCGAGCCTGCTGTCGGAACGGCTGACCCTGAGGTAGATATCCCTCACACGTTTCTGGAAGTTCAGACTTTCTTCGTGGATATCCTTTGTCCCGTTCAGATAGTCCCTGTCGGCTCCCGACCGGCCCGAAAGAAGCTTCTTCTCTGTAAAGGAAAACGGAACATCGAGGAATATATTGAGATCGGGCCTGGGTATTGCGAAATGTTCGAATTCGAGCCTGAGTATCCAATCCATAAGTTTATCCTGAGATGCCTCATCGGATATCTTCGCGCACTGGTATGCAATGTTGGAGTAAGTGTATCTGTCGAGGAGGACGATCTTCTTGTTATCCAGCCAGTTCCTTATCATCCCAGCAGCGTCTTTCCTGTCGCCTGCATAAAGAAGTGCAACCAGATAGGGATCGACCTGATCGAGTGAACCGAATTCGCCCCTCAGGAACCTGGCGATAAGCTCCCCGAAATAGGGTGCATCCATCCTTGGGAAATGAAGAAATTCGGTTTCAAGACCATTCTGCCTGAAATATTCGGTCAGAAGTTTTATCTGCGTCGATTTTCCCGATCCGTCAACTCCCTCAATGACAAAAAGCTTCATACATCACCTTTTTCGTTACCTGCAAAAGTAATAACATGAGATCCTTT
>DAOOUQ010000026.1:0-53986 GCA_035390825.1 Bacteroidales bacterium | reverse complement strand
TTATCTTGGATGGATATGCATTGTCACAATAGCCAATGTTACTGCATTGCTTGTATATTACGGATGGAACGGATTCAATATCTCACAGGAGATTTGGACAATAGTAATGATTTTTGCAGGGACCCTTATCGCTTCCGTGGCAATGTTCCGGCTCGACAATCCATTTACAGGATTAGCTGTAGTCTGGGCGTTCATCGGCATTGCCATTAAAAGACAGGATGACCACAGGTCTGTATTTATTTCAGCTATAATTGCATCGGTACTGGTTGCAGTTCTGACAATCAGGATTTTTATTAAACGGATTCCTACCTGAAAGGCTACAGTATTAACAAAGTTCCTGAAAAGCTTTCCTGAAGCTTAGCGGTTTTGAGATATTATGAAAGGTTTCCCGGGTACCTCCGGTTCCGATAATTGTAATTGAACCGAAATTAAAGATCCTTCCGGCCACACTCTGATCGACATTTACACTTTCTATTTTTGAAAGATTCATTTCAAAAGTGCTGCGGGCAATAAATCCTGTTTTAATAATTATCCTTCTGTTGGTAATTACAAATTCAGAAAGTGCTCTCTGGAGCATCGGGGCTATGGTCAGTGTAAAGAGTGACCGCAAAGTAAGAAAGATAACCCAGTGATATTTAGTCTCAAATACCACCGATTCGTCCTTTATCAGATGGGTGTTGACATATCTTCCCATAGTTCAGGTAATTTTAATATACTTATTCAACTTAATACAACCGGATGTCATTAACTGAATTTTTCAATTGTTTCCCAAACTCTCCGTCGGGTCTCTTCAGGGGAAGGGTTGAGCTCATATGTGGAGAAATTTCCTCTTTCAGGGTTTATCCTTTCAAAAACCATCAGATACAGCCGGAAAATGATCTCGAGGCTTAGCTGGTAGCGTGGTTCCATCTTTGGCTTTATGTCTTCTATAATTATAAGTGTTTTCTTTCTGTACTCGTCCGCCAGTTCATAATATTCCCCTATCAGATTCCTGAATCCATCTGTTACCGGACTGCCCTGTGCAATGTTCCTGAGAACTTTCCGGGTAAGCCCGTACTTTGCAATAAGTTCATCAGCAAAATAATTAAGATTGTTGAACTGATCCTTCTGAAAATCTCTTATAATATGAACAAGATAACTGAACATGGCACAGGGAGTTGCAGCTTCCCTGACGTCAAAGGACGGCTCTTCGTATGTTTCGCCGTTCTTTGTAATTCCGGTGAGATGGACAAAAATTGATGCCGGTGCAACCGATGCCCCTTTTGAGTATTCAATGAAATCGTTCAATGTCGGAAATCCGTCATTGTTGATATCATAGATCATCGACTTTGCAAAATCTTCAATGGGCCACAAAGGGATCCTGAACCTTTCAATTGTCTTGATAAGCTCAATTTTATCAGGATTACAGTCGTCTGTGATTATAATCATTTTAAGCCACTCATTAACATCCGCGACAAACTCCTTTCTGTCTGAGGGCATGATGCTTCTGTTTGCTGCTTTATAATTGTCGATGAGATCATCAATTGTACGCATGAATTTGTAGCATGTCTTTGCGGCGCAATATCTTTCCTCATCCCAGAATTTTGCAGCAATCAAAATATTCGGATGATCCAGGATTCCTGTAAAATCAATTGAATCGAAAATCTCTTTGAAATTATTTCCTTTTGAGTTGGTTGACACTTTAATCGGGATTTATTTGTGTGTTTCTTTAAGAATTCTCTCTGAAACCAATTTAGCTGAAATAAGGACATTGGGTATGCCATTGCCCGGATGGGTGCTGCCTCCGACAAAATAAACGTTAAGGTATTTGTCATGGCGGTTATGGGGACGGAAATAGCCCATCTGAAGAATATTGTGGCCAAGGCTTCCGAAGACAGATCCTCTTGATATATTGCATATATTCTGCCAGTCCGCGGGAGTCAGGCATATTTCGGTCTTGATATGTTCCTCAAAATCTTCAAGTCCAAGCTTTTTCAGCCGCGAAATTACTGATTTCCGTGTTCTTCTTACAGTTTCATCCCAGTCCTGCCTGAACCTGGGATCAAGATGCCCGGCTGCAACAATTACAGACAATGCGTCGCATCTTTCAGGAGCCGCTGAAGGGTCACTCCTGGCCGGTGCATGAACATAAAAGCTCGGGGCATCACTTACCGACTTATCCCTGAAGATCCTGTCGAGGCCCTCCCTGAATCCATATGATAAAAAGACATTGTGATGATCAAGAAAAGGATATGTTTTATCCATTCCCCAGTGAAAACAGATTGCTGAGCATGAGTATTTAAGACTATCCAGATGTTTCGACATTCTTTTTCCAGGCAACAGTTCCCGGTAAACATAAGGCAGATCGGCATTGGCAACAATAATATCCGCATTGACCACTGTACCGTCGTCAAGTTCTATCCCGCTGGCTTTATTCCCTTCCGGGATTATCTTTTTCACCGGACTGCTGAAATTGAATTCAACACCCGACTCTGATGCGGCATTGTAAAGCTTTTCAGGAATTGAAAAAAGTCCTCCTGCCGACGGGAAAAAGCTTCCTTCAGTCAGTTCTGCTGCCGGCACCATTGAAAAAAGTGCGGGGGAGTCAAAAGGACTTTGTCCCACATATATATTCTGAAATGTAAATGCCATAAGAAGATGAGGATGACGGAAGAACTTCCGTGCATAGTCAAAATGAGGAGTAAATGCCTTTATCCTGAAAAGAAACGGTATATTCCGCAAATTTACGAGCTGAAACAGGTTGTAAAAATTTCTGTCGATCAGATTCGTCATGCTTGAGGTAAATATTTCATAGCCCTTAGCTATGTACTTCCTGTAATTATGATAGCTGCCCGGTTCCGTCTTTTCGAGCTGCTCCTTCATCCTTGCATCATTGGTTGTAAAATCAAGGAATGAATTGTCGTCAAACCAGATCCTGTAAAGATTCACAAGAGGAATTAAGTCCTTTCCTTCTTCAAGTTTTATATTCAATGATTTGAAAACCTCATGATAAATACCCGGCATCAAGACCATTGTTGCACCAAGATCGAACCTGTATCCATCCCTAATGATCTGTCCGCAGCGGCCTCCGGGAGAAGGGTTCTTTTCATAAACCCTGACTTTGTATCCTTCTTTTGCAAGATAAACGGCAGTTGCCAATCCTCCTATTCCTGCACCGATTATAACTGCCGTATTGTTTTTACCCATATTATCTGATCAGTAAGTTCAAGTTAAGCTAAAGACGGACAAAAAGTATAATTGTCCCTGAATTGCCAAGTAAAATTATATTTTCTTTCGTTTCGAAAAGGATCAGAACAGGTTTTGCAGGATTATTTTATTTTTCGGTAAATTAGTATTTGAAACATACCAGGAAAAACAAACCATAATCATTAATCAGATTATCCTTTATGAAAAACAAAATGAAAAAATATCTGATCCGCACTTTAATTGCCGTCCTTGCCGCCGGCTTTTTTATGGTTGTATTTCCGGTTGCATGGTCAGCGCTGAATCCCGGTAAGCCTCCTTTAGGTTATCATTTCATGGCACCAGTCTATATTGCGATATGGACACGCCTGGAAAAACTTGTCGACACTTCTCCTGAGATTCCCCCTGATATTGAAGAGTTCAGGGACATTGAATACAAGAACATTGACGGGAAATCACTTCAGCTCGACATTTTCAGGCCGCGCAAACTTAATGAACCTGCTCCGTTGCTGATTTTCATTCATGGCGGTGCCTGGAAAAGCGGAAAACGTTCAGATTACCTTGTTTATCTGATCCCTTTTGCACAAAAAGGATATGTCACGGCAACAGTTTCGTACAGACTTCTGGCCGACAGTGTTTATCCTGCCTGCATCGAAGATATAACTGATGCAGTGGGTTGGTTTATTGACAACCATGACAAATACGGGTATGATCCTGAAAGGATAGCGCTGATAGGCGGATCAGCAGGAGGCCACCTGGCTGCACTTGCCGGTTTAGGATGGAAGAAGAACGTGTACACTGATGACACTTCCTCATTGTCCATAAATAACAGAAATCACCGGGTAAAAGCAGTTGTGGATATTTACGGACCGGTCGACCTTACAACGGAATATGCCAGATCCCATCCTCTTGTTACTGCATTTATAGGACATTCATATGCAGAATCGCCCGGTCTTTACTCAGATGCATCTCCTGTAAAATATCTTGACAAGAATGACCCTCCTGTCCTGATTCTTCACGGCACATCCGACAGGCTCGTTCCCATAAGCCAGTCTGATGATTTTAAAAAACGCCTCGACTCTCTTGGCATCCCCTGTACATATTACCGCCTTCCTTTGTGGCCCCATACAATGGATATTGTCAGCAGAGTCAACATATTCTGCCAGGAAAAGATGGATGAGTTCTTCAGGGAATATCTTATCACCGGTCAGCCCTGACGGCGTTTCATGATCTCCCTCCAGGTGGTAATGATTATATCATTTTCAATGAAGAACTTTTTTACAACGGGATCAGAAAAGAGTCTGGCTTCCCATACGCGCTGCTGCCATGATCCTGTTATGGTTTTAAGGTTTTCCGTTTCCACTGACGGGTGAAAGATTATTTCCGTAATCCCGGGTTTCAGCGACCTGACAAGATTAAAGAAATTCTCCCTTTTGGCTTCATAGGTATTACCATCAGGGATACTCGAAAAATTGTCAAGTTTCGGCAAGGGATAATTATTCAGCATGTCAACAACTTCGGTGGTTATAGGATAACCCTGCTGCCTGAAGTTTTCAGCTATCTCCTTATCCGAAACATCAAGCGCATTTGCCGGGATGTCATATTCTACAGCCAGCTTCAGGAATATTTTTAGGTAATCAGGCGATCCGTAAAGGGTCCCCATATGGGTGTCGATATGTGACGGCCTGTATCCAAGTCCGATAACCTTATCTATCTGGGCCCTTACCTCCCTTTCAATTTCTTCCGGGGAGGCATGAGTGACAACATCAGGTACATCCCGCCACATCTTGCCTTCAGGATCGATAAGTCCGGGAACTTTCGACTGATCGCTGACAGGTCCCCAGCGATATGTTTTCCATTCACTCGTCAATGTAAGGTGAACACCAATGTCAGGCGAATCCAGAGTTTTTGCCCATTCAACAAGCGGAACGGCATACGGACATGGAACCATTACTGCAGCCGACTGTATATCGCCTGTTTTAAAATAGTCCATCACGGCCTTGTTCGCCTCATCGCACATTCCGGCATCATCGCAGTGAAGAAGAATTACCTTTTTCCCTGCTGGATAACCAAGTTTCTCCGCATTGGTCATTGTTTTTTCCTGTGGATTGTCCCCTGCGGAAAGCTCAACAGCCTTGGCTGTCTGGCCATGAAGAAGAACTATTGCCAGAGAGATTGTCAGCATGAATTTTATTCTGCTTAACAGCCTGTCTTTGAGTTGATTCATGATATTTTTTAATCTTTGTTTATTGTTTCTGTTATTTTCTTAACAATCCTGAATTGCTGAAAGAATTCACCTGCAATAACTCTGAAGAGTGTATAGACTGGAACCGCAAATAGCATTCCGACAATTCCTGCCAGGCCGCCTCCGACAATTATCACTATGAAGATCTCCAGCGGGTGCGATTTGACGCTTTTTGAATATATGACGGGGACGAGTATATTGTTGTCGATGAAATTGACGACGGCAAATACTCCTGCCAGCTTAAGGACTGCAGGCATAAGTTCATTATATGAACCGAAGGCAAGGGTTGAGGTAATTCCGAGGACAATGCCGATAATTGCTCCTATCCATGGACCGATGTATGGGATTATATTCATCATACCACCGAAGAATCCAATCAGAAGGGCATTTTTTATCCCGAAAATTTTCAATCCTACGGTAATTAGGGTCATTACACATATCAGTTCCAGTATCACACCTAGATAATAGCGTATTAGCAGCTTCTTTGATTCTTCAATGACTTTATGCGTGCTTGCATGTTTTTTTTCCGGGATGAAGAGCAGAAGGGTGTCCTCGAAAAGTGTGTCGTCCTTCAGGAAGAAGAATGCAATGAAAACTATTGAGAACAACCCTACAAATATATTCCCTGCGGCGCTGATGAATCTGCTTATCATTTCTCCGACATTTCCCACATTCACAACTGATTTCACTTTTTCAACGAGAAAGTCCTGTATGCTCTGTCCCTCCGGAAGCGCTCCCAGTCCCCGGATCTTTTCATTCAGCCATTCCATAGGTCCTTCAAGACTCTGAGTAAGAGCCGAAACATCGATCCTTGATATTGTATCGGCCTGACTGATTATAAGGGGAACAAAAACTGCAATTAATCCAAGGAAGATCAGAACAATAATCAGCAGAGCAAGAAGAGCGCTTAATCCGTGGGGTATCCTGATTTTTCTGATATGAAAACTGTCGAAGGACTTTACTAGCGGCGCCCCCATGAACGACAGGGCAGCTGCCACAAAGATCCAGACAATGATATAGTAGAATTTATAAAGGAGATATGCAATAATCAGTACGGTCAGGATATAACCTGTATATTTCAGAACCTGTTTCATGGGACCGGCTTAAAAATCAAGACATAAATTTAAGAAATTCCTGGAGAAGGCTTGTTAAGAAAATCTTGTATGACCCCTTTCTTTATTCTCCCAGGGGGGAAGGGATGGTTCATTAATTGTATAAAATCTATGTAATAGGAAAAGCCTGAATCTGAAGACTTCCTTCCACACTGAAGGAAGGCCGGGTAGGGTGTAACTGAATGTGAGCTTGATTTTAATCCTCGAACTTCCATTACTTTGCGTAAATCTTTGCACCCCATTGGCAAATAAGAAACGTTTTGAAAGAGCTTCAACAATATTATTGAGGTTTGGAGCAAGTGCTCTTCAAGGTCATTTATGACTTCTGTAAACACAGCAGTAAACTGCCATTAGTATTGCCGATAATGCCGCGGTGGCGGCACCGAAATAAAAAGGTACTGATGAGTTAACCTTATCGTACAATGTACCTGCTATGAGGCTTGCGGGAAGAAGGGTAATCCCAAGCAGCCCGTTGTAAATTCCAAGTCCGGTGCCTTTTTTATTCTCGTCGATCATATCAGAAATGTATGCCTTCTGGATACTGTCGGTTGCTGCCGAGTAAAGACCATACAGCGCGAATAATCCAACTATTGCGCCTGTGCTTGTTGTGATCCCGAATCCAAAATATACGACAGCATAAATCGTGAATCCCGCAATGAGTATCTTTTCCTTTCCGATACGGTCGGCAAATGCCCCGACGGGAATTGACACGGCAACTGCGACAAGGCTTGTTACCAGGTAGACAAGTGGGATAAGGGCTACCTTAACACCTACATCATTTGCCTTTACCATAAGCAATGCATCTGTTGAATTGCCAAGGGTAAAGACAAAAATAATTGTGAGGAAAAAGTAATATTTTGAAGGGAACTCCCTGAATTGAAATTTTGTGAAAAGCTCTTCCTTTTTCTTTCTTGCCTCCTTTATCCCGAATACAAGAACGAAAATTGCAAGTATTGCCGGTATCCCCGCCAGAAGAAAAATAAGCCTGTAATTTTCAGGGAATGCCGACAGCATGGCGAATGCAAACAGAGGTCCGGCAATTGCGCCGCTGTTGTCCATTGCTTTCTGAAGCCCGAAACTCTTTCCGCTTTCTCCGCCTGTTATGGAACCAGCTATCAGAGAATCGCGTGGCGCTGTTCTTATTCCTTTTCCGAATCTCTCTATGAATCTCAGAATCAGAACATGAAGAGGAGAAACGACAAAAGTGTAAAGAGGAATTATAATGGCTGATAACCCGTAACCTATTATCATGAATGGTTTGTTCCGGCCGATCCTGTCGCTCCAGAAACCCGAAAATGCCTTTATAAGGGAAGCCGTACTCTCGGCAATGCCTTCAATCAGCGAAAGGCTTGTTTTCGATGCTCCGATCGACATCAGGAACATTGGCATCACCGAATAAACCATTTTGACCGATGTATCGGTCAGAAAGCTTGTCATTCCGGTGAAAAGAATATTCCTGCCAAAACCAAGAAATTTCTTTTCCCGGGACATTTCAGACGCTTTTTTCATCCCTGGTTGTGTTGATCTTTAAAAACTTGAACAGATCCACCACCACAATCGGGATCAGCGACATCAGAATTACTGCGATCCAGTGATTCCTGTCAAGGGGAACAAGCCTGAACGCGCCGCGTATTGCAGGGATAAGAAGAACGAGAAGGGCAAGGCCTGCAGAAAAGGCAATTGCAACAATTAACGGCTTGTTCTTCAAAGGGCTGATCGCAAGGGATGATCTTGTATTTGAATGCAGGTTACGTACATGTACCAGCTGGGCAAACATGAGGGTAGCAAAGGCCATCGTCTGGCCGAGGGCTACACCTGCCTCATGAAGCCCGACAATGAATGCTGCCAGCGGAATAAGTCCTATCATTACACCCTGGTACATAACCCTCCATATCATTCCGTTTGTCATGAAGCCCTTTTTGGAATTTCTGGGTTTGCGGTTCATTATGTTATCTTCTGCAGGATCAACGCTCAGGGCGAGTGCCGGAAGACTGTCGGTAACAAGATTTACCCAGAGAATATGTATAGGAAGCAAAGGTGTTCCCAGGTTGAAAACAGATGTCACGAGCAGAAGGAATATTTCTCCGACATTGGTGGAAAGCAGGAACTGAATGGCTTTTAATATGTTGTCGTAGATCCTGCGGCCTTCCTCAACTGCCGATACTATTGTTGCAAAATTGTCATCTGTAAGGACCATGTCTGAAGCGCCCTTGGCCACATCAGTACCCACTATACCCATGGCAGCTCCAATATCAGCCTGTTTCAGCGCAGGAGCATCATTTACCCCGTCGCCGGTCATTGCCACAACCTCCCCGCGCGACTGCCATGCTTTTACGATCCGCACCTTATGTTCAGGTGCGACTCTTGCATAAACTGAGTATTTCGATACATTTTGCCGGAAATCATCCTCATCCATCTTTTCAAGTTCGGTGCCGGTTATTGCAAGATCTCCTTCCCGGTAAATACCTGTTTCGCGGGCGATGGCAATGGCAGTGCTTTTGTGATCCCCGGTTATCATAACAGGTCGTATTCCTGCTGTACTGCATTTGCCGACAGCGTCGATCACCTCCGGACGGGCAGGGTCAATCATGCCAAACATTCCTGTGAAAATCAGGCCATTCTCGACTTCTCCTATATGTATCTTCTGAGGGGCTTCAGGCATGTCCTTGTATGCCATGGCCAGAACCCTCAGGGCTGCATTTGCCATCGACTCGTTTGCCTGACGGATTTTTGCCTTATCATCCTCTTGTATGGATCTGATATTGCCTTCGATGATTATTCTGTCGCATACGCTGAGAACTTCATCAAGACCGCCCTTGACATTAATCCTGACCGTATTTTCCGACATCCTGTTGACAGTTGTCATTCTTTTTCTTTCGGAATCGAAAGGGATTTCGGCAATTCTGGGATATTTCTTTTCGACATCGTCCTTGAGAATGTTATAAAGTGTACCTAAGTCGAGAAGGGCAGTTTCGGTGGGATCTCCGGCAAACTCATACCTGCCGTCCTCATTTGCACTGATCTGTGCATCGGCACACAAAACAGATATGGAAAGGAGCCTTTCCTCCTCCTGATTAAGCAGGGTGGCGGGAGATGCCCTGTTTATGACATCTTTCCTGTGATTCACATATGCCTCAACCACAGTCATTTTATTCTGGGTCAGCGTTCCGGTCTTGTCAGAACATATAACCGTTGCGCTTCCAAGGGTCTCTACTGAGGGCAGGGTTCGTATTATTGCATTTCTCCTTACCATTCTTTGAACACCGATGGCAAGCACCACGGTCGACACTGCAGGGAGGCCTTCAGGAATAGCTGCCACGGCGAGGCTCACTGCTGTCATAAACATATCCATGACCGAATTGCCGTACAGGACACCGACAGCAAAAATTAATGCACAGATGACAAGGGCAGCCATGCCCAGCAACTTCCCAAGCTGTTCAAGCCTCCGGCTCATCGGGGTTTCAGTGTCGGAAGTCTCCCGAAGCATGGAGGCGATCTTACCGACCTCGGTCCTCATGCCGGTTCTTACCACAATACCGCGGCCACGTCCGTAGGTTACCATACCGGTCAGAAATGCCATGTTGACCCTGTCTCCAAGAGCTATATTATCTCCCTGAAGGGGAAATATGTTTTTTTCAACAGGGACAGATTCGCCCGTAAGCGACGATTCCTGGATCTTGAGGTTCACTGCTTCGGTAAGACGCAGGTCAGCCGGAACGACTGCCCCAGTTTCAAGAATTACAATGTCGCCAGGGACAAGTTCCCTTGTTGGTACTTCCTTTATGATGCCGTCCCTCAACACTTTGGTGAGAGGAGCGGCAAGGCTCCTGAGTGCTTCAAGGGAGGTCTCAGCTTTCCTTTCCTGAAAAGCTCCGATAAGAGCATTCAGGACAAGAATGCCAAGAATTACAAACGTATCGAGAAGACCTTCTCCTTCAATCATTCCGGTAACACCTGAAATGATCGCGGCAATAAGCAGAATAATTATCATGAAGCTTTTAAACTGTTCGAGAAACATCTTTAAAAAGCTTTTTCTTCTTCCCGTTAAGAGCTGATTGTAGCCATATTCACCAAGACGGCTGTCAGCTTCATTATCGCTCAGCCCCGAACCAATGTCGGCTTTAAGAGCCTCAGCTATTTCTGAAATCTCCTGGTTATAATAATCTGCCATGTCTTTTATTACGGACGTTAAGGAGTTTATTGCTGCAAAAGTAAATAATCATGTTGTCCGCTCAAAAGTTTGATAATTTACAACTGTAATTTATTGATTTTTGCAAGCTGTTACTTGGACATCACGATAATATTTACTAGATTTATAAGAAATTGCAAATCAAAGCATCATGTCAAAAAAACTACTCTGTATTCTGGGTATTTTGGCGACAATCCTTGTAGGTGCAATTCTCTATTGGAAATATGTTTGTGATTGCGCTGGTGGGTCATCCAGTGAATTGACTGCCGACAAATCTGTTGTTGCAATACCTGACAAAAATCCTGCACCGGCAGCCCCTGTGCCCGATTCTTCCGCGACATTGAGATTGGTTGAAGAGAAGGCTAATCTGAATGCGGATCCGCTGATTTTCTATTTTTCCCCCGGAAGCAATACTGTCGATGCTGACAATGGCCAAAGGGCAAAAATTGAAAAACTTGCTGGTTATCTGAAAAATGCAGGCAATGCGGTAATCGAAATTACAGGCCATACCGATAACACTGGGCCTTATGGCGTCAACATGAAACTGGGCCTCGAACGAGCCCTGTCTGCCAAAGACCACCTTGTCAGATCGGGAATACAGGAATCAGTGATCATAACCACCTCAAGGGGGCCCGATGATCCTATGGCAGGAAATGACAGCCCCGAAGGAAGGGCAAAAAACAGAAGAGCAGTTATAATGATCAAATAATTAAAAATTTACAGATATGTGTTTCCTTTGCATTTTGATACCTGTTGTTGTTGGCCTTGTATGTGCCCTGTTGGGTTATATGCTGGCCGGAATGAAGTACAAGCCCATAATAAACAAGCTTAATGATGATCTTGCTGCATGCGGCAGTGAGAAACAGGACCTGTTAACACTTAACACTTCTTTTAAAAATGATATTGAGGCCTTGAAAAACAAGTACAGCATTCTTGAATCTGAGTTTAACGATTACAGGCTGAACTTCAAAGCCGCTTTGCCTGAAAATGTTCCGTTTGATCCGGTGCTTGCCTCATCTGTATTTAAAAGGAAAATTGTTGAGGACGACCTGAAAATAGTCGAAGGTATAGGTCCAAAGATAGAAGAACTGTTCCATGCCGCAGGGATCAGGACATGGAGAGCCCTTGCTGCAACAAGCGTTGAGAGATGCCGGCAGATTCTCGATGAGGCCGGGGAACGTTACAGGATCCATAAGCCCGACACATGGCCGAAACAATGCGAACTTGCTGCCCTCGGAAAATGGAACGAGCTGAAGGAATGGCAGGAAACCCTTACAGGAGGAAGGGAGGAGATATAGAAAGGCTTACATGCTCAGTCATATTGCCTGAAATCGAGGTTGCCTGTATCTGTTTCGCTGATAATATAAGCTTTGCCCATTTCAGTTGATTTTATTTCTACAACTTTCCCTTGATAGCTTAACCGGAGCGGAGAGCCAAGTTTTGACAATATTTTAGCCTGAATGAGGCGGCCGTTTTCCCAGTCGATATCCACCTCAAACCCTCCCCGTGCCATAAGGCCGTAAACATGCCCCCTGTCCCAGGCCGAAGGAAGGGCAGGAAGCAATTCGACTTCGCCTGCATGGCTCTGAAGAAGCATCTCAGTGATACCCGCTGTCCCCCCGAAATTCCCGTCAATCTGGAAAGGGGGATGGTTGTCGAAGAGATTGTTGAGAGTTGACTTCCTGAGTAATTCAAGCACATTCTCATATGCTTTTTCCCCATCCTTAAGCCGGGCATAGAAATTGATTATCCAGGCCCGGCTCCATCCCGTATGCCCTCCTCCGTGTGAGAGACGATATTCAATTGTTTTTCTCGCGGCTTCCATCAGTTCCGGATTCTTCTGCCAGGTTATCTGATTTCCCGGATGGAGACCGTAAAGATGTGATATATGACGGTGACCCGGCTCGGCTTCCTCGAATTCCTGCGACCACTCCATAATCCTTCCGTCTGAGCCGACCCTCACAGGAGTGAGCTTTTCAAGTGTCTTCTCCATTTTTCTCCTGAATGTTTTGTCGGCTTCAAGAATCTCTGAAGCCTTAATTGTATTCTGAAGCAGGTCACGGATTATCATATGGTCCATTGTCGGGCCCATTACCATGCTGGCACGGCCGCTTCCCCCGGGAATAATGAAACTGTTCTCGGGCGAGATTGAGGGCCCCGATACAAGCAGTCCGGTCAAGGGATCAGTAACAAGCCATCCGGTACAGAATTCTGCGGCTTCCTTCATAATGGGGTAGGCTTTATTTTTAAGGTAAGAGGTGTCGCCGCTGAATAAAAAATGGTCCCAGATGTTCTGGCAGCTCCAGGCAATACCCATCGGCCACATGCCGTATCCGATAGCACCCAGGGGTTCTGTATAATGCCAGACATCGGTCGTATAGTGTGCAACAATCCCCTTTAACCCGTACACTTCTTTTGCAGTTCTTCTGGCACCGGGCCGCAAATCATCAATGAAATCAGTGAACGGTAGCACAAGCTCGCCCAGGTTGGTTATCTCTGCAGGCCAGTAGTTCATCTGTATATTGATGTTTATATGGTAATCGGCGCTCCATGGCGGGTTAAGTCCGTCGGCCCATATTCCCTGAAGATTGGCGGGAAGATCGCCGGGTCTGGAACTGCTGATCAGGAGATATCGTCCGAACTGGTAATAAAGCTCAATCAGGTCAGGATCTTTGTAGCCATTCTTCATCGCGGCAATCCTTGCATCGGTCGTGAAATAGCTTCCGGGACCCGAACCAAGATCGATCGACACCCTTTTAAAATACGATTGGTAATCTTTAATATGATCCAGCCTGATTTCAGGATAAGTGAGTTTCGTGATGCTCTGCATCCTTGATTCTGAAACAAGCGACGGGTCCTCTCCAGAGTAGTCAGTTGCCGCTGTGATGAATATGGTTGCCGAATTTGCTTCAGATACTTTGAGGCTGTCGCCCCCTGATATTATAGTCCCTCCGTCGGCAATAATCTTTAACCGTGTTTCCATTTTAACTCCCACTCCGTCGCCCAAATGTTCACTCATTGTTATGCCGTTGTCGTTTGCGCTGATGGCAGCCCTGTTACCCGGCCGTGTAAGTTTTGCAGTGAAAGAAACGGCTCCCGGCCTGTCGGCTGTTAATCTTATAACAATAGCCTGGCCGGGGGCTGAGGAAAATATCTCCCTTGTGAATTTTGTCTGCCCCGAAATGTAACTGACTTTTGCTACAGCTTCGTTTATGTCGAGTTCACGATGGTATCCCGACACTGAACGTAATGGTCCGAAGTTCAGGAAAAGATCTCCCAGCGTCTGATAACTCGATGCCTCATCTCTCCTGAAGCGTCCCATTATGCCGCTTTGTGCAAGGCTTTCAGCTTCGGCATATTTGCCGGCGAAAAGGAGTTTCCGCACTTCAGGAAGGTTCTTCAGGGCATCAGGATTTGCATCCCACCTTGGCTTGCCTGTCCACACCGATTCCTCATTAAGCTGTATCCTTTCATTTTCGATACCGCCGAAGATCATCGCCCCGAGCCTGCCGTTACCGACAGGAAGGGCTTCGTTCCATGAATCGGCCGGACGTGTGAACCATATTCTCATGCCTGAAGGCTGCTCATCGTTTACCGCTGCTGTTGAGATGGCAGGAAAAAAAACAGTGAAAAAGAATATATGAAAAAGAGATGGCAGGTATTTCATGTTAAATGTATTTTATGATGGGACATGGGAATTTTCGACCATGCCCCGGCATGGTCCTTTTATAATGTCTCCACAGCAAGTTCTTTACTGGCACCCCATGTATGTCCTCATTTCTTCAAAAGATCCCTGATCTCTGTAAGGAGGGCCTGATCCTTTGTCGGAGCGGGAGGTGCTGCTGGTGCGGCTTCTTCCTTCTTCTTGGCTGCGTTCATGGCTTTGACAAGCATGAATATTGCCCAGGCAACAATCAGAAAATCAATGACAACCTGGATGAAATTACCATAATTCCAGGTAACTGCCGGAACTGTTTCATTTGCAGCCTTCAGCACTAATTTCAGGTCGGTGAAATTTACGCCACCCAGCAAGAGCCCTATTGGCGGCATTATGATATCATTGACAAGCGAGGAAACTATTTTCCCGAATGCAGCGCCGATGATGATACCAACGGCCATGTCGACCATATTGCCTTTCATGGCAAATGCCTTGAATTCGTCTAAAATTTTCATTTTTTCAGGTTTTAGTCAGTTAATATCAGAAGTTATATGAAAATCCCACACCAAGGATTTCCTTGAATTGTGTCCGCGGACCCGGAGCCTCGGCAGATTCAAATTCCCCGTTCCCGTTTCTGTCGACAGGCACCTTTATGTTATCATCATAGATAAGAACCGTATTGAAATTGACATTGATGTATTTGTTTACCTTAAGGGCTGCCAGATTTTCCCAGATGACGTCGATATTCTGGGGCTTATCCCTGTAATTTGAGAAAAGATCTATTTTGGTTGTGAAGGTGACATTTTTAAGGAATTCCCCCTTGAAATCGTTTCTGCTGTATGCCGCTCTTATATATCCTCCAAGCTCGCTTCTTGATTTTTCTCCGGGTGTTACACCAAAGGCGCCTGCGGCAGATAAAGCCGCATCATTGACAAATGTGAACTTTGCAGTCAGTGGAGCAATGAATGTCGTGAAGTATGGATCTGGCTTATAATCTATACCTGCAGCAAGAAGCAGATAAGCCGGAGAGAAGATATCCGATATCCTGTTGTCGGTATCAGGATATTTATACCCGGGCCGCATCTGCGTCCTGAAATTCAGGAGGGCCGCATAATAGAAGTTTTTAAATGCTTCATGCCCGTATTTTGAAAGGAAGTCGATCTTGTCGTCGGTCTTCATTGCCATTCCATCCTTTCCCTGTTTCAGTATTCCATAACCGAGATCGAGGGTGTTGTCCCAGGCTGATTTTCCCTGCTTATAATTTGCAAATCCGCTGAAAATGCCGTTAACCGCCAGGGAGTTCTGACCTCCGGCCGCCCAGTTTGAAAGCGAAGTCTGGGCAACATTGAGTGCAAAAACGCCGCCTCTCTTCCAACCCATTGTTGTATCGGTATTCAGCGTCTTGAGCTTTTTTTCAGCATCGGTGACCTGTCCGGCTGCAAGAGAGCAGACAAAGATCAGGGTCAAAAAGGTTAAAACTGACTTATGTCTCATGCCAATTGAATTTAGTGGAAATAATCTGATCTGAATATCACACTGCCAATCCTGGCCGGATGAGCAATAATTCAGGCAACACGATGCACGCGTAAAGGCCTTTGGCGTCAATACGGAAAATCCCTCTCGGAATTCTAAGCGTTATTGCAGGAAAACCGATCTTCTTCCTGTTGAATAATCTGCCTTCCCTGGAGGACAGTCTTATTTTTCAACCTCTTTTATTTCAGCCTTACCGGCATTTCTTATTACCGATTCGATACCATTATCGCGGCCGCTTTCACTTTTATAGTTCTGACTCGTACCGATAACCTGATTGTTGGCTGCAGTCATGGTAAAACGAAACATATTGGTCGGGGTCTTGGTTTTGGTAAACCTTTTCGGATCGGATGCATTTTTCTTTACCGATTCGATCCCGTTCAGGCAGGATGCTTTGCTTGAATAACCTTCGCTGCTAAGTATTGTCTGACCGTTGTCGGCTTTCAGACGGAAGCGGAATTCATTGTTTTTGCCACTCTGGTAAACTTCAAACTTTGCCATATCAATAAAATTTAGTTAATAAGGATGTTAAAAGTGAAAACAGTCAAATTATTTCAAATATAGCATTATTTGGGAATAAGTAAATATCCGTTTAATTAAATATGAAACATCCGACATTTTTGAAAATTGCCGCCAAACTGCTAAATTGCATTCCCCTGTTACGGGCTTAAAAACTGAAGTTATGGATAAAAAAGAGAAATTTTCGGAACATATAAATGAAGGCTATGCCTGCAAAGGTGATTCAATAATACTGGGCGGGGCAATGCTGGATGGTGAGCCATTGGGCAATGCCCTTATAAAAGTCCCTTTGAAGACAATGAACAGGCACGGGCTTATTGCCGGGGCAACAGGTACCGGAAAAACCAAAACGCTCCAGGTTATCGCCGAACAGCTTTCGCAGAAAGGCGTTCCTGTTTTGCTGATGGATGTTAAGGGAGACCTTAGCGGAATCGCCATGCCGGGAACCGAAAAGCCTTTTATCATCGAGAGGCATGGTAAAATCGGGCTCCCATACTCGGCAAAAGGCTGCCCTGTGGAACTTCTTACAATCTCTAAACAGGAAGGAGTGCGCCTTAGGGCAACTGTTTCAGAGTTCGGCCCCGTTCTCCTTTCAAGGATCCTCGACCTGAATGATACTCAGGGAGGTGTGCTTGCCGTAATTTTTAAATACTGCGACGACAAAGGCATGCCGCTCCTCGACCTCAAGGACCTGAAAAAGGTAATCCAGTATGCGACCGAAGAAGGGAAAGCTGAATTCGAACGTGATTATGGAAAAATATCGACCTCCACTACCGGGATAATACTCCGCAAAGTAATGGAGCTTGAACAACAGGATGCCGATCTCTTTTTCGGCGAACTTTCGTTCGAGGTAAGAGATCTTATGCGACGCGACAGGGATGGTAACGGATATGTTAATATTATCAGACTAACTGATATCCAGGACAAGCCGAAGCTGTTCTCAACATTCATGCTTTGTCTTCTTGCAGAGGTTTACGATACGATGCCTGAAATCGGTGATCCCGAAAAACCCGGGCTGGTTATCTTTATCGATGAGGCTCACCTTGTCTTTAACCAGGCAAGTAAAGCTCTTTTGAACGAAATTGAAAATATTGTCAAACTGATAAGATCAAAAGGGATAGGGGTCTTCTTTGTCACACAGAATCCTATGGATGTGCCTAATGATGTACTTGCACAGCTTGGATTGAAGATACAGCATGCCCTGAGGGCTTTTACGGCTGTCGACAGGCAGGCTATAAAGCTTACTGCCGAGAACTTTCCTGTTTCCGAATTCTATAAAACAGCTGAAACACTTACTGCACTTGGCATAGGAGAAGCTCTTGTGACCGCCCTTAATGAGAAAGGCATCCCGACACCCCTCGCCGCAACCATGATGAGGGCTCCCATGAGCAGAATGGATATCCTTTCAAAAGACGAGATTGACACAATAAACAGGAATTCTGAACTTGTAAGGAAATATGTTCAGTCGGTCGACCGCGAAAGCGCCTTTGAAATCCTTTCCAGGAAAATTGACAGCATCCAAAAACAGGCAGCAGCGGAGGCTGAACGAAAAGAATGGGAGAAACAGAGAGGCGGAGAACGGGGAAGAAGAACAACTGGTACTTCTGGCCGGAGAAGAACTGCTGCAAGCCCCGTCGTAAAGGTACTCACAAGCGCCACTTTCATAAGAGGCGTGCTCGGAATTATGAAAAAGGTGATGAAATAGGGCCTGCTGCAAGATATGCCGGCGTCAGCTTAATTTCTCACAGCAATGCTGTCGACAATATATCGCGAATCTCCTCTCCAGGGAACTGTGCCTTTTTTCTCTCGGTAATGCACGATGACATTTCTTCCCTGCAGTGTATCGAACATTGGGGATATGTCTTTTTTCAATACCGAGAACTGGAATTTCTCTGAAGCAATTGCAACATTTGATGTGCTTGAAACACTGTTTAATATTAATATCAGCTCTCCTTCATATGTCTTGAATATAAGGCCCTTGTTGGAGAATTTCTGCAGTAATCCGGCTCTGTACCCTTCACTGTAGGTAAAGAAATACTTGAAATATACAAAAGAAATCAGTAGTACAGCAAGAACGTACATTGTCCATCTGAATACTTTCCTGGTCTTTCTTACAACTCCTTCCCACCTGGAAGGCTTTGTCTGGTTTATCTCTGCTGCCATGGTGATGGATTTTGAATATTTAGGTCACAATCAGTATAGGTTCTGCAAAAATGCAAATAAAGTTAAGGTAATTTCTTAAAACAAAATAAATTCAGGGATCATTTATGGTCATTGTTTAAGAGCTGCTTTTGTAAAAATGGATTCAGGTATCTTCTGATTGAACTTTATGGAGGTGATCCTGAATTCTGTTCCGCTTCCCTGGTTAAACATATCCTTGTAACCACTTACAAAGGGGAACCACCCTGGATTGTCATGCTGTTATTCATTACTGAGCCAATGAATGTGATCCTGTCACCGGGATTTATCCGGAGTTTTTTGCAAAATCATCGCTTATCAGGATCTCACCTTGTTCGTTTGGCATGTTTCCCCTGGCAAGCGATTTAACAAGATTCATTCTTTCGGATTCCTTGGTTCCCTGAGTCAATAGGTTAAGGCCTGTTCCGAATGCCGGTCCCTGAGATCTGGTTTCTCCGTTCCTGCCCGGGACATCAACCGGTCCGCCAAATTCAATCCTTTCGGCCCAGTCCGTCTACGGGAACTGCTCTTCGAGCCGGGCTCTTATTCCGGATGCATCAAGGAGGGCAAGGTCATTGGGCTTCTGGTCGGAATTTTCGGAATATGCCCTTGTCATAACCTTAACATGCCCGGTTGAGAACCTGGCGTTGATTTCGTTAGTGTCACCCATGAAACCTTTCAGGCAGGCATGAAGAAGTACCGTCAGGGTTACAACCTGTGAAACAGCCAACAGAGGTATGCGGCTCCGGCTTTATCGCGTATCGGGCCTTGTATAAGGAATTTCATCATTGCAGCCTCACTCTTGATGCATCCGTGGGATTCATATAAGCTATTCTGCATGACGGCCGGTAACTTACTGCAGCGGTGGTAATGGTAACGATCAACACTGTTGTGACTATAAGGCCCGCACTGCAAACAGGATACAGAGTCTGGGCAATGGCCACGCCGATTCGCTTGTATCGACAGGCATTTTCCATACGTTAGCCGCCATCCGTCCCGGGAAAGGCAATCCCCAGGCAGCCGAAAGCAGTGCCGCCAGAACCGAATGCATGGTACCTTCAACAGTGAACAGGCCCGCAACCTCACGGCGTGTATAAACGAGTGCAACATGGGTCCCTATTTCTTTCTGCCTGCGGAAAATTGACAGAACCTGCGTGTCAAAAACAGCAAGCATCGCCTGAAGAAGCAGAACTCCCGGCAGGTTTGTCTGTACGGCCGATTTTGTCTTTATCCTTTTATCTACAGGCGCTGTCAGCACACAATATCGGGCACTTCTTTTATCCCTTCCCTGAAGGTAAGGATTGTCGCTCCATCAGGCATCATCAATACTTCCCTCAACTTTTCAAGCGGGACGTAAATCTGACCTGCCTCAACTGCCGGAACATTTACAGAGAATATGTCCGTTAAAACAATATCGACTGAATCAAAGGTCCCGTTTGAGTCACGCCACCTTAGCATTATATGATCCCCGACAGAAGCCTTCATTGTTCTGGCCGTCAGGGATCCGATAATTGCGGGGATCCCTTCGGCTATGGTATCCGGTTTATGTGAAGGGAGCATTAGGATTGATTGCTCAGGATTTATCCCCTATATCACAAGCGGCTGAAGGCGTCCCCGGGGATAAATTGTTCCCTGAGCAATGGTTCCATATTGCCTGGGACTATCACGGCTTTTAGCTCTGAAGGTACCGGTGCACGGCTTTCATTAAGGGAGAAAGAATCGTATGGATCATAATTATTATGCCGGTACTGACCGCTTCCCGTTTCCCGGTTTGCCATATCGGCATTTGCCTGGCGGTCCCGTCCGATAAGAACACCCTTCATGAAGATTATGATCACGAACGAAAACGAAAGGACTGTCACATTGAGCAAGGTTCTTAAACCGGCGCCGATGAGATGCTCGTAAGCAAGATAAGGCCCGTTGCCTATACCGAATGTGTAGTCGATGCCTGCATTCAGGACCTCCTGGTTTGTAAGGGTTCCGGGGTCCATCCTTTTTCTCGTCCCTGATCCTTCTGTCCAGAACCAGGTTTTCAGGTCCCATCTTGCATCAGATCCAGGGGGGTCTTCCGGAATTCCACTGTTGTAATCGGTGAGTCGAGGCATATCACGGTTGCCGGCTTTCCTGAAATGATTTGAAAGCACCACTTCCCCGTGCTGAAACCTGACAGCCCGGGTTGAATGTGCCCTTTCTGAAACTTCTAAATCGCGGGCAAAACGATTTGTACCGGTCGACACCGAAAAACCCGATACCAGCGTGTTTCGGAACTCTTTCATTTTCCGGGTGGTGAAATGCCGTAGAACAGAAGCCTGGCCATTTCCATTGTCATATCCTGCGTGGTGGAGAATAGTTCGCTGATTTCGGGATCATTAAGGATCCCGGTAATTTTCTGTGAGAAGTAAAAAAAGAATTCAAAATTCAGATCCTCCCTGAAAATGCCATCTTTCTGAGCCCTTTTAAGATCTTCAACAATTCTCTGCCTGATTTCAGAGGTGGCCGATTTTACGAAATCAGACAGGCCGGAGTCATTTTCTGAATAAAAATCCTTAAGGAAGTCTTCACTTATGTCATTTGTTCCATTGAGTTTAAGAAGGAGGATTTCATTCATTTTATCTACCGGAGTGGCAGAACTGTCAGCTATTTCTTTAAATCTTGCATAACCTTCTTCAATTACATTCAGGAACAGTGTTTTCGCAAGTTCAATTTTATTTGGGAAGTACCTGTAAAATGTCATTTTACTTATTTCGCAGCTATTGCATATTTCCTCAACAGAAACACGCCTGAATCCATGTTTCCGGAACAGAGTCCTTGCAGCTGCAAGGATATTCTGCCTGGTGTTTGCTGTTTTGTCAGCCATTCCGGATCTATATTACAATTTAGACAAGAAGATACGAAAAAAATATAAAAATACAAAAAACGTAACAATAATATTTTTATCGTAATATATATGTTAATTAGTCATCTGTTTTTTTTTGAAGAGCCTGATGCCGTACCTTGTGATAAAATATGTGACGATTAAGATTGCAAGGGCAGCAATTAAAAGCGGGATAACAAGTGAAAGGACCGAGAATCCCACAGAGGCTGCATGTTCACCGGTTGCCACAACATGATTCCCGACGCCGGCTGTCAGTTTTGTTGACGCCAGTCTTGTCAGGACGGTTCCTCCCTGGACCGATGCGGCTGTACCGCCTCCAAAAAGAAATCCTGCAGCCCATTTAAGGAAATCATTATCAACAGGAAGAACCGATGTCAGAAGGAGGGTTCCGCCTCCTATCGCAAGGGGCGTGGTTATAGTGTCGAGCAGGTTGTCAACAAAAGGGATGTAATATGCAAGGATTTCCACCACTGTTGCTGTACCAAAACAGACTATTGCTGTCCAGCTTGCAAGCCACTGAAAACCTTCTGATGCGGGGAACAGGCCAAGTTTTGAAGCAATGCTTGCAACCAGCATAGGCACAAAGACCCTGAATCCGCAGCTGGCTGCCAGTCCAAGGCCAATTGCCGCTGCCGTGATAATTTCTTTTTCCATGTGTATTTACATTTTACTAAAGATAAGCCGGATTCCCGAATTATGGAATCATTGGCAAATTGATATTTATTATTTTATTATCTTTAGAGATGTTCCGAAACGGTTAAAAAATATCGGTTATCAACTTTTCTAAATTTTAATCCTATGGAAGAAGACAAGAAACAGGAACAGGTCGAGCCGGAAAAAGAAAGGCTTATCGATAAAGCAAAAAAGCTTATTGACAAGGCTGATGACTTTATTGATGATAAGGTCGGGGATTTAAAGCAGACCGAGGCATTCAAAAAGGTAAAGGATACCTATGAAAAGGCCGGGGATTATGTGGAGGACAAGATTGAGGATATCAGGCAGAGTGGCGTAAAGGAGAAACTTGAATCGTTTGCCGGCAAGGTTGAAGATAAAACCGGGGAGACGGTAGCTAAGATGAAGGAATTCACTAAAAAAGCTGCCGAAAAAACCGCGGATAAACTGGAAGATATTGCTGAAAACCTTAAAAAGAAGGCGGGAGATATCGGCAAGGACGAAAAAGTTGATAATGCCTGATAACCTGGGGGCTTTTAACTTATGAACAGAAAAGAAGGGGCTGTCTTAAGAATTATTTGTGAGCATCAGCGCCATCCTTTGCGTTAAAAACAAGTAAATGAACCGGAAAGGGACGCAAAAGCCTGCGCCAGTTCCTTATGGTAAAATTAAATTCAAAGATTTACTTCTGATAGAGCCTCTTCTTTTTCCATAATCCGGTTTATGCTTTATTTTCCAATGGCGGAATAACAAGCACCTGCCCGGGGTAAATCAGGTTCGGATCCTTGAGCATCGGCTTGTTGGCTTCAAAAATCACATTGTATTTATTGGCATTTCCGTAAACTTCCTTGGCTATCTTTGAAAGATAGTCGCCTTTCTTAACTGTATAATATTGTTTTTCAGGCGGCGGCGGGGTTACAACCGGGGGATGTTTTACAACAAGCCAGTCATCGACAGAGGCTATCCCTTCGACATTGCCAGCGGTGACAATAACCCTGGCTTTGTTCTCGACCGTATCAATACTTCCCATAAGGGTCACCTTATCGTCATCTACCTTCACCTTGATATCAGTGGTGTCAAACCCGAATTTGCCGATGTGGGATTTGATGAGGTCTGCTTTTTCCTGTTCTTTTTTTTCTTCCGATTTGAACAGCTTTTCTCCTGCGTTTTTAATAAATGAAATTAGTCCCATGATTGTGATTTTAGTTTTACATAAGATCTTCAAAATGTTGTCTTATCTGAGTCTGATTCAGAGAATTTCCGATTTCGGAATTAATTGGTTTCCGATTTCGGAATCATATTTAAATTTCCCGACTCCGAATTCGAAATCCGGAATAATCTTCAGCCTGTTACTTCAAAGGTAATCTTCACATTTACCCTGTATTCGGTGATCTTATTGCCTGAAACCACCGCGCTCATGTCCTGAACATATACAGAACGTATCTCCCTGACTGTTTTACCTGCCATCCTGACGGCATTGGCAGTGGCATCCTCCCAGCTTTCCGGGGATGAAGCCATGATTTCAATTACTTTTAAGACTGCCATGGTTTTGGTTTTTAGATGAGTAAGGTTTTCAGTTTAAATGAATATTCTGAAGAGATATAATCTAATTGTTTCTAAGTTAATCATTTTATTTCGAAAAACAATTGCTTATTTTGCGTATATATTTCCAATCGTAATTACAATAAGTTCCTGGCAGGGATATAAAAAGGGCTATCCGAAAGATGAAATACATTGCAATCCTTATCATGATGGTGGTTTGTCAGCCGGTATCTGCTCAGGAACCAGTGAATCAACCTTGGCGGATAGGATTTGGGATTGAGGGAGGGATAAGCCTTCAAACCCTTAGCGGTAACGATTACTGGGGGGAAGCCCTGGGCAACCGGGTGGTGGCAGGCTATGCAGGGGGTGTGAATATTGTTATTCCGGTTCTTCCCGATCTCTTTCTCCAACCCGGCATTATGATTATTAGCAAGGGAGCGAAACAGGACATTATATCCGACAACATAGTCAAGAAGGTAAATCTTCTGTACCTGGCTGTGCCCCTTGACATTCTTTTCAGACCCAGGGCCGGCAATGGCCACCTTCTTATGGGTGCAGGCCCTTATGCTGCGTTGGGCCTGGCAGGAAACGAAACTACCAGGTCAGGCTCAGCATCGACAAAACTTAAAGCCAGGTTCCTGGCCGATGCCTCCGGAGAACCAACCACATATGTTTACTACAAGGCAATTGATGCAGGGATTGACCTCCTGTTTGGCTATGAGTTTTACAGTAACATTTACTGCCGCCTGAACAGCCAGATAGGTTTTTTGAAAATAAACTCTGATTATGGGCTTCCAAACGACAGGACCTCGAAGAAGAACCTGGGGTTTGGCTTATCTGCAGGATACAGGTTTTAGATTTTTCAGTAAGGAGATCCCTGATCTTTAATCTGCAATCTGTACCATGCCAGAGAAATATCGGAATATGAATAATACTCGGCCGCGACTAATTTTGTTGTAAAAAACTTCCTGTCAATCATTGATTTCACTTCCGCAAAGCTTTTCTGAAAACTGAAATTATATGCAGTGGAAAGAAATTTCACCTTTTCCTCTTCATTCATTTCAGAGAGATCGAAATTTCGCGCGCAGATTTTCATAAATGCAATAAGGTAGAGATACTGCGACTGCATATTTTCAAGATATTTTACGACAGCTGACCTGTATTTCCAGCCGGGTTTGTATTTCTCCTGATCAGGGAAAAATTTAGCTAACCGGCCTTTGAGCAAACGGGCATTTTCATTAATCGCCTCAGCAAATGATGGCTTCATCTGAAAACGGCCTACAGAAAAATCAGCATATTCATCACCAAGGCTGATATAAAGTGTTTTCAATAACGCCTGTTCCATCCTGTCGCGAAGTGCCGAATATCTTACAAGTTCTGGAAAGACCACCGCGAGTGAAAGTGTATATGAAACATTGAACTTACCCGACATCTGCCTCATCCACGGCTCATTATCCCTGATAAATTCCTCTGCTTCTTCCCAGTCGCTGCCAAAGATCTTTCTGTAATCAGTGGCCTGGGAACAAACAAGTAATTCGCTGAATATCAGCAATATCAACAAAAGAAGGGAGCCCGGCCATGAAGTTCTTACAGGCAGGTTCCCTGAAAATCGGATGAATACCGGATAAATGCTCAGAATGGGATTGCGCACTGCATTATCGCATCTTTACCCGGAGAATAATACATGTAAGTCAGGCTCACATTGCCGTCATTGCTTATCAGATAAGGATTGAACAGGTCCGACATTTTGGTATTATCGCTGAAGGTCAGGGTTCCTGACGTATACGATGCATACTTGTTGTTGGCGCTGTTTAGGAATAATTTGTCGATCTGATAACTGTTCTCTTTGAGCGACATGAGTCTGTTCCCCTTCAGGTCGAGTATCTTGTCGGGGGTGATTATTATTATGTCATCATATTTGGCATTGCCGTCAAGTCTGCCCATGGCCATTACCATTCCGTCATAGCTTGCGCCCGGGATGTTTGAAACAAGTTTGGGCTGCATTGAAGCCGGTCCTCCTTCCTGCATCATCTGGTTCTGCATCTGCTGGCTGATCTTCATTGCAATATCCATTCTTTCCTGGTCGGTCTTTGCGTTATTCATAGCCTCCTCCAGTTTATTCCCTTCCGACTCGGACATTATTATATTCTCGGTCACGATGGCAGCGAACTTGTTTTTTGACCTTGACATGGCAAAATCGCTTATTATCGCATAAGGGCCATAGCTTTTCCCGTTAAACTTGATAAGGTATTTTTCTCCTGATTTAACAACGATGCCGGGATAGGCCCTGGTAAAAGCATCGTTCTTATTCCCTTCGTCATATGAATCACTGACGTTACCTACTGCCGCCAGGCGCGGATCATCTTCATTAAACGGACCTTCAGTCTTTCCGTTTTTCAGGATATAATATTTCCCTGTCAGTTTGTCTCTGATTATTATACTGCCATCGATTCCGTTGGTGATGTAGATCTCTTTGTAGTCGAGGTTGAACTTCTTCATGTCAATGATTAGGGTTGCATTATCACATGCACACGATGGCTCCGGCGCAGTTTGGTTGTTATCGTTCCCTGTCAGCCCTGAAATCTCCTTTGAGACAGCTTTCTTAACCTTATTCAGCAAACCTTGTGAATGAAGCGGAAATGTCAGTGCAACTGACATCAGGATTAGAAGGATAAGTGATTTTTTCATAGTAACATTATTTGCTAGATAAACAACCGTTAAGTTATTGAAATGTTTGTTTGTATCAAATACTGATGATTGATTATTTTTAAGCATTTCGCGGGTTTCCCGGGTTATTTGCCGGTTCCCCATCCCGATCGGGGCTCTGAGGTCATTGTGAGCCGGAGTTCACCTCCGTTGACTATGTCAGAGTGGGTTATTGAAGGTCTATCAAGATTTTTGCCATTCAACGCGGCTGATTTTATGTATTTATTCTCGCGGCTGTTGTCTTTTGCAACCACAGAAAAGGTTTTTCCATTGTCAAGGTGTATTATTACCTTGCTGAAAAGCGGGCTTCCTATCTGATATTCAGGTATTCCAGGAGTTATCGGGTAGAATCCCATCGCGGAGAAGACATAAAAGGCCGACAGTCCGCCGCCATCCTCATCACCCGGAATGCCCATCAGATCGTTCCTGAACCATGTATCCATCAACATTCTGACACGTTTTTGTGTTTTCCATGGTTTCCCGGCAAGGTTGTACAGGTAGGGGATATGCATTGACGGTTCGTTTCCCATGACGAACTGGCCCACATTACCCGTGGCATCGGGCAAAGTTGAATAGTACTGCCATTTCGATTTTCCAAGGCCTTCTGAAAACAGCCGGTCAAGCTTATGGTCAAATTCTTCTTTTCCGCCCATCATGGCAATAAGGTCATCGAAAGCATGGTAAGGCTGCCAGATGTATGTCCACCCGTTATTCTCATCGTAATAATCCCTGGCTCCCATACCTCCGTCAAACCGGTAATCAAATGGTTCAATCCAGTTTCCCGAAATGTCTTTCGGATGATAAAAGCCTGAATCCTTTTTGAAAAGGTTTCTGTAATTAAGACTCCTTTTCGTGAAGAATTCATAATCTGTTTCTTTTCCAAGTTCACGTGCCATCTGTGCCATGCACCAGTCGTCATAGCTTGAGGCAAGGGTTATTGCAACAGCCTGCCGCTTCTCAAACTGATGGACCTTCTGACATGTTTCCGGTTCATCTTTCCGGAGGGCGGGATAATATCCCTTTTCATCATAGAACCTGTCAAGCCAGGTGGCGCTGTCCTTTACCCATGGCAGTCTTGTCTCGTTCAGAATTGTATTTTTGAGATGGCCATATGCCTCTTCAAGATCAAAGTTCCTTATGCCTTTTTCCCATGCATCGAGGATTACTGCAGCTGAATGGTTGCCATTCATGGCATGATTGTCGCCGGTAACGGTGGGAAATGTAGGCATCCATCCCGATTGTCTTGCCATTCTGATATATGAGGTAATTTTTTCATCTTCCCGGCCGGGATTCAGGATGACCTGAAGCGGATGAAGGGCAAGATGGGTGTCCCATACCCAGTCGTCAGTGTAAAATGCGGTATCGTTTGCATCTTCCACTTTATCATCCCAAACACTGTAGTATTTGCCATCCTCTGTTATGTCGATCATCCGTTCAAAGCAGCGGTACAGGGAGGTATAGAACACAGTCTTCTGATCTTCAGTTCCTCCTTCAACATTTATTGCCGAAAGAACGTCATTCCACTTCTTTCTTGCCGCTGAAAGAGTCTTATTGAAATCCCAGTCAGGGATATCATGCATCAGGTTTTTCCCGGCCTGCTCTGCACTTATATATGAAATCCCGTAACGGATCCGCAACTCAGTCTGGCCTTTGTTCCCAAATGATAAGAGAAGCCCCGCACTTCTCCCAGCCGCGGTTGTCTGGTCGGTAAGCTCCCCTCCTTCAAGAGCTTTAACCGAGGAAGGTTCAATTTCAAATTCAAGATACAGCCATGTTTTAATATCATCGAAAGTGTCAAAACCTTTTATTATGTTTTTTTCAAGTGCAAGTTCTCCGCTGCCTGTTGTTCTTAAAATTATACCATGCTCCCCTTCATTTCCCGGTTTAAGTGTGAAGAAACCAGATTTTTCCGATGGTGCGAATCTGACTGAAATGTCCTCTTCATCGAAGACCACCGAATAGCTGTAAGGGGTCACGTCCTCATCGTCATAGGTGAAGTTCTGTTTACCGGCTGCATCTCCGGGATCTCCCGAAAAGGGTGCAAGGTTGAATACCTTTCCTGAGCGGTGCGATACCAGGTTAAGAGGGAGGCCCTGCATCATGTTTGAAGTGAAATTCTCCCTGTTGGGTGTGAACCGCAGCATACTGTTAGGAAGATGAACCGTCGGATATGTCGGAACCAGCAAATGGCTGATGTTGCCGATCAGGGGATTTACATAATCCACAGGATCGTAATTATCGCGGGTGCAGGAAATAAATAAAACGCCGATCAAAGCGGCAGCTGTATATTTTCTTTTCATTATCATGTGATGATTTAGCAGGTTGTTTGAGCCTTAAAATTAAACTATTTATCCGGAAGAACCCGCATCTCTGCTGTATTATCCATTTTAACAGTTTCTTAAGATTAAAATGATGATTACCAGATTACAATGGCATATAATTTGAAAAAGGATCTTTGAGTTACCGGTCAGAAGGAGAACTATGATCTGACTTTATAAAATTTCATTATTGGATAAAACAGTTCATGAAAGGAGGCACATATGAATCCGATGAACAGCTATATCAGAGAATTGAAATTTCAGACGGCCAGGTTTGTTCTGCCCGCAACCATCTTGTTTTTAATTACACAGGCTGACTTGAATGCCCAATATTTTGGAAGGACAAAGCCGGGCTACAGCAATTTTAACTTTAGTGTACTTCAGACGCCACACTTTGAGATTTACCATTACCTCAGGAATGATTCACTGCTTAAGACCCTTGTCAGATGGTCGGAAAACTGGTACGACATCCACCGGGAAACATTTGCCGACACGTTCAGGATAAAAAATCCCCTGATCTTTTATAACAACCATGCCGATTTCCAGCAGACAAACACAATCAGCGGGCTCATAAGCACGGGTACCGGCGGGGTGACCGAATCGCTCAAGAACAGGGTGATTCTGCCGGTTGCACCAACAATGTCACAGACCGACCACACCCTGGGGCATGAACTTGTCCATGCATTTCAGTATAACATGTTCCTCAATTCCGATTCTTCAAAACTCTATTCTTTGAAGAACATGCCTCTTTGGATGATCGAAGGTATGGCAGAGTACCTTTCGATAGGCAGTGAAGACCCTAATACAGCCATGTGGATGAGGGATGCGCTTGTAAGCAATGATTTCCCGGCACTGAAGAAGCTGTCGGATGAATCAAAGTATTTCCCATACCGTTATGGCCAGGCATTCTGGGCCATGGTCGCGAAAACCTGGGGCGATTCAGTGATAATGCCTCTCTTCAAAAGCACAGCCAGATATGGTTTTGATGCAGCTGCTGATTCTGTGTTGGGATTCAACGAAAAGACATTGTCGGGAATGTGGAAAAGTGCCATGGAGCTTCATTTCAAGCCATATCTTGAAAACAGGACCGACAGTCTGGCCGGCCGAATGGTGATCTCAAAACTTAACGGCGGACGGGTCAATATTTCTCCTTCAGTGAGTCCGGATGGAAAGTATATCGCTTTCTTTTCTGAAAGGAACCTTTTTACACTTGATCTTTTTCTGGCAGATGCCGCAACAGGCAGAATAATAAAGAAGCTGTCAAGTGTGGTCAGGAATGCGGATATTGACGATTTTAATTTCATTGAATCGTCAGGCACCTGGTCTCCCGACAGCAGGAAATTTGCATTTGTGATTTTCACAAAAGGTTCCAACAGGATTGCTGTCGTTGATGTCATGCATCAGAAAAGAATGAATGAAATTCGAATCAAAGGGGTTCCTGCAATTTTCAATCCGGCATGGTCGCCCGATGGCAACAGGATCGCTTTTACCGGGACTGTCGACGGAACAAGCGATCTGTATGTTTATGATCTGACTGACGGCACCACGGAAAAACTTACCCACGACATGCCATCAAACATTCATCCGGCATGGTCACCCGACGGGCGATATCTTGCTTTTTCACAGGAAGTCATCAACAGCCTTCCCGGCCAACGCCGTTTCATCTTCGATCTGGCAATAATGGATATGAAGACCCGGGATATCAGGAGATTAAATGTATTTCCAGGGGCATGGAACTTAAATCCTGCCTTTTCAGGTGACGGCAGTTCAGTCTTTTTTCTTTCGGATGCTGATGGTTTCAGGAACCTTTATAAATTTCATCTCGATGACGGGATTGTTAGCAAATTAACAGATTATCTGACAGGCATCAGCGGGATTACGCCATTTTCACCTGCGTTAAGCACAGCCAGGGAAAAGGGGCAGGTCGTCTATACATATTACACCAGGAACACCTATCAGATATGGTCAGCAGGTGAAAATCAGTTCCGGGAAAGAGCTGTTGATAATAACGATGTGAATTTTATTGCCGGAACACTTCCACCATTTAAGAACACTGCTCCTAACAGAACAGATTATGTCCTTGCCAACCGTCAGGTTTCAGGGCTGCCTGCCGACACAGTCAGGGAGATCCCATACAAACCCCGGTTTAAGCTTGACTATATCTCAAACAACGCCAGCATAGGCATTTCAACGGGAATGTACCGCAACAATGCCGGTGGCAGTGTAAACATGATATTCAGCGACATTCTTGGGAACAGCCAGCTGTATTCATCATTATCCCTTAACGGTGAAATATATGATTTCGGCGGGCAAACGGCTTACATGAACCAGAAGGGCAAAATAAAATGGGGTGGGGCAGTATCACATATTCCATACCGTGCCGGAAGTATGTTTCTGACTCTTGATTCAATCAGATACGGAGAGTCGGAAATTCCGGTCCAGAATCTGGTCATCGACTATGTCAGAATGTTTGAGGACAATGTGACAGGCTTTGCATATTATCCTCTGTCACAGAACAGAAGATTTGAAGCCGGCTTTTCTATGTCGTGGTATTACTACCGGATTGACAGGTACAATAATTACTATACCCTCGACGGTATTGGTCTGGGCAGCAGGCGCGAAAAACTGGATGCTCCGTCAGGGGGGAATTACCAGCAGATTTCACTGGCATATGTTGAAGACAATTCATATTTCGCAATGACTTCACCGTTTCAGGGCCACAGGCTAAGATATGAAATAAACAAGTATTTCGGCATGGTAGATTTCTTCACGGCACTTGCCGATTACAGGAAGTACTTCTATTTAAAGCCGTTCAGCCTGGCTTTCAGGGCATATCATAACGGAAGGTACGGGGGTTCGGGCACATCGGGAAGTGTTTATCCTCTTTACCTTGGCTATCCGTGGCTTATAAGGGGTTATGAAAGAATCTCCTCTGACAATGAAGCCGCGATGGGTTTGAATTCATTCGATATTTCAAGGCTGTCAGGACAGAGAGCGGTCGTTGCAAATGTTGAACTCAGGATGCCCTTCACGGGCCCTGAAAGGCTGGCTCTTATAAAATCAAAATTCCTGCTCACCGATCTTAACCTCTTTATTGACGGGGGCCTTGCATGGTCTCCGGGCGACAGGATCATTTTTGACTGGAACCCGGTGAATGCTTCATTCGACCAGAAATTTCCTGTTTACAGCACCGGAGTCTCGATCCGTATAAATGTTCTCGGAGCGCTTGTACTCGAGCCGTATTACGCCTTCCCTCTTCAGAATGGCGGATTCGGGAACGGTGTGTTCGGCCTTAATTTCACCCCCGGCTGGTGATACAGCTCATCTATCCCTGATGCAGGTGACAACAAATTCCTTCGAATCATTGGTCAGGCCATTGCCTGAAAAGTCGCCTGCAATGTTATAACTCTCAAATGGAGATCTTTCAACAAGATGTTCCAGCTCGAACCTGAAGAAGTATCTCATGATGGATCTCCATTCTTTTTTATAATGTTGCTCTCCCTCATTCCATTCTATAACAAAAACCAGGTTCAGTGTCTGATTTATCAAGTCAGGTTTTGATGTTACTGTCCTGCTTATCCTGTTACCGGGCTCAAATTCTGCTTCGAAATCCTTTACTCCTTCGATTCCCGAAATGAGCATTTTCAGATCCGGGATGAATGTGTCAAAAATGAATTCTCCTCCGGGATTCAGATGATCATATACATTCCGCAGGGCCTTAAGCTGATCTTCTTTTTTTGTAAGATGCATGAGCACCCTGAACGGGGCAATAATGAGGTCGTATTTAAAATCAGATCTGAAATCGACAATATTCTGGAGGCTTATCCGGCATTGCTGGTCAGAGCTCAGTTTTGCCCTGAGAATATCAAGCATGGCAGGGCTCAGATCGATCCCGTAAATGTCAGCTCCTTTTTTGAGTGCCTCTGTAAAAAGACGGCCGGTTCCGGTTCCGACTTCGAGAACCTTACCTGAAGTGTTTTTAATTTTTTCGAGAAAGAATTGATTATCAACCCCGTCGCGAACCTGATGATAGATCAGATCATAAAACCGTGCAAAGAAATCGGGATATTCATAAAATTCCGAATGGTAAGAATTCTTAATTGTGCCTGTCATAATCTAACTGGAAGTAACGAAGAAGTAAAGTTACAAATCTTTCCTTAATCGCTGTCGATCCTTATGCATGTCATCGAGATGGATCCGCCGACTGTTTTATCATTGAACAAAGAGACCCGGTCATTTTTATCCTGAAGCGAAAGAACATAAAGCATTGGCAGATAATGTTCGGGAGTGGGAATGGCAAGGTCAAATGATTTGCCCACTGACCGGTAGTTCAATAACTGACCATGATCACCTGACAGAATAAATTTCTTCATCTTTTCCCCTGCTTCCAGTGCCCAGTCAAAGCCATATGTATCATTAAGCTTTGCCCATTCCGCCATTCCAAGGTTGTGCACCATATTTCCGCTTCCGATAATGAGAACGCCCTTTTTGCGCAACACTGCCAGTTCGGCAGCAAGTTCATAATGCCGGCGTGCATCTGCATAATAGTCAAGGCTCAGTTGCAATACAGGAATGTCAGCTTCGGGGTACATTTGTTTTACGACGCTCCAGCACCCGTGATCGAGTCCCCGTTTTTCATCAAGATCTGCTTCGGTTAGTGAAAAAATCCCCTTAATTTCTTTTGCCAGCCCTGGATTCCCGGGAGCCGGATACTGAACCATGTATAGTTCTTCGGGAAATCCGCCGAAGTCATGTATTGTCGTCGGCCTTTCCATTGCCGTGATATGTGTTCCGCGTGTTTCCCAGTGTGCCGATATACACAGGATCGCCGATGGCTTTTCAATGCTTTTTGCAGCATTTTTCCATCCATATGAGAACTCGTTATCTTCAATGGCGTTCATCGGACTGCCGTGAGCAAGAAACAAAACAGGCATAAGGCCCGTGGAAGACTCCGGTTCTTTATTCCTTTTAAGTTCATCTTGTATACTCATTCCTGAAAATGTGAATTTGAAATTATTTATGCAACAGAGTTTTATTCAGACTGAGAATGTGATACTGAATTTAACTGATAAAACAAGTTCTCTGCCGAAATGTTTTAATCTATATAATTACCTGTTTGACCGGAACCTGTTTAAAAATGGGTTAACTTTCTGCCTGATAATTATAACAGTAGCAAGAAGGAAATCTTTAAGATCATTTTTACTGCTTTTAGCATTTGACCCGGGGCTTAGTTACGGGTTTGATTATTTATTATTTTTGGCATCAGTGTATTCAAGTTAAAAGTGAGCATTTAAGATGGTTAAGAAGTATTCTCTGGACAAGGACAAGATAAAGGTTTTATTGCTCGAAGGTATTCATCAGAGTGCCGTGGATTATTTCGTGGCTAACGGCTATACAAATATCGAAACCTTCCCCGATGCTCCCGACGATGATCTCCTGAAGGAAAAGATCCAGGGGGCAAACATAATCGGTATCAGGTCGAGAACCCATCTCAGCAGGGATGTTCTTTCAGCGACAGGCAAACTGCTTGCCATAGGATGCTTCAGCATTGGAACAAACCAGGTTGATTGCCATACTGCGAGACTTATGGGAATACCTGTATTCAATGCGCCTTTCTCAAATACACGCTCAGTGGCCGAACTTGTTATTGCCGAGGCAATACTTCTCATGCGTAATATTCCTGTTAAGAATGCAGCAGCCCACAGGGGTAAATGGCTTAAGTCGGCATCCAACAGCTTTGAAGTCCGGGATAAGAACATTGGCATAGTAGGTTATGGACATATCGGTTCTCAGGTTTCAATTCTTGCCGAAGCCCTTGGTATGAATGTCTATTATTACGACATTGTGAAAAAGCTGAGTCTTGGGAAAGCGGCTCCATGTTCCTCACTTGAAGAGTTGTTGTCACTTTCACATATTGTTACCCTGCATGTACCGGAAACCCCTCTGACAAGGAACATGATTGGTGAAAAGGAACTTTCGCTCATGAGAAAGGGAGCCTGCCTGGTCAATGCTTCAAGAGGTTCGGTGGTCAATATTCAGGCTCTCACCAATGCCCTTAAGGCGGGGCATCTGCTGGGAGCGGCCCTCGATGTTTTTCCCGAGGAACCCGCTTCAAACAATGATCCCTTCATATCTGAAATGCAACAGTTTGATAATGTTATCCTTTCACCGCATGTTGGAGGAAGCACGATGGAAGCCCAGGCTAACATAGGCACGGAAGTCGCTGAGAAGCTTGTCAGATACAGCGACACGGGAGCAACTATCGGCGCCACAAATTTTGTTCAGGTTTCCCTTCAGCCCAATATGAATGCACAAAGGTTCCTTCATATTCACAAAAACGAACCAGGTATCCTCAAAGAGGTGAACTATGTGTTCACCTCCAAAGGAATAAATATCGCGGGTGAATATCTGCAAACCGACCCTGAAATCGGTTATGTAATTATCGATACTGAAAGCCGTCTCAGTAACTCAATTCTCGATGAACTCAGGGCAATAAGAGGTACTATAAGGGTTCGTATGCTGTATTAAGGGATGATGAATAACCTTTTTTCAAAGCTGTTTTATATTGAAGGATCTATAATTCATAATTACCTTCTGCCTCAGGCTGGTAAACTATTTCTTCAATCCTGATCTTTGTCATCCCCGAAGGGACCATCCAGTCGATCTCATCCGAAACTTTGTATCCGATAAGGGCAGTAGCAACAGGTGAAAATATGGATATTTTGTTTTCCTTCATATTGGCCAGGTCAGGATATACTATCTGGAATTTTATTTCCTTACCGGTCTTGAGGAATTTTATCCTGACAATAGAATTCATGGTAACTATATTAGCCGGAACTTCATACGGCTCTACTATTTTTGCGGCATGCAACTCGTTAAGCAGGTTTTCTGCTTCTTTAGCGTTGATTGTTTTCCTGTTTTTACCATCCTGAATGCTTTTAAGGATCCTTGCATAATCAAGTTTGTTCATTATTATCCTGTGCATGATACAAGTTTTAATTAAAAAATTGTTATAAAGTTAGTTAACTATAAAGAATAAAGCAAATGCCGGCTTTATTGACCTCCTGACTGACCTGCTCCCTGACTATGTGGTATTGCTGCATTTATCTTCCCTGTTGAAATCAATGGCTTGTATGTTCCAACTCTTTTTCAGAATTTTATGGCACCAAAGAAAACGTTATAAATGGAACAGAAAGGGACCCCTCTTGCCCTGGGAACCGAGGATGTTTGGAAACTGCTTCTACAGTATGCGATACCTTCTGTCATTGCGATGACAGCCTCTTCTTTGTATAATATCACCGACAGCATATTTATTGGACATGGAGTGGGGGCCCTCGCTATTTCGGGGCTTGCAATCACATTCCCTCTGATGAACCTGTCAGCGGCTTTCGGCTCCCTTGTGGGTGTTGGTGGTTCGGCACTCATGTCATTAAGGCTGGGACAGAAAGACTATGAAACCGCAAAACAAATTCTTGGCAATGTGCTTTTGTTAAATCTGATATTGGGTACAGTATACACTGTTTTCATCCTTCTTTTTCTTGAACCCATATTGTTGTTTTTCGGTGCCAGCAAGGCCACTTTGCCATTTGCAAGGGATTTCATGGTCATAATTTCTCTGGGGAATGTGGTTACGCACATGTATCTCGGGCTGAATGCCCTGCTAAGGGCTTCGGGAAATCCGAGAAGATCGATGTTTGCGACTATTTACTCAGTATTGATAAATGTAATTCTTGCACCTCTTTTTATCTTTGTTTTTAAATGGGGAATACGTGGTGCCGCGCTGGCCACCGTGATTGCACAAACCTCAATGCTTATATGGCAGCTGAATTATTTCAGGGACAAGAAGAGTTTTATACATTTTCAGAAAGGCATGTTCGGTCTTAAACGCAAAATCGTTATTGATTCAATGTCAATCGGGCTGGCTCCCTTTCTTATGAATATTGCTTCAAGCATAATTGTAATTATAATTAACCAGAGCCTTATAAGGCATGGAGGTGATCTTGCAGTCGGAGCCTATGGCATAATTAACAGGTTGGCGGCCCTGTTCGTTATGGTTGTATTCGGATTGAATATGGGCATGCAGCCCATTGCAGGATACAACTTTGGTGCACGACAGATTGGAAGAGTGAACAGGGTGCTGAAGCTTACCATTATGCTTGCAACAGGTGTAATGACAGCTGGTTTTCTTCTTGGCGAATTGTTCCCCCGGGCTGTTGTCTCTGCTTTTACCAACGACAGGGATCTTATCGGGATTGCAATACCCGGGATGAGGATCGTATTCATGTTTTTCCCCATTATAGGCATGCAGATGGTTGCTGCCACATTCTTCCAAAGTATCGGAAAACCCGGGAAGGCAATTTTCCTTTCCCTTACCCGTCAGGTTTTAATACTGTTACCCCTGCTTCTAATACTTCCTTCATTTTATGGTGTGAAGGGAGTATGGTTCAGCATGCCGGCTGCAGACCTGTTGTCAAGCATAACTGCTGCCTGGCTGCTTACGATGCAATACCGGAGTTCGGTCAGTAAAAATTGAATCTTTAATTTAACAAAACACCAGAAGATGAGTGATGCTTATGTGATAACGATCGGTCGTCAACTTGGCAGCGGAGGCAGGATAATCGGTGAAAAGCTTGCCAGCCACCTGGGGATTTCATTTTATGATAAGGAACTTATTCAGATTGCTTCTCAGGAAAGCGGACTCGGGAAGGAATTTTTTGAAAGGGCCGATGAGAAAAAAGGATACTCTGTCTTTGGCGGTTTGTTCGGTCTGCGCGGAATGATGACTGAAGAGCCGTTTTCTACGTATTATCTGAACAATGAGACATTGTTCACAATTCAGAGTGATGTCATCAGAAAAGTTGCAGACCAGGGGTCGTGCCTGTTTGTAGGAAGATGTGCCGATTATGTTCTTGCAGGAAGACCCCGGCTCTTGAACATTTACATTACTGCCAACCTTGATGACAGGATTAAAAGGATAGCCGAAAGAGATCAGGTAACTGAAAAAAAGGCAAAAGACATTGTCGAAAAAGCCGATAAGGACAGGGCCGGATATTATAATTATTTTACAAACAAAAAGTGGGGTGCGGCAGAGTCATATCATCTGTGCATCAATTCATCCGTTCTGGGCATTGAAGAAACTGTCGGTTTTATAAAAAGATTTGCAGAAAAAAGATTCGGGCTCGAATAAAACAAGATTCCTGATATGTTTCCTGCTGTTGATCCCAAGCTTATTCTTTCTTAACAAGCTCAACCCTCCTGTTTTTGGCTCTTCCTTCCTCAGTGCTGTTATCGGCAATCGGCTTATTCTGTCCGTAGCCTGCCGGGCTAAGCCGGTCAGAGGCTATTCCCTGTGCTGCTATTGCTGCAACAACGGCTTTTGCCCTTTCTACTGAAAGAGCCTGGTTTGAGGCAGGATTTCCAACATTATCAGTATGACCTTCGACTCCTATTTTAAGGCTTGTGTTTGATTTCATCATTTCAACAATCTGATCTATGACCGGCTTTGACTCATCCCTGATAACCGATTTGCCCGTATCAAAATTAATATACAATGCAATATGGCCATCCCGGTTGAGGGCTTCAAACATTTCACCGGCAGTAACCTCCTGTTCCATTTTCTCCTTTAATGCCAGTGTCATAAAATAATCCTCATTGCCTGCCGGAACGATCTCAATCCATAATTCATCGGCTCCTCTTACAGCTTTCCCGACAAGCATCCTGCGCCCGTTATTTTCTGCACAATCCGCTTCCTGAGGTTCTCCATCAAAAATGATTGTTCCACCCATGCTTTTTATGGCAGTCGAATAATTCCTTACAATCTGCAGCGGGCTTGATTTACTGACGCCTTCCTTTAAGGTGTAATGTCTTTTGTAGATTCTGCCCTCAACTGTCACGCAGTTTTTCCCGTTGAAGAAATTATAGCTGTCAAACGCTATGTCTTCTCCGTTATAGATTGTGAAGTCATTCATCCCTGAAAAGTAAGGAGTATCTTTAATTTCATCTTCCTGGGCTTCGGCCCTGAAATTAAAAACTAAAGAAAAAATCATCAGAATTGCTGCTCTGGTCTTCATGATAGCTAAAGGTTTAATGATCAACAATAGAAAATTAAAATCAGCTGTCGGCAAAGAATAAAATTACGCAATGGATGATCCAATGTCAAGTTTTTTTAAGGGAGGAGATTATTCTCCCATTGAGCCTCCGATCAGCAACACTGTTATCATGGCAGTCCAGAATATTACATTCCCGAAACGGGTCGATTTCTTTAAATAAAACGTGTTTGAAGGCTTCTCAGAAATGGTTTTTGGCCCCGCCGCTGACTGAAGAATATCAGATACCCAGAACGAATAATCGAAGAAAGTGGGCATGGAATAATTTTCATTTGGGGAGATCGCAAGTATTGCCCTGAAATAAAGAGGCGTTGTGTTTATATCATATGAATAGCTTATTCCTTCATTCACTACTTTTGTTTTTTGCAGTGCCGGATCCTTCACATTTATCTCAAACATTTTATCCCTGAGCGGGATGCTTGTGATCGTGACATTTGACAATGGGGCGATAAAACTTACCTGGCCGTCAGTATAAAATGAACCATTTATCTGTTCGTCATTAAGTACGATAAGCGATCTTTCCGGGTCAAGATAAACGGGCTGTCTCAGCTTGTTGAAAATATTCAGGGATAATGAAAGATTCTGTCCGGCAAAGGAATACCTGATTGCCACTGTATCATTTTCAACCACGTATTCTCCCGAATCATTTTTCGGAAGGCAGCTGTTTAAACTTACATACTGGAACCGGGAGCAGGCAGTAACAAAACTTAACCCAATAATGAGAAAAACAGATATTTCAGCTTTCACTCCGTAAGTGGTTTTAAATGATCTGGCAGCTTAACATCTCCCAAGTTATTTCAGAAACCAAAATAAGAAAATTGCCGGAGATTTTCCATCTTTATCACCTTATTTCGTGTCAGGATTTGGTTAATACAATGCCGGTTGAAGGAGATCCTTCATTAAGAAGAAGCATCACGGGCTCAGTATTGTGAGATTGGTGATGCAAAAGGCAATTGATGACAGGTTAAACAGGAAATATCGTTTCTTCCCCCTTTCCCGTCACAAAACACCTGCTGTCATTCCGAATGGAGCCAGGCCAGAACCTGCGAGAGTCCGGCGCAATGAGGAATCTCCTTCTTCCTGCCCGACATCATAAAAGTCCTCAGGTATGTTTTGTATATTTGGGACGGCGATTTTCATTATGTCGTTAAGCATCATGGTTTTCAGAGCATTAAAAAAGACGAAGATCGGATCAGTGGAACCTCCCTGTAAAAAGACCATCTATCAGTCGAAGGAGGAGGCAGAGGATATGATCAGATATATTAACGAGACAAGAGTGACACGGTATCTGAAGGCCTACAAATGCAATATCTGTGGCTTCTGGCATCTGACAAGCAAATCCTGAAACAGCCTCAATAATAATACTCCTTTCCCGGGAAGATCAGGATAATGCTTTTTCAACAGAATCGACAAATGTAATTGTTCCCAATTTGTTGCTTCCCCTGATGAAATCCCTTAAGCTTCTGCTTTTAATTTCTGAAAAATCTCTTGAAGACTTCTTCTGCCTCTGGCGAGTAATTATCTATTTGCCAGTCACCCCAATGCTTAATCATTACCTGTTTGTATTTCCTGATGGATGAAAAATACAGAAAACCCGAGTAAACAGTAACGCCTGCATCAAACATCCGGTTATATGGTTTTGAGAGTTTTCCCCGAGAGGCGTCAGGCAGCATCCCAAAGTATTTGAGCAGGTCATCTTCTGTGACTGTTTTCGGAACATCATTCAGCTGCCTGTAATTATCATTCATATCCGATTCGGAAATATATCCCGGTGAATCGGGTGAGTGCCAGTTCCCAGGCAGCCTGAAATATCATGTCTTTCCGGCAGAATCTATAATAATTCCGCCAAATCCTGTTCCGGGAAGCATTCAGATACCGAAGCTGAAGCCGGCTGAATGAAAGTTTACCGGTGAAACAACCCGGCACAGGTCAATTGCCTATGATGTCGCGGTTTCAGATTTAATCCCAGACATATCTCCAGGTCTTGTTTTCTTTCTTCCAGACAGTATGAAATATACCTGTACGGCTGGTTCTTTTTCCCGAACTGTCTTTAACTGAATAAACATATCTGCCATATGTATATGCGAGTGTTCCGCAGGATGAGACGCCAATAAAATCAGGAGTCCAACTCAGTTCCGCATTAGGATTTACATTGCTTGAATAATAAGCTTTTATGCTTTCCTTCCCTTTAATGAGTGAGTCATTGCCCCTTAGTATCACGGCATCTTCTGCAGCAAAATAATAAAACGCTTCTGCAACCCCTTTTTCTGCGGCCATTTTTTCAAATTCTTTTTCAGACAGCATTACTTCATTTTTTACAGCTTCAGTATCAGCAGCTTTTCTGCATGAAACTATTGCTGAAAGCACAAGCATAGTTATAAGTGTCTTTTTCATGAATTGTGTACATCTAATTTAGCTTTATGGACGGAGCTTTGAACGTATTGGGATCATTTGTAAGACCGTGCTTATAATTTATAACCTCAAGGGTCATGGGTACAATTTTGATCAGGACGAATTTTTCCTGCCATCCGGGGATTCCGTTCCAGTATTCCCTTCTCATTTTAAGAAGCAGGTCCTTATCATCAATGACAGTCGCTTTTCCGGTGATGTTTACGTAACCTTTTGCGGTCAGGTGATCTGCATAATAAACACAAACCTTCGGGTTGTTTCTTATCTCTCTTACTTTTCTGCTGGTCCTTGAAGTTGCAAACCACGTAATAAGTTCATTGCTGGGAGGGAAAGGATTCATTGTCCGTATCTGTGGTTGTCCGGAAGAATCGACAGTTACAAGGGCGCAATATGTCGTTTCTTTTATGATTTCACGAGCTGCAACCATCATGGTATCACGGTTAATGGAGTTTTGGGAAATTAAATTTCCGGCCGGAGCAAATGACAGGAAGGCCATACAGGTCAGGATCATCCGGCAGTTAAGGTTTTTCATTTTTAAAGGTTTAATTGTGGCAGGATAATTTTTGTATATGATCCTTCAGAAGCATTTTACCCTACCGGGTTTTTCACTTATCCTCAATTAAAGTCCGTTCTTTTCCTTGTTTTTAAGATAGTCCTTTAAGATTTTCCCAAAGATCTTATCCTTTCTCCTTTTTTCCGCTTCAGTGGCCTGAAATCTCTCCTGTTCCTTCCTGATCTTAAGAAAGTTTTCATAGGAATGTTTATCCAGTTCCCCTTTTTCCACTGCCCGGGTCACCGCACAGCCAGCCTCGTCGATATGCTTACAGTCGGAGAACCTGCATTTCTTTGATAGCTCAAAGATCTCGTCATAGGTTGTTCTTATCCCCCCGGTATCACCCGTGACGCCAATTTCCTTCATGCCCGGAGTGTCAATTATTATTCCTCCGTTTTCAAGGACAAACAGCTCGCGGTGTTCTGTAACATGTTTTCCCTTGTTGGTGCTGAGGCTTATTTCTCCGGTTTTTAATACATTTTTTTTGAGAAGATTATTTATCAGAGTCGATTTACCGACACCCGATGATCCTATGACACAATATGTTCTTCCTTTCTGAATAAAATTCATGATCTGATCAAGACCGTCGCCTGTAATGTTGCTGAGAAGAATGTGTTTGATCTTTTTGTCGCGTTTTTCGAGTTCCTTTAATGCCTCACTGATACTGTCCCCTGTAGCAAGGTCGGTTTTACTGAGTACAAGAACAGGCTCAATGCCGGCCGAATAACAGACGGTAAGATATCTTTCAAGCCTGTTAATATTGAAATTATTGTTTATAGCCTGTACTATAAAGGCAACATCGATATTTACAGAGATAATTTGTATCTCACCATGTTTTCCCACAGCCTGCCTTTCAAGGATTGTGCTTCGTGGAAGGACCCTGTTGATTATGGCTTTATCAGAATCATAGATCGTCAAGGCAACCCAATCGCCGACTGCCGGGAAATCAGCACGCGAATTTGCAGAATACCGGAGATTCCCTGTTATTTCAGCAAGATATTCATTGTTGCCGTCAGAAACAACATATCTTTCCTTGTGTTCCTGCGTTACCCTTCCCAGAGAAAATTCTGAAAGATGGTTGTTTTTTTGGTAGTCGATAAGCTCCCGGGGGAGCCCCAAATCAAATAAATCCATTTTTTGATACTCGCGTTATTTTGAGGTTAATTCCTTTGTATGTAATAAAAGATCGGTTCCACCGGGGGAACCATGCCCGGGGATCACCAATATGGCTTCCCTGAATCTTTTGATGACCCGGTCGATTGTGGTCTGGTATTCAGAAATGCTGCCATCAGCAATATTCCCGAGATTCGGCGAATCGAGACTTTTACACATGCATCCCGGAAAAAGTATTTTTTCCGAAGGTATCCATATCACAATGTTATCCATTGAATGTGCCGCCCCCGGGTAATAACAAAAGACGGTTTTGTCACCCAGCTTTAAAGCAAGAGAATCGGAAAAACCTTCATCAGGAACCTGCAGTCCTTGCTTTCCTGCAATTTCGATGGTTCTGAAATTTGCCCATGTTCTTATTCCGAGGCTTTTAAGATAGCCTAACCCGCCCATACAATCTTCATGCCAGTGGTTAGGCACAAAGCCTTCGATCTTTAAATGCATCTTTTCAGTAAGATATGTTACCAGATCACAAGTAAGGCTGTCATTCCACGGGGTATCAAAAAGCAATGCCTTACCGTCATTTATAAATACAAGACCATTGGCAGACACCCTTCCAAAACCGGGCACGCTGGCATAAGAAACATGTAAATAAGCATTGTCAGATATCCTTACCAATTCAATATCAGTAGAGACTTTAATTAATTCCTGCGGGTTTATGTTCAGGGGAATTACAACTGACAGGGCAAATAAGATCAGGCTTTTCATCAGATTAATCAGGATTATGGTGTTTTCGGTATTGCAGTATATTGTCCTCCCTTATTTCGTAATGTTGCGATTCCTTATCGAAATGTGACAACACTTTTTGGGTTTTTTCAGGGACGACAGCTCTTTTGTAGTTCTCTCCTTCAAATTTGGTTGCCGAGTCAGGGGTATCAAACCGCAGTGTTGTAATAAATTCGGTTTCAGTGTCAGGTTCCCTACGTAAAAGCTGAATTCATCGGCACCCTTTTCTTTTATATCCCTGTTTTTAATTTCGGCGAAAATCTCATGGTGCAGGAGGTTTTCATAAGAGTCAGCGTTTTCAAATGTTGTTAATCCGTGCAGATCCTGCATTTCTTAGTATAAATTGTCAAAGCCGGATTTATTTCCTGCTTCGGGTTTCATTATGTGTTCCATTATAAAAATCGATATAAAGGTTATAAAAAATTATTATCAAACGGATAAATATAAAAATTGAGTATGCGATTCCGAGCGCAGCGAAGTGAAACGAAGAATCTCATCCTTTTAATCGGACACTGTTAATAAAAAAAAGATCAATGACAGACAACATAACCGCCCGGCATTCTTTTAACGCCTGGCAGGTAAAAGAAATCCGGCAGCAGTCAGCCGGTGCCGGATTGTCATGAAGATATCAGGAATGAAAAACAAAATGTTACGTTATTTATAAATTGAAGATCTTTTCTTCAGTCCTTCTTCCGTCATTATCCAGGAAGGATTGACAATGTCTGATCCCGCGTATTCCATTTCGCTTGAACCATCGCTACGATCCCATTCATTTTTTCTGAAGTTTTCATGTCTGAACATATCTTCTGTCGTTTTATCTAAATGGACAACAGTCCCTTCGGGGACGTACAAACTTACCCGAACATCATCTGCCGACCATTTTGAGCCTGCAGGAAGGGTAAAATACTCGTCAAGACGTATGGTATCGCCAAGAATTTTGTATTTATAGATTATTCCCTCTGCTTTAATCCGGGCATCCATCCTGCTTCTTCCTGCAGATCGCCTGCTGATGCTCAGTTTTACTGAGTTATCATCGGATCTGTCAATATTTAAGTCTGTACTTATGAAAAAGCCCTTGTTCCCATCAATGAAGAAGATCTTATAATCTTCTTCGTCAAATGCAATTTCCTTGTCATAATGAAGGTCAGAGACTTTCTGTCCCGACAAAACATAGATGTCTTTGGGGGCTTTTTCAATAATCTCTCCGGTAACACTTTTGGCGGTTTCGGCAAAGCTTATCCCTTCATTGAAAAGAAGTATTGAAAGAGCTGCGATACACATGACCCATGCCACAAGTCCGGCAAGACTGATAATGCCATCTTTGGCCCTGAACCAGAAAATCATCTTAACACCCCAGTAGATCATTGCAAGAAGCGGAAGAAGGATAACTATGAAGGAAAGTGCAAGGATCCACGGAGCTATTGCGGGGTTTACAACATAATTCAGAAAATCGGGGAAGTAGAAAAGATTAATGCCGTGTGGCGTGGTGGAAAAATACCCCGGATATTTAAAGAAGAAGACCATCACAAAAATAATAAGGGCGATAAAGCCGGTCAGGACGAGACAAATGCCAAAAACAATCAGCAGGATCCTGACAAAAATGAAAATTACTCTTCCCAGCGACAGGAAAACCTCGTTTAAGGCACTGCCAACACGGGATCCGGGGGAAGGCGATCCTTGTGAGGCTGATCGCGGGGCATGACTTTTTTTGAGAAACGCCATATAATCATCAGTTCCGTACATCTCTCTTTTCCGGAGATCAGAGGTTGCTGACGGGAGCGCTATCCACAGGGCTATATAAACGAAGAATCCTATTCCGAAAAAACAGGTAAAAAGAATGAATAAGATGCGAACCCATACCGGCTCTATGTTCAGGAATGCACCAAGCCCGCCGCAAACTCCGCCTATTATCTGGTCGTCAGGGTTCCTGTACAGTTTTTTAGCTGTATATGAACGAAATTCCGGCTCATGCACTTTATTGTCTTCAATTTCTGTCTCAAAATCCTCGGGTTTCCCGATTATTATCATCATTGCTTCGACATTTTCTTTTGAAATTATCCCGGCCGAAGCTCCCTGCGACTGGAATATCTCTGCAATTCTCAATTCAATGTCTTCAACCGTTTCAGCTGCTCCCGGCGCATTGCGCAATCTGTTTGTAATATCCTGAAGATAACCGCGGAGGATCTTGTAGGCTTCTTCATCTATCTGGAACAGAGTGCCGCCAAGGTTTATTTTGATTGTTTTGTCCATCTTATTCAATTTTAACATGTTTGAAAACGGTTATTTTGATCTTATCAGGTTAACGGATTCCACAAGTTCTTCCCATGATTTGTCGAGTTCTTCAAGGTAAGTTCTTCCTTCCGGGGTAAGTTCGTAGTATTTCCGGGGAGGTCCCTGCTGTGACTCTTCCCAGCGATAACTAAGCAGTCCTGAATTTTTCTGCCTGGTCAGAAGAGGGTATAGAGTACCTTCGACCACGATCACCTTTGCCTCCTTAAGCTCCCTGATTATGTCGCTCGCATAGCAGGAGTTCTTTGAAAGTACTGATAAAATGCAGTACTCAAGAATCCCTTTCCTCATCTGTGCTTTTGTATTTTCCAGGTCCATATGGCTTGTTTTTAATGTTTCTACAGTTTCATGTTTTTCCTTACCGTATCAAATTCCTTTTTGACCGACTCCTTGATATTGTTTATGTTCACCGGCTCTCCTTTCATCTCAATTTTCTGCGCAGTGGTTTTTGCTTCCGGAAGGACTATATAAAGAATGAGATAAATAACTATCCCGATTCCGCCTGCAAACACCAGTGCCAGCATTATCGCACGTACTATCCAGGGTTCTAAGTCCCAGTAGGCACCAACCCCGGAACATACCCCACCTATTATCCTGTGATCAGGATCCCGGTACATCCGGTGAGGGCCGGGGCCTGCAAACCTTTCTTTCCTGGTTGTGCTTTCACCGTCAGAAAAATCTTCAGGCCTTCCCATTATCACAATAACTTCCCTTACATCGGTCATGCTTATAACCTGCTTATAGGCTGTCAGCCTTGAGCGGAAAAGTTCAGCCATCCTGGCTTCAATATCTGAAAGGATTTCTGAGGAGCTTTCCTCGGCAGCAAGGTGAAGTTCAAGATTTTTCAGGTATAGCTTTAACTCAGAGTACGCATCTTCGTCGATGTTGAAGGAATAACCGCCCAGATTGATACTTACAGTAATTTTCATTTTAAGATGTTTTAAATTCTTTTTTCCGCGAGGACTGTTTTTTCATTTATGATCTGGGAAAATCTCGTAGTTCCCCGGATCCGGCAGAGCCTTATAAAAAATACTACTATATTAGACAAGCAACATTATAATACAAAGATATATAAAAAAGATAATACTATGCAATACATAGTACTAAAAAAATTACTGAAGCATGTTCATGGGTTTTTAAAAATCAACAAATCAATGAAATAGGATTTTTCGATTTGTGTAGCTGTTTCGGGCGGGCTGTTGGATATAGTGAACAGGTTGCACAAAAAGTTCTTTTGCATGTTATTGCCCCCCTCCTGAATATGGCCTGAATCCTGATTTAGTTCAAATTTTGCTTATCTTTAGCAAAACATTTCCTGATGACAAAACAGTATAACTGGGGAATACTTGCCCCCGGAAAGATGGCTGCAAAATTCGCGAACGGCCTTAAAACAGTTAAGAATGCGACATTATATGCAACAGGGTCCCGCGACAAGGCGAGGGCTGCAAAATTCGCCATCGAACATGGGTTCAGAAAATCATATGGCAGTTATGAAGAGCTGGCTGCGGATCCCGGCGTTGATATAGTATATATAGCCTCCCCGCATTCACATCATCATGATCAGGCAATTCTGTGTTTAAAAAATAAAAAAGCCGTTCTGTGCGAAAAGGCTTTTGCCCTCAATACGGTTCAGGTCGAAGAGATGATCGCTGAGGCAAAGAAGCACAACGTGTTTCTGATGGAAGCTTTATGGCCTCCGTTCCAGCCTTTCTACCTGAAGGCTCATGAGATACTTGAAACGGGTATCCTTGGAAGGATAATTCACCTTCATGCATATTTTTCGTTTATACCGCCATTTGATCCGGCTGACCGGAAGTTCAACACTTCCCTTGGAGGAGGTTCACTTCTTGACATTGGCATTTACCCGGTAATTGATGCACTTACCTTCCTGGGAGTACCTGATGAAATAAAAGCCCGTGCCCTCTTCGGGGAGACAGGTGCAGAAGAATCTGTAAGCGCCATTTTCAGGTATGATAATGGTGCCATGGCGACCATTTACAGTTCATTTAAAACAAATGTCGGAATAGGCTGCGATCTTATCTGTGAGAAGGGCAACCTTACCCTTTCACGTGGGCGTGATATGAATCAGAGGGTTATTTTCGGGCTTCATGGGAAGGAAAAGGAAACAATTGTGTTCAATCCTCCCGCCCTTGGTTACCATTGGGAAGCCGAGGAGGTTATGAATTGCCTGGAAAATGGCCTTGTTGAAAGTCCTGTGGTACCCCTTTCCTTCAGTCTCGACCTGATAAGAACACTCGACAGGATAAGGCATGAAGCAGGCATAGTATTCCCGGGAGTTGACATGTAACATTCAGGGAATGTCGGGTCAGTTATCAGACGAGGGAGCCGGTACCGATTTTTTCCGCAGGAAACTGGTTATCAGCATGATTATCCCTGGCGTTTTTGTGTTCCTTATGTGGTTTGTGAAGGCTGTGGAGCTGATGTTCGATGTTGATCTGACGCGGATGGGAATTTATCCGCTGTCAGTCAACGGCCTGCAGGGAATACTTTTTTCTCCGTTGATACATTCTGGTTTTGGGCACCTGTTTAATAATTCACTTCCTTTGTTTTTCCTTGGCACATTCCTGTTCTATTTTTATTCGGAGATTGCAGTAAAGGTCTCTCTCTGGGTATATTTCCTTACAGGGGCTGCAGTCTGGGTTACCGGCCGTGAGGCTTGGCATATCGGGGCAAGCGGTCTGATTTACGGGATGGCATCCTTTCTCTTTTTCAGCGGCATAATCCGGAAACATTTCAGGTTGGCGGGTCTGTCACTTCTGATAGTTTTTCTTTACGGTTCGATGGTTTGGGGATTATTTCCCGATGTTTACAGGGATGTTTCGTGGGAATCGCATCTTTTGGGATTCGTTGCCGGCATTGTGCTGGCTGTATTATACAGGAAGCAGGGGCCGCAGGCTCCTGTTTATGAATGGCCCGAGGATGAGGTTTCCATAGGAGATGAGGCTGAAGAAAAAGGGATTTCCGGTTCAGACCAGGAAAGGTGAAAGGGTTTTCCCTGGACCCCGGTATCATAAAAATCTGACAAAGACATGAACAGAGTGGGAAATATTCTCTAATATTATTGGGCTTGCATTTGCACGAATCGATCAAATTATTAATTTTACCGGTACTACTAAACCTGAAATACTCACTTCTCATGAACGGGAAACCTGTAGCTGTAATTACAGGGGCCAGCAGAGGAATTGGCAGGGCTGTGGCAATTGCACTGGCGGGTGAAGGATTCGATATCGCCGCAATCGCCAGATCGGTCGATAGTGAAGGGATGGAAATCCTGGGGCCTGAAGTTGAAAAAAGGGGTGCACAATTCTTTCCCATTGGTCTCGACATTTCTTGTACAAAATGTCATAAAGAGGTTGTGGCTAATATCCTTGACCGTTACGACCGTATCGATTTTCTTGTCAACTGCGCCGGTGTTGCCCCTCTCCAGAGAAAAGACGTTCTGGAAATGGCAGAGGACAGCTATGACAGAGTTATGAATATCAACCTGAAAGGCCCGGTATTCTTTGCCCAGAAAATTGCGAAGGAAATGATATGGATGAAAGAACAGATTTCTGATTATAAGCCGGTTATAATATTTATAACTTCAGTTTCTGCAAAGCTTTCTTCCGTGAACAGGGCGGAATACTGTATATCGAAGGCAGGCCTGAGTATGGCTTCAACCGTGTTTGCCGACAGGCTGTCGAAGGAAGGCATCCTCGTTTATGAAATACGCCCGGGTATAATACAGACTGATATGACCATCAAGCTTAAAGATAAATATGACAAGCTGATAAATGAAGGTTTTGTCCCACAGAAAAGATGGGGATTGCCTGAAGATATCGGAAGGGCAGTTGCTTCGGTAGCCAGGGGTGATTGGGGGTTTTCAACAGGGATGGTATTCGAAATCAGCGGAGGCCTGAACATACAGAAATTATAATTGCCCGTCTGCAGTCTGATCATTCAGGCAGGGCAACAATTTCTGTATCCCCTTTTACCGGATCGGGATTCAGAACCTCAAATCTGTATCTGTTTTTTTTCAGAAAATCTGTAGTAAAGGTGTAGCATTCCGGGTTATGGGTGGCTATAATAAGCCGGGGCCTGCATTTAGCTACTACTCCGGTGAGCCCTTTAAGAACATCTATTTCACCGCCTTCAACGTCTATTTTAATAAAATCCGGTGAAGGAAGTTCTCCATCGCCCACCATTCTGTCGATAGAAACCTGTTTCACCTTAAGGTCACCATCAGACGACACCCGGCCTGTTGCTGAACCATGTGCAGTATCGAATTGTACAAAACCATCCTTTTCGCCAACTGCCGCTTCAAAAAGTGTCACATTTGTAAAACCATTCTTTTTCATATGTTTTCTGAAAAAGCCGGCATTCATTGGCCTGGGCTCGAACGAATAAACGTGACCCTTGCCATCATTAAGCATGGCCCCGATTGCCGAATAATAGCCGATATGAGCCCCTATATCAAAGAAAATGCTGCCCGGAGTAAAGTATTTCAGGAAGGCATCTGTCTTATAAGATTCCTGGTCACCGCTAATAAAATTACCACCTGAAGTGATTATCCATTTCTTGCCTTTAAGGGGACCGGACTTGATTCTTACAAAAATCCCGCTGAAGAGGACTTTTAAGGAATGCTTGAGATTCATCTGCAGATTAAGTTTGGTTATTATTTGTAGTTTCAAACATTCGTACGGCTGTCATGAATCCTGATCTCGGGGGATCTTTTTCATGCAGCTGGTGAAATATTTGTAAAACAGCGCAAAGGTATTGGAAAAGTCGTAAATCATAACAATCTTGTATCGACTAATTATGATTATCGATGAATAATGCAATTCCCGTGAACGGAAACAAGAAGTCGCTTGTTTACCAGGGATTTATGGTTCCGTTTGTTCTTATTACGAGCCTTTTCTTTCTTTGGGGGTTTGCCCATGGCTGCCTTGACGTTCTGAACAAGCATTTCCAGGAGTTATTGAATATGTCGAAAGCCAGGTCGGCATTTGTTCAGTTTGTTTTTTACGGTGGGTATTTTTTTATGGCAATTCCTGCCGGATTACTCATGCAGAAAGTTGGTTATAAAAAAGGTATAATTTTCGGCCTTCTGTTATTTGCGTCAGGGGCTTTTCTAATGCTTCCGGCAACACTCATACAGACTTTCGGAAGCTTCCTGTTGTGTCTTTTTATCATTGCATGCGGGCTTACCTGCCTCGAAACTGCGGCAAATCCATATACGACGGTCCTGGGGCCCCCTGAATTCGGTGAACGCAGAATAAACTTCTCGCAGTCGTTCAACGGCCTTGGCTGGATAGCTGGTCCGCTGGTTGGAGGGATGTTAATATTTTCTGCAAACGGCAACGGTTCAAATAGGTTTTCATCTATTGCCCTGCCTTATATGCTTATAGGCTCTCTGGTTTTGATTGTTGCAATTCTTTTCTGGCGGATAAAATTCCCTGACCTTAAAGATGAATCGGAAGAAGAGGAAAGGACTTCGCCGGGAAAACTTAAGGATCTTCTTAAATATCCTCATTTTGTCCTGGCTGTTGTTGCCCAGTTTCTTTATGTTGCAGCCCAGACTGGGATAAACAGTTTCTTTATTAATTATGTCACCGAGGAGATACCATCGCTGACTAATCAGCAGGCAGCCCAGATACTTGGATTTGGGGGAATGGGTTTGTTCTGGCTCGGAAGATTTACAGGCAGCACAATATTCATGAGGATTGTTCGCCCAAACAGGCTTCTTGCATTTTATGCCACTGCCAATGTTATAACAATGGCTCTCGTGGTTGCCGGGCTGGGGTGGACATCCGTTGTGGCGCTTTTCTCAACATATTTCTTCATGTCGGTAATGTTCCCGACAATTTTTGCACTTGGAATAAAAGGACTGGGCCCTCTTACGAAAAAGGGATCATCGCTTCTGGTCATGTCGATTGTGGGAGGTGCGCTGATCCCGGTTTTGATGGGTCATATAGCCGACATCTCAACGATGGCACTGGGATTCATCGTACCTCTTGTGTGTTTCGTCTTTATAGTATATTACGGAACAAGAGGATACAAGATCAAGACCGCCTGACAGACAGGTGGTTATTTCGCCGGAGTGTCTGTTCCCGGAGGGTCGACAGTGAAACCTAACTGCAGAAGCCACTGAAGATTGTTATTGCTTCGCCATTCGTCCTTTATTTTACCATCGGTGAAATGAAGGACTGACATCCCTTTCCCGTTTATTGTGCGCCCTGTTGGCGGTATTTCACCGGTTCCAAGATGTGTCCCTGTAACAGTCCAGATGTACGCGACCCTGTCCTTATTAAATAAGACCTCATTGACAGTGATTTTGAAATCAGGATATGTCACTCTTGTATTTGCAATATACTTTTTAAAGAAATCAATACCGTTCTGTGGCTCGAAACCGGGACTTTCGTACAATTCGTAGCCCGGGGAGACATACTTGTCAATATCATCAAGCTGTCCGGTATTCCAGTAACCAATATATTTTTCGAATGCAGTCTGCATCCGGGAAGGCATTTTATCCCCGTTGCACCCTGAAAGAAGAAAGGCAGCGGAAATCATAAGAAAGGCTGCAAAAAACTTACCTTTTGTTTTCATAAATTATTTGTTGTTTTCCGGGTAAAGCCTAAAAATGACAAAGATAAGTTATAACTGTCACTTGTTTCCGGCAAGAAAGGCAATTTCTGTCTTAATTTCATGAAATTTATCCATATCCATCCGTGCCCCTACAATTTCAATCACCTTACCTGCCATCAATGACCCTATTGTTCCACAGACTTCCAGGCTGGAGCCTGTTGATAGTCCGTAAAGGAATCCTGAGGCATAAAGGTCGCCTGCTCCTGTCGTATCCACACATTTTACCGGGATCGCTCTTATCCTGACCGTTTCATCACCCCGTTTTATCCATGAACCTTCAGAACCGGTTTTAAGTATTACCATTTCGCAGAGCTTCGCCAATTCTGGTAATGCCTTTTCAGGTTCAAGACCTGTAAATTCCCTTGTCTCCTGTTCATTGGCAAAAAGTATGTCGACGTAATCTTTCACTATATTTTTAAAGGAATTGAGATGTGCTTCCACCACGTTATAGCTTGCAAGATCGAGGGCGATTTGCATACCTTTTTCCCTTGCATACCTGCAGGCAGTCTCAACAAATTGAAAATCATTTATAAGATAGCCTTCAAGGTAAAGGATGTCATATCCTTCAAAAAGAATCGGTTTGAGATCGCAAGCTCTTAGCTCAATAGCAGCACCAAGATGTGTGGCGAATGTTCTTTCTGTGTCGGCTGATATAAGGGCTATAGCTGTTCCTGTAACCGAATTTCTGCGTATCAGGATGGTGTTTACCCCGGCTCTTTTCATATCATTCTCAAAAAAATCTCCTGTTTCATCCCTTCCTATTGAGCCTATAAATCCGGTATCCGCTCCAAGCATGGCAAGTCCGTGTATCGTATTTGCAGCTGATCCCCCCGACGACAGTTTTCTGGGCAAGAAGCGGGTTGCATTTTTAATACCTTCAGATTTTTCCTTGTCGACAAGCTGCATGCTTCCTTTTGGCAGGTTAAATTCCTGAAGAATATAGTCTCCCTCCAGCAGAGTCAAAATATCCACGAGGGCATTGCCGATTCCCAATATCCTTTTCATTCAAAAATTTTCGGTAAAGATATTGCTTAATTCATATAAAGCCCTTATTTTTGCGACGCTTATAAAAGGAATAAGAGAACACTCCCAAATAGCTCAGTTGGTCAGAGCAATCCCGAAGTGTCGGGATTAATCCGTGGCCAGCAAGAGCGAAAAGGTTGAAATAAATTCCTCAGTAGCTCAGTTGGTTAGAGCAATCCCGAAGTGTCGGGATTAATCCGTGGCCAGCAAGAGCGAAAAGGTTGAAATAAATTCCTCAGTAGCTCAGTTGGTTAGAGCAATCCCGAAGTGTCGGGATTAATCCGTGGCCAGCAAGAGCGAAAAGGTTGAAATAAATTCCTCAGTAGCTCAGTTGGTTA
>DAOOUQ010000025.1:0-58476 GCA_035390825.1 Bacteroidales bacterium | reverse complement strand
AGACTGTACAAACCATAATACTTCAGAAATTATTTCCTGATTTGATACAACAAATAACTAACAAATTACTGACATGATTTACAAAGGTGCAAAAGAAGCATATCCCGGCATAGGGAAGATCAGCTACGAAGGAAAGGAATCAAAGAATCCTCTTGCCTTCAGATGGTATAATCCCGATCAGGTGGTTTCCGGAAAAACCATGAAAGAACACCTTCGGTTTGCAGTGGCTTACTGGCATTCGTTCTGCGGTGACGGATCCGACCAGTTCGGAGATGCCACACATCTTTACCCGTGGAAGGATTTGCCGGAGGATGACAGGATTCAGCAAAGGATGGACGCTGCATTTGAATTTATAACCAAAATCGGCGCACCCTATTACTGTTTTCATGATGTTGACGTGGTAGGAGGTGACGGATCGGTTTTTGATATCGAAAAACGTCTTGAAAAGTTTGTCCCCGTTATGAAAAAACTACAGGAACAAACAGGCGTGAAACTGCTCTGGGGAACAGCCAACCTCTTTTCCAATCCGAGATATATGAACGGTGCCGCGACAAATCCTGATTTTGCTGTGGTGACTAATGCTGCTGTTCAATTAAAGAATGCCATCGATGCAACAATTGCTCTTGGAGGCGAGAATTATGTTTTCTGGGGTGGCAGGGAAGGATATATGAGCCTGCATAACACTGACATGAAAAGAGAGCTCGATCATATGGGTATGATGCTGACTTTAGCCCGTGATTACGGGAGGAAAAAAGGTTTCAAAGGCACTTTCCTGATTGAGCCCAAACCGATGGAGCCCATGAAACATCAGTATGATTATGATTCTGCCACCGTAATAGGTTTCCTTAACAAATATGGGCTTGAAAAGGATTTCAAACTTAATATCGAGGTCAATCATGCAATTCTGGCCGGCCATACGTTCGCACACGACCTTCAGGTGGCTGCTGATGCCGGATTGCTGGGTAGCATCGATGCCAACAAGGGGGATTACCAGAACGGCTGGGATACAGACGAGTTTCCGACTAATATTTATGAAGTTACCGAAGCAATGATGGTAATTCTGCAGGCAGGAGGTTTCAGTACCGGAGGAATAAATTTTGATGCACATATAAGGAGGAATTCAACAGATCCTGAAGATCTGTTCATCGCACATATCAGTGGCATGGATACGTTTGCACGGGCACTGATTATTGCTGACAAAGTGTTAAAAGAGAGCGATTACCTAAAGATGAAAGAAAAGAGATATGAGTCTTTTGATAAAGGTGCTGGAAAAGACTTTGAGGCAGGAAGGCTGAAAATGGAAGATCTGAGGGAAATAGCCATGAAATCCGGAGAGCCTGCGGTAAGGAGCGGCAAACAGGAACTCCTTGAACAGCTTATCAATATGTATTTATAATTATTAAAAGTATCCGTTTCAGAGTGAAGAGGTCTTAATCTCAAATTCCGGTGGATTCGCGATTGATTTCTTCACTTTGCATAACCCTGCGACGTGGAGTACTGATGTAATATATTTTTCAGGAAATTCAGGTGGCAGCTTGATATCTATTACTATTGAGGCAGGAAGACCGGTTTCTTCACTGAATACGGTTTTTTGAATTATTTTAATGTTGTCGGTCGGTATTTGCCGGTTATCGCAGAATGATTTTACATAAATTCCTGCGCATGTGCCTATGGATGCAAGATAGAGTTCAAAAGGGGAGGGCGCGGTATCTCCTCCGCCGTTGTCTAGAGGCTGGTCTGTTCTTATTATATGTCGGTGAGTATGAGCTGTAACAACTTTTCCGCCTTCGAAGGTAATTTCCATCATATTTAAACAGGTAATTTTAATATTGTCGAAAAGAAAGGTTTAATTCCTTTCTGCAAAAAGCAGAAATATATCAAATTGTTTAACCAGGGTATCCGAAACTTTCCTGGCGACCACATAACATTTCTCATGTGAAATATTTATGTAACCATTTTTCTTAAGAAGGTCCGAAAGTTCTTCGGGATCAAATCCCTTGTGACCTGAAAAATCCATACCATGGAATGATCCGTCTTCAGGATACAGATCCGCAACAGCGAGACGTCCATGAGGAGAAAGCATCTTATGAAATTTTATTATAATCCCCTCAATGTCATCGACATGATGAAGAACCATCTGAGTAACGATAAGGTCAAATTTCCCGCCTTCCCAGTCATTTTTCTCAAGATCGAAAAACACGGGCTTAAGATTTTTTGAATCATATCCTTTTGTCTTTTCGGTCATTATTCTTACCATTTCGGCGGAGCTGTCGATCATTGTAATTTCTCCCAGGTCATTCTTAAGCAGGAAGCTGGTGATGCCTGTTCCGGCTCCGAATTCCATCGCTCTCATCGACCTGTTAAGGGGAATCCTTTTCCTTATCAGTTCCGCGACAGCTGCTGAACGCTCGAGGTGCATGGGATTAAGATCCCATCCTGCCGCTTTGATGTCAAATTCATTCATTATGACAAACCTGTTTTCTGTAATTGCCGGATTGCCGGATGGAAAATTAAAGCCTTCGCATCCGGCATGCCAGATAAAATACAGATTTGCAGATAAAAATGATAAGATATTGTCTATTTTTTCAGTATTGTTTTAAAGACATCTTCCTTATCAAGTTTTTTAGTGCAGAAGAACCAGTCGTAACATTTCATTTCGGTCTTGTTCTCCATTCTTTCCTTTGCAACACCACATGAGCCCGCGGTCGGGACAATTACGTCGTCACCCGGGCGCCAGTCGGCTGGGAGGGCCACTGAGAATGCATCAGCGGTCTGAAGGCCTATCAACACCCTGTAAAGTTCGTCGAAATTACGGCCGAGGCTGAGAGGATAGTAAATAATTGTACGGATAATCCCTTTCGGATCGATGAAGAACACAGCTCTGACAGCTTTTGTGGAGCTTTCGCCTGGTTGAAGCATTCCGTATGTTTTGGCGACTTCCATTGTGATATCTTCTATGAGAGGGAAGTTGACCTCGACATTCTTCATGCCTTTATATTCTATTTTTTCCTTGATTGTCCTGAGCCAAGCTATATGGCTGTAAAGGCCGTCAACGGAAAGTCCTACCAGTTTGCAGTTGGCTTCGTTGAATTTCTTTTCCAGGCTTGCGAATGTCATAAATTCTGATGTGCAGACCGGAGTAAAATCGGCAGGATGGCTGAACAGGATTACCCATGATCCGGAATAATCGGCAGGGAAGTTAATATTTCCCTGTGTGGTTACAGCCTTGAATTCAGGTGCTTTATCGCCGATACGTGGCATCGAGTAAGTTTTTTCTTCCATGATAATAGTTTTAAATTGTTTGAAATGAGTGTTTTTATTGTCTTTTCATCAGCATCAGGTCGAGGTCTTCCTTAAGAGCCTGAAGATCTTCTTCATGTTCCACTTCCTGAGAAAGGATTGTGAGGATCATATTATAGGATACAGGATCACCTTCCCGGGTAATGTCAAGAAGCGAATTATAGACCCGTATTGCGCATTGTTCACCTTTTATATTCTGGTTCAGGATTCCCTCAACATAATGATTTGTGGGTGCGTCATATCCGCATCCGGTTATTTTTAGCCATTCCTCGGGCGACAGAACGGGAGTTCCTCCCAGTTGGATTATTCTTGTTGCTATAAGTTCGGCATGGCTCAGCTCTTCGGTGGCATGCAGGTTGAGTTCGGCAATAACCGCATCTTTCATAGGGCCTTTTACGACTTTTGCCCCGATCCAGTACTGATAATATGCAAGCCACTCGTCGGCCAGTGCCTTATTGAGCATGTCGATCAGCGTGTCGACGTTCATTCTGACGATTTCTCTTCCTTTTTGTCCCATAGTTTTAAGATTTTAAGGTTAATATGATTTTTAGTGAATATGTCTTTTTATTAGTAGATATCAGTTGGTTTCTCAGTTTTTGTCTCTGAAGGTTCTTTTATGTATCTCCCGATTATCTGGAGTCTGACATCCTGGATCTGGAAGTCAGGGATTTGTTTCTTTCTGAAATAATCCTCGAGCAAAATATTGAGGTCATTATCAAAGTAGTCTTCTATCATTTCAGAGTCAGTGCAATACAGATGGTGGTGTTTTTCAGGGACTGGGTCATATCGTATGATGTCGTTTTCAGTTTTAACTTTTGTGACGATACCTTTTTCGATAAAAGCATCAAGGATTTTATATACGGTCCCTATCGGAACGTGGGGGTAGCTGATTCTCATATATTCTGAGATTTCCTCAGCGGCGGGGTGGTTGTTAAGATTAAGGATTATATCGAGAACTGCAACGCGTTGGGGGGTAATTCTGAGTCCTTTTTCCGAGAGGATCCTGATAGCGGTTTTATTTACCATATAGTTGTGATTAAGAGGTAATTAAAATATTAGGAAGAGGTCAGAAACCAGGAGATAAAAGATACAAAAAGTTCCTGATAAAGGGGAGCTGATATTGGCAGATATTTAGGATCGTCGGGCATAAATTATTTGTTAATTCTCTTTTTGAGAAGAGAATAAGTTTTATCTGTGATTAAGTTTAACGTATCATGGGGATCAGGTAAGAAATATATTTTAGTGAGTTTAATGATTAAAAGAGCAGTAATATTATAGGCTAATGATCTTTTCATGAGGCTGATTAACAAAAGAATAAATCTATCTGGCAATATTGGATATTAAAAGGAATAAGAAGTTATATAATTAAAACTATTTAAAATAAAATAAAATCCAAAGATAGGGAATATTATTTAAAAATAATAATTAAAAGAAATTAAATATTATAAGCGATATTAAATTAAAGGAATAAGAAGCGCAGATGATATATATATTTAAAAGGAAAATAGTATCAGAAGCAAAAGAAAAGCAAAAGATATTAAATATTAAAAGAGAATAAATATCTATTAAGAAACAATATAAATTAATCGCGTGTAACAATGTAAACAAAACCACTGCAACAAAACATAAACTGCAAGTGTGTCAGGAATTTGCTGTGAAAAAACTGGTGTCGGCACAAAATATCACAAGTGTTCCAATACCGGATCTAAGACCCGAAAACCGGCTGGCTTGACATCAATAACCCAATCTTAATCTGAACGGCAGCTACACAAATGAAAATGAATTTTCTGGAATACCTGAAAATTATATGTATCCCGCGGGGCTTCCCCCTGATTAATCAGCCTGTTCCATGCGGCTGCCATGAGGCAGGTGCCGCTAATATAAAAAGAGTGAGACGACTGCTCGCTCCCACTCTTGCCCCTTCTTTGTCGGCCCGGAGAGAATCGAACTCTCGACCCCATGATTAAGAGTCACGTGCTCTGCCAGCTGAGCTACGGGCCGGTAAAATTTTGCCCTCAAAATTACAAATATTGTTTTATGATGTTCAATATATGGCGTTATTCTTCCTTAATTTTATTCACAAACACTGAACCAGCCCGAAACACCCGGGAACCCTTCTTCCCCTTCACTGAGGTGATGAAATTCATTTGTGTGCTTGTCGTAAAGGTAATCCCTGCTCCATTCTTCAGCGTTTTCAACAACCTCCTTTATCGATTCAATTATATAATGAAGTTCATCAACCGTCATCGTGGGATGCAGCGACAACCTGATCCAGCCGGGCTTCATCGAAAGATCACCGGCTTCTATCCTGTCGGTGATCTCCTTCGACAGACTGAAATCCACATTCAGCAGAAAATGCCCATAGGTACCCGCACAAGAACACCCACCCCTGACCTGAATTCCAAACCTGTCATTGAGGATCTTCGTTACAAGATTATGATGTATTTTATCCACGTAAAAGGAAAATACACCAAGCCGCTCATTTATGTTGTCTGCAAGAATATGGAGACCTTTTACTTGTGAAAGCTCACTGAAAGCAATACCTATAAGCTCCTTTTCCCTCCTGTGGATATTCTCAGTACCCATCTCCTCCTTTAACCTGACAGCAAGTGCCGCCCTGATGCCCTGAAGAAATCCCGGAGTGCCGCCGTCTTCCTTAACTTCAATATCCGAAAAATAACTGTAGCCGCCCCACCTGTTTGTCCACTTAACCGTTCCTCCTCCGGGCGTATCTGGTGTTTCATTCTTGTAGAGCTGCCTGTTGAAAACAAGTACTCCGGCACTCCCTGGGCCTCCAAGAAATTTATGCGGAGAAAAAAACACTGCATCAAGCTGCTCCATAGGATCAGCCGGATGCATATCTATATCAACATAAGGAGCCGAAGCTGCAAAATCGACAAAACAATAGCCATTGTTCTCATGCATGATCCTGGCAAGCTCATAATACGGAGGCATGTAACCGGTAACATTAGAACATGCTGTAAACGAGCCTATCAGAAGCGGACGGTCCCTGAAATTCATGATCTGACGTCTCAGAGTGTCAGGATTAACCTTAAGATCAGCTCCGGGTTCAAGAACAACTACTTCGGCAAGGGTTTCAAACCAGCTTGTGTGATTTGAATGATGCTCGGCATGCGTCAAAAATACCACCGGCCGATTCTCATTTGGAATATCCCTGCAGGCGTTGTATTCACCATGGCTGAAAACACAATAGTTGACAGCCTGTTCAGGTACCTTCAACCCCAGTATCCTCTGCAACTTGGCAACTGCAGACGTCATCCCGGAACCGGTAAATATCAGGACATCATCCTTATTTGCATTTATATGCTTCTTGACTATCTTCTGTGCCAGATGATATGCTTCAGTCATCGCTCTTCCTGTAGCTGATGATTCGGAATGAGTGTTGCCCACAAGAGGACCTATATCGTCAGAAATCCTTTTTTCAATTGTACTGTATAATCTTCCGCTTGCGATCCAGTCGGCATAGACAAGTTTCTTGTTTCCATACGGAGTGGTAATTTCAGCATCAATGCCGACAATGTTCTTCCGGAATTTTTCGAAATATTTCTCAAGATCCTGCATCAGGATTATTTTTTGGCGTATAATGCTGAACGCAAAATTACCATTTATTTATTAAAAACTTCAGCCTTCTGTCAGCATTGCACTTAACACTGCCGGCTGTAAGCATTGAAGACATCCTGATCTTGCTGAGATTATTCAATGTGCCCCTGTATCTCTAAACACTCTGAATGGCTGAGTACTTATTGTGCTTCAGGCACTTAAAGTGCTTAAAGTGATGTGCGGCTTAAGACATTTAAAATTGGCAGGGCCGCAGAATCACTTTAATCGTTTTTTATTTGGATTTTATTGCCGCGAAATTTACTTTTACGCCGCAAAATCAATTTTTCATTCAACATGGACGACGGCCCTGCGAGTATATTAATTAATAACCTGGTTTAAGGGAAGCAGCCTGTTCATCCGGTCGCTTCCTTGAATAATCAGAAACTGGAAGGAGGTGACTATGACATCACTTACAACATTTTATTTAAGCGGAATAATCGGCAAGGAAGTATTCGGTGCCGACGGCGATGAAATTGGATTCATAAAGGATCTGCTCATAAACAACGCTCCTTCGGGACTCAATGATCCAAGCCAGCAGCTTGTGACAGGGGTAAAGCTGAAGATCGGAAAACTTACGGGATTCTATTCATTTTCAACATTCAGGGTTGTAAAAGCCCGCGAAATGCTGAATGTAAACTGCACTGAACTTATTGAACTGAATCCTGATGATGTTTCTAACGGATTGTTGCTTGTGGAAAATATGCTTGACAAGCAGATTGTTGACCTGAACGGCCGGAAACTTGTCAGGGTGAATGATGTGAGGCTTGCCACCCTCCCTACAGGTACATTTGCGGTGGCTGTCGACATTGGCATTGAGGGCCTCCTCAGAAGGATCGGAATCCTTGCTCCGATAAAAAGGATCCTTGATTTTGCAGGAATAAAAATACCTGCAAAATTCATTTTATGGGACGATATGGAGGCAATAGATTTTTCAAATCGCAATATAAAGCTGTCGAAAAGCTATGCGAAGCTTCACACTCTTCACCCTTCCGATATCGCCGACATTCTCGAGGACCTTGGGAAAAAAACAAGTACCTCGGTTTTCTCCGCACTTGATGAAGAAAAGGCCGCCGATGTACTTGAAGAAATGGAAACCCAGACACAGATCCACATAATCGAGAGCCTGCCTGTCAACAAGGTCGCTGATGTGCTGGAAAAAATGCCTGCAGATGAGGTGGCCGACATTCTCGATGAAATAGAAGATGAAAAAGCTGAAATGCTGCTTAAGGAAATGGACAGCGAATCGTCGCAGGAGGTAAGGGAACTTCTTGAATATCCCGACAATTCCGCAGGCGGGCTGATGACAACTGATGTGATATCCTTCAGGCCTGAAGTTACCGTGGATTACATTATTAAGGAGCTGAGAAGCAGAAAACCCGAACCAGCAGAACTGTACACCCTGTTTGTGACAGAGGAGAATGATAAACTGGTCGGCACATTCGACCTCCGCGATCTCGTTGTTGCAGAGCCGGAGACAACCGTAAGCACCATAATGAGATCCGATCCCGTGTTCCTTTACGATGATCAGCGCATCGATGACATTGCAGAAACCATTTCAAAATATAACCTTCTGGCAGTACCTGTTGTCGACCAGGAAAACCTCCTTCAGGGAATGGTTGTAGTTGATGATGTTATCGAAGACCTTATAAGCAAAAGAAGAACAAATAAGCGATAGTTGCAGAATAGTTGACAATGACCAGGTTACCAAAAACAAGATTTTATAGAAACTTAGCAATATTTTTTGCTCTCCTCGGGCCCGGAATAATAACCGGAAGTGTTGACAATGATGCAGGAGGGATTACAACTTATTCAGTTGCCGGGGCCTTGTATGGCTACGGGATGATCTGGACCCTGATACCATCATTGCTTGTTCTTCTTGTCATACAGGAGATGAATGCCAGGATGGGAATAGTCACAGGCAAAGGACTTTCTGATCTGATAAGGGAAAATGCCGGGGTGAAAGTTACCTTCTTTATTTTTGTCGGCCTCCTTCTTTCAAATATTGGAAACACAACAACTGAATTTGCGGGAGTTGCCGGTAGTATGGAAATCTTTGGCGTAAGCAAATATATTTCGGTACCTCTCGCCGCTTTCATTGTATGGTTCCTTGTGGTCAAGGGAACCTATCAGATAGCAGAAAGGATTTTTCTTATTTTCAGCGCTTCCCTTCTTACATATGTTATCTCGGCCTTAATGGCCAAACCCGACTGGGGAGAGATCGGAACGGCAATCATCCGCCCCGGGATTGAACTGAATACAAAAAGCCTTACAGTCATCATAGCCCTTATCGGTACGACTATAGCACCATGGATGCAGTTTTACATGCAATCGTCAGTTATCGAAAAAGGACTGGAAATGAAAAACTACAAATTCACTGTAATTGACATAATAATAGGATGTATTGTAACTGTCGTGGTTGCCTTTTTTATCATGGTGGCCTGCGGTTCCACACTGTATCCTAACGGTATTGAGATTTCTGAAGCCAAGGACGCAGCACAATCGCTGGAGCCTCTTGCAGGCAGGCTGGCTTCCCATGTTTTTGCTTTCGGTCTTTTTGTGGCCTCGGTCTTTTCTGCCACCATACTTCCTCTTGCCACTGCATTTTATGTCTGTGAAGCTTTTGGCTTTGAAGCGGGGATAGATAAAAGCTGGGACGAAGCAAGAGAATTCTATGTACTTTACACTGGAATTGTCGTCCTTTCGGCCATCATAATTCTGATACCCAATGCCCCTCTTATAGATATATCAATCTGGTCGCAGGTACTTAACGGCATATTGCTTCCTGTTGTCCTTGTAAGTATGATATTCCTTATTAACGATAAAAAGATAATGGGCAATTATACGAACAAACTGTATCAGAATATTATAGGCTGGGGCGCAGTCGGAGCATTGGTGATACTCTCAGTTGTTCTCCTTGTTCTGCCGCTTGCAGGAAGGTGACACTCATTCTTTCACTTTCGGCCAGTCTCCGTTTTCGAATCTGATACTTTTAATCAGGCTCGGATCAAGGATAATGTGCTTAATGAGCTTTCTGTTCCAGGTATAGGTAATATGTAACATGCCGTCTGATGATTGTATAACGGCGGGATACGAGTATTCAGCTTCCTTCTCATCATTTTCAAGAAGAACTGCGGCTTCCCAGTTTATGCCGTCAGCCGAAACTGCAACATTCAGCATGTGGCGCCCTTCCGTAAGATGATTATATACAATTATATGCCTTCCGTCCTTAAGTGTGACTGCATCAATACCTGAATTTGGATTTGGAAGTTCTGTAGGTTTGAGCCCGGTCCAGTGGGAGCCGTTATCCTCCGACCATGAGCTGAAAACCTTTCCCTGCCTGGTACGGCAAAGCAACTGGATCTTTCCCTGCGGGTGAATCAGAACAGAAGGCTGTATTGCCGAAATGCTCCTGTCATTAAGAGCTTCCGTCCTTTTCCACGAGATCCCGTTGTCAGGAGTCATCTCCATATGTATCCTCCACCCCTGATCCTCGGTGCTTGAAGGACAAAGGAGAATACCGTTATCCAGCAAAACAGGCTTGTTTTTGACGGGCCCTGTTATCCCTTCAGGAAGTCGTTTGGAAGCCGACCACGACAACCCGTTATCGTCTGATGTGATCAGTTCCCCCCACCATGTCGACGGGCTGGGCCCTGCCTTATAGAAAAGAATGATCTCATTTCCGCTGTTGTAAAGTACAGGGTTCCAGCATGGATAGCGTTTGTCCTTCCTGACCCCGTTTGCCACTTCTTCCGGCTTGCTCCACTTGCCATCCGAATATCTGCTGATCCAGATCCCGACATCCGGATTTTTTTCTGCTGTGCCGCCAAACCACGCGGAAATAAAGCCTCCTTCAATCTGAGCAATTGTTGAGGCGTGGCAGCTTGGGAATCTGACATCCCCCGGCTGATAAATGAATTCGGATTTAAGAACGCAGCCTTCCCCTTTAAATAAATCCTGAGCTGAAAGGAGGGTGTTACTTAAAAGGATGAATATCAAAGTATTGATCTTTCTCATTTTTTTCTGTTAATTATGTTGCTTAAAATAAATCCTGTCAGAAAGATAACTAAAGTCCCGAACACAATGGTAAGGTTAGTATGGAACTGACTTCGGAAAGATATGAGTTTTTCACCCGTAAAACAGATGGGCGAAAGGCTCATCCATGTTATCATCAGAACTCCTGCAATCACTGCTATGACAGCATTGAAACGTGTTGCTTTTTTCGAGATATATCCCAGGAGGAACAGACCGAGCATCCCTCCGCTGAAGATCGAAGCCAGGGCCCACCAGGCATCGAGAACGCTTTCGACTCCAACAAGCGCAAGAGCAATCATAATACCCGCGATCCCGGTTGCCATCGAAGAAACGTGTAGTACCCTCATCGAGGACCTTTCATCTGCATCTTTTTTGATAAATTTCTTATAATAGTCTGTTAGAAAGATCGTTGCAGTACTGTTGAGGCTTGTTGATACAGTACTCATCCCAGCCGAAAATATTGCTGCTATAAGGAGGCCTGTCATCCCTGCCGGTAATCCGGCAGCAATGAAATATGGAAACACCCTGTCACCTGAACCGGGTTGGCGCAGTGCTTCAGGTAAAAGTCCGGGCTGAACGGTATAGTATGAAAACAGTGCTGTACCGATATAAAAAAAGATTGCTGAAACAGGTATGTATAACAATGATCCGAACAGGGCCGAGAATTTGGCTTCCCTTTCAGAACCCGATGCCATGTAACGCTGGATATAATTCTGATCGATGCCATAGTTCTGGAGGTTTATGAAGAGACCATACACAAGTACCACCCAGAAAGTTGAATCCCTGAGACTGGTGCCAAAACTGCCCAGACTGAATTTATGGTTCAGGGAGGCGATCCTGAATAATTGTCCTGCACCTTCAGGCATAGAGAACGTAAGAAACAGGGCACATACTATTGCCCCGGCGATAAGTATTATTCCCTGGATGGTGTCGGTCCAGATTACTGCCTGTATGCCTCCGAGCATTGAATAGATAATTACCGTTATGCCGGTTATCACAATAACGGTTTTGACATCCCATCCGAAAAGCGCATTTACGGGAAGGGCAAGTAGAAGCAGTATCGCTCCTGTGCGCATCAGCTGGGTCAGTATGTAGCAGGTTGAAGCATAAATCCTTGCCCAGGCACCAAAACGCAGTTCCAGGTAATAATATGCCGATACATTTCCAACTTCCCTGTACAGAGGTACAAAAAACTTTACCGCGGCATATGCTGCAAACGGTATTGAAAGGCTGAATACATACGCGTTCCAGTCAGCGGAATAAGCTTTGCCAGGAAGACCCAGGAAACTGATGCTGCTGACAAATGTGGCAAAGATCGACATCCCTATCACCCATGCAGGGATCTTTCCTCCTCCTGTCGTGAACTGGGAGGCAGTTTTATTTCTTTTGAAAAAACTTGCACCCAGAATGACATTTCCTGTAATCAGCGCAAAAAAAACTATGGCATCGGTTAAGGAGAGCTTCATCAGGCTGTCTGTGATATCAAATTATCTTGGTTGAGCCGTTAAATTTACAATTAAATATTAGATTTGCATTATTCAGGCAGCCATCGCAGGCCGGAATAGCATTACATGTAAGACAAACTTCATGAAAGGTTATTTTGAATCAGGTTCTTATGAAAGTCCCGTCAGGGGGAAAAGAAATCTGTTCGACAGGATAATTCATTGCAACAGGTTGTATTTCACATTGAAATATGCCGTTATTGTATTTAGGACACGCAGGCAGGCCATAAAAGGTGTATATGATACAAAAGCCTGGGCTGATTCCTCTATCTTTATTTTCAGATTCATTGAAAAAGCCGGGGGAAAATTCAGTATCTCCGGGATGGAAAACATCGGAAAAGATCCCGGGCCTGTTGTCTTCATAGCCAATCATATGAGCACCCTTGAGACCATGGTGCTTCCGGGGCTTATTGCCCCGCACAGGGAAGTGACTTTTGTCGTGAAGGACAGCCTTGTTCGTCATCCGCTTTTTGGCCATGTTATGCGTTCCAGGGATCCTATAGTTGTCGGCCGGACCGATCCCAGGAAAGATCTTGAGGAGGTCATGACCAAAGGCTCTGAACTTCTCTCAAAAGGAACCTCCATCGTGATATTCCCCCAGAGCACCCGGAGCCTCGTTTTTAATCCGGAGGAGTTCAATTCACTGGGGGTTAAACTGGCAAAAAAGGCCGGGGTCAGGGTAATACCTGTGGCACTTAAAACTGACTTCTGGGGACAGGGAAAGCTGATTAAGGAGCTCGGGCCGCTCGACAGCAGAAAAATAATCCATTTCAGGTTCGGTGAATCCTTCCCAGTTACAGGCAACGGTAAAGCCGAAAATCAAAGGATCATCGATTTCATCCAGTCTTCGCTCGAAGAATGGAAATAGAATAAACAAGGAAATTCGATCGTGCATAATGATGAAAATTAGATCCTTATCACAAGCGGATCTTTCTGCCGAATTATCCTTCATTCCCCTGGTGATGACCTTGGTGATGCTTTGTGATCCAGCGATTTGAGGTTAACCGTATGGGGTCACGAAGTTGATCAATAAGATACTCTAAGCATATCTGCTAAATCTTCGTATATTTTCAACAGTGTCCGATAAAAAAATGAGATTCTGAGAGAAGCGAAGAATCTCATACTCAATTTTTAAAATTGTCTGTTTGACAATGATAAATTTTCATGATTTATTTTAAGTGTAAATCATACATTTAATTAAATTTTTTTATCTAAATTTGATGATAAGCTCGTAACATTTTTATCCGGATCTGAACCTGAATAAAATCAAATAACCGAAAATAACTAACTTAAAAATCTGATTATGGGAACATTAGACTGGATTGTCCTTGGTCTGTTCTGCCTTGGACTAATTGGCATTATAATCTGGGTTGCGAAGAAGAAATCAGAGACAACAACAGATTATTTCCTTGCAGGGCGGGATGCTACATGGATAGCCATCGGGTCTTCGATCTTTGCATCCAACATAGGTTCGGAGCACCTTGTGGGTCTGGCAGGAGCAGGAGCCTCAAGCGGAATGGCTATGGCTCACTGGGAGATGCACGGATGGCTGATATTGATACTTGGGTGGTTTTTCGTCCCGTTCTATGCCAGGAGCGGCGTCTTCACAATGCCGGAGTTTCTTGAGAAAAGGTATAACAAAGGTGCCCGGAGCGTACTTTCAATAATATCGCTTGTCAGTTATGTCTTCACAAAAGTAGCCGTGACGGTTTATGCAGGCGGAATCGTGTTTAAACAGGTTTTTGGGATTGAATCGATGTTCGGGATCGATTTCTTCTGGATCAGCGCCGTCGGCCTGGTTGTCCTGACAGGAATTTATACCACTCTCGGGGGAATGAGGGCAGTGCTGTGGACATCTGTTCTGCAGACACCGATACTTCTTCTTGGTTCGATAGCCATTCTTGTCATTGGTCTTGTGAAACTTGGGGGATGGTCCGAAATGATGGAAATATGCCGTGCAGTTCCCGTGAATGCGGAAGGGGATACAATGACTCATCTAATGAGATCGGCAAATGACCCTGAATTCCCTTGGACCGGAGTTATCCTTGGCTCGGCAATAATCGGCTTTTGGTATTGGTGTACCGACCAGTTTATAGTACAAAGGGTTCTTTCAGGGAGGAATCAGACTGAATCAAGACGGGGGGCCATCCTTGGTGCCGGATTTAAACTGCTTCCGGTTTTCATCTTTCTTATCCCCGGAATGATCGCTTACGCCTTAAATGTAAAAGGAGCCATTTCACTTCCGAATTCGGATGCTGCATTCTCTGTTCTTGTAAAGGAACTTCTGCCCATGGGCTTCAAAGGGCTCGTGGTCGGTGGAATCCTTGCGGCACTGATGAGCTCTCTCGCATCCCTCTTTAATTCATCGGCTACACTTTTCACTGTCGACTTCTATGAAAAATTCAGGCCCCGGGCCACAGAAAAGGAACTTGTAAGAGTCGGCAGGATAGCAACGGTTGTTGTTGTTGTACTTGGCGTTCTGTGGATACCAGTCATGAAAGGACTCGGGAAATTTCTTTATGCCTATCTCCAGGATGTCCAGTCTATGCTTGCTCCCGGTATTGCTGCAGTGTTCCTTTTGGGAATTCTCTCGAAAAGGATAACTCCCAGAGCCGGATTTATAGGCCTTCTTACAGGGTTTGTCCTGGGAATGACACGCCTTGGATTCAAAGTATTTGGAACCAATATGAGCCAGGAAGGAATACTCTATTCAATTTTCATGAAGATGAACGGATATAATTATGAGGTCATCCTTTTCTTCCTGGTAATAGTACTTATGATCATAATAAGCTACTTCACCCCAAAAGCCGATCCTGTAGCCATAAAAGGCCTTTACGTTGGTTCTGCTTCAGCCGAGCAGAAAGCTCTTACAAGGGCAAGCTGGAACAACTGGGACCTTTTCTTCTCCGGGATTATAATTGCAGTGATAGTTGCATTTTATGCCTATTTCTGGTAGACTCTTTCTTAAAGAATGTTTTAAAGTTAAAATCATGTACAATTTCAATAACAAAGAGATCTGGTTTGTCACCGGCAGTCAGCATCTGTACGGACCTGATACCCTGCTTCAGGTGGCCTCTGGTTCCAGGACAATTGCTGAGGCCCTCGACAATTCCCATAAGATTCCTGTCAGAATATTGTTTAAGCCCGTCATGACGACAGCTGATTCAATATTTGAGTTATGCTCCGAAGCAAACAATAACAATAACTGCATCGGTTTGATAATATGGATGCATACTTTCTCCCCCGCGAAAATGTGGATAAGGGGTCTTTCAGTACTTAACAAGCCATTCCTGCATCTGCACACACAACTTAACCGCGATATACCTTGGGATACGATCGACATGGACTTCATGAACCTTAACCAGTCGGCCCATGGAGACCGTGAGTTTGGCTTTATAGGAACAAGAATGAGGCTTAACAGGAAGGTGGTTGTTGGCCACTGGGAAGATGAAGGTACCATCAGCAGCATTGCCGTCTGGACAAGAGCCGCGGCTGCTTTAAATGATTCATTCAGCATGAAGGTCGCGAGATTTGGCGATAATATGCGAGATGTCGCAGTTACCGAGGGAAATAAAGTCAGCGCCCAGATGAAGATGGGATATTCAGTGAGCGGTTATGGTGTCGGAGATCTTGCAGCTGCTGTGAATGAAGTATCTGATCATGACATCAGGCTGCTTGTTGATGAGTATAAGTCGCTTTATTATATTACCCGTGACGTCGCCGAATCGGAAACACTTAAGGAAGCAGCAAGGATCGAAGCCGGCATGGAGAAATTCCTGAAAGCCGGTGATTTTAAGGCTTTTACTACAACATTTGAAGATCTTCACGGACTTAAGCAATTACCGGGACTGGCTGTTCAGAGACTGATGCAAAAGGGATACGGATTCGGCGCTGAAGGTGATTGGAAAACTGCGGCCCTCGTTAGGTCAATGAAGGTGATGGCATACAGGCTTCCCGGCGGAACATCATTTATGGAGGACTATACCTATCATCTCGATCCCGCAGGGATGCGGGTCCTCGGCGCCCATATGCTGGAAGTTTGCCCTTCGATAGCTTCCGATAAACCATATCTTGAAATACACCCTTTGTCGATAGGAGGAAAGGCTGATCCTGCTCGCCTGGTTTTTAAATCCGCCACCGGAAAGGCTGTTTGTGTTTCACTTATAGACCTGGGTAACCGGTTCAGGATGATAGTAAATAAGATAGAAGTGGTAGATTGCCCCGATATGCCAAACCTTCCTGTTGCAAGTGTGCTGTGGAGACCGGAACCCGACCTGAAAACAGCAGCAACTGCCTGGATCCTCGCCGGAGGGGCGCATCATACGGGCTTCAGTACGGCAATAACTTCCGAATACATTGAAGACCTTGCAACAATGATGGGAATTGAATATCTGCTCATTGATGAAAAATGTGACCTGGCTGCCTTTAAAAAGGAGTTGAGACTGAATGAGATTTATTATCATGTAGCCGGGGGTATCATCTGATCAGGGAGACAGGCCGGATTATGTAAAAAATGTTGAACCACAGGTGATCTGATGAAACTCTATTCAGGACATCCAAAACATCTTGTAGCCGTTGATTGTATCATTTTTGGTTACGACATTCTTGAAAAGGAGATAAAACTTCTTCTGATTAAGAGGGATTTTGAACCTGCCAAGGGAAAATGGTCGCTGGCCGGCGGTTTTGTTAAGGAAGATGAGAGCCTTGATGATGCCGCAAACCGCATTCTTTTCAGCCTTACCGGGCTGAGGGATTTATATCTTGAACAATCATACACTTATGGCCGTACTGACCGCGATCCCGGTGCACGCGTGATATCAATTTCATACAGCGCGCTTATCAAGATTAAAGATATCGACAGGGAATTGAAGGAACTGCACGGGGCACATTGGCGGTCTTTGTCTCGCCTTCCCCGTCTGATCTTCGATCATGATGAAATGGTAAAAAAAGCTCTCAGTGACCTGCAGATGACCATTAAGGTAAAGCCTGTAGGCTTTGCTCTTCTGCCTGAGAAGTTCACTCTTGTTCAGCTTCAGGAATTGTATGAAGCCATATACCAGAGAAAGATTGACAAGAGAAATTTCAGGAAAAAAATCCTTTCAATGAACATTCTTGAGAAGCTTGATGAAAAGGAGAAGGAGACATCAAAGAAAGGAGCATGGTATTACAGGTTCAACAGTGAGAGCTACGAACGTCACAGGAATTGCGGCTTCTATTTCAACCTCGATGTTAATTAGAAGCTCCCTGATTTAAACATATTTTAATCCATTATACTATGCTGGAAAAGTTGAAAAGAGAGGTTTTTCAGGCTAATATCGAGCTGGTAAAGCATGGCCTTGTGATACACACCTGGGGCAATGTGAGCGGAAAAGACAAGGAAACCGGGCTGATAATCATCAAACCTTCAGGAGTCAGCTACTCATCATTGAGAGAGGAGGATATGGTGGTTCTCGACAGTGCGGGGAACAAGGTTGAAGGGAAATACAAACCATCTACCGATGCTCCGACTCACCTTTATTTGTATAAAGCATGGCCATCACTCGGAGGCATAGTTCACACTCATTCGGCCTTTGCCACTGCATGGGCTCAGGCTGGCAGGGACATTCCTCCTCTCGGAACAACGCATGCCGACCACTTTTATGGTGTGGTCCCCTGTACCAGGGAACTGACGGCAGATGAGGTTGAGGCAGATTATGAACTAAATACAGGCAAGGTGATTGTTGAGCGGCTTAGCGGGCTTGATCCACTTGATTTGCCTTCAGCACTGGTAAACCGCCACGGGCCTTTTTGCTGGGGCCCCGACGCCGGTGAAGCCGTTTACAACGCTGTCGCTCTGGAAGAAATAGCAAAGATGGCCTTTTATACGGTGCTTCTTAAGAAAAGTGAACCTGTTGAAAGCTATCTCCTGAACAAGCATTTTAGACGTAAACACGGGAAAGATGCTTATTACGGACAGGGAATAAAGAAAAACAAATAAATATGATATTATGTCAGGGAAATATGTTATCGGGCTTGATTATGGCACCGATTCGGTAAGGGCACTGGTTGTCGATACCGGCAACGGAGAAACAGTCGGGACTTCGGTATTTGAATATCCAAGATGGAAAAAAGGACTGTTTTGCGATCCTTCGGAAAACAGGTTCCGTCAGCATCCTCTCGATTATATTGAAGGCCTCGAGCAATCGATAAAGGGGGCGTTAAAAGATCTCAGCACTGAGATCATCAACAATATAAAGGGAATAACGGTTGATACCACAGGGTCGACTCCTGTTGCAGTCGACAGGCAAGGCGTCCCTTTGTCGATGAAGCCTGAATTCAACAATGACCCGGATGCCATGTTCGTCCTCTGGAAAGACCATACTGCTGTAAAGGAAGCTGCTGAAATAAACGACCTGTCAAAAAGATGGAGCACCGATTATACAAAATATGAAGGCGGAGTATATTCATCGGAATGGTTCTGGGCAAAGATTCTCCATGTTATGCGTTCAAACAGGAAGGTAAGTGAAAATGCCTTTTCATGGGTTGAACATTGCGACTGGATCCCGGCTTTGCTGACCGGAATAACCGATCCGCTGAAAATCAGAAGAAGCAGGTGTGCTGCAGGTCATAAGGCGATGTGGCATGAAGAATTCAACGGGCTTCCCGATGAAAAATTTCTTGTAAGCCTCGATCCTGTCCTCGCCACACTGAGAGACCGGCTTTACCGGGATACATATACCTGCGATGTTTGCGTGGGAACACTTACTGATGAGTGGGCTGGAAAACTTGGCCTCGGCCGGGGCGTAAAAGTGGGGGCAGGGGCTTTTGATGCACACCTTGGTGCTGTTGGAGGGGAGATAAGACCTTATCAGCTCGTAAAAGTAATGGGGACATCAACATGCGACATGCTGGTGTCACCAACGGAAGAGGTTGGAAATAAGCTTGTAGCCGGTATATGCGGTCAGGTCGACGGATCCATAATCCCTGGAATGCTCGGCCTGGAAGCCGGACAGTCAGCATTCGGTGATGTTTATGCCTGGTTCGGGAAACTTCTTTTATGGCCTTTAAATGAAATAACCGGCAAAATGTCATGGCTCGACAAAACCACACGGGAAAGGATAATTCAGGAGGCATCAGGCAACATAATATCGGAACTGAGCCGTCATGCAGAATCTCTTCCGGATGATGAAACAGCTGTCGTTGCTCTCGACTGGCTGAACGGCAGACGTACTCCTTATGCAAATCAGGAACTCAAAGGTGCAATAACGGGGCTCTCACTCGGATCGGATGCCCCAAGGATTTTCAGGGCTCTTGTTGAAGCAACAGCTTTCGGATCGAGAATGATAAACGAGAGGTTTGAAGAAGAAGGGATCCGTATTGATGGTGTAATTGCCATAGGCGGCGTTGCAAAAAAGAATCCCTATGTAATGCAGATTGTGGCCGACGTCCTTAATATGCCGATAAAAGTTGCAAGTCATGACCAGACATGTGCTCTGGGTTCTGCAATGGCTGCTGCTGTAATGTCAGGGATACACAACGATTTTGAATCGGCACAGAAAGCCATGGGAGGAGGTTTCGAAAAGGTTTATGAACCTGATCCCGTCAGGGCCGGGAAATATGATCTGCTTTTCAGGAATTACAAGAAACTTGGATCATTTATTGAACATTTAACCAAATAACATCTAAAATGAGAAAATCTCTGCTTTTCATCTCAGTTTTTTTCCTGCTTTTCCCGTTCTGTGCAAACGGACAGAAGGAAAATTCTGCAGCTGTCAACCAGCTTGTAGTGATTGCCAATAATCCGGGTCCGGTTATCAGCAAAGACATCTATGGGCATTTCTCGGAACACCTGGGAAGGTGCATCTACGAAGGAATCTGGGTTGGAATTGATTCAAAGATCCCCAATACCTATGGCATAAGGAATGATGTTCTTTTTGCTCTCCGTGAAATGAAAATACCTAACCTCCGGTGGCCGGGAGGCTGTTTCGCCGATACTTACCACTGGAAAGACGGAATAGGACCACAGTCAAAAAGGGCTTCAATTGTAAACACACACTGGGGCGGTGTCACTGAGGATAATTCATTCGGAACCCATGAGTTCATGAAACTGACCGAACTGCTTGGCTGTGATGCCTATATAAACGGAAACGTTGGTTCCGGAACAGTCAGGGAGATGGCGGAATGGGTCGAATACCTGACCTCCGACGCCGACAGCCCGATGACAAGGCTCCGCAAGGAAAACGGCCAGGAAAAACCGTGGAAGGTGAAGTACTTTGCCATAGGCAACGAAAACTGGGGTTGCGGCGGCAATATGACTGCCGATTACTATTCAGATGTCATGAGACAGTTCTCGACTTATCTGAACAATTACGGGGATAACAGTCTTTACCGTGTTGCATGCGGCCCTTCCGACTTCAACGTTGCCTGGACTGAGACCCTTATGAAGGATCCCGCAACAAGGGAAAGGTTCCAGGGATTGTCGATTCACTATTATTCACTGGTCGATGGATGGAACAATAAGGGATCAGCCACTGATTTTGATGAAAGACAATGGTTTCAGACAATGAGGGCAAACCTTCAGATGGAAAAGGTCATAAGCGGACATGAAGCAATAATGAACCGCTATGATCCTCAGAATACCAAAGGGCTGGTTGTGGATGAATGGGGCAACTGGTTCAACGTGGAGCCTGGCACAAATCCGGGTTTCCTGTATCAGCAGAACACACTGAGGGATGCCGTAACAGCTGCAATACATCTTAATATCTTCAACCAGCATGCAGAAAGGGTGAAAGTTGCCAACCTGGCTCAGACTGTTAATGTCCTTCAGTCGGTCATACTGACAAAAGACGATAAAATGGTACTTACCCCTACATATCATGTGTTCAGGATGTTCAGGGTTCATCAGAATGCCCGGCTGCTGAAAACCGACCTTAAATGCGAAGATTATGTAAATGGTGACAGGAAAATCCAGTCAGTGTCGGCTTCGGCATCAGTTGACGCTGCCGGAAAGGTTCATATTTCTCTTGCAAACCTGAACCCCGGCAAAGCATTAACACTCACCTGTCCGGTAATCGGAGAAACATTTAAGAAAGTGACAGGTGAAGTACTTACTGCCGACTCAATGAATGCAATGAACACATTTGAAGCCGGAGACAACATAAAGCCTGCAACTTTCAACGGTTTTACTTACAAGGATGGTATCCTTACCGTAAACATGCCTTCGAAGTCTGTCATTGTCCTTGAACTGTCAAAATAAATTCTGATGAGAAAATCGTTGCCTCTTTCTTTATTCATTGTCTTCAGTCTCTTACTGGCACTGTGTTCAAAAACGCCGTCGGCCGACTATCCCATACGTCCGGTTCCGTTTACTTCAGTAAAGCTGACAGATAACTTCTGGGCACCCAGGATCAGGAAAAATGCCGAGGTGACAATTCCTATCGCTTTTTCTTACTGCGAGTCTTCGGGCCGGGTGAAGAACTTTGAAATAGCCGGGGGACTTGATACCGGGTCCTTCAGAACAATTTATCCGTTTGATGATTCTGATGTTTTCAAAATAATTGAAGGCGCAAGCTATTCACTGCAAACATATCCCGATCCCCGACTTGAAGGATATCTCGATACCCTCATTTGGAAAATAGGTCTGGCACAGGAAGATGATGGTTACCTTTATACGAACAGGACCATCGCTGAGATGCATGGAGGGAAGGGACTTCATGAATGGGCCAGCCCCGAAAGGTGGCTCCTCGATTCTGTTCTGAGCCACGAACTTTATAACCTCGGTCATCTCTATGAAGCTGCAGTGGCTCATTACCAGGCTACAGGAAAGAGATCTCTCCTGGATATCGCAATAAAATCAGCTGACCTTGTCAGCAAGGATTTCGGACCTGGTAAAGTCAGTGTATATCCCGGTCACCAGGTAATCGAAATGGGACTGGTCAAACTTTACAGGGCCACAGGCGACAAGAAATATCTCGATCTTGCAAAATTCTTCCTCGATATCCGGGGACCTCATGGCGAACAATATAACCAGGCTCATCAGAAAGTAACGGATCAGAATGAGGCTGTGGGTCATTCAGTCAGGGCGACCTATATGTATTCTGGAATGGCCGATATCGCAGCAATTGAAAACAATGCCGCTTACCTGAATGCAATAACCAGGATCTGGGAGGATATCGTCTATGGCAAAATGTATGTCACCGGAGGCATAGGAGCCACAGGCGGGAATGAAGGTTTTGCCGACCCGTTTGTACTCCCTAACGCAACGGCCTATTGCGAGACGTGTGCATCAATCGGAGATATATTTTTCAACCACAGGCTTTTCCTGCTTCATGGCGACGGAAAGTATATAGATGTGCTGGAAAAGACGCTTTATAACTCAATGCTGTCGGGAGTATCCCTTTCGGCTGACAGGTTTTTTTATCCCAATCCGCTGGAATCTGACGGACGGCACCAGCGACAGGCCTGGTTCGGATGTGCCTGCTGCCCTTCAAATGTTGCAAGGTTTGTTCCGGCAATACCGGGATATGTCTATGCTGTAAAAGGCAACGATATTTATTTCAACCTTTATATTTCAAACGATGCACAGATTGAGGCCGGGAACAGGAATGTGAAAATTTCCCAAAAGGCTGATTTCCCATGGAACGGCAATGTGGAAATATCACTCGACCCTTCGGAAGAAGGAAGATTCACCTTGCGTCTCAGGATTCCCGGATGGGCGAGGAACGAAGCTTTGCCCGGGGGCCTCTATAAATTCGGCGATCAAAACAATGAACCTGTCATGCTGTTGGTCAATGGTGAAAACATAAATCCGAAGATTGAAGACGGTTATGCGGTTATTAGCCGGAAGTGGAAAAGAGGGGACAGAATCTCTCTTTTTATTCCGATGCCGGTCAGGAAAGTTGTTGCAGATGAACGGATAAAGGAAGATATTGATAAAATCGCGGTTCAGAGAGGACCTGTAATCTATTGTGCTGAATGGCCCGACAATTTTGAAGGTCAGGTACTGAATCTGGTTGTGGGAAGTGAACCACCCTTTACGACTGAATACATTCCGGCTTTACTTAACGGAACTCAGGTTGTCAAAACAAAAGGAAAGCTTACAAGGCGTACTCTTGATGGAAAAACAGAGGTCTCCGATGAGAAGGATGTGACGCTTATCCCCTATGCATTATGGAACAACAGGGGGCCCGGTCAGATGAGGGTCTGGCTGCCTGTTAAACCTGAAAGCTCAAAGCTGCTGCCTATGCCTTAACCACCGCTTTTAAGACGTGGTCGGAGCCATGATCATTATCACGGCCTTGGTCATGTAGAACAAAACTAATGAAAATGCCGCGATCCATTCTGCTGACTTTTATGTTGATTGGCTTAACATCGTGCATTAAGAGCAATCATCAGGGCCCCGTCTGTTATTATATTAACAATGAGACTGGCAAAGACAGTGATCCCGGCACGCTAAGAAAGCCTCTTAAAACAATATCTTCACTCAATACCCATATCGAGGCGAGACCGGGTAATGTCTTCTTTGCGGGCGGACAATCCTATGAAGGCACCCTTGTCCTGGCAGGAATTAATGGATATGATTCTGCACTTGTCACTGTCGGCTCCTACGGAAAAGGCAGGGCAGTGATCAATGGCGGAAACAATGAAGCTGTTAGTATTAAAAACTGCAAAAACATTAGGATTGCCAATCTTACCCTCAGGGGCAACGGCCGAAAGAATGGAAATACCTCCAACGGTCTCCTGATTGCCAACTGTACCGGGATTGTTATTGACAGCATTTATTCTGAAGGATTTCAGAAATCAGGAGTTGCTCTTTACAACTGTACCAATGCAGAGGTAAAGAACGTGACTGCCATTGGTAATGGCTTTTGCGGGATAAACGTTATGGGTTCTTCCCAGGATTCATCAAGAGGCATTCTTATTAAAGACTGCAAGGCAGAAAACAACCCCGGGGATCCGACAAATCTCGATAACCACAGCGGGAACGGAATACTTGTAGGTGTATCGCGTAACGTTACTATTGATCACTGCACTGCGACAAACAATGGCTGGGATATGCCCCGGCAGGGTAACGGGCCCGTAGGAATATGGACGTGGATGAGCGACCATGTTACTATCCGGTATTGCATAAGCTACAGGAACAGGACCTCAAAGGGCGGAAAGGACGGGGGAGGTTTCGATCTTGACGGAGGTGTTACAAATTCATTAATACAATATTGTTTGTCGTACGAAAACGAAGGCGCAGGGTACGGCCTGTTCCAATATCCCGGGGCTTCCGGCTGGTCAGGAAATATTATCCGATACTGTGTAAGCATTAATGATGCACATAAAACGGAAGGTTCAGGCAGCTTTTTTATCTGGAACGGGTCGGGTGAAAGCAGCCAGCTAAGTGATTGTTATATTTATAACAATGTTGTTTATAATGAGCTGGCTCCGGTTATCAGCTTTGAAAATGCTTCGGAACACCGTAACTTTCTGTTTACAAACAACATTTTTATTGGAGAAAACCAGCTTGCCGGGAAAAATGTGGCAGGAAGCATGTTCATCGGCAATGTCTGGTGGGGCCCCGGCGGAAAGACAAGGTTTGGTGATTTTACATCATTGAAAACGTGGGCATTGGCAACTGGCCAGGAAATGGAAAACGGATCACTTGCCGGCATTCAGGCTGATCCCCGCCTGAAAGGACCCTTTATGACAGAATTAAAAGATCCTTATCAACTTAATACTCTTACAGGATACTCACTAAGACCTGATTCTCCTTTGCATGACAGGGGCAGGGAAGTTAAACCCATGTTTGGAACTGACCTTCCGGACCATGATTTCTTCGGAAATACCGTTCCTCAGGGTGAACTGCCGGAACCGGGAATAAGTGAGGTGAAATGATGCGTTGTTACCTTTTATAAATTGATGGATATTCATGGATTGTTACAAGTATAATTTCGGATTTCGGAATTTTGAATTCGGATTTAAAATCCGAAATCCCAGATCCGAATTCCGAAATGAACAAAATCCGAAATGAACAAAATCCGAAATCCGAAATAAAAATGAATGATATGAAGAGAGAATTTTTTTCATCGATTGCAATCCTGTTGATTTCGATTGCCAGCCTTGGCCAGCAATCGTCATTTATTCTGAACAAGCAGGAGTATTTTGAACGGGGTGGTGTTAATGTGATGGCCTTCCAGGATATATATCCCGAGGGCCATCAGGGAGGATTAGCAGTGATTATGCACGGGAAACGCCTGGCTACAAACGGCGATCTGAGGCTCGACGAAACACCTGGCCAGTGGCAGCCAATCCCGAAACAGCTTGAACGTAAGGTTGATCAGGCCGGCAGTACAATTACAGTCACCCTCGCCTATCCCGATCCGGCAATAAACAGGAAAGGTTTCAATCCGATTGAGTACCCCGATCTTAATCTTAATTATACGGTAAGAGTTAAATCTAAGGGTGGATCAATAGTTGTGACAGTTGATCTGGATAACCCGATTCCTGAGGAGTTTATAGGTAAGGTAGGATTCAACATGGAACTGTTTCCCGGCATATTGTTTGGCAAAACATGGCTGATGGACGGAAGTGCTGGCATTTTTCCCAGACAGGCCAACGGACCAGCCATGAAGGATAAGAATGGTGAAATTGTGGCAGCAATGCCGATGGCCCAGGGCAGGAAGTTTGTTGTGGCTCCGGAAGATGACCTGCTCAGAATGTCTGTGGAATCCCTTACAGGTAACCTTCAGCTTCTTGACGGCAGGTATCTGCACAACAACGGATGGTTTGTAATCAGATCGCTTGTTGCCAGGGGTGCTGTCAAAAATGCTGTTGAATGGATAATCACTCCGAATGTTGTACCAGGATGGAAAAGCGATCCTGTCATTCATGTTTCCCAGGTGGGATATCATCCTGACCAGGAAAAGGTTGCCCTTATTGAAACTGATAAAAGTGCTAAAGGTGCCGTGGCACCTCTTCTTTACAGGATTGGCGTGAACGGGAGCGTTAGAGTTCCTGTTGCCGGATTTCCGGTTCTCTGGGGCTCATTCCTGAGGTATAATTACTATAAATACGACTTTTCATCAGTAAAGCAGGATGGGATTTATTTTATTGAATTCGCCGGTGTGAAATCCCAACCTTTCAGGATATCAGCGGATGTATTCAAACGAAATGTATGGCAGCCGACGCTCGAATATTTCCTGCCCGTCCAGATGTGTCACATGAGGGTGAACGAGAAGTACCGTGTATGGCATGGACTCTGCCACATGGATGATGCAAGGATGGCACCTGTCAGTTTTAACCATTTTGACGGGTATATCCAGGGTCCTTCAACACTTACAAAATATGAGCCGGGCGACCATGTTCCGGGGCTAAACATTGGAGGATGGCACGATGCAGGCGATTATGACCTTCGCGTCGAATCACAAAGCGGGGAAGTATATATACTCGTCAATGCTTATGAGGCATTCGGGATCAACTATGACGAGACTTCGATAGATCAGCATACCCGCCTTGTTGAGATACACCAGCCTGACGGCTTGCCTGATATTCTGCAGCAGATAGAGCACGGGGCTCTCTCAGTTGTAAGTGGTTACAGGAGCCTCGGACGTCTCTACCGGGGAATTATAGAGGCCGATAAACGGCAGTATGTCCTTCTTGGCGACGGATCAACAATGACCGACGGTCTGATATATTACAAGCAGCTATTGCCGGGTGAACGTACCGGTACCTCCTCATCGGTCCCCGACGACAGGCTGGTATTTACTGAGGAGAATCCATCCAGGGAACTGACTACAGCAGCACATCTTGCTGCTGCTTCACGGGTTCTGAAAGGCTTCAACGATACGCTCAGCAATCAGTGCCTTGATGTCGCCAAAGCCATTTTTTTACATGATTACCAGATGACTGGAAGAACAATAAATTCAAAGATACATGCAGCTTCGGAGCTCTTCCTTACAACAGGTGAGGAACAATACCGAAACTATATCCTCGCGAATAAGGAATCAGTCGTAAAAGGCATCCGCGACATCGCCTGGCTCATTGGCCGTACTCTGCCGAAAATCAACGATCCGGCATTCACGGCTGAAGTCCGAAAGGCAGCAACAGGTCTTTCCGAAGAGATTGCCAGGCAGTCGGCTGAAACACCTTTCGGCGTTCCTTACAGGCCTTATATATGGGGTGCAGGTTGGGATATTCAGGCATTTGGCGTACGGCAGTATTATCTTTACAGGGCATTTCCCGATATCTTCCAGCCGGCTCCTGTTTTTAACGCCCTAAACTTCATCCTTGGAGTACATCCTGGGGAAAACACCGCGTCATTTGCATCCGGCGTCGGTGCAAAATCGACAACTGTGGCTTACGGCGTTAACCGGGCTGACTGGTCATATATCCCAGGCGGCGTTTCATCCGGAACGGCATTGATACGTCCCGATTTCCCCGAACTCCTCGACTGGCCATATCTGTGGCAGCAACAGGAATACGTCATGGGCGGAGGGGCCACAAACTTTATGTTCCTGGTGCTGGCAGCAGATCAGCTCCTTAATGAAAAATAGATCTGTGTCAGGCGCCTGACTGTCAGTTATGGAAAATTCAAAAGTTGTCAGAATAGCAGGATCATTATTTACAGCCATAATACCGGCCGGGATATATGTTTTCTTTGCTTTTTTCTACAACAGCCATCTGCATTTTGAAGAACAGTTCAGACTTTTCCTTTTCTCCCGTAATTATCTTACTGAAAAACTGATATTGCCCGGTGGTCTCGCAGGATATCTCGGCGAGTTTTTTACGCAGTTCTATTACATCTCCTTAATCGGGCCATTGGTTATTGCCTTGCTATTGTTTGCTCTGATGATGACATTAAGGCGGATATCAATGGCCGTCAGCTCTGAAAGGATTTTCCTCAACCTGAGCTGCATTCCTGCGATTATCGCAGGTATGATGCTTTGTAATGAATTTTATCCCCTTTCGGTTGTCACGGGATTCCTGGTGGCAACCACGGCCGCAATGCTGTTCGTCAGGATAAAGCGAAACAGGGAAAGGTTTATCACAGGGATTGTGCTTATCCCTGTTGTTTACTGGCTTGCCGGAGGTTCATTCTTAAGCCTGCTTTTTATTATGCTCGTTTTCGAATTATTGAAGGGAAGAAGTGCTTGCAAAAGCAGACCGGAAAGCTCTAAAGGATATGCCGGCCGATGGAAAATGGTGTCATACCTTCTGGTTGCAGCTGCCCTTCCCCTGATGGTTCATGGATTATATTTGCCTGAGGCTGGATTGTCGGCCGTTTTTGGCAGGTTCTACTACAATGTTCCCGGAATGATCACGGCTTCCATTGTGATCCTGTTTTTCCTCCCTTCTGTTCTGATGCTTATTTCCGGAATCTTCAGGATCAAAGAAAAGCATGCTGTAAAGGCAATGACGGTGGAAATTCTGTTCATCATTCTCTTCTGTTATGCAGGGTTCAGAAGTTATTCGAACTTCGAGGCAGAGGAGACAATGACTTACGATTATCTGGTAAGGGAAGGCCGGTGGGAAGATGTCCTGATTTATTCGGAGAAACACCCGCCAGGGAATTATCTTTCACTTTCGATGCTTAACCTTTCCCTTTCAAAGACCGGCCAGATGGGGAATAATTTGTTCAGGTATGACCAGCATGGAATAAACGGACTGTTTCTTTCTTTCAACAAAGAGTATGTTGCCCCGCTTCTGGGAAATGAGATCTTTTACAACCTGGGCCTTATAAATGCTTCACAGCAATATGCTTTTGAAAGTATGGAGACCATCCCCGATATGGGGAAGTCTGCCAGGGTTCTTAAGAGACTGGCTGAAACCAATCTTATAAACGGACAATATGAGGTATCAGAAAAATACCTGCATATCCTTGAGCTTACATTTTTTTACAGGAAATGGGCTAAAACCACGCTGACATACCTTTACGATGAGGAGAAAATAAACAATAATGCTGAATGGGGTGAGAAAAGACGTTTTTTGGTCATTGATGATTATTTTTTCCATGTTCAGGATATTGAGGCCGCCCTGAACAGGATGATAAGGGAGCATCCTGATAACAAACCTGCTTTTGAATACCTTATGGCTTTTTATCTGATAACAAAAGATCTCAGACATTTCTCGGAGCTTATCCCGGCAATGGAGAAAATGCAATACAAAAGAATTCCATCCTCATATCAGGAGGCAATTACCTTTATCCTGGCCTCTGGCAATAAAGACCCGATTACGGCTTCCCCGCCATATATAAGCCAGGATACAAAGCAGAATCTGAAGGCATATGCAGACATATACAATAATTACCCTGATGCCGGGCAAAGGTTAAGACAAAGATTTTCAGCAACATATTGGTATTATTTGCATTTTAATGATTATCAGTATAATCCTGAGGAAATAATCCGGAAAAACCTGTACTGATGCGGAAATGGAGTATTAAAATAGTGCTGGTATATGCAATCGCCGCAACTTCATGCAGCAGACCTGGAAATGAAGTTGTTTTTAACGATATGCTTCCGTCTGTCTTCCCTGATTATTGCAATGTTACAATTCCAGCCGGTATTGCCCCTCTGAATTTCATGGTAAAAGACTGTGTGAAATCGGAAGTCATAATAAGAGGAAGAACTGGCAGTATAAGAATAAGATCGGGGAAACAGGTCAGAATTCCGCAGGGAAAGTGGCGCAGAATGCTTGAAGACAATAACGGGGAGGACCTTACTGTGACGGTTACGGCGCTGACAAATAAAAAATGGACGCGGTACAGGTCATTTAAAATAAGTGTAAAAAGCGATCCTGTCGATCCTTATATCGTCTACAGACTTATTGCACCGGGTTATGAGGCATACAGCAGCATGGGGATCTATCAGAGGGAACTTTCATCATTCAGGGAGAAACCTGTTTTAACCAACAGGCTCGTAAGAGGCACATGTATGAACTGCCATTCCTTCAGTTCGGGAAACCCTGGCAAAATGTTGTTCCATCTCAGGGGAGATGTATCCGGTACCATATTAGTGAATGACGGAAAAATAACGAAGCTCAATACAAAAACCATTTCGACAATCTCAAATTGCATATATCCTTTCTGGCATCCGTCAGGTGACTATATCGCTTTTTCTGTAAACAATATCTACCAGGTATTTCATTCAGTCGGCGACAGGAGAATTGAGGTTTTTGACTCGAGGTCCGACATAGTGATTTATGATATAAGGAACAATAAACTTTTCACTTCAGGGCTATTATCTTCCGATGATAGTTTCGAGACTTTCCCGGTATTTTCTCCCGATGGCAAGACACTTGTTTTTTGTTCGGCCCGAAAGGTGGACCAGCCCGTCGGATACGATAAGGCAAAATACAGTCTCTGCCTTATATCGTTCGATGCTTCATCGGGCAGCCTGGGCGACAGGATAGATACATTGGTAAGTTCGCGGGAAACAGGCAGAAGTATATCTTTCCCAAGAATTTCTCCTGACGGGAAACAACTTGTATTTACACTTTCGGACTATGGCAATTTCTCGATATGGCACAGGGATGCTGATTTGTACAGCCTCGACCTCAGCACCGGCAGAATCAGAAATATTAAAGAACTAAACAGCCGGGAGAGTGAAAGTTATCATTCATGGTCCTCAAATTCGCGGTGGATGATATTCAGCAGCAGGAGAACGGATGGGCTTTACACAAGGCCTTTTATTACTTATTGCAGCAGCGACGGAACATTTTCCAAACCATTCATGCTGCCGTTGAAAGATCCGCGACTGTACGGCGAGTCACTTTTTTCTTACAATGTCCCGGAGTTTGTCAAAGGTGAGATAGGTAAAGATACGAGGTCGCTGTTAAAAGCGATTGCTTCTCAGGCAAAAGATGTTAATTTTGAAATAAAAGAACGATGAAAAAGCTGCTGGTATTTTTTTCAGCTGTCATCCTTTTTTCAACGTGCTCCAGATCAGTATGGAACCTTACGGATGACGGTGTTGTTATAAGACTGGGATCAAATGGCCCCGGAATGCCGTCTGTTATGAAGCTTGAGGTAATAAATGAGAAGATCATTCGTGTGATTGCATCCCCGGGGAAGGAGCTTTCATCAGGCAAAAGCCTGTGTGTTATGGAACAAACTAATCCTGTTCCTCCCTTTGATGTCCGTCAGTCAATAGACACACTGATTCTGTCTACATCTGTATTGAAGGCAAAGGTAAATCTTACAACAGGTCAGGTAATCTTCGCAGACACAAACGGCAGGATAATCCTTCAGGAAAGGAAATACGGCAGGTCGTTTGCTCCGGTAAATGTTGAAAGTTCCAGCGGTTATTCATTGCGTCAGGTCTTTGAATCACCGGCCGATGAGGCGTTTTACGGCCTCGGCCAGCATCAGTCGGATGAATTCAACTACAAGGGACTGAATGAAGTCCTTTACCAGTACAACACAAAAGTATCGGTCCCTTTTATAATCTCGAGCAGAAACTACGGTATACTCTGGGATAACTATTCGCTTACAAGGTTTGGTGATCCCCGCGATTATTCCCAGATTGACCTTTTCAGACTTTATGGAGAAGACGGGAATGAAGGTGGACTGACTGCAACCTATTATATCGGTTCGGATACTTCAAAGGTTTTCATCAAAAGAAAAGAAAATGCAATCGATTATGAGAACCTCACAACAATTAAGGCTTTTCCGGAGAAATTTCCCTTTTACGGGTCAGCTGTAACATGGACAGGATCATTGGAACCGCAGGAATCAGGACTTTTTGGTTTTAAACTGTATTATGCCGGTTATACAAAGCTTTGGATAGATGACGAGCTTGTTGTTCCCGAGAGATGGAGGACAGCATGGAACCCGAATACATACAAGTTCCGTAAGAATCTTGAAAAGGGACGCAGATACAGGATAAGACTGGAATGGAAGCCTGACGGCGGTGTTTCATATATCGGACTGAAAGCCTTGAGCCCTTTGTCTGCGGAAGATCAGGGTGCACTGTCGTTTGCTTCTGAAATGGGCGATCAGATAGACTACTATTTCATTTCTGGAAGCAGCTTCGATAAAGTTATAAGCGGATACAGGACCCTTACAGGCAAAGCTCCGATTATGCCTGAATGGGCCTTGGGATTCTGGCAGAGCAGGGAAAGGTACAAATCGCAGGATGAACTTCTGGGCGTCCTGAAGAAATACAGGGAAAGGAAGATTCCGATCGACAATATTGTTCTCGACTGGTCATACTGGCCGGTCGATGCCTGGGGATCCCATGAATTTGATCCGGAATTCTTCCCTGATCCTGCCGGCATGGTCGACTCTGTTCATAAAATGAAGGGGCACATAATGATCTCTGTCTGGCCCAAATTCTATTATACAACAGAACATTACAGGGAATTTGACAGCAAAGGCTGGATGTACAGGCAGGCTGTCAAGGACAGCATAAGGGACTGGATCGGGAAGGGGTATATAGGATCCTTTTACGATGCTTACAGCGAGGGAGCAAGGAAACTTTTCTGGGAACAGATGAAGGAACATCTTTATTCAAAGGGCTTCGATGCCTGGTGGATGGATGCCTCCGAACCTGATATCCTTTCAAATGCAAGCATCGAATACAGAAAACTTCTTTCAACACCTACGGCTCTTGGACCGTCCACCAAATATTTCAACACCTATGCCCTTGTAAATGCTATGGCAATTTATGAAGGGCAGAAAAGCGCTGACCCCGATAAACGTGTATTCCTTCTGACAAGATCAGGATTTGCCGGCCTCCAGAGGTATTCGACAGCTACCTGGAGCGGCGATATCGGTACAAGATGGGAGGACATGAAGGCTCAGATACCTGCCGGACTGAATTTCTCGATGTCAGGGATACCATACTGGACCTTTGATATAGGCGGATTTTGTGTCGAGAACCGCTATACCCGCGCTGCAGAGGGAAGCGCCGATCTTGATGAATGGAAGGAACTGAATACCCGATGGTTCCAGTTCGGATCATTCTGCCCTCTTTTCCGGAGTCATGGACAATATCCCTACCGCGAAATATTTAATATCTCACAACCAGGCACTCCCGCATATGAAAGCATGGTTTACTATGATAAACTGAGATACAGGCTTATGCCGTACATTTACTCTCTTGCCGGACTTACATATTTCAACGACTACACGATTATGCGTGCAATGGTGATGGATTTCGGAGATGACCCGGCGATGAGGAACATCGGCGACCAGTATATGTTCGGGCCATCCCTTCTTGTGGCGCCGGTATATAATTACAAGGCAAGGAAAAGAGAAGTAGTATTTCCCCGGTCTGCTAACTGGTATGATCTGTATACAGGGATGCATATTATCGGAGGACAAAAGCTTCAGGCTGAAGCCCCATATGACAGGATGCCTTTGTTTGTCAGGGAAGGGTCAATTATACCTGTTGGGCCCGAAATTCAGTATGTTGGTGAAAAAAGTCCCGATCCTGTCACTCTTTTTGTTTACACGGGAAGAAATTGTTCCTTTACTCTTTATGAAGATGAAGGGACAAATTACAATTATGAAAAAGGCATGTGCAGCACAATAAAATTCAGTTATGACGAATCCGGGGGAGAACTTACAATCGGAGAGCGCAACGGTGATTTTGAAGGTATGCTGAAAGAAAGGACATTTAACATAGTCTGGATAACACGTGAAAAACCACTGGGATTTGATCCCGGAACGGAGCCTGACACTTCTGTAAAATATAACGGACAACAGATCATGATAAAAAGAAATTCATAAAAACATCATGTTACAATGAAAAATCTCACATTGGTAATTTCATCGCTTTTTTTCCTTTTCTCTGTTACAGGGGCAGCAAATGCACAGGTGGCCTCTATAAGAGACTCCCTTGGAGGGGCTCCGGTACCGGCCGAGATTGAGGACCCTGAATGTTTTGCAATTAACCGGGAACCCGCCCATGCCACTTTAATGCCTTATGCCGATCTTAATGAGGCTCTTGCCGCAAACCGACATGTTTCTGCATATTGCAGAAGCCTTAACGGCATGTGGAAATTCAACTGGGTTTCATGGCCGCAGGCCCGGCCTGTCGAATTTTACAAACCTTCCTACGATGTCACTTCATGGAAGGAAATACCGGTTCCATCAAACTGGCAGATACTTGGTTACGGGACTCCTTATTACAGGAACCTGGGATACACCTTTAAAAAGGATTTTCCCCGGGTGATGAGCACTCCTCCCAAGAATTACACAGCCTATGAGGAAAGAAACCCGGTCGGAAGTTACAGGAGGGATTTTGACGTTCCTGCCGACTGGAATGGACGTGAGATATTCTTGACATTCGATGGCGTTGATGCCGGTTTTTTTGTCTGGGTCAATGGCGAAAAGGTTGGTTACAGCGAGAACAGCAGGAACGCTGCTGAATTTGACATCACAAAATATGTCAGGCCGGGCAGAAATATGGTGGCTGTTGAGGTTTACAGGTACACAACAGGAAGCTATGTTGAGGATCAGGATATGTGGCGGCTGAGCGGTATTTTCCGCAACGTCACGGTCTGGAGTGCTCCCCGTCAGCATATAAGAGATTTCTTTATCAGGACCGACCTTGATAACAACTATGTCGATGCGACTCTCGATATAACTGCAAGGATTAAAAACTATGACAGCAAACCAGTCAGGGAATCCGAATTGCTGGTTACACTGTATGATGGCGGAAAACCAGTTTCCTCGTATACCCTGAATGGTGGTGTTCCGGCGCTTAAACCGGGTGAGGAGATCCCTGTCAGGATGTCTTTCCGGGTGGAGAATCCCCCGAAATGGACAGCGGAAACACCAAAGCTTTATACGACAGTGTTGACTTTGAAGAGAGGCAAAAAGATTGTCGAGATCCTTTCCGCAAGGACAGGATTCAGGGAGGTTGAGATCAAAGGGAGACAGCTTTTTGTAAACGGAGTTCCCCTGAAACTGAAAGGTGTCAACCGTCACGAGAACTGGCCTGATGTCGGCCATGCTGTGACAGAAGCACAAATGATACGCGACCTCGAACTTATTAAGCAGGGTAATTGCAACCATGTCCGCACCTGCCACTATTCAGATGACCCGAGGTGGTATGAACTATGTGACGAATGGGGTATCTGGCTTGTGGCTGAAGCCAATGTCGAATGCCACGGCAATTCCGGCAAATTCGATGAAGAACCACGGATGAAAGCAGCAATAATAGACAGGAACGTGGCAAATGCCGAAAACTTTAAGAACCATCCTTCAGTTATTATTTGGTCGCTTGGTAATGAAAACGGAAGGGGAGGGACGAATTTCCGCGCCGCCATGGAGGCTGTGAAAAACATTGATAACACCAGACCGGTCCATTATGAGGGCTTTGGCATTGGAAAGAATAACCCTGCAGACCTCGACAGCAGGATGTACACCGCCATTGATCAGGTTGAGCGCATTGCAAATGATACTTCCTACAACAAGCCTTTCTATATGTGCGAATACGCTCATGCCATGTTCAACTCGATGGGCGCTCTCGGAGAGTACAATGATGTATTTGACAAATACCCTGCTCTTCTGGGAGGAGCAATCTGGGAATGGCAGGACCAGGGGATTTGGAACAGGCGTAATCCAGATCATGTCATTCTGGCGTATGGGGGAGGATTTGGCGAATTCCCCAATGATAAATATTTTATTCACAAGGGAGTCGTCGCTTCCGACAGATCACTTAAACCGCATTATCCGGAAATGAAGCATGCATATCAGTGGATAGGAATTTCAGAAGACGACCTGGGAGCCGGGACTATCAGGGTGAAAAATAAATATCAGTTCATAAACACAAAAGACTTTGCCGTCGCATGGACCCTTTCAGAGAATGGTGATGTGAAAGGATCAGGAACCTTGCCTGCTTTTGATCTTGAGCCGGGTTCGGAAACTACTGTCAGGGTGCCTTTTGAGATAAATGATCCAAAACCCGGTGCGGAGTATTTTCTAAGAATCTCATTCAGTCTCACAAAGGATGAGATTTGGGCCAAGAAGGGTTATGAAATAGCATCTCAGCAGTTCCGGCTTCCCGTCAGGACGGCTGCTCCTGTTCCCTCACCCGATACCAGGCCCATTGCCATAACAAGGACAGATAAGGCTGTAACATTGAAAGGTGATGGATTTACTGCTATATTCGACATCTCGGCAGGCACGTTTTCTTCAATCGAACTTAACGGGATCAACATCCTGAGACCTGGAGGCGGACCGATGCCTCATTTATGGAGGGCGGCACACCGGAATGATGATATGTATGCCGACAGAAGCTGGGCAAATGCCGGACTTAAAGATCTGAAATGGACAGTAAAAGATGTTACGTCTGAACAGGTTTCACCTTCTGAGGCAAAAGTTGCAGTGGAAATGACAGGTGAAGGGAAAAACGGCTACACTGTCGATTTCAGGGCAGTCTATACAATCTCCGGCAACGGCACTATAACAGCTGAAAACAATATCAGTTCAAGCAATCCAGGCCAGGTTGCAGGCAGGATAGGGGTCAGGCTGTTCCTTGACAAACAGTATGAAAATGCTGAATACTTTGGACGCGGACCTATGGAAAACTATGCCGACAGGAAGAGAGGATTTGATGTTGGAGTATATAAGAGTACAGTCAGGGAACTGATGACACCCTATGAAAAACCCATGGATGCCGGCAATCATGAGGATGTCAGGTGGCTTAAAATAACCAATGCCGGAGGGGCAGGAATAAAGGCCTTCAGTAACGGTACACTGCTTCAGTTTACGGCGCTGCCTTACAGTGATGAGCAGATGGACCCGGTCGAATACAGGATCGATCTTCCACAGAGCGATGCAACTGTTCTTTGTCTCAGCTGCCGTACCCTGGGTGTGGGAACTGCCAGTTGCGGACCAAGACCGCTGCCGCAATATATGGTTTATACTGCTCCTGCAACTTTCAATTACACACTCCAGCTGATGCCTTGAGTTTAAGCCTTTCAGAATATTGGAACATATGCAAACGACAAAATATTCTTAATATGAAACCCGCCTTTTTCATTTTACTTGCCTCTGTGACACTTCTGAGTTGTCAGAACAAACATTCGGGCCTTGAGCTTCCCGCCCTGATAGGCGACAATATGGTGCTCCAGCAAAAGACCGACATACATATCTGGGGTAAGGCGTTGCCGGGGACCAGAATTATTGTCTCGGCAAGCTGGGGAGGAAACGGGAAGTCGGTGACCGGCGACGATAAAGTGTGGTCTGTAACAATTCCTTCTCCGGAAGCCGGCGGCCCCTTCACAATTACCGTGGAGGCCCCTGATACAACGATTACGCTGAACAATGTTCTGGTTGGCGAAGTATGGGTATGTTCAGGACAGTCGAACATGGAAATGCCGCTTGCAGGATGGCCTCCTAATGACACAATCATGCATTCGGCCAAAACAATAGCCTCTGCCTCGGTGCCGGAAATCCGTCTCTTCAATGTCCAGCGCAAGGTCTCGGCAGAACCTCTTACAGACTGCACGGGAAAATGGGAGGTTTGCTCACAGTCATCTGTCGGCCAGTTCAGTGCGGCAGCTTATTTCTTCGGGAAAAAGATTCATGATGAACTTAAGATTCCGGTCGGATTAATAGAGTCAGCATGGGGAGGAACACCGGCAGAGGCATGGATGTCGGCAGATGTTCTGGAGGAATCAGGCGAATTTGTTTCCGAACTCAAAAAGATCAAGGAGTCTGTCCCCCTGATAGCCGGCTACCAGTCGTGGCTCAATAACCATAAACAGATAGTTGCCGACGCTTCCGGTGAAAGCCGGTGGAAGAACCTCACATTCAGCGATGACGTGGTTACGGCAGCTGATTTCAATGATTCAGGATGGCCTGTAATGAAACTGCCAGGTCAGTTTGAACAGGTAACCGGTGATTTCGATGGTGTGGTCTGGTTCAGGAGAAGCGTTGACCTGCCCGAAGAGATGTCGGGAAGAGAGCTTACCCTGTCGCTCGGACCGATAGATGATATGGACAGGACCTATTTCAACGGACGGCTTGTCGGTTCACATGAAATTGCCGGATTCTGGCAGGCCGAGAGGAATTATGACATCCCGAAGGATCTTGCAAGACCAGGGGGAAATATGATAGCAGTCCGCGTACTCGACAATCAGGGTGGCGGAGGCATATGGGGAAAACCCGGATCGATGAAACTTTCGGAAAAAGAAAATCAGTCAGTACATATTGATATAGAGGGAGAATGGAAATACCAGCCTGCCGCAGAACTTATCGGAAACAGGTTTTTTATATTTGATCCTTCCGGGGAAGACTTCTCCTCCGTTGTCAGGCCCGTTGCTGTTGGACCGTCGACGCCTTCATCGCTTTATAACGGGATGATTAACCCTCTTGTGAATTATCCCGTAAAAGGTGCCATCTGGTACCAGGGCGAGGCCAATGTGGGAAGAGCTGAACAATATGCAAAGATCTTCCCCCTGCTTATAAGTAACTGGAGGGAGGCCTGGAACAATGATGATCTTTCATTTTACTATGTTCAGATCGCCCCTTATGTTTACAGCGGAGTCGACTCAACCGAATCAGCCTTGCTTCGGGAAGCCCAGGAAAAAGCCCTTCAGATGCCAAATACCGGGATGGTTGTGACTCTTGATATTGCTACTGTAATGAATATACACCCTCCCTTCAAAAAAGAAGTGGGAGAAAGACTGGCAAATCTCGCATTGTCGAAAGATTACGGCAGGGATATTGCCACACAGGGCCCGGTTTTCAAATCAGCAACCGCTGAGGGAAACAGCATAAGGGTTCAGTTTGATTATATTGGCAAGGGACTTGTCTCAAAAGGAGCGAAGCTTACCGAATTTGAACTGGCAGGGCAGGACGGGAAGTATATGAAGGCTGACGCCAGGATAGCCGGAGATGAAGTCGTCGTCTCTTCTCCGAAGATCCCGAAACCTGTTTTTGTAAGATATTGCTGGAGAAATGGTTCAACCGCCTCCCTCTTTAACGGGGACGGACTTCCGGCGTTGCAGTTCAGGACAAAATAGAAAACAATTACAATTAATAAAAACTAAAAACAACTTTTTATGAAAAGAAATCTTCTGGTTTTATCGCTTGGCTTATTGAGTGTTGCTCTGTTTTTTACCGGATGTGAAAAGACACCTTTGGTGCGAAAGGAAGTATTTGGCAGCCACCAGGGAAAAGAGGTCTATCTGATAACGCTTACAAACAAATCAGGTAATGTTATCAAACTTACAAACTATGGTGCAAAGATCAACTGGATAGAGGTCCCCGACATGAATGGGAAAAAGGCAAATGTGACATTCGGATATGATACATTTGAGGAAACTCTTAAAGGCGACATGTCGTTCGGTTCAACTGTTGGCAGGTATGCAAACCGAATTGCCAACGGAAAATTCTCTCTCGACGGAGTCGAATACACCCTTCCCCAGAATAATGGCCCTAATTGCCTTCACGGCGGACCAGCGGGATGGCACAGCGTTGTATGGGATATGGAAATACTGAAAGGGAAATCTCCATCAGTGAGGTTCAGATATCACAGCCCCGACATGGAAATGGGATTCCCCGGAAACGTTGATGCCGAGGTTACCTATACCTGGAATGACAACAATGAGATCATAATGGATTATAAGGCAGTCACCGATAAAAAGACAGTCATCAACCTTACAAACCATGCTTATTTTAACCTTTCAGGCGATTTTCTGCTTCCCATAGTAGGCCATGTCCTTACTCTCAGGGCATCTGCATACACCCCGGTCGATTCAGTAATGATACCAACGGGAGAATTACAGCCCGTGACCGGAACTCCTTTCGATTTCACAAAACCTCATACCATTGGCGAACGTCTGGATGAAGTTAACGACCAGCTCAGAATAGCCAAGGGATATGACCATAACTATGTCCTCGACAATAAGGAAGAAGTTGATGCAATGGTCTTTGAACCGTCAACGGGAAGAATCCTTGAAGTTATTACAGATCAGCCAGGAATGCAGCTTTATATCGGAAACTTCCTCGACGGGAGCCAGAAAGGTCACGGAGGTGTGGCCTATGATAACAGGACAGGTTTCTGCCTTGAATCGGGACATTTCCCCGACAGCCCAAATCATCCTGAATTTCCGTCAACAGTGTTAAACCCTGGCGAAACTTACCAGACACGAACAATCTACAGATTCTCAGTCTTAAAATAATATGACCAAAAATTAATATCCATGACAACACGACGCGGTTTCATAAGAAATACAGCCCTGGCTGCCGCCGGACTCACTATGGTGCCTTCTTTCAGGGCTTCTTCAAAAACTGTTGCACCCAGCGACAGAATCAACGTGGGAGTGATAGGCTGTAACGGACAGGGATTCAGTGATCTTTCAGCATTTCTGGAAAATGCTGAAGTTGAATGCATAGCATTGTGCGATATTGATGATTCAGTCCTTGCAAGGAGAGCCGGGAACGTGGAAAAGATAAGAGGGAAAAAGCCTGCAAATCTCTATAAGGACTGGAGAAAAATCATCGATAATAAGGATATTGATGTTGTTATTGTTGGCACACCTGATCACTGGCACTGCATCCAGATGGTTGCAGCATGCGAGGCAGGGAAGGATGTTTTTGTCGAAAAACCTATAGGCCGGACTGTTGAGGAATGCAATCTTATGGTGAAGGCTGCAAAGAAATACAACAGGGTGGTTCAGGTCGGACAATGGCAGAGAAGCGACCCGCACTGGCAGGAGGCGGTTGATTTCATCAAATCGGGGCGTCTGGGCAAAATAAGGCTTGTCAGGGTGTTTTCGTACCAGGGATGGTGCCCCACGATACCGGTTCTCCCTGATGAACCTGTCCCTGAAGGCGTTGATTATGACATGTGGCTCGGCCCTGCCCCCAAAAGAGCCTTTAACAGGAACCGTTTCCATTTTACCTTCAGATGGTTCTGGGATTATGCGGGCGGACTTATGACCGACTGGGGAGTACACCTGCTCGACTATGCACTCTTCGGAATGAATGTCACAACGCCAAAATCCATAATGGCCATGGGCGGTAAGTATGGCTATCCGGATGATGCATGCGAAACTCCCGACAGCCTTCAGACAATCTATGAATTCGATGGTTTCAACGTTTTGTGGGATCATGCCATAGGTATTGATGACGGCGCCTATGGCCGTAACCACGGCCTCGGGTTTGTGGGCGAAAACGGTACACTGGTTGTCGACCGCGGAGGCTGGGAGGTCATCCCTGAAAAGGTTAACGGCAAGCTCAGGATGGAAGCTGTTCCTCTTAAAAGGGGAACAGGAAAAGGACTGAGCAACCATGTGAAAAACCACCTCGAATGCATTAAGACAAGAAATCCGAAGACAAATGCAAACATCGAGATAGGTGCGCATATCGCAAAATTCTCAGCTCTCGGCAATATTGCATACCGTACAGGTAAGAAACTTGTATGGGACGGATCGAAATTTACAAACGACGCGGATGCAAACAGCTACCTGGTTCCTCAATACAGGAATCCATGGAGTCTTCCTGTTGTTTAATACTGGTTGATTGGTGTCATGCGTCATGTAAATCTGGATATATTTTTTTGCTTCTATCCCCTTTCTTAAAGGGTGTTGAAAAAGTCCTTTGTGTTCCTTAGTGTATCCTTCACGTCCCTTCGTGGCAAAAAATAAATCATTGAACCACAAAGTACAACTCAAAGGAACACAAAGGCCAACTTCAGGCCTGTTACCTATTTCTGCAACCTCAGTGCCGCATTTGGCATTTCCCCCTTGGGGGAAACGGGAAAGGGGATTGGAAACAAGAAAGAGAAATTTCTTATATTTATAAAAATAGTTGAATTTATGTGTTTCAGAAGGCTTTTTCTTTCACTCTCAGTATTATTCTGCATCTATCCTGTAGTATTTCCGCAGGAAAAATGTTCACCTTCAAATCTCAGGTGTGAATATCTTGTGAATCCACTGGGCATTGATTCACGGACACCGAGATTAAGCTGGCTTATTAACGACATCCGTCAGGGTGCCGTTCAGACAGCTTACAGAGTAGTTGCAGGTACTGATTCTGTTGCAGTATCCAACGGATCGGGAGATTTTTGGGATTCAGGGAAAATTGGTTCAGACAGAATGCTCGTTACATATTCAGGCAAGGAGCTTGAACCTTTTACAAAATATTTCTGGAGTGTCGAAGTCTGGGATAAGGACGGTGCTAAATCTATTCCTGTTACAGCCTCATTTGAAACCGGAATCATGAAGCCGGAAAACTGGAAAGGTTCATGGATAAGCGATGAATACGGGATCGGGAAAAAGGAAGCTCCTTATTTCAGAAAAGAGTTCATTGTAAACGGAAAAATAAGATCGGCAAGGGCTTATATAGCAGCGGCAGGTTTGTATGAGCTCTCTTTTAACGGCATGAAGACCGGAGATCATCGTCTTGATCCCGGGTATACCAGGTTCGACAGGAGAACTCTTTATGTGACATACGACATAACCTTAAGTCTTCAGCAGGGAAGGAACGTGGCAGGTGTGCTGCTTGGGAACGGCTGGTATAACCACCAGTCGACTGCAGTATGGTATTTCGACAGGGCGCCATGGCGCAACAGGCCGGCATTCTGCATGGACATAAGGGTCACATACGAGGATGGTTCTGTTGAAACAATTGCAACAAACAATACATGGAAGAGTTCACTGAGCCCTGTTGTCTTTAACAGTATATACACAGGCGAACATTATGATGCCCGCAGGGAGCAGCCTGGATGGGACAGGCCAGGCTTTGACGATACGCAGTGGAAACCGGCCGTTTACCGTCCGGCACCTTCACAGAACATTGTCGCCCAACAGATGCATCCGATCCGTAACGTGGAAAGGATACCTGCGCTTAGTGTCACAAGGATAAATGATTCTGTATTTGTTTTTGATCTCGGAAGAAATATTGCAGGGGTGTCGCAGTTCACTGTCAACGCTGATGCAGGAACTGTATTCAGGCTTAAACATGCGGAGAGAACCGGGAAAGACGGACGTGCTGATATGTCGAATATAGATGTGCATTACAGGCCCACCGATGACAGCGATCCTTTCCAGACCGATATTTTCATTGCAGGAGGGAAGGGTGAAGAGACATTTATGCCCAGGTTCAATTACAAGGGATTCAGGTATGTCGAAGTTACCTGCAGCAAACCCGTGAATCTTTCAGTGTCAAACCTTACCGGATGGTTCATGCACAGCGATGTCCCTCCTGTCGGAACCATCGAATCATCAAATCCTGTCCTGAACAAAATCTGGCGGGCTGCCAACAACTCGTATCTGTCAAACCTTTTTGGTTATCCTACCGACTGCCCTCAGAGAGAAAAGAACGGATGGACCGGTGACGCGCATATCGCCGTCGAGACAGGACTGTTCAATTTTGATGCAATAACAGTTTATGAGAAATGGCTCGCCGACCATCGCGATGAACAACAGCCAAACGGGGTCCTTCCTGCCATAATACCAACGGGCGGATGGGGCTATCACTGGGCCAACGGTCCCGACTGGACAAGCACAATTGCAATCATACCATGGAATGTTTACATGTTCTATGGTGACAAAAAGCTGCTGAGCGACTGCTATGAGAACATAAAAAGATATGTTGATCATATAACTGATTTAAGTCCGTCGGGCCTTACTGCATGGGGGTTGGGAGACTGGGTGCCGGTAAAATCCAAATCTCCTGTTGAGTTGACATCGTCGGCGTACTATTTCGTTGATGCCTCGATACTTGCAAAGGCGGCAAAACTTCTCGGCAGGGAGGATGATTATATCAGATACACCGCACTTTCCAACAAGATAAAGGACGCCATAAATTCAAAATATCTCGATACTGAAAAGGGTATCTACGGCAATGGTGTTCAGACAGAGCTCAGTGTTCCGCTTAAATGGAACATTGTTCCTGATGACCTGAAGGCGAAGGTGGCTGAAAATCTTGCCGGCAGGGTTAAGGCGGATAATTCGCATATTGATGTAGGCCTGCTTGGTTCAAAGGCTATTCTGAATGCCCTGAGTGAGAACGGATATCCTGATCTGGCTTACACACTGGCTTCTTCTGAAACATTTCCCTCATGGGGATGGTGGATAGTTAACGGGGCCACTACCTTTTACGAAAACTGGCCTATCGATGCCGGAAGCGATATTTCAATGAACCATATTATGTTCGGGGAAATAGATGCATGGTTTTTCAAAGCCCTTGGAGGCATCAATCCTGATCCTGCTTATCCCGGCTTTAAGAATATCCTTCTTCGACCTTCATTTCCTGCAAACCTTTCACATTTCAGGGCTGTACATGAGTCACCTTACGGAAGTATTGTTTCGGATTGGACAAGGACTAAAAAAGGTATTGTTATAAATTTAACAATTCCTGCAAACTCAACTGCTGATTTTTCTGTTCCATCCGGTTATTCGGTATTGTCGATGAAATCAGCCGGCTCCGATAAAGATATTAAACCCGACCTGAATAACGACGGATCGTTACATCTGGTGGCGGGCAGTTATTCATTCAGCCTTGCGGGAAAGAAGCAGAACCGCTGAAATTGGTTTTTTATCGTTTTAACTTACTCATCGGAAGAGGAGCAGAAAGGCAAAGACAAAGTCAGAATTACCGGCTCAACCATCTTTCTTTCCCCGTGGTGAAGCAGAGTGCGTTGTTTGCTTATAGGATCCTGTCGAAATCAGAATGAGTTCACGGGATTTTATTGCCAGTCAGGCGTTTAGTGTTTCTTTGGCAGACTGGATGTCAGGTCTCGTAACTTTCCCCTGCTTGCGAAGGAGGTGAAAATGCCGTCATCAATGATCTGGTCAGGTTGGTATAAAATTAGCCTGAATACAATGCCAAAGTACTAATTGTCACAAGTCAGGACCTTAAGGAAGGATTGTTTAGGCGGAATGACTTTTAATACTTGTGTAAGAAAACGATACCCGGCCGGAATATCAAAATTAATCCATCACACGAAACAGGAAAAAGAGTAAAGTGTCCAAAATGAAAAATCATTAAAAATATGTCGAAAAACCGTATGGCTTTCTCAAATACATACTATTTTCATGATTTGTAAATTGATTTAAAATATCCGACGATGAAAAAGGGCCTGACATTATCTGTGATAATCTTGTTCAGTATGGGCTTAACTGCAATTGCCCAGCAGCATGAAACAATATATCCATTCCGCAATCCTTCACTGGCGGTTGAGGACAGAGTTGCTGACCTTATTTCAAGAATGACACTTAAGGAGAAAGCCGATCAGCTTCTGTATACTGCTCCGGCTATCCCAAGGCTGGGGATTCCGTCATATAACTGGTGGAATGAGGCGCTTCACGGAGTTGCAAGAGCCGGTTATGCAACTGTATTCCCTCAATCTATCACCATTGCCAATTCATGGGATGAAGGACTGATGTTCAATGTTGCCAGTGCCATTTCAGATGAGGCAAGGGCAAAATACCATGAATTTCAGAGAAGAGGCAAAACAGGCATCTACCAGGGGCTTACCTTCTGGTCGCCTAATATCAATATTTTCCGTGATCCAAGATGGGGAAGGGGTCATGAAACTTACGGAGAGGACCCATTCCTGACAGGGAGGCTGGGATATCAGTATGTGAAAGGAATGCAGGGCGATGATCCGAAATACCTCAAGACTGTTGCCACTGCAAAGCATTATGCCGTACATTCGGGTCCCGAGCCATTAAGGCATGAGTTCAACGCAAAAGTGAGTGAAGTTGACCTGAGGGAGACATATCTTCCTGCATTCAGGACGCTGGTTGTCGACGCGGGTGTGTATTCGGTGATGGGTGCCTATAATATGTTCCGCGATTTCCCGTGCTGCGCCAATCCGATACTGTATGGCATTCTGAGAAACGAATGGGGATTTAAAGGCTATATAGTATCCGACTGCTGGGCCATCTCTGATTTCTACAGGTTCACAAAGGTTGCAAAAGATGCTGCCGAGGCAGCAGCACAGGCGGTAAAGGCAGGGACCGACCTTGAATGCGGCGTTGACTATAAAAATCTTGTTACAGCAATCGAAAGAGGCCTGCTTAATGAGGATGACATTAACACAGCAGTAAAAAGGGTTTTCACTGCCCGTTTCAGACTTGGAATGTTCGATCCCGACAACATGGTACCCTATGCACAAATACCCTATTTTGTCAACTGTTCTGATTATAACAACTCTCTTGCCAGGCTGGCTGCAAATAAATCTGTTGTCCTTCTCAAAAATTCCGCAAATACACTGCCTTTGTCGAAGAATATTAAATCAATCGCTGTCATTGGTCCCAATGCCGATAATTTTGAATCGTTGATAGGGAATTATAACGGCATTCCAAAAGACCCCGTGACAGTGCTCAGAGGTATAAAAAACAAGCTCAGTCCTGAAACAAAGATATTATATGCTGAGGGAAGCGACCTTGCAGAACCGGTTCATAACCTTACCGTCATCCCCTCGAGGTATCTTCAGACTCCCGACGGTAAGCAGGGAGCTGTTGGTGAATACTTCAATAACCGCGATATGAAGGGAGAACCTCTTTTCACAAGGATCGACGATAATATTGATTTTTACTGGGAGCATCTTTCTCCTCGGGCTGATATGCCGGATGATGATTTCGGAATAAAATGGACAACTTATCTCGTCGCTCCTGAAACAGGAACATTCTACCTTGGCTCATGGGGTTCGTCGGGTTATGAGATATTGATAAACGGTGAGAAATTTATATCATACAGGGGCGAGCATCATGCCTTTCATGTTGAGAAAGCTATTGATCTCAGGGAAGGGGAGAAATATAAGATCGAGGTCTTTTATAAGAATTATGCAGGCGATGCTGATATGAAACTTCTTTGGTGCCGTCCCCGGACCCGACTTGTCGAAAAAGCTGTTGCCGCGGCTAAAGAGGCCGATGCAGTTGTTCTTGTTCTCGGTTTATCACAGCGTCTTGAGGGAGAAGAGATGCCAATAAAAATTGAAGGTTTCAGCGGCGGCGACCGCACAAGCCTTGATCTGCCGGCAGTTCAGGAACATCTGTTTGATGCGATAGAGGCCACTGGCAAACCGGTCATCGTCGTTCTTACAAACGGAGGAGCATTATCGGTAAACAAGGTACAGGAAAAGGCTGATGCAGTTCTGCTTGCCGGATACGGTGGTCAGCAGGGTGGCAATGCTGTCGCTGATGTCCTTTTCGGCGACTATAATCCTGCCGGAAGGCTGCCCGTGACTTATTATAAATCAGTTGACCAGATACCTGCATTTGAAAATTATGATATGACAGGAAAGACTTACAGGTTTTTTACAAAGGAGCCTCTCTATCCATTTGGTTACGGTCTCAGCTATACCACTTTTGCCTACAACAACCTTTCACTTCCTGAAAAGGCAGCAGCAGGCGAAAAAGTCAATGTCAGTGTTACCGTAACAAATACAGGCAGCCTTGAAGGTGATGAAGTTGTTCAGCTTTACCTTACCGATGAGAAGGCTTCGACACCGCGTCCTGTACGCCAGCTCGAGGGCTTTAAAAGGATCACCCTGAAACCCGGAGAAAGCCGGATTGTGGAATTCAGTCTTGACCCAAGGCAGTTTTCTATGATAAACAATAAAAACAGGAGAGTTATAGAACCCGGTTATTTCACCATTTCTGTCGGAGGGAAACAACCGGGTTTCAAGGGATATCTCGATCCTCAGTTCACACAGGTGGTAACAGGGAGGATCAGACTGACAGGTAAAGAAGTTTCATTTGCAAATTAACCGGAAACAAGAAAGCTGGATCACACTCCTTTGGGTATCTTTGTGTTATCCTTATTTCACCTTTCTGGTTTATCATAGGTTATTCAACCACAAAGGGACACAAAGGTTATCACAAAAGTCATAAAGAATGAAAAAACAAAGTAATTTGTTTATGATACTGCCTCCTGGTTTTAAGATCAAATGGATGCTTCTGCCTGGTTTTATTACTTCTATTTCTTGATGAACCTGTAGACTTTTACCGAGTGGGGAGGCATTTCGACATACATCGAAGTCTCTTTCAGTGTTAGATCCTTATGTTCCCAGACATCTCTTACGCGATAATCATTGAGTGTAAGTTGTACAAAGCCTGGTCTGGCCTGTCCCGTTCCGGCGGGCATTCCTGCTTGTGCAGCAGGTGCTCCGGGGGCGCCAGGTGCAGCCTGGCCACCAGGCATTCCCGGGGCTCCCGGCATCCCGGGAACGCCTCCTGCAGGTGGAGCAGCCGGCATAGGGCCTCCGAAACCGCGTCCAAATGTCCTGATCTTTGCCAGTAGATCGAAATCGACAAGCACCGATTTCTTTTCATCGCTTTTATTGAGAAGACAAATTGCCTTTTCATTGTTCGACAGCGGTTTGACCCAGATCTGGTAATCTCCGTTATCGCGGTAGCAAGTGGCCTGGCGTCCCAGCGAATCCTGGTCGATGGCTATCATCTCCCTGTTCAGAAGTATCGATTTCGTCTCGGGTGTCATATTGTTAAGATCGTTTCCTGCCATAAGAGGAGATGCAAGCATGCACCAGAGAGAAAAATGAGTCCTGTATTCCTCCGTTGTCATCCCTCCATTGCCTACCTCGAGCATGTCGGGATCGTTCCATTTTCCCGGTCCTGCATATCTCGCAAGATCCTTTTGTTTTTCAAAGATATCTATCATGCTGTTCCAGCTGTCGCTGATGTCGCCCGTTGTCCTCCACAGATGACCTACAGTTCCGGCCCATTCCCACGGCTTGTTCGATCCCCATTCACAAATGCTGAAAACGATCGGACGTCCGGCCGTGCGGAGGGCATTGCTCATATTTGTATACGACGATTTTGCATCCTGGGTGGTTGAACCGCACCAGTCATATTTCAGGTAATCGACTCCGTATCTTGCATACGTCCTTGCATCCTGGTATTCATGCCCGAAACCTCCGGGGCGCCTCTGACAGGTCACAGTACCGGCGCTCGAGTAAATGCCGAATTTAAGGCCTTTTGAGTGAACATAATCAGCCACATATTTCATCCCATGAGGGAAACGTTCGGGATCGCAGACTATCTCGCCGTTCTCATCGCGGGAAACCTGCCAGCAATCGTCAATCACAATATATTCATAACCGGCATCCTTCATGCCGCTGCTTATCATGGCATCAGCTGCCTTCATTATAAGTGACTCGCTTACATCGCAATGAAATTTGTTCCAGCTGTTCCATCCCATTGGCGGAGTTAAGGCCAGATCTTCAAATTTCTGGGCTGACATGCTTAATGTCGAAAGCATGGCCATTAAAAAAAACAACGATTTCTTCATAATTCGATGATTGTTTTAAAACAAGGTTAGTTAATTTGATCAGATATATTAATATAATATTAGACAATTTCATGACCGGATTTATTTCATTTGTTTAATTACATTTGTTTTTACGTTAATATTATATTTTGATGCCGGCAATCACATGCAAAAAGATAAGGATAACTCACAAATGAAATTTATTAAAGGATTTTCCTTTTTTTGAATTACCCCCTTTCCCGTTTTCCCCCCCCTGGGGGGAAAGGCTGTCGGAGGGATTTCTCCTTCCCCTATGGGGGAATCCCGAAAGGTTCGGGAGAGAAGGGGGTAAAGGCTAATAATTATTTAATAATTTAATTAATATTGTTTATTATCATATAGTTATAAAATGCAAGCTGAAAACCACCTGTTACAGAAGCGTGTAAACCTGTTTGACGGAATAATGATCGTTGCGGGAGCAATGATAGGTTCCGGTATCTTTATAACAAGTGCTGATATTGCCAGAACTGTAGGATCACCCGGCTGGATGATGGTAGTTTGGCTGATAACAGGGATCATAACTGTGATAGGAGCCATAAGCTATGGAGAGCTGGCATCGATGATGCCTGATGTGGGAGGACAATATGTTTATCTCAGGGAAGCCTACCACCCGCTGATTGGTTTCTTATTCGGATGGACTACCTTCCTTGTAATACAATGCGGTTCTATCGCGGCAGTAGCTGTGGCTTTTGCCAAATTCACAGGCGTCATTATTCCATGGATATCCGACAGGAACATTCTTCTTGCAGCCGGACCTCTCAAGATAAACAGTACCATGGTGGTGGCAATTGCCATGATAACATTTCTGACATGGCTGAATACAAGAGGAATCGTGACAGGCAAGACTGTTGTAAATATCTTTACTTCCACCAAGGTAATGGCATTGTTCGGATTCATCCTTACAGGCTTTTTTGCAACAAAGGCTTTGTCATCGTGGGAGATTAACAAAGAGGTGTTCTGGGCAGCGGGAAAGCTCGGTGAGAACAACCAGGTGATACCACTTACCGGATTTGCCCTGGTCGCTGCCGTTGCAACGGCTCTTGTCGGTTCGCTCTTCTCAGCCGATGCATGGTATAATGTGACATACATCTCTGGAGAGGTAATCAATCCCAGACGGACGGTTCCTCTCAGCCTTATTTTTGGAACTCTTATTGTATCAGTTATTTACCTGTTCACAAACTGGGTATATATAAGGGTCCTCCCTCTTTCTGGTTCGCCCGATGGAACTGATGTCATTTCCAGAGGAATACAATATGCAACCGATGACAGGGTGGCGACTTCGGCAATGAGCGTCGTCTTCGGCGATTATGCCGCAATTATCATGGCAGTATTCGTAATGGTAAGCACATTCGGATGCAACCATGGTCTCATACTGGCAGGGCCGCGGGTTTATTATGCAATGGCAAAGGACGGGCTCTTTTTCAGGAGAGTGGGAGAGATTAACAAAAAAGGAGTTCCCGGATTTGCAATAGCGCTTCAGGGTATCTGGGCGGTGCTGCTCTGCCTTTCAGGAACATACAGTGATCTTCTCGACTACGTGATCTTCGCTGTTCTTCTCTTTTTCAGCCTTACTATACTTGCAATATTTATTTTGCGGGCAAAAAAACCAGATATAAAACGTCCTTACAAAGCATTGGGTTATCCGGTCATACCGGGATTTTATATCCTGGTGACAACTTTTATTATGATAATCCTGCTTATCTACAAGCCTAACTATACATTCCCCGGACTTATAATTGTACTAATCGGAATACCTGTTTATTTCTTATGGAAAAAGTTTTCCGGAAACCCTGTTATTCCTTCTGGTAACGATAGCAATGAAATCTAATAACTAACCTGACAGCGAAATGAAAAAATCCGCATTTGCTTTCTTTATCCTGCTTGCAGGATGCAGCATACAAAATCCGACAGACCAGGCTCATCAATACGGAGTTATTCAGAACCCTTCGGCAGAAATGACTGACGGATCCCTTGTTCAGGGATGGTCGAGTGATCCAAGGGCCAGAAATGCAGTTCAGTTTTATGATAATGTGGCCCAGGATGGCACTAAAAGTCTCTATTTAAAGGCCGACAGGTTTGCCAATGGCCGCTGGTCGTCAAAAGTGCTGCTTAAGCCATGGTCGAGATACAGATTCACAGGATGGATTAAAACCGAAAATATAGTTGCAGAAAATGGTAAAGGTGCCGGTTTCAGGATGGACGGCATTAAGCATGAATCGTCGGGGTTTACCGGGACCAACGACTGGACACAGGTGAAATATGAATTCGAGACAGGGAATGACGACTGTGTTACAATATCATGTGTTCTCGGGATCGATGGCAGCGCCAAAGGAAGCGCATGGTTCGACAATATGAAAATGGAACTGCTGTCGGAGGAGAAAATAAACACAAACATAACAGTCAACACGGCTGAGAGATCAGAGCCGATGCCTGTGTATATATATGGCCAGTTTATTGAACACCTCGGAAGATGCATATACGGAGGGATCTGGGCCGAGATGCTCGAGGACAGGAAATTCTGGTATGTACCTGGATCAAGGGAATCGGCATGGAAGCTGTCGGGTGAGAATTCATTGTTTTCGATGGAAACTTCAAATCCTTTCACGGGAAGCCAGACCCCTGTGCTTGGTTGCCGCGACGACCTTAAGGTCGTAATGTACCAGGAAAACCTTGGACTGAAAGAAAACCTCGATTATAACGGAAGGATAGTGCTTAAGGCCTCGGGTAATATTACAAAAGCTGTCGTCAGCCTCAAATGGGATAATAAAAATGAAACTGTCGAATTAACAGGTTTATCCGGTAAATACACGACTTTCCCTCTTAATTTCAGGTCGGAAGGCCTTGTTCATGATGCAGTCCTGAGCATCGAACCGTTCGGAACAGGGAAACTGTTTGTGGGAACAGTGTCACTGATGCCTTCTGATAACATTGAAGGATTCAGGAATGACGTCATTGCTCTGTTGAAGGAGCTTGATTCTCCGGTTTACCGCTGGCCGGGCGGTAATTTCGTAAGCGGTTACAACTGGCGCGACGGACTGGGAGACAGGGACAAACGTCCTCCCCGAAAGAATCCCGCATGGATGGGAGTAGAAAGCAATGACGTGGGGATACATGAATTCATGAGGTTCTGTGAATTAATTAACACTGAACCGTATATTGCCGTTAATGCGGGTCTCGGTAACTCGGACGAAGCAAGGGATGAAGTTGAATATACAAACGGGGCACAGGATACCCCGATGGGTAAGCTGAGAAACGCCAACGGGCATTCTGAACCATGGAAGGTAAAATGGTGGTCGATAGGCAATGAAATGTACGGCGACTGGCAGCTCGGACATATGTCGACTGAGGATTTTGTCAGAAAGAACAATGAGTTTGCCTCGAAGATGAGATCGGCCGATCCTTCAATAAAGCTGATCTCGGTTGGTGACCTGGGCGACTGGGACAGGATGATCCTTCCGAACTGCGCTGATAATATGGACTATATAAGCGAACATTTTTACAAGCAGGACTATCATGGAGGAGGACTGATGACACATGTTAAACAGATACCCGATGCCATCAGGGAAAAAGCTGTAGCACACAGGGAATACAGGCAGACCATACCTGAGCTTAAAGGCAAGGATATCCGGATCTGCCTGGATGAATGGAACTACTGGTACGGACCTCATATCTATGGTGAACTTGGAACCAGGTATTTCTACAGGGATGCCATGGGAATTGCCGCCGGAATAAATGAATATTCGAAAAACACCGATATAATTTACATGGCAAATTATGCCCAGACTGTAAATGTGATAGGCTGCATAAAGACAAACACCACACATTCTGTTTTTGATGCCACCGGCCAGGTACTGAAGCTTTACAGGCATAAATTTGGTACAATTCCTGTAAAAATATCCGGCGAAACAAGACCTTTTGAGATAGGGGCAACACTCACTGAAGGTGGTGATACGCTGACGCTTTCTGTTGTCAATCCTGTTTATGAAACGATCAGCTTTCCGCTTGAAATATCAGGAAGCAGGGCCGGCGGTAAGTTTGAAATCTGGCGGATAACCGCGCCTGATGAAATGTCGACAAATGAACCGGGCAGGGAACCGGTTGTGAAAATTCAGGGTCCGGAGGGAGTGGAAGCTTCAAATAAACTTACTGCGGGACCGGCGAGTATAACGATTTTCAGGATTCCTCTTAAATCAGAATAAGATAACGGATGTTCCCTGAAGGATTCATACAAAGGCTCAGGACCCAGAATTACCTTGATCCTGATGGTCTTCTGAGATCCCTTCAGGAACCTTCTCCCATAAGTATAAGGTTAAACAAAAATAAATGGGACAGGATCCCGCATAATCCGGAACAGGTTGCCTGGTGCAGCAGCGGGTATTATCTTGAGAGCCGGCCCTCGTTCACTGCCGATCCGCTTTTTCATGCCGGATGCTATTATCCCCAGGAAGCATCCGGAATGTTCATAGAGCAGATCTTCAGGCAGCATTTACAGGAACCGGCTTATATTAAAGTCCTTGACCTCTGCGGGGCTCCCGGCGGCAAAACCACACATCTGGCATCACTCATCGGCAGGAACAATTTGCTTGTGAGCAATGAAGTCATTGCCTCAAGGGCTTCCGTGTTATCCGAAAATGTTACAAAATGGGGATTATCAAATACAATCGTCACCCAGAGCGATCCTTCGGCCTTTGGCAGGCTGCCTGGCTTTTTTGACCTGATACTTGTCGATGCCCCCTGTTCGGGAGAAGGTATGTTCAGGGATCCTGTAGCTGTGGTGGAATGGTCAGATTCTGCCGCCATGCTCTGTTCGGAGCGACAGAAAAGGATACTTTCAAATGTATGGCCGGCCCTCAAACCAGGAGGGATCCTCATTTACAGCACATGCACCTTCAATCCTGCCGAGAACGAGGAAAATGTTGAGTGGCTTGCAGCCGGTCACAATGCAAAGCCGTTGAGCATGAATATCTCTTCATTTAAGGGCATCACTGAAGTGCATTACAAAGGTATTGAGGGCTATGGCTTTTATCCCGGAAGGATAAGGGGAGAAGGATTGTTTGTCTCTGTTGTGAGAAAGGAAGATGAAAATTCCGCGAAATCACGAAGCGAAACTGCTAAGATAAAAAATGAAGTAAAAAGGCAGGATCTCGTTGTTGCAGGTGAATGGACCTCATTTCCTCCCGAAAGGATCATAAGATGGGGAGAAGAGATGTTTTATGTTCCCTGTGAGCCTGAAGATTACTTCCTGCTTGGAAAATTCCTCAGGATCGTCAATCCCGGAACAAGAATATGCACTGTCAAAAAGAACTCGTATATTCCGTCGCACGACCTGGCCTTGTCGGCGGGATTCCGGAATGAGGCATTTTATTCATACCAGGCAGGGTATGAACAGGCTGTTGAATTTCTGAGAAAGGACCCCCTGAGAGTTGAAAATGTGCCAGGGGGATTCTTTTTAATAAGTTACAAGGGAGTGAACCTCGGGTTTTGCAACAATATAGGCTCAAGGGTAAATAATTATTATCCGACAGGATGGAGGATCAGGATGCAAAACCCCGGAGCCAACGCCAATATAATAAGATGGAATGACTGAAAACCGGAATAAAGAGCGTGAATTTCAGATATTTGTGAAACCTGTGGGTGCACGATGCAACCTTCGGTGCAGGTATTGCTATTATCTTGATAAGCTTTCCCTTCAGGATGGCGAATCTCATCCGCTAATGAGCGACGAGGTCCTCGAGAAATATATTATACAGCACATTGAGGCTACGACAGGCAGGGATATTTTCTTTTCCTGGCACGGGGGTGAGCCTTTGCTTGCAGGGATTGATTTTTACAGGAAGGCGGTTGCCTTTCAGAAGAAACATACGCCTCAGGGCAAAACTGTACTTAACGGTATCCAGACCAATGGCACACTGATCGACTGGGACTGGGCCTGGTTCTTTAAAATGGAGAAGTTCATTATTGGGATCAGCATCGACGGACCGGGCGACCTGCATAACACATTCAGAAAGGATGCTGAGGGCAATCCGTCGCTGGCAGGGGTCCTTAAAGGGTACGAAATCCTTCAGCGTGCCGGAATAACGACAGAGATCCTGTGCGTTGTGAATTCATCAAATTCAGCTTTCCCTCTTGTGACCTATGATTTCTTCAGGGATCTGGGAGCAAAATATATTACTTTCCTGCCTCTTGTCGAAAGGCGGCCGGGTTCAGTGAAGGGAGTGAGCAGGGCATCTGTTGATCCTGATGAATTCGGCAGGTTCCTTATTGCGGTCTTTGATGAATGGATTGAGAAAGATATAGGAAAGATCAAGATTCAGATAATAGAAGAAGCTGTCAGGACGGCATTCGGGCAGGAGCATACATTGTGCATTTTCAAAGAAAACTGCGGCGGCGTTCCTGTTGTTGAAAGCAACGGCGACTTTTATTCGTGCGATCATTTTGTGAATAAGGATAATCTGGTCGGAAATATTAATGAATATGCCGTTGCAGAACTTCTCGACAGTGACAAGCAGAAGAAATTCGGACTTGCAAAATCGCTGACACTACCCCGGTATTGCCTCGGATGTGATGTAAGAGCCATGTGCAACGGGGAATGTCCGAAGAACAGGTTCATTCTGACTCCTGAGGGTGAGCCGGGATTGAATTATCTGTGTTCAGGATATAAGGCCTTCTTCAGGCATTGCAAGCCTTTCGTGGATGCCACGGCTGAGGAATGGAATAAAAGCAGAATGTAAGAATGATACTTACGTTTTAACCACAAAGTGCGCTAAGTTTATAAAAAGAACTTACACAGAGATCACTGAGGTCCACAGAGATCACCGGGAAAATTATTAAATATCTGATTATAAGTAATTTCTCTGTGCCCTTTCTGTGTCCCTCCGTAGTTCTCTGTGAGCCTTAGTGTAAGTTCCTCAAACCCCTTGCAGTTATATATTTCTTTTTAATTATGCCTTTATTTAAGCTTTTCTTTAAAGAACGCGATGGTTCTTCCCCATGCAAGTTTGGCAGCCTGTTCGTTGTATCGCTCAGGATTTGAGTCATTATTGAAAGCATGGCTTGCACCCTCATACATGAAGATCTGATATTCCTTTCCGTATTTTTTAAGAGCCTCCTCGAAAGCCGGTATCCCTGCATTTATCCCGGCATCATTGCCTGCATAATGAGCCATTACCGGTGCTTTTATCTTCTCAACATCCTCTGCTGCAGGCTGTCTTCCGTAATAAGGTACGGCAGCATCAAGGTCAGGAGCGTTAACTGCCACCTGGTTTGTCATGGCTCCGCCCCAGCAGAATCCGGTGCATCCGACTTTCCCCGTGCAGAGAGGATTTGTCTTGAGATATTTGACGGCAGCAACGAAGTTTTTCGTAGTCTTTTCGCTGTCGAGCTGTTTGAACATTGCGCCAACATTACTTATGTCTTCAGGAGTGCCTCCCAGCGGAGATAGTGCATCGGGAGCGAGGGCAAGGAATCCCTCTCCCGCCATTCTCCTTGTGACATCCTGAATATGGGGAACAAGGCCCCTGTTCTCGTGGATGACTATTACTCCAGGAAATTTCTTTCCCTTTTTTGGTCTGGCAAGGAATGCCCTCATATCGCCAGTTTCGGCAGGATATTTAATGAATTCTGTAACCAGTTCCGGAGCTTTTTTCTGTGCTGTCGCGGCCTTGAGTTCATTTTCCTCCAGAACAGGGAAAAGTGCCATCGCAGCTGCGCTGCTTCCGGTTATCAATGCCAGTCTCCTGAAAAATGATCTTCTCGTATATTTCCCATCCTTATAGTCAGCATAGAGGTCTTTGATTTCTTTGTCCATAGCTGTCGGCTTTTAATGATTTATAATGGTTCAAGTTATCAATAATTAAGATAAGTCGCAACAATATGTTTGAGAAACACGGACCATAAAAAAGGGAGTTTAAGATTATTTTCCGCAAGCCTGTCTGCCAATCCTTGCATAACGAGCCATAGAGCGGAAGCAAAGAGCTTTGTCTGCACTGGTGGAAATTAACCGTCAAAAAATGGGTAGGTAGGATATGCACGATAGTCCTTCCATCTTTGCAGGTAAGAGTATCTGGACCTGGTCAGCCCAAAAACAGTAATCATATCGGAATTGGATATTCGTTGTTTAGAACTAATATAAATAATGAGGATGATATTAAATTGTTGAGTTTTCGTTGTCACAAAATCCCATTTTCCGACATGATACATGAAAATGTACTGCTGTCAGACTGATATACCCTGAAGAGGTCCACAGTGAATTAAGTTACCGGGGTTTGAGCCGGATGATTTGTTTTTTGACGGTAAAATACTGTCAGATACTGATCTGGCACAGTACGGATTTATAGCATGTTTTATTGAAAGAAAATAGTCATTAACATTATTATCAAAGTATTGTAACCTAACATGAAAGTCGGATGAGCTTCAAAACACTTTATTTATTACTGTTCGTTTTCCTTCCTGCGGCCAGTGTCATTGGTCAAAGCATTTCATACAGCTATGATACAAATGGAAACAGGACTGCCAGAACGCTTACAGTGGAAGAACTGCGATCAAATTCTGTTTCTTTCCCAATTACAGATCCGGCCACTCTCCCCGGGAAATTCCTTAATTCAACAATAAAAGGACAGGAACCGGCAAAGGAGGCTGATATCGAAACGCATAAAGAAGATATAACTCTATTGTCAGAAGGAGAAATTCGTGTTTTAATTTATCCAAATCCCACAAAAGGGATATTGAAGATAACCATTAACAATATGATTCAGGAATCAGAAAACGAGATGAGACTTTACGATCTCTCGGGGGCAGAATTGATAATTGTCAGGGATT
>DAOOUQ010000024.1:0-67751 GCA_035390825.1 Bacteroidales bacterium | reverse complement strand
AACTGTTTATACATTTACTTTAAGTACACATAAACTCAATTTTTTTATGTTATTGTTTACCTTTTATATATAATACCTTTTATCAAATCTGATTTAATCTTGTATCTCCACAATACACTGCCGCGTCAGTCACAATAACATTCAATCATCAATCCCAAAATCCCAACTTCTTTTATTATTGCCTGACCTCACCTATCCTTTATCCAGCGAAAATTAAACAATATCCTGGAAAATGGGAAGAAGATTTGTCATTGATTTTTTACCTTGTTTAACTCACTTATATAATGCAGATAATCTTTACATTAACTGTTGCAGTAAATTTATAATAAGTCTTATTTTATTGATTTAAAGCGACATGTGTCCATTTGTGTTGAAATAACAGCAAGATATCGGTGAGTGGGAGATCGTGTCTCAGGAGGCGCGGGAATGGCCTTATTTGGCATTTTGTAATATGTATTATATTGAATATAGCAAAATAACCAATACTTTTAATTTTAATGTCTTTTATTTCAATTATTTATGTTATAGACTGACCTGATTCTGCCAATATCTTAATATTGATTATTGTTAAAGGAATAAAATTGCAGAGTCAATTATTTTACTTTTGGCGCGAGCCGACCGCGGGTAGCAGACAATTTCCGGCAAAGTAAGTGGGGCATTGAATAACAAAGGCAAGGCTTCAGTATTAACCTGCAGGACTTGGCTTTTCTGTGTAATGAAATATTGCTTGCCTGCAAATCCGCATCTTGCCGTATAAAATTGGATGCCACAGGCGGGCACTTATCTAAATGTGAAGGTTACGATTTATGTTGCGTACCTATTTCCTATGAATTACATGCAACGCAACATTATGAGAGCAACCCGAGCACCTGTTTCCACGGTTGATAAATCTAATTACTTAGTATTTAATATCATGATTATCAGGCATAATTTAAAAACGGATCAAGCTTGAACTTTTCAAAATTACCGGGAGTGCTTCCTTTGAAATAATCACGGATAAATAAATGATCAACAAGCCAGCTGTCTGGTCTATGCCGGGATTGATTTTTATGTAATTTCTCATAGATTGGGATCTTCTTACCAGGATACTTTATTATTTCAGACCTCCTATCCCCAAGATTGATATACAACATGCCGCCGAAATGTCTTATTATTTCATATGCTGCAACAAAGATCCTGTCACATTCACCAAATATAAGTATCTCCTGCTCCGGAAATTTGCCGAATACTTCAGTTAGTTGCTGCCTCTCATAGTCAGTATATGTAGATTTCATATGCCACTCCAATTCAATTGAGAACCAGCAGGTATCTTCAATAACATACTTCTGATATTGCCTGAGTATCCATCTGTATGATTCATCCAGATGGTCTTCTCTTAATATGCCTATGCATGCGCAATCCATAATTATATATCTAATAAATAATCATTTTCGGAAGTGGTTTGTTTATGAATCCCTATCTAACTGCCACTCTGAAATATTAATCCGACAATACCTGCCCCAATTGAAAAGATCTTACCTGAATAGCTTTCATCATAATCCTTCGCTTTTAAATCCTGCATATGATACCCTCCCTCAAATGTTAATCCGATATGTGATTTTACAGGGACAATAATACCAAATCCAAGGGCAACGTCAGATCCTGAAAATTTAATATCAAAATCAGAACTATAGTCAGATTTCATCCTGTAATACCGTATTCCTAAATCAAAATATGGAAACACCTTGCTCTGAGGACCTCCTAAGGCTAAGCCTATCTGAGGACCAATACCTATTCCGTTCGATTTGTAATCTCCCTGTGATTCGGATGTGAATTCAAGGCTCCCTCCAACAAAAATGTTCCTGGTAATAAAGTGATTTATGTTCGGTGCAAATGTGAAAGTTGTTGCCTTATCGCCGTCAACTTCATACAGATCTCCTCCCTGATTCATAAAACTTGCTGATCCGGAAATAATTGTAGCTTTTTTATCAACGGCATATTGCTGCCCGTTAACAATTGAGCCAAGCAGGCCCGACAAAATGATGAAAAGTATGACCCTGTTTTTCATTTCAATGATTTATAAAGGTTTAAATATACTAAGACTCGGTTTTAATTCCTTCCAGAGAATCTAAGGTTTGGGCTATATTCATTGTGTTATTATCCCTCCCTGTAACTCTTTTATACTTTATCTGTCAGCTTATGCCGCAGACCATGCAACGGAAAAAGCACTTCCCCGCCAGTCCCAATACCGCCACTCAACCCTCCCTGTTTACAACTCATCTTATTTTCTGACTTCACTTATCCTTTATCCTGTGAAATATAATAATTATCGGGGTAAATGCCAATTAGAATAATCATATTCCGATAGTGACCTGTACATCATTCCGGTTTGGAAAACATAAAGAATTAGCTTGCTTAATCTGGTCGTCAGAACCTGAGATAAAAACCCGGTCCATTGCAGGTAATTCCGAATTTTAACTCGGGCCTGACCACAGTTGAATATCTGAGTCCTTTATTATAAATCGAAACCGCATTCCCGGCATGTTTATTATATGCAGATATGAAGGGGATCGAGATCACGACAAAACCGGCTCCGATTGCTGCAAGGGTCCAGTTGGGATCCCCTCCTGCCACAGCTGTTCCAAGTGGATAACCGATAAGGAATCCTCCTGGAAGCTGAAAGATCATACCTGCAGTGTAGTTGTTTTTTGCGATTTTCATTTCAGAAAATGCTTCCTGGTTTGACTTTGTAATTTCAAGAAGCTTATTAGGTGTCAGAGTTGTGCCATTCTGCCGGAATACAGGACCTAACCTGTTAACGACTGCAATGGAATCGGACCCGTTCTGACCAAACATATTTACAAAAACCGAAAGCAGGAACAATGCAAAAACTGATTTCTTCATCCCGATCAAATTTATATCACTGATTAAACGACCATGTTTCTCCGGAATTGCCTTCCTGCTTCGGGTATAATTCATTATCCATGGCTTAAATCGATATTATCCGAGTTCACTTGTCCCTTATAAGTGGGAATTTACATAATATCGGTGGAGAAGCAGAAAGAAAACACAGCCGTATCCTGGTCAGTTTTTAATGAGTTCATCTATCTCGTCGAGATGAAGTTTCAGATGCGGGGAGAAATCTTCAATCATTCTTCTTAACGTGATTCTTTCATCAGGCCCTGCAATCCATTCATTCTCCAGTTTTGAATCATCGACATTTTGTATCACATGGCAGAAATGAATCAGAGAATATTTCCAGAGTTGAACAAGATTGTTCCAATCCTCATCCTTGTAATTCTGAATGGCAATCCAGCGATCATTATTCCCATATGTTGCATAGTTCGGGAATGTCAGGGGACTCTGCTGATACTGCAGGTGAACAATCCGGTGAATATTATTAGATGCCGAATCAATGAGATGTCCCAATATCATTTTGACAGTCCTGTTCTGGCTGTTCCGGCGCCGTGTAATTGTCTCTTCCGGCAGGGAAACAAGTCGTTTTTCCCAATACCCGACTAAAGCCTGGATTTCATTTTTTATTGAAGAAGTTTCTGTCATGTTAATTATTTTATGTGTTGCTTTTAAGTCATTAGCCCTGTTTTGATTCATTGGAAAGAAGAGTTTCAACCTAAATGAATCAATGCGCAAGATAAATATTTAATATCAATGTTATTGATTCCAGCCAGAATAGAGTTTCCGGAAATCGGGGTTCTGAATATGATTCGGTCGCGTCCCGGGCTGCTTTGACGCTTTCAGATTTCTGATCGAAAGTTTTAATATGCATTCTTAATATCGGAGCTGAAGCATAAATGCTTTCTTCAATGACTTCAGTATCAATATCTTCAAGGTTGTATTCTAAATACATGATCCTGAATCTGTTTTTAATTTGCCCGGTTTTATCAGGAAGCCGGGATAATTTTTAACTTCAGTCCCTTTACTTTTCGGGCTCAATTATCATCAGGATACTGGCAATATCAGAGTTGACACGTTTTGTATTTATCTCAGCCATAGTAATTTTAACTTCCAGTATGGGGCCGGTAAGTTTTCAGTTAAAGTGTTGAAGTGTTTTTTGCACCCCGGATATTCTTCTTCAGAACCCGATAAGGAAAAAGTGTTGGGATTAAAGGATCAAACAACAGTAATTCTTAAAAAACATTAAAAGCAATTTATTGACAGTTAAGTTTATTATATTGTCATTGTTTGACCGGGCATCCTATGTTTAAAATAACACCTAACATTCTTGCCATCAGCATCCTGGCATCTTTCCAGTCGCTTTTCTCACAGGAAAACGGATTATTGACAGCTTCTTTTACAAATTCTGCTGTCGTGATCGACGGAAATCTTAATGAAGCAGCCTGGCAGGAAGCCCGGACTGTATCTGATTTCATTCAATATGAGCCTGTCGAAGGGATAAAATCAAACGGCAGAACCGAGGTAAGGATACTCTTTGGAAAGGATGACCTGTACATAGGTGCCTTGTTATTTGACAGGAGGAATAATATTGAGAATAATCTGGGGCGGAGGGATGAATATAACAGGGCCGACTGGTTCATGGTATCCGTCGATTCGTACAACAGCGGCAAGATGGCATTTACATTTGCAGTGAATGCTGCAGGGGTTCAGCTTGACGGACAACAGGACGACAACAGAAAGGTCAGCTCGGGAGCAACTAATCCCTTGCTTCCGACGGGCCTTGATGTCTCATGGGATGCAATATGGTTTTCAGACGTCAGTATAACTGATGAGGGCTGGTCAGTTGAAATGCGTATACCTTACAATATGCTCAGGTACTCAAAAAAAGAGATACAGACCTGGGGTGTTTATTTCTCAAGGCGTAATCCAAAATCAGGCGAGGTTTCCGAATGGCCGTATATCCCGCGTGACAAAAGGAGCAACCTTGTCTCGGGATATGGGAAAATTACCGGAATAAAAGGTATTGATCCAAGGACTAATATCCAGGTACGACCATATGTTCTTGCCGGTCTTGACATAAGTGAAAATGAGAATGCCGCCGGCAAAGCTGATTACAGGTTTAAAAGCAGTACGGGAGGTGACATTAAAATCGGGATAGGGCCAAATGTGATCCTTGATGCAACAATAAGGCCGGATTTCGGCCAGGTTGAAGCTGATCCGGCTGTTCTCAATCTGACGGCTTTCCAGACTTTGTACCCTGAAAAACGGCCATTTTTCCTCGAAGGTGCCGACATCTTTAAATTCGGCATAGGAAACAGCAGGCTGTATTATCCCAGGCGGTTTGGTGCCGATGAACCTATCATAGCAGCTGTAAAACTGTCAGGCCGCACCGAAAAGGATCTTTCATTTGGCATTATGGGTGTTACAGCCGGGGAGAATTTCAACCCTTCCAACAATTATGCAGTATTCCGCGCAAGCCAGAGGATAAATGAATATTCATCGGCCGGAGGAATCCTTACATATTATTACAGCCCCGAAGCCAAAGGGACAGGGTGGCAAAGCATAACAGGTGGTTTAGACTGGGATTTAAGATTTGATAATAACAGGTATGGTTTCGAAGGAACTATAGCGTTTTCCGACAGAAATTCACTGGTTCAGGGAATCAAAGACCAGACAGGCATGATGAGCAGCCTCGCCATACGTAAAAGGCAGGGCATCATCGACGGACATGTAGCCCTGCTCATGTTTACCGACCAGTATAATCCTAATGATATCGGATGGATAACATTTGAACAAAACTGGTACCAGATTTGGGCCAATCTCAAATACAAGCTTAAGGGAGGAAAGGAATTCGGCAATTTCCAGCGTGGAGAACTGAGCCTCGATTATGCAAGAAGGCTTTCTATGCTTGAAAATTATGACATGGGGAGTGAAATTAATCTCAAGATGACCCTTACAACAAAAAAGTTCAGGCAAATCAAGGCCGGTACCGCCCTGATAAGCCCTCTCGGGGGGTATGATCTCTGGGAGACAAGGGGCCTGTGGGTATGGGCAAAGCCAAAAGGGGCTGAATTATCGGGGGAATTCTCCACTGATGACAGAAAGAAATGGAAAATAACGCCAAAGGCATCTGTAAGAAAATACGACAACAAAGGTTCGGAATATATGATCGATTTTCTGGGTACTGTGATACCCGGGACAAAAGTATCCCTCAGTGCGGAAATCAAAAGTTCCTGGGAAAATGACAAAACCGCATGGGCGTCGAACGAAACATTTTTCCATGATGACGCCGGCTGGAAAATCGGCAGCTTGTCTACATCCCCCGATAATCTGAACCGGGAGGATCTAACGGCCTTCAACGACGATGGAACTCTCGCGACTATCCTTGCAGATGTGAAGGAAAATAAACCCGGCTGGTTTTATGTACCAGTGTTCGGAGTACGTGATACCCGATCGGCCGACCTTACGGTGAGAGGTTCTCTTACTTTGACAAGTAAATTTTCAATGCAGCTTTATTCGCAGTTTTTCGCGGCAAAAGGACGGTATGGCAATTTCAGCATACTGGCCAATCCCGACAAAATGGTTCCTTTCCCCGGGTACCCCAAAAGGAGGGATTTCAACTATAAAAACCTGCAGTCAAATTTCGTAACAAGGTGGGAATACAGACCCGGATCTGCAATTTATTTCGTGTGGAGCCATTCGCGCAGAAAAGACGAGGAAATGAATCCCCTTGCTCCCTGGGGAGATGATCTGTACGGACAATCACTTGGGGGACAGATATCAGAGCTTTTCAGGGCATTCCCGCGAAACAGTTTTATGGTAAAAGTCGATTACGCATTTCACTGAAGCCTTTTGCACTGGAGCTGGATATGGGATGAAAACATTATTCCGATTTTAACCCGGGTTCCCCTCGTTAAAATTGCTTTCTCCCGCGCTGTCTCCCGAAAACTGAACTCCCGGTCGGGGTGTGACCCTGTTTACATCCATGATAGTGCTCCCGTTCAACACCGAAAAACCGGTTTTACCCGTATTGTCCCCGGTCTTTTGCACATTGTAAAAAGCAGGCAAACGGTAATCAGAAAGAAGGTTAATCTGCTAATAACATAATTAACCAGTTGTTGCAAAAAAAGAAGACTACGGGTTAAGTTACTGATTACTAAATCGCGAAGAAATAAATATTAGTATGTTGCAGATATCCGTTCCGGGGATGTGAGATCAGGTGAGCTGACAGGTACAGCGGGTTCTCATCCCGCCAGGAAGATATCATATTTGGGGATCATGAGTCACGTTCGCATTATGAAATCGTCATCAGTCCTTCCAGCGATCATTTCTGTTTTCATCCGGCAGCGTATTAAGGCACGGCTTATAATACTCTGATGCATTCATCATCCGGTAAAACGGTTGTTGAGCATTTCCCTGCCCCGCGTGAGAGATTCCTCATCTCAACGTATCTTCGATTGCATGGAAACGTCTCATTCGGGATAACAGAATGCTTTTTTGTGTACCGGGGGAGGAAAGAAGCGACTTATCATTCCAGACTATTCATTCTCAGCAAGACTGACTATTAACTCTTTGATTGCCAGGGCACATTCAGGTATCCGTTCATAATTTACGATACCAGGATCATCCTTGGGTGTATGTGTGATGTCCTGATCATCCATATGATCGATGAACCATTCGGAACTTACAGCAATTGCCGGACAGCCAAACCGGACAAAGATGCTGTGGTCGCCCTGAACCCATGGTTTGCCCTCAACAATATCCTGATGGCTTTTAAAAATGGCATCCAGTTTTCCCCTTATGTGACCCGGAAGATTAAAGGCGGAAAAACAGGAAGGACCTTCCTTATACCCTGCCCCGTCAATATTTATATTCAGCACGATTTGATCAAACATTCCCTGGTTTTGTTCAATATATTTCATCTGTCCGGGGACGGCATAGTAGTCTTCACCGTTAAAGGCAACAAGTTCAATACTGTAATTCCCTTTGTAATCCTTCATCAGTTCAGCGAGCAGCATCAGAACAGCAACGCCTGTCGCATTGTCGATGGCTCCCTGAGTGCCGATTTTGGCATCAATATGAGCCGTTACGGCAATTCTTTTATTTGTTTTCCCTTCCTTCCGGGCAATAACATTTAAAGCAGTCTCAGGTATGCGTTCTGCTCCTGATTCAAGTGTCACGACCTTTCCTGAACAGGCAATAAGCTTCTCTCCTTCTGTATCTTTCATATACACCGACGGGATGTCGAAATCACCGTCTTCGAACATCGGAAAAGGGTAAGCACCCCCTGCAATTGCAGAATCGCGTCCGGTGGCACTTATAATGGCCCTGGGATTCCCCCTTTCCAGGGCTGAGATAATCCTTTTGTGCTCTTCAGGATTGTAAAAAACGAAATTTTTGGGCATTATCTGCCCTTTAGCTATCTGACCATGTAAAAAAACAATTTTGCCGGAAATGTCTGCTTTTTCAAGCTCTTCAACAGTTTCTGCCGGAACCAGTTCTCCCCTGACCAGACAACCTTTAGAATAAGGCGATGAACTTACTTCAAACAATTCCGTTCCGCATTTAAGACTTGCCCCGCTGGTTTTCCAGTCCATAACTCCGAGCACAGTCTCCTCTGTTATCCATCCTGATTTTACGAATTCCTTCTTAACATAACCTGTAGCCTGACGGTTCCCTTCGCCACCCACACGCCTTTCAGGAATGACTGAACATAACATATGAATATGTTCTTTTGCCAGTTTAGTCAATTCATTTTTATCCACTTTGTCAATTGTTTACGGTGAAAGCGGTCTCAACTGTTGTATTTCCTTTGATCATTGACCAGACCGGGCAGTATTTTTCTTCTGCCATACTGATCACCTTTTTTACCTCCTGTTCTGTGGCATCGGGGGAAGTAATATGAATATCAAGAAAAATTCTACTGAATCCTGTCGGATGCTCCTCTTTTCTGAGGCCCCTGGCATGCATTTCAAAACCTGTAATTGCCCGGTGCATTCTCCTGAGGAAAGTCAGCATTGCACTGCCCAGGCACGACGACAGGCTAAGAAGAAGTAATTCAAGAGACGTATATCCCATATCGTCACCAAGAGGGGCAATATAATCTATTGATATTGGTGTGTTGTCTCCAACAGTTCCTTTGAAAAGCAGCTTATCATTTATAAGCTTGATAGTTGATCTCAATTCTTTTGATTTGTCTGTCATTTTTTAAAATTTCAATATGGTAATTTGATATTGGTTCTTTTTAAAAGATCTTTTTCGACCATGTCTTTGCTGTTTGCCGATCCGTGCGAAGGGATAAAAAGCCTGCAGCCCGTTTTGAGCAGTTTCTCCCAACTTTTAAGCAACCGGCCGGGATCTGATGCAAAAGGAGGGAATGCCGTCCACCAGAAAACTCCGAACATCGTATCTCCCACAAGGGCGATCTCGTTATCTGTTATCACGCTTACCGATCCTTCTGTATGTCCTGGAGTATGCATCAGGTATGCGTTGAATCCAAAATCTGAAAGTTCAAATATATCATCAATAGCATAATCATATTTGCAGGGCTGATAAAGGGCAACGCTCCTGAATTTGCCTTCAAAAGTCCTGACAAGGAATTTTGTGAAGGAATTTGTTCCGGACGGAAGGATATTATCACCGGAAGTCAGATAACCCGTTTCCGATTTATGTATTATCACCCTTGCATTATACTTCTCCCTGATATTTGCCGCATTGGCGGCATGATCGAAATGAGAATGTGTAAGTATCAAAAGATCAATCTTATTTACGTGCAATTTCCCAAGCCTTTCTTGCAGGGTTTTCCACATGAATCCGGGACCTGTGTCAACCAGGATGTCTGCCTTTCCGTTTGTCAAAAGAAACACATTGCTCCTTCCCGAAAGGACCTGGAAAATTCTGTATCCGCCCGGAGTGGTCCAGTTTCTCATTCCTTGTGATTTCAGTTAAACAAATTTAAATTATTTGAATATCTTCGGGCAATATTTTATCATGGATGGACATGAAAACAATGAAGTTCATACTGCCGGTAATCATTATTACGGCATTTTCAGCAATACTTACTGCACAGGAATCATCAGAACTCACCGACAGGATATCAAATCTACCGATTGTCACAAAAGAAGACTCCCTCTCCTATGCGCTGGCCCTTATGAATTACAGCTCGTTGGCACAGGAAAACGTTAGCATCAATCCACTGATCTTTGCAAAGGCCATGATCGAAGCAAAAAAGGGGAATGCCATATTGTCAGAAGAATCTGCCAGGAACATCCTTATGGCCTACGTCAATGAAAGACAGGCACGTCAGGCTGAACTTGAGAGGGCTGCCAGCAAGGATTACATAGAAGCAAATGAATCTTTCCTTGCAAAAAACAAGGAGAAACCCGGGATAAAAGTGACCCCTTCCGGGCTTCAGTATGAAGTTGTGACAATGGGAACAGGCCCGAAGCCGGCCAGTGACAACGTAGTAAAAGTCAACTATACGGGAAAGCTCATCGACGGGACTGAGTTTGATTCCTCATATAAGAGAAATTCTCCCGCCCAGTTTCCTCTGGGAGGAGTCATACCAGGCTGGACAGAGGGGCTTCAGCTTATGCCTGTCGGATCAAAATTTATCTTTTATATCCCTGAAAAACTCGGTTATGGTTCAAGGGGTGCAGGAGATGTAATCAGACCATTTTCAACCCTGATCTTCGAGGTGGAACTCCTGGATATAATCCGGTAAGACACCCAAACTCCTTTTTCCGGTACAGCCTGAAACTGAAAGCATTTTAGTTATTCAATTCCGTACGGAAATCCCGGTATGTCATTTATAAACCGGGATGTGCAATCCGTAAATTCCCTGTATGAGGCAAATCTTACTGTAATTATTTTTATAATCGTGAAGAGGCGTGCCCTCAACACAGGACAGTAAAAGGAATCGCCAAATTCCTTGAATCTTTATTATTAAACTAAACTAAAAGCTATGAGAAAACTTCTCCTGATGTTTTTGGTTTTTTGCGGCCTTGTGCTTTCGGCAAGGGCCCAGCAAAAAACAGTAACGGGTACTGTTACCTCTGCTGTTGAGGGGGAGGGAGCATTGCCCGGGGTTTCCGTTTCAGTGAAGGGGACGACAATCGGGATTGTCACCGATTTGAACGGAAAATACACGCTTGCAGTCCCGGTTAATGCCACAACACTTGTTTTTTCGTATATCGGTATGAAAAAACAGGAGGTTGAGATAGGGAACCGGTCGGTAATTGATGTAGTTCTTGAATCTGATGTGCTAGGGCTCGATGAGGTTGTAGTAACCGCTCTTGGTGTGTCGCGCGAAAAGAAGGCCGTGGGATATTCGGTCCAGGATGTAAAGAATGACATGATCGAGCGTACCGGGAATACTGATCTCGCCGGAGCAATACAGGGCAAGCTGTCGGGGATCGATATCAAACCCTCGAGCGGTATGCCCGGGGCATCATCACAAATTGTCATCCGCGGTGCACGTTCCTTTACCGGCAACAACACACCTCTTTATGTTGTCGACGGCATGCCCGTGGCTTCAACAGCCGACATCCAGTCGGGTACGAATGGAGATTTTTCACTCCGCGGCGACGGTGTTACGGGATCCGATATCTCAAACCGTGCTGTCGACCTTAATCCTGCAGATATTGAAAGCATTACCGTTCTGAAAGGACAGGCGGCAGCTGCATTATACGGCATACGTGCATCAAATGGTGTTATTCTTATAACAACAAAAAGCGGCCGTGATAATGTACCCGGCAAACCAGTTATCTCAGTTTCGCATACAAGCGCTTTCTCAGAGGTGTCCCGCACTCCTGATTATCAGACCACCTACGCCCAGGGAGTGAATGGAGCCTATGTGCCAAACTCACCCTTATCGTGGGGGCCTAAAATAGCTGACTTGCCTGATGATCCGGTTTATGGAGGAAACGCCAACGGCCATCCCGGAAAATTTCTTGTGCCTCAGCTTGAACAGGGCCTGGCTGAAGATGCCTGGGTAACACCGCAGGTATTCAATAACTGGGACAGGTATTTCAGAACAGGATATTCCGCGACTAACAATGTAAATGTAAGCCAGGCTATGGATAAAGGATCTTATTCACTTGGCCTCACCCAGACTTCACAAAGCGGTGTGGCACTGGCCTCCGGCATGAATAGATGGAACGGCAAGGCATCTGCTGAAAGAAAATTGAATGATAATTTCTCCTCGGGATTCAACGCCAATTTCTCAAGGACTGATATTGACAAGCTTCCCACAGCCAACGATGCAGCACTGGCCGGGGTGCTCGGCGCTCCTTTAAGTTATAATCTAAGAGATTATCCGTATTTCGTTCCGGGCAACCCCTATGCCCAGATCTATTACCGCGGAGGAAGCTGGGACAATCCATACTGGTCGGCCGAGCATACTGTTTTCAACGAAAAGACAGACAGGTTTTTTGGCAATGGTTATGTCAACTATCAGACCAGCATCAACGAGAAAATGAACCTCAAGCTACGGTATCAGCTGGGTACTGATTCATATACGACAAATTTCCAGGACATATTTGAATACGGTCATGGCGGAAACACCGGGATGATTGATAACTATGGCATTACTTCTTTTACTGTCAACTCACTCCTGACTGTAAACTACGACTGGAATCTTAACAATGGCCTGAATTTCAGCGTTCTGATTGGCAATGAATTTGATCATAACAAAACCAAAACCTACTCGGAGCATGGTGAGGATTTTAACTTCGGAGGATGGGCTCATATTAGAAATGCAAACATCGTCACTTCAAACGAATCAAGAAATCAAAACCGTACCGTGGGTTTCTTCGGAAGTCTTTCGCTGAGCTGGAAATCACTGTTGTTCCTTACAGCTACGGGAAGGAATGATATTGTTTCAACAATGCCTGCAAACCACAGGTCATTCTTCTATCCCTCGGCTGCAGTCAGCTTCGTTGCAACAGAACTGGATGCCGTTAAGAATATAAACTGGCTTTCCTATGCAAAACTCAGGTTGTCGTATGCTGAAGTCGGTCAGGCAGGAAATTATATAAAGAATTATTTCACTTCTCCGAGTTATGCAGGCGGATGGTGGACAGGATCCCCTGTCGTTTATCCAATAGGGGGAGTGAATTCGTACATTCCCAATAACATACAGTATGACCCCAATCTTGTACCGCAAAATACAAAGTCGTACGAAGCAGGTGCGGAACTGAAATTCTTCCGGAACCGTTTTGGCTTTGATTATACATTCTCACGTCAGAATGTTGTTGACCAGATCTTTGCAGTGCCTCTTGCCGGATCAACCGGCATCAGGTCGATGCTTATGAATGGCGGGAAAGTACATACCCTGAGCCATGAGGTTGTCTTATACATGACGCCTGTGGCCTCGAAGAGCTTCCAATGGGATATGAATTTCAATTTTTCAAAGATCGACAACTATGTCGATGCCCTTGCACCGGGTGTCGAGAGTATTTTTATAGGAGGATTCGAAACCCCCCAGGTGAGAGCCCAGATCGGGGATACTTATCCCGTGATTTATGGTGAATCATTTCTTCGCAACGAGGAAGGAAAAATTGTCGTTGACGACAATCCTGCTTCGCCTAACTACGGGTTCCCGTTAACAGGAGGCCCTGCTGTCATAGGTAAGGTATCACCCGATTTCATCCTGGGCGGAGGTACCACGTTCACATACAGGAGATGGTCACTTAATGCCCTTGTCGAATGGAAGCAGGGAGGTGAAATGTATTCAGGAAGCAATGGCCTGCTCGATTATTACGGTTTGTCAAAAAGAACAGAAGACCGTGAATCGACATTTATATACGACGGCGTTAAATCTGACGGATCACCTAACGATATCGCGAGAGGAGGCCCCAATGACCCGCTGGCATTGCAGAGCCTTCACACTAATGTCCTTACCAATATAGATGAATATTATATCTTCGAGAATTCATTCGTGAAACTCAGGGAGTTGGCCCTTAAATACAAACCTGAAAAGCTTTTTAAAAAGCTTGATATGGGGGTTTCCGTATTTGCAAGGAACCTCCTTCTCTGGACAGCTCTTCCAAACCTTGATCCTGAATCAAGCCAGGGAAATACCAACATGGGAGGATCATTTGAAAGGTTTACAGTGCCTCAGGTATCCAGCTTCGGGTTCAATGTTGATATAACCTTTTAATCTGTAAGATCATGAAAAAACCGATTAATATTTTAATTGCCGCGATACTGGCCCTTGCATTGCTGTGGTCATGTTCCGAATCGATTATGGACGACATAAACGAGAATGTAAATGATCCAAATGATATGGCAAGCCGGCTCATCATAACAGATGTCATGACATCGACCGCATTTTCAGTGGCAGGCGGTGACTTCAATTTCTATGCTTCGATATACATAGAACATAACACAGGCACATGGGGCCAGTTTTATAATGCCGATATAAGATCGTCACAACCATCGAGTTCCACCACCTATAACAATACATGGAACTCAGTATATGCGAACCTGTACAGTCTGAAGATCATAAGGGAAAAATGTTCGGAAGGAGGATCCGAAGAGGGGAATTTCCATACTCTGGGAATTGCCCAGATCCTTACTGCATACAATCTGGCAACACTTACAGACGTAATGGGTGATGTTCCCTGGAGTGAAGCTGTTCAGCCCGGAGTAATTTTCACTCCGGCTCTCGATAAACAGCAGAATATCTATCAGGATATCTTCAAGCTTCTCGATGATGCAATTGCCAACCTTGGCAAAAGTTCAGTGTTCCCGTCACTCGGAAGCCAGGACCTCATCTATGGTGGCAATACCGATAAATGGAAGAAATTTGCCTATGGCCTGAAAGCCCGCTATACTATGCGCCTTTCGCACAAAGCTCCTGCATATGCCGATGTTATCACTTTTGCTGATCAGTCATTTACCTCGGCTGCAGAACAGGCCCAGTTCAATTATAACGGGAATACAACCAAGAGCCCGTTCTATAGTATGTTCCAGGATCGTGATTATTATGGCGCCAGCCAGAGTCTTCACAACAAGCTTGTTGAAAGGAACGATCCAAGGGATGATATCTTCTTCACAACATATCCGGGCGTTGGCGGCGAACTTGTATTCGCTCCCAACGGCACCGCTAACCAGATCCAGGGATATTACTCAATATCAGCAATAAGTACCGTCAGCGCTCCGACATATCTTCTCAGCTACCATGAGATTGAGTTCCTGAAGGCAGAAGCCTATGTCCGCCTGAACAACCTCCCGGCTGCAGAATCGGCTTTGCAAAATGGAATAGCAGCAGCGTTCCGGAAAGCAAATATCAGGCTTACCAGCGGAGATGCAGAGGCTTATTTCACAGCAAATGTCAAGGCAAAATTCGACCTGAATCCTCTGTCTGAAGTCATGAACCAGAAATATATTGCTTTTTATGAAGAAGAAGCTATTGAAGCATACAACGATTACAGGAGGCTGAAAGCCATGGGCAACAATGTTATAAATCTTGAAAATCCATTTAATTCCACACGATTCCCTCTCCGTTTTTCATATGGCTCTGACGACGTTACCACAAATGCCAATATCCGCAATGCTTATGGTGACGGCATGTATGTCTATACTGAAAATGTATGGTGGGCTGGAGGTACGCGATAAGTTTTACATGTTGCAGAAATAAACATTTTAAAAATTCCGAAGATGATAAATTTAAAAATAACAGGCCTCATTTTCACCCTTCTGATACTGGCTGCAGCCTGTGAAGAGCTGCCCGATCCGGCAGGTAAAAGAGGTGTCGCTGTAGTGCCGGCGATAACAGGTCTGAACCCGGGAGTCTTTGACTCAAAAGATCTTGAGAATTCATATATTGAATTTACAATAACGGTCCCGGAAGGAACCGATCCCGATAAAATCACAGTGGTTGCATCATTCCGCGACAACTTTGAAAGGATCGTGATGACCGAGGCTACATCTTTTCCAGCTACTGTCAGGATAAAATCGAAGGATGTCATTGAGAAGCTTGGGCTCCAGCCTGCCGAAGTCGAAAACGGTGATATCTTCACTTTTGAGTTGCTGACCCGGGCAAACGGAATCACCACACGATCTGTGGCTGTACTGTCGGTACCGGTTGCCTGCGGCTATGATGTAACGCTTTCAACTGGCAGCTACCACTGTGTTTCTCCCGACTGGGGATCAGACGGAAGCATAACCCTTGCAGCTGACAATGATAATCCTTACAAGATCTATATATCGGGCCTTGAAGAGATAGAAGGGCTTGTCGAAGATCTTGGCCCGCTCGTCATGTATATCGATCCTGCCACCTATGGGGTGACAGCTCCGCTTAAAGCAATTGCTTCCGAGGCATGGGGCTATGGTGCCATCTCGTATGCAGGCAGTGGCGTTTACAGCTCATGCACAGGCAACTATACCATACATTTTGAAATATCTCTGGAAGCTCTTGGAAGTGTCGGACAATATTCTTTCACCTTCACACGAAACCAGTGACCAGATTTAAAAGGTAAAAGAGCTGCAATAAACATTAATAACCGCGAAGAACGCTGATTCTGTGCCGGATACGCAAGGATTGCCGTGAAGATGATCTCCTTTGGGCCTCTGGCAGAAAACATGGCGCACTTTGCGGTTTTTATATTTTTCAGCAAACTGAATGTCAAAAAAAATCTTCCATTTCATAATATTCATAACTTTAGATTCTCAACATTAAACGACTGCTATTCCCGGATGACAAGGTACTGGCCTGCACTTTTTTTGATCCTGTTACTCCCCAAAGCATCCCTCAGTGGTCAGATAAGAGGATGCACCGACAGGCTTGCCCTGAACTATAATGCTTCAGCAACATTAAACGACGGAAGCTGCCGGTATAACCCTGCAAATATAAAACCCATGGCCTCACTTCCCCTTCAGGGCCTGCTTGCAGAAACATCCGGACTCATTATCTGGAATGATCTTCTGTGGACACACAATGACAATCTGGATACAAATATCTATTCTGTCGATACGGTACGGGGCAGTATTGTCAACACGGTTCCGCTTGCCAACGTTGAGAATATCGACTGGGAAGAGATCTCCCAGGATAATGAATATGTTTACATCGGGGACTTTGGCAACAACTACGGAAACCGGAAAGACCTGAAAATCCTCAGGATCAGTAAATCTTCCCTTACCTCGGGATCCCCTGACATCGACACGATAGGATTCTCTTATTCTGACCAGACCGATTTTGAACCTGCAGACGCCAATCAGACCGATTACGACTGTGAAGCCTTTATTGTCACTGACGACTCTGTTTTCCTTTTTACAAAACAATGGACCGGCAGGAAAACCGGCTTGTATTCTCTTCCGAAAGTGCCCGGCACTTACATCGCCAGGCTGAAAGAAGAATATGATGTAAAAGGCCTTATAACCGGCTCGGTCTTTGTCGCAACGAAAGGTATTGTTGTATTGACAGGATACAGCAGAACCCTTGATCCTTTCTTTTTTCTTCTTTACGATTTTGAAGGCAACGATTTTTTCAGCGGCAACAAAAGAAAACTTGAAATAAATCTTCCTTCACATCAGATAGAAGGAATTGCATCATCCGACGGCATTAAGTATTATGCCACAAACGAACATTTTTCATTTCCCCCTCTGATAAATGTATCGCAGAAAATCCATATTTTCAATCTCAGCTCCTATCTGGGTAACTATGCCGGTCTTAAAATTCCTTGCCCTGACTCTGAAAGAGAACATATTATATCTCCTGTTCCGGTCCGCAATCTGCTAAAGATCAGAAGTCTGCCTGTCATGATTCCCTCACCCTATGCCCTTATCAACCTTACAGGACAGGTTATTGTGGCGGGAACCCTCGATTCGGATGAATCGATGATAGATGTTTCCGGTCTGAGCCCTGGCACCTACATCCTGAGGATCGGGGAGAATAATACACATTTTTACAAGCTCATTAAGGATTAATCCTTGCCCTTTCATCCCCTGGCAATTACTGATGCCAGTATTTCCTTTCCGAAAGCCATGCATTCTGAACGTTTAAGATTGTCATATTCAGGCATCTTGTATCCTTCCATCTGTTTCCTGACATCAGGCTCCATCAGTCCGTAAGTAATCCTGCCCAAAAAAACACGGGAAGGCATATTCTCAACTCCGCACAGTGCTGCTATGTGATCATCAATAAGCAATTTTACCGTTTCGGCAGTAGGAGGCTTCATCATGTTGCCGCAGACAGCAAAACAGCCTCTGATCTTTGATCTCAGGATATCCCTGTTGCCGGCAATATAATTCTGAAGTTCCTGCGACACTTTGCCCCCACGGATCGCTCCGCCGATTATCACATGATCGTAATGTGAAAGATCAGGGTTTTCCCTGACATCAAAGACATTCGCAATGCCATCCATGCCTTCTGATATCCAAACTCCTGCATCCCTTGCCGACCCGCACCAGGTGGCGTACAGCACTGCCCACTTTTTATCCGAAGGCCTTGGATAATACTCAAGTGATGATCCTTTTTTTGTAAACATCATTGCTCCCATTGCCAATATTCCTGACTTGATGAATGTACGTTTTTTCACTTTATATCAGATTATTTCCAATTTTCTATTTGACCCTGTAAAGCTTATCTCCTGCCCTGAAAATATAAGAATCGGAGGTAACAGCGACAGAAGCCCAGAATCTGGTCCCATCGAGGCTGTTTTCACCCGTTTGTTCAAAAGTGTTCCCGGCTTTAAAAACACGTGTGGTCCCTTTTTCGTCAATAAAATATATTTTGTCATTTACAGCCCATGGAGAAGCCCAGCAGCTGGCAATGCCACTTATCCTTTTCTGATATTTAAGGCTTCCGTCGGAGGGATCCAGAACTGATATCTCACCCCTGCTCCCAATAATGTAAAGTAATCCCTTATACAATAGTGGAGAGGGATTGCCAAGGCCTGATTCTTCCGTTTTCCATTTTACCTCACCCTCAGTTCCTGCTTTTACTGCAAAGAGCACGCTTTTTATATCCCTTCCCCCGGCATTGCCAAGAAAAAGAAGCTCTTCATTGCCTGTGGGTGACGGCACGACCTGTTCTCCCCCGGCATTTAGCTCCCAAAGAAGTTTCCCCGATTCGGGATCATATGACCTGGCTGTCTTTCCGCATGTTATAAGCTCGGTCCTGACTTTGTTCTTCCAGATATAAGGAGTACTGTAAGTTGTTTTTTCATCACGCGCAATTCTCCATTTTTCATTTCCGGTTTCAGAATCGAGAGCTATCAAAGACGAATTGTCTTCATTATCAAACTGGATAAAGACAACACCATTGTAAATCACTGGTGAAGAGCCTGTCCCCCATCCTTTCTGAGTGTAATAAACGCCAAGGTCTTTCTGCCAGAGAAGTTTGCCCTCAAGGTCATAACAGAAGAGCCCGTTCATTCCGAAATATGCTATTATCCTTTTACCATCGGTTACAGGCGTCTCACATGCATAGGTGCTGTTTGGGTTTTTAGCAGCCTTCGGAGCACCATGATAAGCAACCTTACGCCAGTTCTCCTTTCCACTGGCAAGGTCAAAACAGATGAGCTCCCATCTGTAGATCTCATTCATATAGCTTGTATCACGGACTTCCGGAGCCGGTGGTCCCTGAACAGGTTGAGGGACTCCCTGCCCCGGCATGGATTGAGGAGCACCTGCCTGACCACCGGGCTGAGGCCCCCCGGCTCCCTGCGGAGGCGGACCCATTGGCCGCTCGGGCACAGGATTTGCCTTCTCGGGAAATGCAGAAGTAATAAATACCTTGTCACCAACCACTACCGGTGATGAGAATCCGGTACCATCAAGATCCGAAACCCATCCCACGTTCTTATCTCTTCCCCATTCTTCAGGAAGATTAACTGCCGCTATGGACATGTCCCCTTCTGGCCCTCTGAACTGGTTCCAATCCTGTCTGTTACTACAGAACGTTAAAAAAACGAAGGGAGGATCACTAAAACAGCAATTTTGAAAAGCATTTTATGTTTCATAGAGACTTTATAAATGTTTCTGACTCACAAATTATCCTGATAAAAATAGTGATTTAAACTATTTTTACAAATCATTCAGTCTGGGGACGACAGTCTAAAATCAATCACTCGCTGATAATCATGAAGATTACACACTTCGTTGATTTTAAAATCATCCAGTTCACAAATTCCCGTATTTTTCACCGAACATCCCGAAATTTCGCGATCCCCCACAGGGGAACAGGATGTCTGACTCAACGACTTTTCACCTTAGGGCAAAACCGGAAAATGCGTATATGTATGCAAAAAAGAAATGCTTTATCTAAAAACAGGTTAATTAGGTCATCCGTTAAAATTGTCCCGTTTGATTCTTTTCGTAAATTGCACAGCAAAAAACAATTTCCATGAAAAGATTTCTTTATGTTCTGCTTTTGCTATCAACCTCCTGCATAACGTTTTCACAAACCGAAGCTCTGTGGCTACGTTATCCGTCAATATCTCCCGACGGCAGTAAAATTGCCTTCACCTATAAGGGCGACATATATCTTGTTGCTTCTGAAGGCGGTACGGCAACGCCACTTACTTTTCACGAAGCTCACGACTTTATGCCGGTGTGGAGCAACGACGGAAAATATATTGCCTTTGCGTCTGACCGTTATGGGAATTTTGACATTTACATTGTCGCGGTATCCGGAGGAGAGCCTGCAAGACTTACTTTCCATTCTTCAAATGAATACCCGTATTCCTTTTCATCCGACAACAATTATGTAATCTTCGGAGGAACAAGACAGGATGCCGCATCGCACAGGCAGTATCCAACAGAATCACAACCCGAAGTATACATGGTGCCAGTCAAAGGCGGCAGAGTCAGTCAGGTTTGGACAATCCCTGCTGAGGATGTCAATGTTTCGCGCGACGGTAACTTATATGTTTATCACGACAAAAAAGGAGGTGAGAACGCCTGGAGGAAACATCATACTTCATCAATCACCAGGGATCTGTGGATCTGGGATCGAAACAGTGGAACACATAAGATGCTTACAACATTCAGGGGAGAAGACAGGACCCCCGTTTTTTCACCTGATGAAAAATCGCTTTATTACCTTAGCGAGGAAAGCGGATCATTCAATGTATTTAACCTTATGATATCAGATCCTGAACAGAAGAAGCAGGTTACATTTTTCAAGGGAGGTCCGGTAAGGTTTCTTTCTTCTTCCGATGCGGGAAAGCTTTGTTTTGGTTATGACGGAGCGCTGTATACGATGCAGCCCGGAGGCCAGCCTCAAAAACTTTCAGTGTTTATCAGTACGGCAGGCAAGAACAATCCCGAACAGATAATGGAAGTAAACGGCAATGTCCGTGAAATGGCTGTATCGCCCGACGGAAAGGAAGTTGCATTTATCGTCAGGGGAGAAGTTTTTGTATCATCAGCCGACGGAGGAATTACAAAAAGGATAACAAATACCCCCGAAGAGGAGAGATTTATAGGATTTTCCCCTTCCGGTGATTCGCTCATATATGCCAGCGAACGCGGAAATACATGGAAAATATTTATTTCAAGGATAGTGCGATCAGAGGAACCATATTTCTATGCATCAACCCTTGTCAGGGAAGAGCCGCTTATCAGCAACACACACGACAATTACCAACCGAAAATCTCACCAAATGGCAGGGAGGTTGCCTATATAGAGGACCGCAGGTCGCTGAAGATTTTCAACATTAAAACCAGACAGACACGCACCCTGTTAACGCCTGACAATATTATCTATATGTCGGAAGGCGATCAGTATTTCCAGTGGAGCCCCGACAGCAAATGGCTGCTGGCAGAATATTCACCGATAATGTCGAATTCGGAAGTAGCTCTTATTCCTGCTGACGGTAAATCGCAAATGGTAAACCTTACAAGAAGCGGATACAATGATTCCCGCCCGGTTTGGGTCAACGGCGGAAAACAGATGCTCTGGTTCAGCGACCGCGACGGCCTGCGCAGCTACGCAAACAGCGGAAACCGTCAGGCTGACGTTTACAGCATGTTCTTTACGCGCGATGCATGGGACCGCTTCAGGATGAGCAAGGAAGATTACGCACTTCTGAAGGAAATCGAAAACAAGGCAAAGGAAAAGGAGAAGAAAGACAAGGAAAAGGAGAATGCTGACAAAAAGAGAAAAACTCCCGAGGTCAAAAAGGATACATCTGTAGTGTTTGATATGGATGGCATCTACAACCGAAAGGCAAGACTGACAATAAACTCTTCATCACTGGGTGATGCAGTGCTCTCAAAGGATGGTGAAAAGCTCTATTATCTTGCCAGGTTTGAAAAAGGACTCAATCTCTGGTCAACAAACCTGAGGACAAAAGAAACAAAAATGGAGCTTTCACTTGAAGCCGAAAAAGCTAACCTAATGTGGGACAAAGACATGAAAAACCTCTTCCTCCTTGCTGATGGCAGCATATCAAAAATAAATCCCGATGGCTGGAAAAAAGAGACAGTATCGTTCAGGGGAGAAATGACAATTGACCTCAATGCTGAAAGGGAAGTAATGTTCAATCATGTGTGGCACAGGACAAAAGCCATGTTTTATATTTCCACGTTCCATGGTGCAAACTGGGATCAGCTTTATGCTGATTACAAAAAATTCCTGCCATTTATTGGAAACGGACATGAATTTTCAGAGCTTCTTTCGGAAATGCTGGGCGAGCTCAATGTTTCACATTCAGGATCAAGGTACAACCCTGCAGCCCGGGGCAGCGATAATACAGCATCCCTTGGGATTTTCATGGATTACGCTTACACCGGCGACGGGATCAGGATAGAGGAGATCATCAAGGACGGGCCCCTCGACAAAGCCAGTATAAATGTCAGGCCGGGGATGATAATCGAACAGATTGACGGTGACACTATCACTGTCAAACGCGATGTGGCATCGTACCTTAACCGCAAAGCAGGAAAATTCACATTGCTCACGGTATTTGACCCTGCAACAAAGTCGAGGCAGAATATTACCATAAAGCCTGTCACAAGGAATGAAGAAAATGCACTTCTTTATAAACGCTGGGTTCAGCTTAACCAGGATGAAGTCGACAAACTCGGAAACGGTCAAATAGGCTATGTTCACGTCCCCGGAATGTCCGACGGGCCCTACCGCACTGTTTACGAGGAGATGATGGGAAAATACTCCGACAGGAAAGGGGTTATCGTTGATACCCGTTTTAACAACGGCGGCGACCTTGTTTCGGATCTTACAATGTTCTTTACCGGTAAGAAATACCTCGAATATTCAACAGAAAGCAGACCTGTCGGTTATGAACCAAATTTCAGATGGACAAAGCCGACCGTGGCAATGTTCAATGAAGCAAACTACAGTGACGGTCATTGCTTTGCATGCGGGTATAAGGAGCTTGGCATAGGGATTACGGTTGGAATGCCTGTTCCCGGAACATGCAGCTACGCAGGATGGGAGATGCTTCAGGATGGAGAAACGACGTGGGGAGCCGTCCCTGTCAGTACAAAAGACATTAACGGCAACTGGCTTGAAAATGTGGAGACAGCCCCTGATGTACAGGTTAAGAATGAGCCGGCTGAAATCAGTAACGGCCATGATCAACAGCTTGAACGTGCCATCGGGGAACTCATGAAAGCCGTAAAATAGATCCTAACCAAAATAATCCTTGCAATGACCACAGAAACAAAATTCACCCCGCAGGCTCCACCCGGCAGAATAACCTCTGTTGACTTCTTCAGGGGGTTTACAATGTTCCTGCTGGCCGGAGAAGCCACAGAACTTTATTCAATATTATTAAAATCAAACAACGGATTTATTCATTTCCTTGGGTATCAGCTACATCATCATGAATGGCATGGTTTGCATTTCTGGGATCTGATTCAGCCGTTTTTCATGTTCATTGTCGGGGTTGCAATCCCGTTTGCAGTTGCCAACAGGTTAAAAAAAGGCGAGAGCAACAGGGACGTCACGCTCCATGCATTTAAGCGTTCATTGCTTTTATTGTTTTTCGGGTGGGCTCTTTATTTTGTCGACGCCGGCCATCTTGTTTTCAGGTTCCAGAATGTTCTCGCCCAGCTCTCCGTTACTTACATCGTCGCATTTCTTATAAGAAACAAAAGCTTCAGATTCCAGATCATCTTTACTCTGGCAATACTTCTACTGATTGACCTGGCCTACAGGTTTTTCCCCGTCGAAGGCTTTAATAATCCCTGGGTGAATTTCCAAAACCTCGGGGCCTGGTTCAATAACAAGATCGAAGGGGTTCAAAAGGCCAGTGAATGGGCAACCCTTAACTTCGTCTCTACAACGGCCCATACGGTATGGGGCGTTCTGTGCGGAAAGATCCTTATGAGTGACAGAAGCTCTTCCCAGAAAATCAAGACACTGGTTACAGGAGGCTTTGTTGCTTTGGTAACCGGATATGGCCTTGATCTTCTTAACATAACACCAATAATAAAGAAAATTGCAACTTCATCTTTCGTTTTTGCAAGCGGGGGCTGGGCAATCCTTGTGCTTGCATTCTGTTACTGGCTTATTGATGTGAAGAAGCTTTTCGTCAAAGGATCATGGTTCTTTATTGTAGTAGGTATGAACAGCATTTTTATCTACCTTTTCTTTTCAATCAGAGGGGCAAACCTGTTTGAAAGGATAGCAAAGCCGTTCAGTGAGCTTATTTTCTCATGGACCGGCGAAATGCTTACTTCAGTGATTGCAAGCCTCGCTGTCTGGGGCTCATTGTGGTATCTTTGCTACTGGCTTTATAAAAACAGGCTCTTCATAAAAATCTGAGTTTGAAAATCCTCTATTTCGAAATGAATCAGAACAAAGTTGTAATCGGATTTATCGGAGCAGGGGGAATAGCACGCTCTCATGCATTCTCCCTGAATTCATTGAAATATTATTACAATGATGTCCCCGGCATAGAGCTGGCAGTGGTCTGTTCAGGAAGAAAGGAATCCCGCGAAAGCTTCGCGGAACGCTACGGATTCGCCAATGCTTGCGATATTGATGATTTTATAAGGAACGATAACGTTGACACCGTCTTTATCCTGGGGCCAAATAAAGTCCATTATGAGCATTTCAGGGCTGCACTGGGGATGAAATCTGTCAGGAGAATCTATCTCGAAAAACCTGTCTGCTCAAATACTGAGGAAGAGATTTCAATGAGAGACCTGGCCTTATCACATCCTGAAGTCAGAATCCAGGTCGGGTTCCAGTATCTCTTTTCCTCAGCCGTAAGGGATGCGCTTATACTCTGGAAATCAGGGAAGCTTGGGAAACCGGTGCACTTTGACTTCAGATATTACCACAGCGACTACCTCAGGAAAGAATACCGCGACAAACGGACAAACCGGCTCACTCCGGCGCCCGACGGTGGAGCAATGGCCGACCTTGGCTCACACGCGATAAGCTTTCTTGTCGCCTTTCTCGGCAACAAGTTGAGGATAACAAGCGGCATTCAGGCCGGACATTTTGATGATGTTCCGGAAGAATCAGATCTTTTCAGCCAGATTTCAGTACTCGATGAAACATCCTTTGCCGCAGGTACCTTATCCTCAAGCAGGATAAGTTCAGGAACCGGCGATTATCTTGCATTTGAAATTTTCGCCGAAAAGGGAGCCCTTAAATATTCCACTCTTTCTCCCGATCTTTTTGAATACTTCACCGAGGAGTCAGGCGTATGGACCAGGCATCTTTCCGGAAGTCATTATAAACCTTATACAAACTTCCCCTCGGGCCACGTTCCTGCCGGATGGCACAGGCCGATGATACATGGACATTATGTGTTCATAACGGGGTTGTCATCCGACCCCGTCTTACCTGATATTGAACATGGACTGGAGGTTCAGAGACTTGTCAGGGAGACTGCTGACCATCTAAGGTCTTTCAGAAACCTCAGGGGCAGATAAATCTAACCTAAACAACATACTGCAACATGAAGATTCCTTATGCACTACAGGGATTGTTGCTCCTGCTGGGATTGCAGGCATCACTACTATATTCCCGGGAGCCTGACAATCCGTCGGGACAGTTTCCTGAGAGTTTTAAAAAATTCAACGTGCCTGCCCTCGGAGAAAATGTTTTTGTCTTCGACCCTTCAATGCAGATGGAGGACATCCAGACTGTCATTGATTCGGTTTTTGCAAGGCAGTCGGCCCGGAGAAGTGAGTTCTCTGAAAACCGTTATGCTTTGATGTTCAAACCGGGTGTCTATGACCTTGACGTCAGGGTCGAATATTACACACAGGTGGCTGGCCTCGGTGAATCGCCTGAAGACGTTGTGATCAAAGGTGCGGTGCGGTCAAATACCCTGCACAGGAAAAGCGTCCTTGTCAACTTCTGGAGATCGGTTGAAAACCTTACTGTCGTCCCTCCCCGCGATTCAGCAATGGTATGGGGAGTATCGCAGGCCTCACCCTTGAGAAGGGTTCATGTGAAAGGCGATCTGCAGTTATTCGACAAAGGATACGCCAGCGGGGGTTTCCTGGCCGACTCAAAGATCGACGGCAAAATAAGTTCAGGGCCCCAGCAGCAATGGTTCACAAGGAACACCGACATGGGCCTCTGGGTCGGAGGCAACTGGAACATGATGTTCGTGGGTGTCAACGGAGCCCCGGCAGAAAACTGGCCGGTACTTCCATATACGACTATTGCCGCTACTCCAACCATTCGGGAAAAACCTTACCTGGCACTTAAGGGACAGGAATTTGTTATCCGCGTTCCTGCTCTCAGGCAAAACAGTGTTGGCCCTGAATGGCTCACCGGTAATGACCCGGGAAAGACACTGAGCCTGAGTAAATTTTATATCGCATATCCCGGAACCGACAACGCTGAAACAATTAACATGGCCCTTTCAAAAGGGAAAAACCTGCTTTTAACGCCGGGAAGGTATATGCTTGAGAGCAGCCTGAAGATAACAAAACCAGGGACAATTGTAATGGGCACCGGCCTTGCAACCCTTATTCCGGTGAACGGCAACGCGGCCGTGGAAATTGCTGATATTGATGGCGTCACTGTTAGCGGAATAACAATAGATGCCGGTAAAACATTTTCTGAAAAACTTTTTGAGGTCGGCGGGCCCGGAGCAGTGAAACGTCACACCGGAAATCCTGTGTTCCTTTACGATATCTTTTTCAGGGTTGGCGGACCGGCTGAAGGCTCAGCCTCAGCCTGCCTGGTAATTAACAGCAGTGATGTTTTTGTCGATCATGTCTGGCTTTGGAGGGCCGATCACGGTAACGGAGTCGGATGGGATAAGAACAGATGTGCAAACGGCCTTATAGTGAACGGAAATAATGTAACCGTCTACGGACTTTTTAACGAGCATTTCCAGGAATATCAGACACTCTGGAACGGGGAGAACGGGAGAGTATATTTCTACCAGAGTGAAATGCCCTACGATCCGCCTTCCGTCGATGCCTGGAAGCATAACAGCACCAGTGGATATGCATCTTACAAGGTTTCAGACAATGTCAGGAACCACGATGCCTGGGGAATAGGAATATATAATGTCTTTTATGATGCGCCCGTGATAGTAGACAATGCAATCGAAACACCTCCCCACCTTGAGAACAGGATCCATAACAAGATAATCTTCTGGCTGAACGGGAATAAGGAAAGTGTTGTAAAAAGTATTATAAACGGCAAGGGAGGGCAGATTGATGTGAATAACAGGAAGGCAGTGATGAAATAAGACCGTAAGGTCTCGTGCGCAGATGGTCCGATGGTCTTTAGATCATGGATTCTTTGTGATGAGGAACCTGAGATGTATGAAAAATGATTCGAAATGAGGTTTAAGCATAACCTAAAAATCATTAAACTGGAAAAATGAATAACGAAAAACAGGTAATAATTATCGGTGCCGGATTTGCAGGATTGGCTGCCGGTATATACGGTCAGATGAATGGTTACAAAACAACCATATTCGAAATGCACGACAAACCCGGGGGTTTATGCACTTCATGGAAAAGAAAGGGATACACAGTCGACGGCTGCATCCACTGGCTGGTAGGTTCAAATCCCGGCAGCGCCATGTACGACTATTGGGAAGAAGTCGGCTTAATTCAGGGCAGGGAGTTTATTAATATGGATTCATATATGCATTATGAATGCCCTGACGGGAGAGTTATTACATTTCACAGGGATATTGACAAACTTGAAAAACACCTCATCGAATTTTCACCTCAGGATGAAGCCCACATAAGGGATTTTATAAACGGTATTAAGCTGTGCATTCCTTTTAACCAGTCCTCTAAAAATGTTTCCTTTCCTGAGCGGTTTTTTAAACAACTAAAGCTTTATTCCACATTTTTCACCAAAGGCAAACAATTGCAGCATTGGATGAAGGTGACGGGAAAAGAGTTTGCCGCCGGCTTTAAGGATCCTGACCTGAAACAGGCTTTCAGTGAAATGTGGATCCCTGAGTTTTCAATACTGTTCATGTTCTTTACTTTTGCTTACCTCAACGCAAAAAATGCCGGCTATCCGCTGGGCGGTTCAATGCCAATGTCGAGGGCTCTGGAGGAAAGGTACAGGGCTCTTGGAGGGACACTTGCCTATAACAGCCGTGTCGCAAGGATAATTACCGAAAACAACAGGGCATCAGGTGTGGTACTTGATGACAGAAAGGAATACAGGAGTGATATTGTCATTTCGGCAGCAGACGGATACAACACAATTTTCAAAATGCTCGACGGGCGGTATGCCGATGAAAAAATAAGGGATATATACGAAAAATGGATCCCATTCCATCCACTTTTGATCGTTGGCCTGGGAGTAAGCCGGCGTTTTGATGAGATCCCGTTGTCGGTGTCGGGATTCAGCTTCCCTCTCCGCGAGGAGGTGGTGATCGCAGACAAAAAGAGGGCCCGTCTGCCCGTACACCTTTACCATCATGATCCATCTATGGCTCCTGAAGGACATACGACGCTCACGGTAATGCTGGAGACAAATTATGACTACTGGAAAGAGCTCCATGCTGATAAAAAGGCCTATGTCAGCAAAAAAGACGAGATATCGGCTCAGGTTATAAAACTTCTTGAACAGCGTTTCCCGGGCATCTCGTCGCAGATCGGGATGGTCGATGTTGCAACACCAATGACTTTTGAAAGATACACGGGCAACTGGAGGGGTAGCTTTGAGGGATGGCTTATAACACCGGAAAATTCGAACACTATTATAAAGCCAATGTCTCAAACCCTGCCGGGGCTTGAAAATTTCTACATGTGCGGGCAATGGGTCGAACCCGGAGGAGGATTGCCGACCGGGATTATGTCGGCCCGAAGGCTTTTCAAGGCAATATGCAAAAAAGACGGCAGAAAATTTGTTGCAACAAAAGCCTGACCCTTAACAGAATCATGTTGACGAATTAAAATCAATGGTTACATTTGTCTGAATGTTAAAACCATTGTTGTATCAATAAATCCTTTTAAATATGAAAAAACTTCTGTTGTTTTCACTATTGGCTTTTTTTGCATTTAGTTTTCCATCCTACCCGCAACAGGCGCTTTTCGGTGGAACAAATATCATTTCTCCCGAAGTGAATCCCGACAATACTGTGACCTTCCGCTTCCAGGCCCCTGATGCCAGGGAGGTAAAAATCACAGGCGACTGGATGCCGGCCCAGGGCTGGACTCCCGGTTCAGAGGCAATGAAAAAGGACGAAAAAGGCATATGGACGTATACAACTGCAGCCCTTCCATCCGATCTTTACAGCTATTCGTTTATTGCCGACGGGATTAAATGTACCGACCCCAATAATGTTTATCTCATCAGGGATGTGGCTTCTGTTACAAATGTTTTCATCACTGGCGGAGGGAAGGGAGATCTTTACAAGGTGAACAAGGTTCCCCATGGATCGGTAACGAGACGCTGGTATAATTCACCCTCGCTTGGAGTGACGCGGCGTATAACAATTTATACTCCGGCAGGATATGAAACGAGCAGGGAAAACTATCCGGTCCTTTATCTTCTTCATGGAATGGGAGGAGATGAGGAGGCATGGATAAATCTCGGAAGAACATCGCAGATCCTCGATAACCTCATTGCACAGGGCAAGGCCTTACCAATGATCGTCGTAATGCCGAACGGGAATGTCGCGCAGGAGGCAGCCCCCGGAGAATCAAGCCTTGGCTTCTACAAACCATCTATGCAGCTTCCTAATACAATGGACGGGAAATATGAGGAGACTTTCGGTGATATCATTAAATTTGTTGAAAGCAATTACCGGGTCATTGCAAAGAAATCAGGACGCGCCATTGCAGGATTGTCAATGGGAGGCTATCATTCCCTTCATATCTCAAGATACTATCCAAATACATTCGACTATATCGGTCTGTTTTCAGCAGCTATCACTCCCGATGCAAAAGTAGTATCAAAAGTGTACGATAATTTTGATGCCACCCTGAAACAGCAGAAGGACAACGGCTATAAGCTTTATTGGATTGGAATCGGCAAAACCGACTTCCTGTATAAATACAATACCGAATTCAGGAAAAAGCTTGATGATATCAACATGCCTTACGAATTCCGTGAAAGTGAGGGCGGACACACCTGGACAAACTGGAGGGTATATCTGTCGGAGTTTGTTCCTAAACTCTTCAGGTAGAGTATAGTTTTTGTTGCAGGTTGCAGGTTGCAGGTTGCAGGTTGACGGTTGAAGAAATTTTCCTCAAATCCTGCCGAAATGCGCAGAATGGCTGTTGACCCGCACCCTGCACCCGTCAGCATCAAAGGTCTCCGGTCACACAATCTTTTTGTACCTGATCCTTACAGGTGTGGAATCCTCAACCCGTTTTTTATAATTTTCCTCGTAATCTGAATAGTTTCCTTCGAACCATACCACCTTCGAATCGCCCTCAAAAGCCAGGATGTGTGTTGTCACCCTGTCGAGGAACCATCTGTCGTGAGATATTATTACGGCGCATCCTGCAAAATTCTCAAGGCCCTCCTCAAGAGCACGCAGGGTATTAACATCAATGTCATTGGTGGGCTCATCAAGAAGAAGCACGTTGGCCCCCGATTTAAGAGTAAGCGCAAGATGAAGCCTGTTCCTCTCCCCTCCTGACAATACTGCGCATTTTTTTTCCTGGTCGGCCCCGGTAAAGTTGAACCTTGAGACATAGGCGCGGGCGTTTACAAGTCTGTTTCCTACCATTACATCATTCTGGCCACCCGAGATAACCTCATATACGGTCTTGGCAGGATCTATTGCTTCATGTGACTGGTCGACATACCCGAGGACCACTGTTTCACCTATTTCAAAAGTGCCTTTGGTCGGTTTTTCCTGACCCATTATCATCCTGAAAAGAGTTGTCTTTCCGGCACCGTTTGGTCCGATCACCCCGACTATCCCGTTTGGAGGAAGATTGAATTCGAGATCTTCAAAAAGGAGCTTGTCACCAAACGATTTTGCAACCTTTGTTGCCCTTATTACCTTATCTCCAAGCCTCGGGCCATTGGGGATGAATATTTCAAGCCTTTCTTCCTTGGCTTTTACATCCTGGTTTAAAAGGTTTTCATAGGCACCAAGCCGTGCCTTTGATTTTGCATGCCTTGCCTTTGGTGACATCCTGACCCATTCAAGTTCCCGTTCAAGCATCTTCCTTCTGCGGATATTGCCCTTTTCCTCGATTTCAAGTCTTTTAGCCTTCTGCTCTAGCCATGACGAATAGTTGCCCTTCCATGGTATACCCTCCCCTCTGTCGAGTTCCAGGATCCATCCTGCGACATTGTCGAGGAAATACCTGTCGTGTGTTATACATATAACAGTCCCTTTATATTGTTTCAGGGTTGTTTCGAGCCACTGGACCGATTCTGCATCGAGATGGTTGGTCGGCTCATCAAGAAGAAGAATATCAGGTTGTTTCAACAGCAATCTGCAAAGTGCAACCCTTCTCCGTTCTCCGCCGGAAAGAATGCTGACCTTTGCATCGCTTTCAGGGCATCTCAGTGCATCCATAGCCCTTTCAACCTTGTGTTCAATATTCCAGGCATCATGATAATCGATTTTCTCCTGGAGAACGGCCTGCCTGTCCATCAGCTGCTGCATCCGGTCGGGATTCTCGTAAACCTCCGGTTCCCCGAACATCAGATTAATTGATTCGTATTCCCTGACAAGGTCCATCGTCTCCCTTACACCCTCCTCAACAATTTCCCTTACAGTCCGGCTGTCGTCGAGCAGCGGGTCTTGTGCAAGATGTCCGACTGAATATCCGGGCAGGAAAGTAACATCGCCCTGGTATTCCTTCTCAATGCCTGCAATGATTTTCAGAAGGGTCGATTTCCCTGATCCGTTAAGCCCTATTATACCGATTTTTGCACCCAGGAAAAATGAAAGTGAGATATCCTTAAGTACCTGACGATGGGGAGGAAAGGTCTTGCCCACCCGGTACATTGAAAAGATGATTTTATTGTCGTCGCTCATAGAATGGATTTTGCGACAATTTAGAAAAAAATAAGGACTAATGTCCTTAAACGTTGGATTTCGTTAACCACGGCTTAAAAGCCGTGGTATCCGGCCATGATTATGCACGGGCATCAGATCCCGGTCTTTGCAGAGGGATTGAACAGCCTGATAGTATCATCCTGTAAAAGGACCCACAGTGAATAAACCCCCTTAAGCGTTCCTATCGGGATATTCAGGCATCCCAGTGCAGCCACAACAATTACAAGGTATCTTGCCCACGGTTGAAATGACAGAAGCCCTATACCCCCGACAAGACCGAGAGTCGACATAAATCCTATAAGAAGCGGCAGACTAAATGAAAGGAACTTTAATACCATTGCACCTACCTCATCACCACCAGCCATCTGCCGTGCAAAATTCAGTCCGAAAAAAACGGCAAGGGCACCTATCAGCCCCAGGATTCCAAAGCCGATATGAATTGCTCCCACCACAGTAACATGTTTTTTCATTCTCGTATCTTCCATGACGTTTATTTTTAAAGCGTTGTTTTATTTTCATTCCATCCTAATGACCTGCTTTTAATAAAATTGTTGCATTAAAATAACGAATAATTTCGGAACATTTGCGTTTTTACCACAACCATCAATTTCCGGTTTGATTAAGATTTTAATTTTGTAAACAAAAAAGCAATGAGACGCAAAATAATAATTGGCTTCGCCTTCATAGCGATGACATGCTGCTTCAGCGGATGCGAACTGGGTTCATGCAAGGTTTGCAGGCAGGTCACCTATGAGATCGGGGGCGGTGTGATAGACGAAGGGGAAGAGACTGAATATTGCGATGCCGCCCTTATTGCTATTGAAGCGAAACAGGATGTTATCGTAGGCAATACAAGAATAACCTGGGAATGCAGGTAGCTGAGGCGGGCGGTTTGCGGCAAGAGACGTGAGCAATTAGTCCCCGGCCGGCAGGTTGTATTTCGTCAAAATGTTTTCTATTTACCTGTTAATTTGCTTGTATAAGTCACTTATCGGCACTAAATTTGTTCATAAGTTGTTAATAAATGCGGTAGGGAAAGAGGCGCACATCTATTTCTTGTCGTAATTTTATACAGGTCAAAATCAGTTTCATAATGTCCCTGAATTTCAGCAGTTTAGCACTAACAGACAAGACAATTGCCATAGTGGAGGATGATGTTCCGTCGTTAAGATATTACGAAACACTCCTGCTGAGCACAGGGGCCGGTGTAGTTAAATTCCGCACAGGTAAAGATTTCGTTGAACATATCAGGAATAAAGAGACAAAGATTGACCTCGTCATAATGGATTTCCTTATTCCCCTGATCAACGGCATCGACTGCACAAGGATCTTCAGAAAAGAGAGAAAAGGCGTTCCTGTCCTGATGATAACCGCCTATTCATCAGAACAGTCAAAAGCTGATGCTTATATCGCAGGATGCAATGAGTATATACTTAAACCGGTTTATCCGGAAAAAGTATATGCCCTTCTTGAAAAGTATCTAAAGCAGGAAACTTACAGCGCTGTCAATCAGCGTTCCTGAACATCCGCCCCCTTTATGGATCTTTGCCGGCTCACATATGCCTGGTAATAACCCTCCAGCTTATTGTTTATCTCATCAGCCATTTCCTTTTTGCCACCGGCTTCACAGTAACCGGCTGCTTTTGCGGTATACTGAATGGCCGACTGGATCTCATATTCAGCCGAACTTAAAACATAAGGATTCTGCTTCAGGTAATAATCGAGCCTGCCGTAATAGTAATCACAGAGCCCGCGTGTCATTTCGGCAGCCTTGTCTGTTGCCCCTGCAAGGAAATAGGCTTCAATAAGATCATTGTAATAAGGATCAGGCAGGAATTTGCTGACAGGTAAGACTTCAAGACAACGGTCAAGAACCTCAACTGCTTTTTCATTTTTTCCTTCGGCAATCAGCGCTTTCGCAAGTTTTGCATAAATAAGACGCGATCTCACAACAATTAAGGTCCTGATATGATGATAATCGAGATTTACGGAAGGATCATTTGCACCGCCCCAGACAAACTTGTTCATTACGTTATCATACAGAATATCAGTATCTATACGTCCATAGTCAACCCAACTCTTATTCTCCGATTTAATGGGAACAAGCCGATAAGCAAGCCCTTCAAGCTGGAAATACTCCTCAAGGCCCATTGCATCATCGTGGTAGCCTGTTACAAAATAAACAGGCCTGCTCCAGTCGTTATGAGCAAGAATATCGAGTATGATAAGCTGGCTCTTAAGGATAGAGCCTCCCTTCAGTTTAATGTCTATATACGGCACAATTTTATCGGCGTCTTCCGGTTTTACAGTTCCGCTGGCAATAACCTTTGCAGAATCGACAGGGATCCTGATTGTACGTGAAGGAATGACATCAAGCACCTCGGTTGCAGATATCTGCACCTTGGTAGCTTTGTTTTCACTTTTCACCCAGTCTATAACCGTTGAAATGTTGACAGGGTCCTTTGTCTTTTCCACTATGAATACCTGGTTATTTACGCCGTCGTAGTATTTCTTTGGTTCAAGAGTGACAGGAAGTGCATCAGATTCATATGTCTTTCTCTTCATCTGGTTAATGTACCAGTCGGTATTAAGAAGCATAAGATTGCATACCCTGACATCCGTCCTTTTACCTTCAACTTCCTGGGCATACCAGAGAGGGAAAGTGTCATTATCCCCGTTGGTGAACAGTATGGCATCTTTCGCGCATGAATTAAGGTAATTGAATGCCACATCGCGGGCAAGATATCGTCCCGACCTGTCGTGGTCATCCCAGTTCTGGGAGCCCATCAGAACAGGAACAGCAAAAAAGCACAACAGGCCTGCAACAGGAGCAGCGATCTTTTCTCCGGCAGGCTTTGCAATTGCCTCAAACAGTGCAAGTACTCCCATACCGATCCATACTGCGAAGAAATAAAATGACCCTGTATAGGCATAGTCCCTTTCGCGCGGCTGATTCGGATACTGGTTAAGATAGAAAACAATTGCTATCCCTGTCATGATGAAAAGAAGGAATATCACCCACCAGTTCTTGTAATCGCGGTTAAGCTGATAGAACAGTCCGATTAGGCCAAGCAGAAGAGGCAACAGGTAATACACGTTCCTCGATGTGTCATCCCGCATCCCGGCAGGAAGGTCAGGAGAACCAACCCTTGGTTCATCAAGAAACCTGATGCCTGATATCCAGTTGCCGTTAACGGCTCCTCCGGTTCCCTGTGTATCATTCTGCTTCCCTGCAAAATTCCACATGAAATATCTTAAATACATGTACCCAAACTGATAGGAGAACATGAACCGCAGGTTTTCAGAAAACTTCGGCTTCCTTATTATTTCCTTTTCCCCCGACGAACTGGTAACAGTAACAGGGACTCCCTTTACCTTACCCCATTCCTTGTAAACCTGTTCGTGATCAGCCTGGTCGCTCCACATACGCGGGAACAGCGTAATAAATCTGGGATCATAAACCCGTTCAAGATCATGTGCGCTAACAATGTATTTACCGTTCTCCAGGACATATTTTGGCTTGCCATCCTTGTAATCAAGCACCGGAGCATTATAATACTGCCCTCTGAAGAGAGGCCTCTGGCCATATTGTTCCCTGTTAAGAAAATAAAGCAGGCTGAACGGCTGTTCAGGCTGATTTTCATTGAGAGGCGGGTTGGCAGCCGACCTTATCACTATGATGGCATTTGAGGAATAGCCTATAAGGATCATCATTACCGAAGTAAGAAGGATATTCAGTACAACCCGGTTTTTCCCCGCCTGGAACCAGACATAACCCGCAATTGCAGCCAAAACTATCAGATTCAGGAAAAATGAACCGGATATTATCCAAACACCCGACAAAAGAAGTGCAGTTAAAGAATATGCACTATTCCTGACCTGATTTTCTGAATTCAATGTCGTTCTGACAGCAATTGTAAAGAACACTATCAGGAGAATGAAATGGAAGATCATGCCACTGTTTGCCGGAAGGCCGAGTTTATTCACAAAGAAAAGGTCAAGGCGTGAAGATATGGTAACAAGTCCGGGCATTATTCCGAAAAGGAGCAATGCAAGAAGCACAAGGGAAATAACTATTGAGATAAGGAAGCCCTTCCATGAAAAGTCGAATTTCCTGAAATAATATACGAGCACTATAGCAGGAAGTGCCAACAGGTTAAGAAGATGAACCCCTATCGAAAGACCCATAAGGAAAGCGATAAGAATAAGCCAGCGGTTTGAGTGTTCTTCATCTGCAACATCTTCCCACTTAAGAATTGCCCAGAAAACAGCGGCAGTGAAAAGGGAAGAAGATGCATATACTTCACCCTCAACTGCAGAAAACCAGAAAGAATCGGAGAAAGCATAAGCAAGGGCTCCTGTAACGCCTGCCGACATAATTGCAAATATGCGCGCCGGGGTTAAATCATCTTCATTCATGATGAATAACTTCCGGGCAAGATGTGTAATGGTCCAGAAAAGAAACAGTATCGTAAAGGCGCTGGCAAGGGCCGACATTGCGTTCACCATTAATGCAACATGCGAAGTGTTTCCGCCTGCAAAGAGGGTGAAAAACCTGGCCATGACCATGAATACAGGGTTTCCGGGAGGATGTCCGACCTCCATTTTAAATGCCGATGCAATAAATTCGCCGCAATCCCAAAGGCTTGCAGTCGGCTCAATTGTCAACAGATAAGTAACTGCCGCAACAGCAAATGTCACCCAGCCTGTCATGTTATTTATGAGTCTGTATCTTTTCATCAGAGAGAGATTTTTCACTAAAGTAAACTGTTCCGGTCTTCGACCGGTGAAATTACTAAAATTTTCATACTATGACTAAGTTATGGCTCTCTCGCTTATTTTGCTATTTTTGACAAAAAGGATCCCTGATGAAATTCAGTCAGTTATTTTTCTGCCTTTTGCTGCTTATTGCAGGCTCCGGGCTCAAGGCACAATATTACAATACGGGGCAGGATCCCGGAAATCTTAAATGGATGCAGATCAGAACCGACAGGTTCAGGGTCATTTACCCCTCAACCTATGGACAGGCGGGAGTGGATTTTGCAAAATCACTTGATGAGGCCTGGTTAAAACTTTCCGGTTTATATCATGTAAAGAAACTCAGGATCCCGGTAATCATCCATAATTATTCAACTGAATCGAACGGATATGTTGCCTGGGCCCCAAGCAGGATGGAAGTATATCCGGCACCTGAACAAAATTCCATTCCCCTGGATCCGAACACACAGCTTGCAATCCATGAACTTACACATGTCCTTCAGATGGAATCGCTCAACAGAGGATTTACCAGGGTTGCCTCCATTGCCGCCGGGCAGCAGTTACCCGGACTGGTCTCATCCCTTCTGCCTTTATGGTATCTCGAGGGTGATGCCGTGTTCTCCGAAACAGCATTCACCGGATCGGGGAGAGGACGAAGCGCCTCATTCCAGAAACAGCTCAAATCGCTGTTGGTCGAAAGAGGAAATGTTTATAGCTATGATAAATCTGTGAACGGATCCTTCAGGGACTTTGTTCCTGATCACTACCAATACGGCTACCAGATGATGGCCTATTCGTATTTGAAATATAACCGCAACCTGTGGCAGGATGCGCTGAAGACCACTGCAAATGCCCCTTTTCTTGTGAATCCGGTCAATCTAAGCCTAAGAAGGGATGCATCATTATCAAAAAAGAGATTGTTCACCGAGACATTTGCTTCCCTGAAGACATACTGGGCAAAAGACGATTCTCTCGCTGATCCTGAATCGTACGAAGTCGTCAATCCTCCTAAAGGAAAGGATTATATCAATTATCATTCCCCTGTCCTTATCGGCTATGACAGCATTGCAGCAGTAAAAACATCATTATCTGAACCTCCTTCGATAGTTTTAATAAGACCATCTGAAAAAAAGGAAAAGAGAATCTTCATTCCCGGCGACTGCTATCCATGGTTCATATCATACGGAAAAGGAAAGCTTTGCTGGATTGAGACACACTCTGATCCGCGTTGGGAGAACAGGCAGTGGGCTGTCATTAAGGTTATGGACATAAAAAACAGGAGAACCAGGCAGCTTTCTTTTAAAACAAGATATATGGCTGCATCTATCTCTCCCGACGGTAACTTTATTGCAGCTACTGAAAACACCACAGATAATTCCAACAGCCTGGTCATTCTTGATGCGTGGAACGGAGACCTGCTCATGAGAGCGCCTTCACCCGGGAATGCCGGTCTGCAAAGGCCGCAGTGGGACAGAACAGGTAAAAAAGTATCTGTTATTTATTTAACAGACAAAGGCGAGGGAATAATGGCTTATATACCGGCAGAAAAGAGATGGCAAAACTATATCGATCCTGGCTTCGATGACCTTCAGTCTTCTTTCCTGAGCAATGATTCGCTGTTTTATGTAAGTTCCCGTTCAGGAACCGACAACATCTATCTTCGCAACCCCGGGGGCATGGTGGCATCTGTAACAAAATCAAGGTTCGGAGCCAGCGATCTTAACCTGAATGGCAGCCGTATGCTGTTCTGTGATTATACCTCCTCGGGTAATAATGTCTGCAGCATAAAACTTCCGGCCACCTTATATAATCAGGCCCCTGTTCAGAAAAATTCATCATTTCTTATCGACATTGTTAACGCTGAACCGGGTGTTCCTGCGTTCAACCTCGCTGAAAGCTACATACCGGAACCATACAGAAAATGGCAGCATTTATTCAGGTTCCACAGCTGGATGCCTTTTTATGCTGACATAGAACAGATCCGGGATGATCCGTCATCAATAAGGCCGGGATTTACCTTGATGGCACAGAACGACCTTAGTACACTTGTTTCAACCCTTGGCTATGAATACTCCGATAACAGGCACAAGTTCCATTCTCGGGTGAAATGGATGGGATGGTACCTGGTTTTTGAATCCCGCCTTGACTATGGTGACTACCCGTACATAGAAAAATTCGGGGCAGATATTTATAATCCCCCAAACATGATGAATGGCTTCAAGATGACAAATACTGTTTCGCTGCCGCTTACATTCAGGGGCGGACAGTATACAAAATACCTCTATCTGTCTGCTTCCTCTTCCTACAGTAACGATAACATATATATAAGAGCCAGGCAGGCATATGATAACGGGCAAAATCAGCTGAGCGGAAGATTTTATTTCTCGAATTACAGGAGGACTGCAACAAGGGATATCTATCCGGCTTGGGCCCAGGTGGCTGATATCAGCTATTCATATTATCCTTTCGACAGGGAAATTTTTGGTGATATTATATCAGCAAAAGCAGCGCTCTATTTCCCGGGCGTTCTTAAAAATAACATCCTGAGAATAAGGCTTGAAGCTGAAAAGCAGAATACGGAAATGTTCGTTTTGAACAGCCGCGTCTCGTTTTCAAGGAGCTACAGGAATGTTATTTCGCCCGATTTACGGTTGGCTTCAGCAGACTATTTCATGCCTCTGCTTTATCCCGACCTCAATCTGCCCGGGCTGATATATATTACTCGTATCCGTTCAGATTTCTTTTTTGACTATACAAGGGCAAATACATATTATCTCATCTCAGAAACCGCAACGGGAAGAAGATCAGATTTCTTTGATCTCACAGGTAAGTTCAAATCCTATGGTATCGGGCTGCTGACTGATTTCTATGTTTTCAGAATACCCTTCATGGTTTCGGCGGGTGTTCAGGCCACCTGGCAAAAAATAGGTTATATGCCAAAGCTGGAGATGCTGTTTAGCGTCGATCTGTTTGGTATGAGTATTGGAAAAAGAAAGCTGTAACTGCCCTGGGGTTAAAGTGATCTGGCTGTGTTTTTGATAAGCTCCCAGGCTTTCCCGACATGTTCCATCCTTACGTTTGTCTGGCCCGTAACCATCCTCAGGGTGTAAATCCCGTTTACGGAAGTATGTGAAAGGTAAATTTGCCCCGAATCATTGAGCCTGTGATTGAGGACCTCATTAATCCTGTTTAGCTCCTGATCAGATTTCCCTTCCGGTTTATATCTGAAACACACTACATTTATTATTACGGGAGCCAGAACCTCAAAATCCTTTTCCTTCCTTATGTTTTCCGACAGCCATGCCGCAAGTTTTATGTGATAGCGGATTTTCTCCCGAAGACCTTCCACTCCGTACATCCTGATGACGCTCCAGAGTTTCAGGGCCCTGAACCTGCGTCCAAGAGGAATACCCCAGTCGCGGTAATCGTTAACCTGGCCTCTCGTCCTTGTCCTGAGATATTCGGGCAATATTTCAAATGTCCTGATAAGTGTTTCGGGATGTCTTGTGAAAAAGGCAGAACAATCGAAATTCGTGAACATCCATTTATGAGGATTGAATACCATTGAGTCGATAAGCTCCCTGCCGTCCGACATCCATTGAAATTCAGGCAAAATAAGGGCCGTACCGCCCATTGCAGCATCGACGTGAAGCCATATGTCATTTTTTCTGCAGATCTCTCCTATGGCTCTTACGGGGTCGACAGAGGCAGTTCCGGTGGTGCCTATTGTTGCAATAACGCAGCAGGGCGTAAATCCACTCTGAATATCGTGCGAGATTGCTTCATCCAGTTTTTGCACATTCATCGAAAAATCATCCCTTACAGGGATCTTAACGAGGTTTTTCCTCCCTATTCCGCTTATCTTAACTGCTTTTTCGACTGACGAATGTGCCTGTTCCGAACAATATACCCTCAGTGTTCCTGCACCGGCCGCACCATCCTCATTGATTCTGAAGCCGGTGGTCTTTTCCCTCGCAGTAAGAATTGCCGCAAGCGTTGAGGAAGATGCAGAGTCCTGAATCACTCCTTCAAAGGAGGAAGGAAATCCAATGAGGTCTCTCAGCCAGATCATCATCTGCTCTTCAAGCTCCGCAGCGGCAGGAGATGTCTCCCAGATCATGCACTGAGCACCCAGGGTGGCAATTATCATCTCGGCAAGAACCGATGGAGGGCTGCTGTTTGCAGGGAAGTATGCAAAAAAATTCGGGCTTTGCCAGTGGCTTATCCCCGGCATAATGATCTCATCGAAATCCTTCATGAAATTCTCAAAAGTATCGGGGAAGGCTGGCGCTTTTTCCGGAAGCTGGCGCATAATATCACCCGGGCGTACCTGCGATTTTACCGGGAACTGCTCTACATTTTCCATATAATCAGCCATCCAGTCGACCAGCTGACGGGCATTTTTCCGGAATTCTTCAGATGTCATCTGAGGGCCTTATTTAACAGCTTCGGCAAGAAGTATAATCTTGTTTGATCTGACTTCAATCACGCCTCCGTCAATATCAAACTGCACTTCTTTATTATCCTGCTCAACGATGTAAACAGTTCCCGATTCGAGAGTCGAGATTATTGGTGCATGGTCTTTTAAAACCTGAAAAGATCCCTTTTTGCCCGGAACCCTTACAGATTTGATTTCACCTTCATACACTTTCCTGTCGGGTGTTATTATCTCGATTTTCATGATATGATGTCAGTATGTGTTGTCAGCTGCAGGTCACAGGATGCAAGCCAAAGGTTCATCAACCTGCAGCCTGGCATCCTGCAACATGTATTATTTCGACTGGGCAAGAATTTTCTCTCCCTTTTCAATAGCGTCTTCAATCGTACCTACGAGAAGGAAAGCAGATTCGGGATACTGGTCAACCTTTCCGTCGATGATCATATTGAACCCCTTGATGGTATCCTCTATTGATACCAGTGCACCCTTGATGCCCGTGAACTGCTCGGCAACATGGAATGGTTGTGATAGGAACCTCTGAACCCTTCTTGCCCTGTGAACAACAAGCTTATCTTCTTCCGAAAGCTCATCCATGCCAAGGATGGCAATAATATCCTGAAGCTCGTTATATCTCTGGAGAAGCTCTTTTACCCTCTGGGCGCAGTTATAATGTGCCTCCCCTACGATTCCCGGAGTAAGTATCCTTGATGTTGAGTCGAGCGGGTCGACAGCAGGGTAAATACCAAGTTCGGAGATTTTACGGCTAAGCACTGTAGTTGCATCGAGGTGTGCAAATGTTGTTGCAGGAGCAGGGTCGGTAAGGTCGTCAGCCGGAACATAAACAGCCTGGACGGAGGTTATTGATCCCTGACGTGTTGAGGTGATACGTTCCTGCATGATACCCATCTCGGTGGCCAGGGTCGGTTGATATCCCACTGCTGACGGCATACGGCCGAGAAGCGCTGACACTTCAGAACCAGCCTGGGTGAAACGGAACACATTATCCATGAAGAAAAGGATGTCCCTTCCGCCGCTTTTCCCGTCGCCATCCCTGAAATGCTCTGCCACGGAAAGACCCGAAAGTGCGACTCTTGCCCTTGCTCCCGGGGGTTCATTCATCTGCCCGAAGACCAGGGCAAGCTTCGACTCCTTCAAAGCCTGTTTGTCGACTTTTGAAAGGTCCCATCCTCCCGACTCCATAACCTCTAAAAACTCCTTTCCATAGGTTATGACTCCTGCTTCAAGCATTTCCCTGAGGAGGTCATTGCCTTCCCTTGTTCTTTCACCTACTCCTGCAAATACTGAAAGCCCCGAATATGCCTTTGCAATATTGTTTATAAGCTCAAGGATAACGACGGTCTTGCCAACGCCGGCACCTCCGAAGAGGCCGATCTTCCCTCCTTTTGAGTAAGGTTCAATCAGATCGATAACCTTGATCCCTGTGTAAAGCACCTCTTTTTCAGTCGAAAGGTCCTCGAACTTTGGAGGTTTGCGGTGGATAGGATATCCGCCCTGTTTGTCGAGGACACCTATTCCGTCGATGGCTTCACCGGTAACGTTCATCAGACGTCCTTTAATCTGTTCTCCGATCGGCATGGTGATAGGTTGCCCGGTTGCCACGACATCCATACCTCTCCGCAGACCATCAGTTGAGTCCATGGCTATGGTCCTGACAGTGTTTTCGCCAATATGCTGCTGACACTCCACCACAAGGGTTGATCCGTCGTCCCTTTTTATTTCAAGAGCGTCATAAATATCAGGCATTTCATTACCCTGTCGTTCAAAAGTCACGTCAACCACCGGTCCAATGATCTGGCTGATCTTCCCAATATTCTTTGCCATAAATCCGATTTGTTTTATAGAGGTTTAAAATTTTGTTGTTCAGTAAATTAAATTCAGTATCCCTTTTATTATTTCAATGATCCCTTCCTGAGAGCGATTCAGTCATCCTGACAAGCTCCTCTTTCCTTTCATGTGCAACATTTACCTTTTCGAGGCATCCCAGTGCGTTTCTCAAATATTCAGCAACCACTTTTTCAGAGATGAATTTTATATTCAGCAGGTCATATATTTCACTTACCATTTTAACCTTTTCTGCCGGTTCAAACGCGCCGGATACATACAGCTCCTGAAGTTTTTTTCTCTGGTCGGGCGACCCTGCTTCGTTTGCCTTAACATATAGGAAAGTCTTTTTCCCTGCAATAATATCTCCTCCGGTTGTCTTTCCAAAGACATTCATGTCTCCAAATACATCAAGAATGTCGTCCTGGATCTGAAAGGCAAGCCCCAGATTCCGTCCAAACTCGTAAAGCAGTTCTGCATTCCTGTCATCGGCTCCTCCGTAGATAGCTCCAATTTTGCATGAAGCAGCAATCAGAACAGCAGTCTTTAGTTCAATCATCCTGATGTATTCATCCTGGGACACAATTGTTGCTTTTTCAAAATCCATATCGAGCTGTTGTCCGATACAAACCTCAATTGCAGCCTTGTTGAAAACCCTGAGGACCTTTGCCAGAAGATGAGCCGGCGATTGAAGAAAGCATTCATTTGTAATGAAAGCCATCACGTCGCCCGACAGAATCGCCTGATTGACGTTCCACTTTGCATGAACTGTCGGAAATCCCCTTCTTACCTGAGCTTTATCCATAATATCATCATGGACAAGGGTAAAATTATGGAACATCTCGAGCCCTGTCACCGGTATCACGGCATCATCTATCTTATCGCTGAACAGATTGCAAGCCATGAGAGCAAGGACAGGACGCATCCGCTTACCGCCCATTGAAAGAACATATTTAACGGGGTCAATCAGCCTGTCCGACTCAGTATTATAAGTCAGATTGATCAGTGCAGTGTTCACTATTTTTTTCAGACCCGACTGATTGTACATGTTCTCTAAAGAATCCGGTTAATCATCAATACATTATTTAAGAGCTTCAGCTCCGCTGACAACTTCCAGAATCTGACCTGTTATGGCAGCCTGGCGTGCTTTGTTGTACTGCAGGGTAAGCTCGCGTATCATCTGGGTGGCGTTATCGGTGGCTTTGTGCATTGCCGTCATCCTGGCTCCGTTTTCCGCAACATACGAGTCGAGGACAGCTTTGTAGAACTGTATCTTCAGTGATTTTGGGATCAGTTCCCTCACAATAGCCTCCTTGTCAGGCTCATAAATATAATCGGCCGGCATCGACGCTTTCCCTTTTTCCGGCTTCGACTCAACCGGAAGGAACACTTCTGTAGTCAGCTGCTGAACGGCGGCATTCTTAAAATGATTATAGATAAGCTCCACCCTGTCATAATCGCCGCGGACAAATCCATGCATCACCTTCTCGGCAAGAGCTGATACCTTCTCAAAGGTAACATCATTAAGAAGCTCGTTGCTCTCTGCGGCAATTTTAAACCTCATTTTTCTGAGAGTGTCGTATCCTTTCTTTCCTATTGTGAGGAATTCGACATTCCCTTTCTTATACTGTTCGTAATAGTTGTCAGCCACCAGCCTTCTTGCTTCTTTTACGACATTCGAGTTAAATGCACCGCAAAGCCCTCTGTTGGAAGTCACAACAACAATCAGAATTTTTTCCGGTACGGATGCTCTGCCGTAGACATTTTCAATTTCAGCATCAGCAAGACTTTGTGAAAGGTTTACAAGAATCTCGTGGAGCTTGTTTGCGTAGGGTCTCAATCTCACGATTTTATCCTGAGCCTTCCTGAGCTTGGCGGCAGCAACCATCTTCATCGCAGAGGTTATCTGCCTCGTCGATTTTACGGAAGTGATCCTAATCCTTATAGCTTTTAAATTCGCCATTTAAGAATCTAATTATTCAGTTTTGTCTGCCAGCGTTATTGTTTGTATTTCTTTATAAGCTCGCGGGCTGTTTTTTCAAGAATATCAGTGATATCGTTGTTAATGGTTCCCCTGCCCAGCTGATCGAGTACATCCCTGTGTTTCAGATCGAGATATTCAAGGTATTCAGCCTCAAATTCCCTCACCTTGTTAACCGGGACATCCCTGAGCAGCCCTGTTGTACCACAATAAATGATCGCAATCTGCTTCTCGACAGGAACAGGAGCATACTGGCCCTGTTTAAGGATTTCAACGTTCTTTGCACCCTTGTCAAGGATAGCCAGTGTTGCTGCATCGAGGTCCGATCCGAATTTGGAAAATGCTTCAAGTTCACGGTACTGTGCCTGGTCAACCTTAAGTGTACCGGCAATTTTCTTCATTGCCTTCACCTGCGCGTTACCGCCCACCCTCGAAACGGAAATACCCACGTTGATAGCGGGACGGACTCCGGCGTTAAACAGGTTTGATTCCAGGAAAATCTGTCCGTCGGTGATCGATATGACGTTTGTCGGGATATATGCCGAAACGTCGCCTGCCTGTGTTTCAATAATAGGAAGGGCAGTAAGAGAGCCTCCTCCTTTTACCATATGGCGTATTGATTCGGGCAGGTCGTTCATTTGTTTTGCAACATCATCCGATTCGATAATCTTGGCTGCTCTTTCGAGAAGACGCGAGTGCAGGTAGAAGACGTCGCCCGGATAAGCTTCACGGCCTGGCGGCCGACGGAGAAGAAGTGAAACTTCCCTGTAAGAAACTGCCTGTTTCGACAGGTCGTCGTAAATTATAAGCGCATCACGGCCCGTATCGCGGAAGAATTCACCAATGGCGGCTCCGGCAAAAGGTGCATAGAACTGTGACGCTGCCGGGTCGGAAGCGGTCGCAAGAACGATTACAGTATAGTCCATGGCTCCATTTTCCTCAAGAGTCTTGGCAATGTTTGCTACTGTCGATCCTTTCTGACCTATAGCGACATATATGCAATATACGGGCTTCCCCTTTTCAAAATTGCTTTTCTGATTTATGATGGTGTCAATTGCAATGGCAGTCTTCCCTGTCTGACGGTCGCCGATTATCAGCTCGCGCTGGCCCCTTCCTATAGGGATCATGGCATCGATAGCCTTGATACCTGTCTGGAGAGGCTGTTTAACAGGCTGCCTGAAAATAACACCCGGGGCCTTTCTTTCAAAAGGCATTTCAAACAGTTCGCCTTCAACGGGCCCTTTCCCGTCGAGCGGTTGACCCGTCGGGCTAATTACCCTCCCGAGCAATCCCTCTCCTACCCCTATCGAGGCAATTCTGCCGGTTCGTTTTACAATGTCTCCCTCATTAATCTCCTCAGTAGGCCCGAGCAATACAGCACCGATATTGTCTTCCTCAAGGTTGAGCACAATTGCCTCAATGCCATTCTCGAACTGAATAAGTTCGTTTGATTCGGCATTTGACAACCCGTATATACGTGCGATTCCGTCTCCCACTTCTATAACAGTGCCAACCTCCTCAAGCTCAGCTCCCGTCTGAATGCCCTCAAGCTGTTGTCTGAGAATTTTTGAAACTTCTGCTGGTTTAATATTTGCCATGTTGTATACTTAATAAAATCATAATATCCTCAATATTTCATCCATGATCAAAGTGATCCGCTCATCAGTTCACGCCTGATCCTTCTGAGTTTGTTCCTGACGCTGGCGTCAATAAAATTGTCCTCAACCTTAAGCACAAAGCCTCCGATTATTGATTCATCAACATTCGTCTTCATATCGACTTTGGTGTTGAACATCTTTGCAATCATCTCCTCAACCTGTTTAGTAACTTGCGGGTCGACGGGAACAGCGGTGGTAAGCACAGATTCCGTTATCCCCTTGTGCTTTTTGGTCTCCTGGTTGAACATCCTGGCAATAGCAGGAAGATATTGTTCCCTGCCGTTCCTGACAACAAGGTCGACAAGCGAAAGGGTAAGCTCATGAAGGTCTTTTCCGAAAAGGCTGTGAAGCACGCTGATTTTCCTTGAAGGCATGATAACGGGATTATCCAGTATCTCCCTTACCTCCGGGATATTGCAGGTATCCTTCACCACGGCCATATCCCTGTTTATTCTGTCGAGTTCGTTTTTTTCGAGTGCCGACTGGAATAAAGCCCTGGCATACCTTACTGATATTCTGCTTTCGTTCATTAAATAAAAAGCCTTTTAGTTTTTATTGAAATTGATTTCCTTAAGGTAGTTGTCGATAAGCTTTTCCTGTTCTCCCGATTGTTTAAGCTTTTCGGTCACGATCCTCGAAGCAATTTCTATTGACAGTGAAGCAACCTGTTCGCGGATATCTGCAAGCGCAGCTGCCTTTTCCCTTTCAATGCCAGCCCTGGCCTTTTCCACAACCTTCTCGGCCTCTTCGGCGGCTTTGCCTTTTGCCTCTGCAATAAGTTTATCCCTGACATCCCTTGCTTCCCTGAGAATGGTTTCGCGTTCTTCCCTTGCCTTTTTAAGTATAGCTTCATTATCGCTCTGAAGTTTTGCCATTTCTTTCCTGGCTTTTTCAGCCGATGCAAGAGATCCCTTTATCATCTCGTCTCTTGCCTTTACTGCATTCAGTATGGGTTTCCAGGCGAATTTCCGCAGGATAAGGAAGAATAAGAGGAAGATGATTGTTGTCCAGAATACAAGACCTATCGCGGGTGATGTAAGACTGCTAGCTAGTAAGACCATATCTTTATTATTTTTCTTTTAAGTTAAATGGGGGTTCTGCAACCAACCGTTGCAGTCCCCCGGTTTTTTTCACTTTGCAATGAGAGCAACCACGATTGCAAACAGTGCAGCTCCTTCAATAAGTGCCGCTGCAACGATCATGTTTGTCTGTATCTTCGAGCTGGCTTCAGGCTGACGCGCAATTGCGTCCATAGCCGAACCGCCGATCCTACCGATACCAAGCCCTGCTCCTATAACTGCAAGACCTGCTCCCACTGCTGCCATTGTACCTGTCATAATAACTGGTTTTAATTAAACAATAAAAATTAATGATGTTCCTCCTCCTTGATGGCCAGACTTATAAAGAGGGCCGACAGCAGGGTGAAAACATATGCCTGAAGGAATGCCACAAGAAGTTCGAGGCAATCCATGAAAACCACAAATGCAATTGAAACCGGGGCAACACCCAGTGATTTGAATATGAAGATCAGACAAACCAGGCTGAGAACAATAATATGTCCTGCAGTAATGTTGGCGAAAAGTCGGATCATCAGAGCGAAAGGTTTTGAGAAAAGGCCTATTATCTCAACAGGGATCATCACCGGCAGAAGCCAGACCGGAACTCCCGGCGTTGCAAAAACATGCCTCCAGTAGGATTTGCTTCCGCTGAACTGGGTTATAAAGAATGTAAACAGGGCCAATACCATTGTGACCGCGATGTTGCCGGTGACATTTGCTCCGAAAGGCGGAGGAAATGGAATGAGCCCCATTAAATTATTCAGCAATATGAAAAAGAATACTGTTAAAAGGTAAGGCATATATTTCTCATACTTATGCTCACCGAGATTCGAAATTGCAATATCGTCACGCACAAAAAGAATCACAGGTTCCAGAAAACTCTGTATCCCTTTGGGGTGGCTGATCCCGGTTTTCCTGTAGGAACGCGAAAGTGAAAGAAAGAGCCACAGGCCTATGATCACTGAAAATAATAATCCGACAACAGATTTCGTGATCGACAGATCAAGCAGAAAACCTTCTTCCTTTACACTTCCATCATCATTAAGGCTGACTATCCTTCCCTTGTTGTCGCCTTCCTCTTCAAGCCTGTAGCCTTTATATTCCTGTCCGTGGGCAAGTTTACGGGATGAGAATACATCCAGTCCCTTTTCTTTGCTGTAAAGTATTACAGGAAGGTAAATTGCCACACTTTCACCGTTTTTCTTTGTCAGAATATGCCATTCATGAGAATCAGCAATATGATCCATAATGAAAGAGCTTGCATCAAACTCCTCCTCAGCTTCGGCAGCATGGCTGCCTTTCTCTTCCTGTGCGGGAAGGGCAACAGGAACCGACATTAAAAGCAGGAAGAACAGACTCGCTTTGACAAATTGCATATAATTAAAGAATAATATTTATAAAGGTTTAGATTTCAGTGTGTTCAATATAAAAAACATTGAATACAGAGAGATGGCCAAATATAGTACAAAAAACAATATTACGGAGGCCAAATAAGTTTTTTTAACAATCAGGAACCAAAGCAGGGCCAGAACCATTTCAAGAAGCAGCTTAAAAACCCATGCAACCATAAGATACATTGTCCGTGCTTCCGGGCCTTTCTTCATCCCTGTTGTAAAAATGATCCCTGAAATAACGCCTATGACTGAGAATGAGGCAGTAAGTGTTATGATATCATCGAAAAAAAGGGGGGTTTCCGTAAAATTTACAAGAAGGTATCCTCCTGCCATGATCAGGAGAAAAATCAATAATAATCCGGTCAGGAATTTTCTGAGTATCACATCCGCCAGTTAATGTTTGATGAAATCCTTTATCGCTGTATAGATCCCGGCAAATACACCGAGGAGAGACAATATGACAGTAAATACAGGCACAGATAATCCCAGGACTTTGTCGAGCTTTACTCCCAGCCATGTCATAACAGCAATTATAACCAGCATCTGGAATGCCATGCCCGAGTATTTTCCAAAATCCTGTATACCTTTATTTAATTGGTTTTTCCGGTTCTTTTGTTTTTGTGGGGATGGCTCCGTCATTATTTTCGCTTTCGCTCATTTTACAATTGCCTGTGAATTTGGCCCCGGGCTCAATTGAAAGCTTAAACGTCACAATATCCCCTGTGATCCTGGAATCGGCCTTCAGGGTTAAAAGCTGACTGACACAGATCCTGCCTTCAATGTTTCCCGACACTTCCGAGTTTTTGCAATATACTTCCCCCTTCACCTTTCCGGTCGGACCTATCACAACCTTACCCTTTGTTGTCAGGTTGCCTGTAAGAAATCCGTCAATCCTTATGTCTCCGTTTGACTTGATATCACCGGTAATCTCAGTCCCATTGCTAAGCAGGTTGATCGCAGTATTATCCGCTTCGTTGAATTTTCCCATGATTTTGCCAGAATTATATTACAAACATAATAACTCACAAATATAAAAACTATTGCAGGTAAAATTAATAAAGTCCGGATATGTTTCCCGGGATTATTTCTTTTCCGGATCGTAGGCCCATTTAAGATAAACGGATCCCCATGTAAATCCTCCTCCGAAAGCGGCAAGAATAAGCTTGTCGCCCTTTCTCAGCTGACTTTCATAATCGGAAAGGCACAGAGGGATTGTTGCGGCGGTGGTATTGCCATAATTCTGGATGTTGATCATGACTTTTTCAGGAGGGAGTCCCATCCTGCGCCCTGTGGCGTCAATAATCCTGAGGTTGGCCTGGTGGGGAACAAGCCATGCAATATCATCAGCCTTAAGGTTGTTCCGTTCCATTATCTCGGCAGCCACATCTGCCATATTTACCACAGCAAACTTAAAAACACTCTGCCCTTCCTGGTAAATATAATGTTCCCTGGCATCGACGGTTTCGTGTGAGGCCGGCCTGACTGAACCGCCGGCCTTCATATGCAGGTATTTTCTGCCTGAACCGTCGGTATGGAAAATATAGTCCATTATTCCGTATCCCTCAGATGTGGGTTCAAGCAGTACCGCCCCGGCTCCGTCACCAAACAGAGGGCAGGTGGTCCTGTCGGTATAATCCGTTATTGATGACATTTTATCGGCTCCGACGACAATTACTTTTTTGAATTTTCCTGTTTCAACATAGGCTGCACCTGTCTGGAGTGCAAAGAGGAAACCGGAGCAGGCAGCACCGATGTCAAAACTGAAAGCGTTCTTTATCCCTGCCTTATCTGAAATGATATTGGCCGTTGCAGGGAAAAACATGTCGGGCGTAATGGTTGCACAAATCAAAAGCTCTATTTCGTCGGGAGATGTTTTTGTTTTCTCGAGCAATCCTGTTACCGCATTTGCACCAAGATCGGAGGAACCCATTCCTTCTCCCTTCAGAATTCTTCTTTCCTTTATGCCGACTCTCTGCATGATCCACTCATCAGATGTGTCGACCATTTTTGAAAGCTCGAAATTTGTGAGCCGGTATTCCGGGACCCATGAATGGATGCCTGTTATGGCAGCCCGTATCTTTGTCATATTCAGATAGCTTCGATGATCCTTTGAGCCAGGTTGGCAGCCACAACGGCTTTTGTCTGAATTATCATATTCATTATGGCTTTCCTTTTTGAAATGCCATGACCAATTACCACGTTGGCATTTATGCCTATAATGGGTGTCCCTCCGATATTTTCAAAATTAAGGCGTTCAAAAAACGGATGCGAGACTTTTATCTTTCTTGTAATCAAATAAATCGATTCCGCCTGCTTTAGCACAATGTTTCCTACAAATCCGTCGCATACAACAACATCAGGCATATTTTCATGGAAAAGGGCATGCCCCTCGACATTGCCTGTGAAATTAAGGCCCGGGTGTTCTTTCATCATCTCATAGGCTGTTTTTACCGCAGGGGTTCCTTTTGACTCCTCTTCTCCGATATTCAGCAATCCTATTGTCGGATTTTCTTTCCCGTGAACAAATTTTGCATACTGGCTGCCCAGTATTCCATACTGAAGAAGAACATCAGGCTTACAGTCGGGATTCAGTCCTACATCGAGAATAACCGAATCACGCCCGTCTATACATGGAAGAATTGTAGCAAGTGCCGGTCTGAATACGCCGGGGATCACATTCACAGTGTAACTTGCCCCGACAAGCATGGCCCCGGTATTCCCGGCGCTGCAAAAGCCGTCAAGCGTTCCGTTTTTAAGCATCCCGAAACCAACAGCAATGCTTGAATTCTGTTTCTGGGAAAAAGTCTTTGCAGGATGGTCTCCCATTTCTATTACCTGGGTTGTCGGCACTATTATAAAAGAAGAAGGAGATATATTCATCTCCCCCAGCTTCCTTAATAACACATTTTCATCACCCAGAAGAACAATTTTCTCTTCAGCCGAAAAATGCTCCAGAGCATCAACTGCACCTTCAATAACTGCATAAGGCGCAAAGTCTCCTCCCATCACATCTACTCCAACTTTCATAAGCTTATTATCTGGTTAGTGAATCAGGCTGTCGCTTTCTTTTCGATTGCCTGCCTGCCCCTGTAAAAACCGCACTCGGGGCAAACCCTGTGATACTGTACAGATGAGCCGCAGTTCGAGCACGTACCTACCGTAGGAGGTGTGGCTTTATAATGTGTTCTGCGCTTATCTCTTCTGGTTTTCGAATGTTTGTGTTTGGGATGTGCCATTTTGTAATGTTTTAATTGTCATTCATTAATTTCCTTAACTCGTCCCATGCAGGATCTGTTTTTATGTTTTCTTCAACGAGATGTTCCCTGAGCTTCTGAATCATCACCGGATTACAGGTGCTTTCACCTATTTCGTTTTCGGGATGTATTCTCTGGATCGGCAGTGAAAGATGAATAAATTCATAAAAATACTGCTTCAGGTCAAGCTCATTTGCATCCCTCGGAATTGTAATAATTTCAGGATCGCTGTCATCCATCTCAGTCCCGAATTTTACAAGCAGCCTGTTTTCGCAATCAACAGGATGACCGAACATTTCAAGGCATCTGTCACAGCAAACCTGTACCTCCCCTGTTATTCTGATATTCAGGTCTGCAAGAGAGGTGCTTTTCTGTGCTTCAACCCTTACTGCCAGGTTTCCTTCCCTGATCTCCGAATCTTCAAAAAGGTCAAAAAACTTCTTGTCAATTTCAAAATTATAAAGGTGATGCCCGTCTTTCATCCCTACTGCTGGTATTGTAAATGATCCGGCCATCTATTTGAAATTTGGTCTGCAAAAATATAAATCCTTATCCAATTTAAAAAATTATCAACAAAAAAGTAACAGTAATGGCCTAAAAACTCCGTCTGCCGGTTTTTTAAGGTTATTTGCCGATTTGTATTAAATCTTGTATTGCATCTGAATTATTTTTGTTTCGGATAAACAACTAATGTAATGAAGAACAGAGTTCATCCCATGGAAAAAAACAGGGAACATCATCCCCGGGTGGGAGTCGGACTGTTCCTTATCGTTCTTGGACTTGCACTTCTTGTAGCCACCAACGACCTGCTCGGGCTGGGAAGTGTTCAGGAATACTTCACCTGGGAAACAGTGCTGGTGTTCATTGGTGTATTGCTGCTCCTAAACCTTCAGTTCACGGGCGGACTGGTTCTTATCGCCATAGGGACCTGGTTTTTCATTGAGAACAGGGATTATGAGATCCCTCAATACATCCGCACCATTTACTGGCCCTCACTCATAATCCTTATTGGATTATGCTTTATTGTTTCTTCTTTTTTTAAAAGAAAAAAAATCGATTAATTTAAACAAATTTTTATCATGGAAACAAAAGACGACTTCAGGGATGATCGCCGCCATTTCAGGGACGATAAGGATCAGGATATGTTAAGGAGAGGGTCTGCAGGCAACAGGGCCATCATCGGAGTGGTCCTGGTTCTAACCGGATTTTTCCTTGTCATAAGAAATACCGGAATATTTCCCGAGTTCATCGACAATGTGATATTCAGCTGGCCAATGCTCCTTGTTGTGATTGGCGTTGTAATGACTCTTGGGGCAAGAGAAAAAACTGCCGGAGTGATAGTAATGGCAGTGGGGGCATTTTTTATGATCCCGCTGATTTTCCGGGAGACTTTCCACATGTATAACATGTTCTGGCCTTCCATATTTATAATAGTCGGCATAATCTTCATTGTTTCAAAACAAAGAGGTTTTCATTCCGTCACCACAAAGGGGGTTGTGGGCGATGATTTCGTTGATTATGTGAATGTTTTCAGCGGCGACGAACGTCAGGTAATGTCCCGGAATTTCAAGGGAGGCAAAATTACGGCAATCTTCGGCGGCATCGAGCTCGATCTTACAAAGGCGGGTCTGGCCCCCGGTGTTTCCGAGCTTGAACTTGCATGCATATTCGGGGGAGCCACTCTGATTGTCCCCGACGACTGGTATATAACTATCGAGGTAACCCCAATACTCGGAGGGTTCAGTGATTCACGCAAACTGATGCCCGGCAGGAGCGTGGATCTTTCAAAACATCTTGTAATAAAAGGAGCCGTTATATTTGGCGGCGGCGAGATAAAAAGCTACTAACGTTTTTAACTGATGAAGCATCCCATACTTACCGACAGGATAAGGCTTATAGTATGGTGGCTGGTCTGGCTCTTCACAACTTTGGGGCAGACTCTTCTGTATAACTTCGCCTATGGCAGTTTCACTGCAAGTTTAATACCTGATGCAATTGTATCATTTGTTACATTTTCAGGAATAGGACTGTCTCTCTGGTACCCTTTCAGGTATATAATCGCGGCAAGCAAAAATACAACAGGCGTCATTGTAAACAATCTGCTGGCAGGAATTGCCAGTTTATCCCTCTGGCTGCTCGTTACCCGCTACGGCGTCCCCCTCTTGTTACCTGCATTAAACGACTATCAAGATTACTGGGTTTCCACGTTTCCCTACAGGATTGGCACAGGGATTTTCATTTTCGTGCTTATAATGCTTGCCTATTACCTGTTCCTCAATCTCTCCAATCTTGCTGCCAAGAATGCAAAAGCGGTGGAACTTGAAAATCTGGTGCGAGATACAGAACTTAAAATGCTCAGATCCCAGATTAATCCGCATTTCCTTTTCAACAGCCTTAATTCAATAAGCTATCTTACGATTACCGACCCCGAACGTGCAAGGGAGATGCTGATCAAATTATCGGATTTCATGAGGTACGCCCTTTCAAAAAAAGACGAACAGCCTGTTACTCTGAGAAGTGAGCTCGAAAATCTGAGACTATACCTCGAAATAGAAAAAGTCAGATTCGGTGAAAGGCTTACCACTGAAGAAAACATAGAGGAAAAATGTCTTGAAATAAAAATGCCGGTAATGATTCTTCAGCCACTTTATGAAAATGCAATAAAACACGGCGTCTATGAGAGTACCGAATGTGTAAGCATAAAAACAAAAGTTGCCTGTAAAAACGGCTACCTCGAGATCATAATAAGCAATAACTACGAAACCAACACCACGCCTTTAAAAGGCACCGGCACCGGCCTCCAAAACGTTGCCAGACGGCTTGATATCTTTTATAACAAAAAGGCCTTCATTAAAACCAGCAAGGAAAACGGTATATATACAGTTACACTTTTTATCCCTTCCGCAGTCTGATTTCAACTGAAATCGAATAAATTTGTTACGGCAAGTATAAGAGGCTGTTTCAGAAGCAGGTTTTTCTGCTTTAGTGTTTAGCGCCCTTTGTTATATCATTTGCGATCCCTTGTGGTTAAGTGTTTTAATTTTTGACACTAAGGTGAACTAAGGAAGGCACAAGGCTACACAAGGAGCTTCTGATGCAGTCTGAGGTATATTGCCGGGAAACTTAATGTTATGTTATTCAGACAATAAGCCTGATAATGGAAAAAATAAGGACTGTAATTATCGATGATGAAACTCCGGCACGGGATATTATCAAATATTATCTCAAAGAAGTTGATAATATTGAAATAATTGCCGAATGCGCAGATGGTTTTTCAGGATTGAAAACAATTTCGGGGCTTAAACCCGACCTCGTATTCCTTGATATACAGATGCCGCGTCTCACCGGTATTGAACTTGTTGAGGTTCTTACGGAAAAACCTGAAATTATTTTCACCACCGCTTACGACCAGTATGCCCTGAGGGCATTTGAACTCAATGCAGTCGACTATCTTCTTAAACCTTTCCCTAAGCCAAGGTTCCTTGAGGCAGTAAGGAAAGCCACCGAAAAGATAACATCGGGCAACGGCAATAAAGTTCCCGGCAGCGAGCTCCTTGAGAAAAGGCCCGAGCCGGTCGCTGCCGTGAACAGGATCGTTGTCCGCAAGGGAAATGCAATAAACCTTATCCCTGTTGAACAGATAAAATATGTCGAAGCCCAGGATGACTATGTAATGATACATCATTCCGGAGGGAAAGCTATGAAGCAGCAGACAATGAAATTCTACGAGGACAATCTTTCGAAAAAGGATTTCGTCAGGATACACAGATCATATCTTGTAAGGGTGGAGGAAATAAAACGCATCGAACCTTACGGCAAGGACAACCATATCGCAATTCTTGCATCAGGCGACAAGCTGCCCGTAAGCAGGGCCGGATACAGGCAGCTTAAGGAAGAGCTTAATTTTTGATTTCGGATTTCGGAAGGTTGAATTCGGATTTAAGAAATCCGAAATCACAAATCCGAATTCCGAAATTCATTTAAGCCTGTTGCAGCGCCTGTAGAATCTCCAGGGCTTATATCTCCTGAAACGTACAAGGGGAACCGGATCGTAGCCATGGGTGCCTCCGGGCCTGCATCGCAGTATCCTTCCGGTTGCCATAAGAAAGCCCGTAAAAGGGCCGTGCATCCTGAGGGCATCAAGGGCATAGGATGAACACGACGGGACATGCCTGCATGAAGGTGGGAGCAGTGGCGATATCGCCTTCCTGTAAAAATGTACGGGCAGCGATAAGATCCACGAAAGGATGCTATTCAGCCTTTTTGCCATACTGCAAAGTTAACAATTGAACCGTTCATCTGTTATACTCCTGAATAATGATTACCTTTGCAGCATATGACATTTTGACGTGCCGTGATCCCCGAAAAGGGTGTGGCAGGAGATTTGAAAGGAAATAAAAAAAATACATCAAACTATGGAAGCACAACATGCAAATATGTCTATCTGGATTATTTTTATAGGCTTTATGATCCTTAGCTGGATCGTAAGCGCAGTATTGAAATCGAAATTCAAAAAATACTCCAAAATACCTGTCGACGGAGGTCTTTCAGGAAAGGATGTGGCTGAGAAAATGCTGAGGGACAACGGTATCTATGACGTAAGGGTCGAGTGTGTACAGGGCAGCCTTACAGATCATTATAATCCCGACAAAAAGACAATAAACCTCAGCCAGGATGTTTACAGCAGCAGGAGCATTGCTGCTGCCGCGGTTGCGGCTCATGAAACCGGCCATGCCATACAGCACGCTACAGCCTATGCATGGCTGGGGTTCAGGTCGAAGCTGGTCCCGCCTGTAAGTTTTGCCTCGAAATGGGTGCAATGGATTTTACTCCTCGGCGTCATCCTTGTAAATACATTCCCGGCAATCCTTGGCTTCGGGATTGTGCTTTTCGCTCTTACCACACTATTCAGCTTTGTTACTCTGCCGGTTGAGATAAACGCCAGCCAGAGGGCGCTTGCATGGCTTTCGAATGCCGGTATTACATCTTCGATGAATCACGACAAGGCACAGGATGCCCTCAAATGGGCAGCTTATACATATGTCGTTGCCGCACTCGGATCTCTTGCAACACTGCTTTATTATATAATGATATTTACAGGAGGAAGCAGGGACTAAGATCCTCTATCTTCCCGAATCCCTGATCAGGGTGGTCTTTTTGTGGAGTATCCTCAATACCACCCAGATCAGTCCCGCCGGAATACATATATACATCCACATCGGAGTAACCCATATCCTCTCTGAAAGGAAGTAATTCCTCAGTAAATCGAGGATCAGGAATATTATAAAGATATTTACGAAGCTGTGATACTCGCGGCTGAGAATTGATTTTACCGAGAATGGCAGGGCAGGCTTTGTAAATCCTCTGAAACGAGGGATGACTGCCCTGACCTTTTCAGAATATTTGTCATATACATCTCCGAACTTTCTTCTCAGGAATTGTTCCTCGGCAAACATTATCCTTTCATAATAGAGCCAGTAGAACATTAAAAATACCAGCACAAAAACCGGAGTCCTGACAAAAAGCACGGGCCCGAGCCACATGAGGAAGTTTCCGACATAAAGGGGATGCCTTACCTGTGAGTAAATGCCTGTAGTGTTCAGTTCATCCGCAACCTGGCCTGCCGAGGTATTTCGCCCCGATGTGTTCCTTGGAGCAAAACCAACAGTATATACCCTGATTGCCTCGCCAGCCAGGCTTACCCCAAGGAAGACAAGCTCCCATGTCGAATTGAAAATTATTGCCTGCCTGTTGGTGATATACAGGACATAAACTCCTGCAACAATGAGAATTACGGGCAGCCAGCTCCTTCTTTTAAATAACCAGTTGCCGCTCGATTCAAATTCCTGTACCAGTGCCATCGATCTGTGATTGGATGAAGTTTTAAAAGTATGAAATTTTCAGAAACTGTATTTAAGCCTTAAAAAGGCCAGATTTATTTTCGTCTTTTCACCGCCCATCAGAGCATCGAAATGCTGCCATATCAGAGAAAAATCGAGATTTTCAGCCAGTGAATAATCGAACGACGGACCTGCGAACCATCCATCAAGATCGGGCAACCACATTGCCGAGGCAGTAAGGTTTATAAGCGGTGTTGCCGCCCAACTGAACTGCCCAAAGGCAGAGAAAACCGAAAAGGCCAGATCCTTTGAAGAGAGATTCCCCGAATAGAACGAATTGAAATCATTAAGCGCAAGCGGATTGTTGCAATACATTATTTGTACCTGAGCCATCGAGTTGTTTTTAAAGATCTTTTCAATACCCGCCGTTGCCAGAACAGTACTTTCATCACCCGGGAAATCCTCATACTGATCAAACCATGAAACCTCACCCCTGAACGACAACCCGCCTATGGCGCCGGACCAGCCGGTTCCTATTACAATGTCCCTCCCGTTCACAAACCCGGCAAGAAACTGGATATCATAACCCCATTTACTGAAACGATAAAGCCCTGCTGCAGTAATGTCGTGATTATTATCGGCTTTGACGGCAATCTCGGCAACCGATGAGGAGGATGTAAAATACTGAAGCCTTACCGCATCACTGCCTGGCCTTTCAACATAGTCGAAATCAAAAAATGAATAGGCATTGAAAATATCATTCGGGTTCCAGACAAAGGTCTGCCCCCAGTTGATACGCTGACGGCCGGCGGTAATCTGAACTTTCTTGAAAGTAAAATCAACGTTTAAACGATCAACCGTCGAGTTAAATAATAGAGAATTTTCACTGAATATGTTCCATGACATGTCAGCAACCCCCCTGTCATAACCTATGATATCAGAATAATATGATCCCATTCTGACAAAATCGCCCGTAAAAAGCCTGTTCCTCAGTTCACCTGTAAAGGTGATGCCATTGCTCAGGTATGCCTTAAGGTTGAGCCTGTTATGGAGCAGATTCTCGTTCATGAACGATCCGGAAAGCTTTTCAAACATGGAGCTTTGCATTGTAGTAATATATCCGTTCAGTGAAACCTGGCTCTTCTCCTGTGGCAGTATTGCCGCTGCAGGCAAAAACAGGACAAGAACAAATGCAAAAAACTGCTTTTTCATAAGATAATATTATTATGACGGCAATTCCCTTATGTCATCAGAAACGACTTTCCCGTCCTCAAGTGTAATAACGCGATGGGCCATTTTAACGACTCTCGGGTCATGTGTTGAAAAGATAAATGTTATCTTTTCACCGTGATTAAGCTTTTCCATAATCTCGAGAAGGGTCGTAGCCGATTTTGAATCGAGGTTCGCTGTTGGTTCGTCAGCAAGGACGAATTTCGGTCTGGAAGCCAGGGCCCTTGCAACTGCCACTCTCTGCTGCTGGCCGCCCGACAGCCGGGAGGGCCGGCTGTTCATTCTTTCCCCAAGGCCCACTGCATTAAGCAATTCCATTGTTCTTTCATCCCTCTCCTTCTGGGGCCATTTCTGCAGTGTCATAATGAATTCAACATTTTCCTTTGCAGTCAGGACAGGAATGAGGTTATATGACTGGAACACGAATCCGATGTTCCTGAGCCTGAAGTCGATCAGCTGCGATGGCTTCAATTTGGAAAGATCTGTGCCTCCGATTATTATTTCTCCTGAAGTGGGCATATCAAGGCCTCCTATCAGGTTAAGAAGAGTTGTCTTCCCCGAGCCTGAAGGTCCGACAATAGCCGCAAATTCAGCTTCAGTGAAATCGAGGGTTACATCATTCACGGCATGCACCTTAACTTCCGAAGAGTTATAGACTTTATTCACATTTTTCAATTCGAGAACTCTCATAGCACAATCGATATTTAGTGTACATAACTGTTTGGTAAAATTCAGGATTCCGGATTACCTGAATTTCGGATTTCGGAAGGGTGAATTCGGATTTATAAATCCGAAATCAAAAATCCGAAATCCGAAATTACCTCAATCTGTCCTCAACGCTTCAACCGGATTCAGCTTCAGGGCCTTCCTTGCCGGCCACACTGACGAAACCGTGGCAGTGAAAATAACCATGGCCGCCGTGAAAGCGATAAATCCCGGAGTGACGACCGGATAAACAACCGATGAGAATCCGATCGCTTCAAATCCTTCTCCCCAGCCTGTAAAATGAATGCCTGTTTTTCCCAGGACCGAAGCAATACCCCAACCCAATCCCATACCGGAAACAGCTCCGACAAGGGTCAGAAATATTGTTTCAAGCATAATCATGCTGAAGACCCTCTTCCGGTTCATGCCGATGGCCATCAGCATTCCCAGTTCCTTTGTCCTTTCAAGAACAGCCATAAGCATTGTGTTTATTATTCCGAAAGCGAGGGCCAGCATTATTATTCCGACAAAAATGAAGTAATAAATTATCATAAAGTCATTCATCATTGCTGCGTCTGGGGCAAGTTCCTTCCAGGTGTCGACGGTATTCGCCCCCGGCAGCCTGCCCAATTCATCACTTACAACACCGGCATCACTGATATCATTTAACATGATGGCAATTTCATGTGTGAGAATCTTATTGCCACCATACAGGGCAGCCAGGTCGGGGGCATTGACAAAAGCGGAGACCTGGTCATAGCCTGTATTTGTTGTTTTATATATCCCGCATACCCTGAAAATACCCTGCACGGGATCGCCCTGAAGGTCGGAAATTGTTATCTGCACCTTGTTTCTTATCCTGTAATCGAGGGCCTTTTCCATTATCCCCGCCCCGTATCTGTCAAGTTCCTTTCTGATGAGCTCCTTCCCGAGGGCCTCCTTGAAATCCTTTGGTGATCTGAACCGCCTGTCCTTAATGGTTTCCAGCTTAAGCAATACCGGATCGGGGATGCGCAGGGCCCTCAGCTCGCTGATCACACTGTCGGTCACAATATACTGTTTAAGCTTAAGAAGTTCGGCTGTTTTATCGCTTATCAGAATTGACCCCTGATTCCGGCTGTCAATATATTCACCGCCGCCGGCAACGATCTTCCCGGGAATGTCAGATATCTTTCTCTCGTCATCTGGATTTATTCCATAAACAATTAAGCCGGTGTTCGCCCATGGAGTGTTTGCCATCGCAATTATCTTTGTCCTCGCGGCACGGCCCTTAAGCTGACGCAGTGTATCAATGCTTTTTGAAATCTGATCGACATTATCGACCGAAAGGTCTATCTCTTCGTTCCTTAAATAGCCTGTATTATGGATCTGGATGTGAGATACCTCATTGTTTATTGCGTCTTTAAGGCGCTGCCTGACCCAGCCTTCCATTATACCGACAAGAAGGACGCCTGAAATTATTCCAAGGGTAACCGCAACAATTACAACAAGGCTTCTTTTCTTGTTGCGCCATATATTCTTCCATGCAATTGACAATAACATGACAATGAGTTTTTATGCTTTCAGTGCTTCAATTTCCTTCAACTTCCCGATTTTCCTCAAAGGGTAAATTGTCGCCAGCCCCACCATCAGGGCAATTACCACGGCCTGCCAGTAAAAATACGGGCCCACCGTCGCCGTGGGCATTACTGCGTCCCAGCCGTAATCCTCCATCATGTTCCCAAGTTCACCTTTAAGAAGGATCGGGTTATAATGAAAATACAGGATTACAGGGAGACTTGCCAGCAAACCCGAAACAAGTCCGATGATTCCAAGAAACATCATTTCAATTGTTACTATCCTCTTGAGTATCGATTTCTGCATGCCTATCGATAAAAGCACCCCGAATTCTTTTCTTCTTTCCGAAACCATCATAAGCACAGTTCCGAAAATGCCAAAGAAGATTATGAAGTACAATAACGCGAGCATCGCGATCCCCGTCTGGCTGTCGCCCTGTATCTGCTGATACAGGATAGGATTAAGCTCATACCAGGTCCTGGCTGTTGTATTGCTGTCGGGGAGGATGGAATTGATACTTTTTTTTGCGTTTCTTATAATTCTATCGGATTTTCCCTTGAGATTAATCACGATGGAAGTGACCCTGCCTTCAACATCAAAGAATTCCTGGGCAGCCCGAATGGTCATCACTATCATTTTATTGTCAAGGTCGGGAGACGGCATTTTGATTATTCCCCTTACCGGGAATATGCCGTTTGCGCTCACACCATGGTAACCCTGCCCCATAAGGATGACCGAGTCGCCTATGCCTACTTTCAGAAAGGTTGCGAGCCTGTCGGAAACAAGAATGCCTTCATCATCCTCCGACAGATACCCGTTCTTTTCCTCCGAGAGATCCATGATCAAAGGAAGGAACTGTGCCTTTTCGGTTTCACTCAGTCCGAGTTCAAGTTCAAGCCTTTCGGCCGAAGAATAGGATCTTCCGGTGTTTTTTTTCAGCTTTTCAAACGCCTCTCCTGTAATTTTGCCATCGGCGCTGACAGTTTCGAGGACTTTTTCTGTAATCCTGTATTTTACAAGTTTGCCCTCCGGATCAGTGAAGTTTTTTTCCATAGCCGGATCAATGGCAATTACGGCCACCCCCTTTGTTTGCATTCCGCTCGATGCCAGGGTGAAAGACTCTATGTGAGGAGTTGCCGACACCACGTTTTCAATGCCCCTGATGGCTGCAACAATCGAATCATTGTATTCAAATGAATTGTCAATCAGCGGATCATCATGATATCTTACATGCTGTACCTGCAGGTATCCTGTAAAGGATTGTATGAAGCTGTTTATCATATGATCGTATGATCCCAGCTGGTACGAGCGCATTATCACCGAAAAAAAGACGGCAAAGAAAACCGATGACGCGGTAATTATTGTCCGGCGCCTGTTTCTCCACAGGTTTCTCCATGCAATTTTAAATTCCTCCTTCATCCTTAATATTTCTGATGTCAGCGTACCCTTTTCATGTTCTGCTGTGAGAAAAATCCTTCCTCAAGCGGTAAGTTGAATTTTATTTCCTTTATTTCGATTATCGTGCTGTTTTCAGGCTCATCCTGCGGAACGAGACGGATTTTTGAGGTAATGGCCCTTCCATCCATCGTTTTGATATCCGAGCCTGTCTCGGTTCTTACAAGATACCCGTCTTCATCATACAATTCGACCTTCATGACAAGAAAGTCTTTTTTATCGATCCACCTTACCTGTTTCCCCCAGACAATTGACGCGCTTTCCTTTGCATTCATCCTTATTTTGTAGCACAGCCTGCCGGCTATCGTCTCCTCGCCTTCAATTTCATGAGAATAATCGTTTACAACTGATGATTCGCGCAGGATATCATCATTCGTATAGTCGGAACCCATCCATCCCTGCGACATCATCGACGGAGGAAGCTTTATGAGCCTGTTTATCGCAGGATTCCAGCTCCACATTTCGGAATTCCTTTTCAGGAAAGTCTGGCCAGCTTCTTTGGCCGGGGATGTTATGAGTGCAAGCGCGTAGTCGCGCCCGAGGCTCCAGCTTTTTATTTCGATTGTACGCTGCCACGAGGGCCTCACAATGGTCATCGACATCACGCTGTAACTGCTTTTCTCTCCGTTGAATTTCTCATCGGCTTTTCTTACTATGTCGGTGGCTGTCAGTGTCTGTCCGGCAATGACATTTGATAACAGCGCCGGGGCAATGAATGAAAGAAATGATATAAATCCGCTTTTCATCGGGTCCTTTATTTAAATAACTCTATAATCTTATCAATTTCCTTTTTATCATGCTCAAACCTTGTGTCTGCAGTATAAACTGTCTTCACCGAATATCCCAGCATGATCGTCTTGAACAGCTCGAACTCCCCGGAAGGATCAGACTGATTTCCTTTTCCTCCCTTTTTCCTTGAGAAGTAATCTGTGAACATCTTCATTATCTGCGACGGGTAAAAGTTATCGCCGGGCTCATGACCCGGATGTATGAATGAATCGGATTCTGGAAACGCTTTCAGAAATTCATCCTTCACATCATTTTGCATAAGAAGCTGCATCAACAGCCTGAAAAAGTACTTCTTCTCCTGAAGCAGTATATCTATCTTTCTTATAAAGAATTCGAATTCAGTCTCATTGAGATAGCCATCCCTGTTGATATCAAGGTATTTGTATATTTCATTTACCGACCGGTGGATAATTGCCTTCAGAAGGGCTTCCTTGCTGTCGAAATAGTTGTACATAAGCCCTTTGGATATCCCCGCATGCTTTGCAATATGATTTATTGTAGTCCGGAAATAGCCTTCGTTTGCAAAATGTTCAAGTGCAACATCCATTATAAGCGTCATTTTCTCTTCCCTTATCTCCTGAAATTGCTTTGGCGTTCTCGGTGACATATCCTTCTGATTATAAAATATTTTATTTTTTATTCATTTTTGGCTGAACGGTTGGTCAAAGATAAAAAGAAAAATTTTACATGACAAAATTTTTTTAAAGAAAATTCTTAGTGGTTTACAGGAACATTTCCCGGCTCTACGTATGCAGCATTTTAATCCACAACCGGCAACTGTATGTTACCTATTTCTCATGCTGCCATCAAATAATTAGATGCCCGTAACGTTATAATACAAGTTTATTTATCTTTAACCAGTTGTTTAAAACCTTTTTACAATGTCAAGTCTGAGACTACTGCTTGGTTTGATACCTTCCACGTCCAAAATTGAACAGGCCGAAAAAGCTTTAACTGATGAATTTGAGAAGCTGCAGGCGTTTACTAAATCGGAATTATTGTCAAAATATACAGGACTTCACGACCTTGTGAATTCTTCTGCATTCATTCAGAAGAAAAAGGACATCGAATCGCTGCAGTATAAAAATTCGGAAGAATATAACAGGGAGAAGGAATTTCTTCAGATGCAAAAATCCAGGGATATAGTTCAGTATTTTAAAACTGTTTCAGGTTCGATGCTGAAAAGATTTAAGGAGCTCGACGGATCACAGAAGATACGAGACTTTGAGGAGCTGGAGAATTTCATCAAGTCGAATACCTTCAGACTGAAACAGAAGATGAAACCTATAACATTCAAGGATACTGATGAATACAGGAAATTCCTTGAATTCAAATCACTTAAATCAGATCCCGAAATAAAGGCATACCGTAAAGCTGCTGCCAGAGGTGAGGCTGTCAAATCGAAAGCTGTTCAGAAATTTGAGGAACTTGAAGCATATATTAATAGCCCCGAATTCCTCTCAAAGAAAAACATGCGGCCAATAACCTTCAAAGACACTGAAGAATATAAGAAGCTCCTCGAATATAACCGTCTGAGAACAAGCCCTGATATAAGTGATTATTACAAATTCAGGGCTTCCGGGGAATATGCGAATTTCCTGAACCTTGACGGATCAAAGAGGCTTGAACGGTATAATGAGCTTAAGGAATATGTTGGCACAAAAGAGTTCAGGGAAAGAAAAGAGTACCTTCTTGACAAGAAGCGTTTTGAAAGGACCGAAGAATTCCGCAGCCTTCAGGAATATGAGAAGCTTAAGAAAAATGAAGATATAATCTGGTACTTCAAGGTTAAGGATTCTAAAAAGTTTGATGTCCTGAGACAAAAACAGCTTACCTTCTTTGATGACTTCAACGGGGATGCCCTTGACACAAAACTTTGGCTTACAAATTATTACTGGGGCGACAAGCTGCTTAAGGACAATTATTCGCTCGATTCGGATCTTCAGGCCTATACAGGTAAAGACAATCTTGAGGTCCGCAGCAGTCTGCTGAAGATTCATACAAGGCCTCAGAGGGTAACAGGCAAAGTATGGTCGCCGGTCGGAGGATTCAGGACGAAAGAATTCGATTACACCTCCGGGATTGTCAGTTCAGGCAGTACTTTCAGGCAGAAGTACGGTATTTTTTCGGCCAAGATAAAACTCGGCAACCCGGCTGCAAGGAACAATTTCTGGATGCTTGCCGACAAGATGACCCCTCACATTGATATCTGCAGAACCTCCGACGGAAAGATTTGGACTGATTTTGCACCCGATCCCGGGCGTGTCTTCAAATCGTCTATAGGAGCAAAATATGCTTCCGATTTCTATATCTATACCCTTGAATGGACGGCCGACAGGCTTGTCTGGAAGATCAACGGCGAGGAGATATTCAGGCAGACATCAAATGTACCGCAGGTGCCGATGTATGTGCTCTTCTCGGGAGGTCTCAACAAGCAGATCAGCGGTCAGACAACAATGGAAGTCGACTGGGTGAAGGTTTACCAGTTCAGCTGATAATATCGACAGGCCCATAGCCGGGCTGTACTGTACAGCCGGATCTTCTCTGAGTTAACATCAGTCGCCGTATATTCCGGCAATCACTTTTTCGGGTGCTATATTCATACTGTTTATCTATGTAGGAAACTACGTAGTTTCCTACATATATGCCATGCTTTAACTCCGCCTTTCAAGGCAAAGATAAGGTCATGCTTTAACTCCGCCTTTCAAGGCGGAGATCAGGGCGACCATCAACCTGCCGGGCTTTAGCCCTTTACTTATAAATACAATACGAAATGATAAAGCCGGAATATAAGCCATAAGGGCTAAAGCCCGGATCATCTCATGTAATCTGCTCCGCCCTGAAGGGCAGAGTTTGGGCATGTCGTGCTTCGGAGCTGAGGGCCCGGACCTTTCGCTTTTCTGCCCCAGTGCCTTATACTTTGTCTTAACATCTCTTCCGTCTTCTTTATATAACGTTTTCACCCTTTGCTGATCAGAACGGCAGGTAATGAATATTTCCCTTCCCACCTCTGTATGTTTGGTCCATTACCAGCGTCTTAGACGCGGCCGAACCACAGGCCGCCGCTGAACAGATATGAAAGTAAAAACATTCAGCCCACGGCAGATATCCTGCAGCGATTGGCCAGCGTGTTTAATTTGTCGATAGATCCATTGTAAACGGTAATAAATCCGATAAAAACAAGCAGACTTTAAAAGATGCCAAATTGATAAAACAATTCAAAAAGCCCGATAAGCGTCCGGAAGATGAGAAGAACACCATCCTTAAAGTAATTAATGCCCTGATCAGGGATTTTAATGCAAGACAAGCTTACGTGCTATGAATTTAAGACTTATACGGATACTCGCTAATTTTATGAGACCCAAGCATTAATAGACAACTATTTCTATCCACACTTCCTAATTTAGAAATTAGTGGCTCTCTCGATCATTTTTTCTGTAGCTAATTGAGATGGTCTAATTGCTCTGGACAATTATTATTCAAATATAGATGTTTATGATG
>DAOOUQ010000023.1:0-67958 GCA_035390825.1 Bacteroidales bacterium | reverse complement strand
AACTCGTTTATATATGCACTAAAAGTATGCATATTCATCTTAATAAGTGTATAATGTGCACTTTATTGTACATTTATATTTTAAATGCTAAAGATCATCAAACGGACTCCTGATCTTCTCAATGCTCTGCATTGTTACATGAGTGTAAATCTCCGTAGTACGACTGCTTTTATGCCCCAGCAACGCCTGTATATACCTCAGATCAGTACCCGCCTCAAGCAAATGAGTCGCATAACTGTGCCGTAATCCATGCAGTGCAATGTCTTTTTTATTGATCCCTGCCTTCTCATATGCTGTCCTGAATACCTTCTCAAGACTATCCGGACTGTACCTGCTGCCTTCTGCCTGACCTTCAAATAAATAACAATCAGGTTTGTAATGCAACAGATACTCATCCACCATCCTGATAAGCCTGTCTGATAAGGGCACCAGCCTGTCCTTAAATCCTTTCGATTGCCTTATGCATATCAGCTTCCTGTCGCGGTCTATGTCGCCAGGTGTTAACTCCAGGACCTCACTTCTCCTTAAACCACATCCGTAAACCAGACTAAGCATCACCTTGATTTCGGAATCCGGATTTTTCATTTCGGAATCAGTCTTCTTGTAAGATACAGTGTTTCAATATCATTTACTGAAGTCACCCCATCTTTCAATAAGAACCAGACCAGGCTGTTCATTGTCAGGTAAATGCCATGCTTTCATTTGAGCACTCCATCGAATATTCCCGATTTGCTTCACAAATGCAATGAGCTCTGCATCATATGGGAATTTAAGGCAAATTCGTTCCTCTCCATCATGCATTACCCTGGACGCAATAATCTTTTTCATGCGTAAAGCGACATTTTTCAGATACTTATGAGCTGAAAATGCACAGCAATGCTCCGTCAGTCCCAATAATAATCCGCCTTCACAATGATTCCTTCACCTTAATTTTTATGGTCCGACTTCACAGATCTTTTATCATGCGGAAATTAAACAACATCTAAGAAATTAAGAAGAAGAAATTCAGGATTTTATTCACTTTCTGACTATCCCGGATGAGATTTTTATCTGGCATGCAAATATTTATTTATGTCAATTTTTACAATATAGACATCTTTTTCTCCTATCAACCGGCCAAAAAGCGGGGTTCCTGTCAACCCAAGATGTGTGATATTGCCTTTTTTATCAATATGAATATCTTTCCCGGATGTTCCGCCTGTAAATCCCTGAGCCTCAAAGATCCTTTCGCATAACATGTCACCATTCTTATTGTAAATCCTTATAAAGGCTTTTTCAGGCGGCAGATTGATTATCCCGCTGATGAAGACTTTGTCAGATACTTTATCGTTAATATCGATTCCTCTTACACCGTCATTCTGATCAGTCCCGAATTGTCTTTTCCAGATTATTTCACCTTTTTTATCCATTCTGAGAATGAAACAATCACCTGCTCCGGCCTGTGCCGATGCAAAATTGCCTGACGTTGTTCCCGCCACAAAAAGGTCATTCCTGTCATCTGCCGCTAATACAAGCGGAATATCAAAACCCTCGGATCCAAACTGATGGAATTCGGGCCTCTTCAGGTCTGATGTAAAATGCCCTGTAAAAGAGTCAACAAATCCTGCATTTGTTCCTTCAAGATTACCCCATGTTGTTCCGCAGACAAAAACTGAATTATGCATTCCCGGAACAACCGAATAACACATATCATCCTTTTCAGTTCCGAACTGGACAGTCTTTACGATGTTCCCATCCTGATCAAGCTTGATGAGAAAACAATCACTCTTTCCACGGGAAACCTGACCAAGCCTGCCTGTTGTCATCCCTGTTACATATACAAATCCTCGGGCGTCAACACATATTCCTTTTGCAATATCAGTGCTGTCACTTCCGATTTGTTTTTTCCAAACCAGTTTCCCGGAAGAAGAGTATTTTACAATTAAGACATCTTCCTTTCCGTAATTTTTTCCTGTAAGTGCACCTGTTGTAAAGCCGGTTACATAAATATTCCCTGAATTATCCAGCGCAGACCATTGAATGTCTTCGTCGCCATCCGATCCGAACTGAACTGACCAAAGTTCATTCCCTGACCTGTCGAGCTTAATCACAAATCCGTCATTCTGACCCAGATTGCTTCCGCCAATATCTCCCTTTGTCTTACCGGGAATGTAAATATTGCCACCGTTATCGACAACATGATTCAGTACATATTCTTCCTTATCCGAACCCAGCATTTTGCCCCAGACTGTTTCCTGCGAGTTTGCCTGAATCGGGAAAACTGTTGTAAAAAGAATTACCGGAAGTGATGTATTAAAAAGCTTCATATTATGTGTTTTTTGATTTGAGTCACAGATGAAAAATTCTTGATTGCGTCTGTCATGGAATCAGATCCGTCTACCTGAGAGTATTGTCGTTTCTTTCAATTATCATTCTTATTTTTTTATTTATTGCCGGCTGTCCTGTTTTTATTTCTTTATCGTCGGTGATACTGCATCGGTGATGACCCATTCTCTTTGAACATCTTTATCTAAGGCCCTTTATTCACTGATTTCGATATAGTTTTCAAAGTCACTTGTTACTCTTTAGGTTCTTTCATAAACCATATTCTTTGCTCGACACCGGTTTCCTTTATCTCATCTGACCAATCCTCAGGACAACAAAAGTAAAGGTTCCATATTCAGGCCTAAGATCGGTAATTTTCATCTTGCCCCTGCATGCGCTTTTCAGGTTGTTTTTCAGATACTTCCCCGATTTTTCATCAATACTTCGGTCACCAGATAAATGGCAGCAGCCTGTACCTTGTCTTCACTGAATATTCAGCATAACCGGCCAGCTCCTCTCTTAGTTTTTTATCTTCAAGCGAGGTTCTTATAAATTGAAGCAGAATGATTACAGAAACCGGTATTATGCTCCAGAGAGATCCGAAAAGAAGCGGAAATCCTGCCGCCTGGATTAACGTTCCAAGGTAGGCAGGGTGCCTGACGAACTTATAAAGCCCGGTATCGCACACAGTATGTCCTCTTTCCTTTTGAATTCTTACCATACTCGAAAAGAACTTATTCTGTTTCTGTGCGATGAGAAAAAGAAGCTGCCCAACTGCTGTTAAAATAATGCCGGTTATAACAAGCACAGGTTGAAAATCAGGCGACCAGCGGAACCTCCCGGAATCAAGACCTGCAACCACGTACATTGCAAGAGTCATCAGGAACGAGATGCCCAATACTCCCTTATCCCACTTTTCAGCCCCTTCTCCCGGTTTTGACCGTTCCGCGAGAAGCTCCGGATCAGGTTTCAGGACCGTATAGTTCAGCACACCCATTAACAAACCCAGTGCAACATAAATTATTCCCTGCAGGTAGTCAAGTCTTCCGGCACTGATAAATAGTATTGAGAAAAACACAATCGTCCCTGCAAAATGCCTGATAATATATCCTCCTTTCATGGCTTATCTGTTGTTAAAGTAAATATAATATGATATTACTGAATGCAGAAAGATTATTAGCAGGATAATTTTTCCCTCGTTCACAAAAAAGTATTTCTCTATAAACTGCAAAATACTCAAATCTCTGTCGCTGACTCAAAAAGAAGGAAATAATAACCTGCACTGTGAGTGCTGAAAAACAAAGAGTTGTAATTTTATCATGAATATCTTAGCCCTCCTTCAGAGGACTTGGGGGTAAAACAAAACATGTTCAGAGATGAGCCGCGGGTAGTACATGTAAAACGCGGCAGCCAAAGAGACAGTTCCTCAGAGCAGGCTGGCGGCAGCAATTACCGAAATAATGGCTGTGAATATGATTAACCTTATTATTATTTCACGGTGATAATAACTCATGGCAATGGTATTTCCAATATTAACAGACCGTATCTGCAAAATGTCCCAGAGCTGCCTGATTATGAACAGGTACGGTGCTGATCTTTCTGTTACTGTATGTACCTTCAATAAGATGGTACCTTTCATATCGTGATCTGCTGATAAGCTTTCCTTCCATTATGCCCATCAGGACAGAAGTCGAATCAAAGCTGATCTCAGATTCATCCTTTCCGTAACACTTCACATAATACTTCCCAATCTCCCCGACATTTCCGGGAACATACCTGAAAGCCATCTCTTCAAGAGGATTTTCAAAAAAAACCTTTTTGCCTGCTCCGATCCTGTTCTGGATAATATCTGTTTGTATTTTCCTTATCAGCCTTGTCATTAAACCCAAAATCATACAAATGATTATTATTTTCCCCTTTACATTTGTTGAAACGGCAATTCCATTCAAAATATTGCCTTAATCAAGCCTTGAAGATGATAGTCTTTAAGAACAATTAAACATCCTAAGCCTGTTATTGTTTTTCCCCGTGCTCCATGATGCCGTCATGGAACGACAAAGTATAAAAAAAATATCCTGAAAATCAAGAGTAATTATAATCTTTTAAAAGGCACAAACCTTACAAAGGTAAGCCGGCTCTTTTCAACCGTGCCGTTATTCTTCTCAACCAGGATAAGTTCCTGTACAGCCAGCGGAGGGCCAACCGGTATAACAAGCCTGCCTCCCTCTGCAAGCTGATCAATCAGAGGTTGTGGGATTTGTTCGGCAGCGGCCGTAACAATAATTATGTCGAATGGTGAATATTCGGGCCAGCCTTTGTAACCGTCACCTGTCTTAAAGAAGATATTCCGATAACCCAGATCATTAAGCCTCTTCGATGCTTCCTTTGCAAGTTCAGGGATTATTTCTATTGTATAAACTTTGTCAACTGTCTCAGCGAGCACGGCAGCCTGATAACCCGAGCCTGTACCGATTTCCAGTGCTTTTTTCGACTTCTCCGGTTTTACAACCTCTGTCATATACGCTACAATAAAAGGCTGCGAAATTGTCTGTGAATACCCAATCGGGAGGGGATTGTCATCATATGATTCGCCGAGATATTCTTCAGGAACGAAAAGATGCCGTGGAACCTTTCTCATAGCCCTGAGCGTCGCCGGATCAGTAATACCCCGGCTCTCAATCTGTTCCTTTACCATCCTTTCCCTGGCTGCTGCAAATCTGCCGTCCTGGCTCAAAAACAAACCTCCCATTGTAAGAAATAATATGACAGGCAAATACTTCACGACTGTCGTCGTTTCTTACAATATACATGATTTCCACGATATTTCAAAAGGGCTGTATCAAAAGCAGACACTTTTCTTTTTCCATTCTTTGAGACCTTTGTGCATTCGAGTACCCGGGATGGTGATCCTTTGTGGTTCAATGATTTATATTTGATCAACATCCCGGGTAACTGCGAACACAAAGGATAACGCAAAGCTTAAAAGGGACTCCTGATACAGCCTTTCAGCTTGCTCCGATTATTGACAGGAATCCGCGGGACAGGAATTCCATTGCCGGACCGATTGGGAACAGATCCAGATCCGTGAATACTGTTAAAAGAATAAGCCCCAGGAATATATATGACCCGTATTTGTACAGTGCATCATACAAGTTTGGGAATTTCCTGAACTGGCTGAGCAAAAGATGAGAACCATCAAGTGGTGGAAGGGGGATAAGATTAAATATGAATAATCCCCAGTTGATGTAAATCCCGTAAAGAAAGATCTCTCTGATTACCCGAACGCTGTTGTTGTAGTTTCCTTCAGTCATATTGCCGTAAAACAGATACAGCACCGAAAGAAACATGGCGAACAGGGCATTTGAAACAGGCCCGGCTGCCGCGATCTTCATTATGTCTTTTCGCGGATTCCTGAGATTTGCCTCATTGAACTCGACCGGTCTGGCCCAGCCAAAACCTGCAATAAGAAGCATCAGGAAGCCCAGAAGATCGATGTGCTTGAATGGATTAAGCGTCACCCGGCCCTGCGCTTCAGAAGTGTCGTCGCCGCAATGTCTGGCCATATATGCATGGCTGAATTCATGGACGGTGAGCCCGAGAACTATTCCCGGCAGGAACTTCAGCATGCGGGCCAGATCGAAATGCTCCATGTCAGTTCCTGTTCTTTTTTACCGGAAGCCAGAAATCACTCTCCTTCAACCCGCATTTCCTGATCATCTCCCGGGCATAAGCGGCGCCCGTGAAATTTTCATCAGCGTTGTTTGTGCCAACAGTGAACTTGATTCCAGCCTTCTTTGCCCTTTTAATAAAGGTTTCAGACGGTATTTTGAACCTGTTGTTTATCTCAATTGCAATATTGTTGCTCTTTGCAGCCTGAATTACCTTGTCCATCCTTTCAGGGGTCCAGAACTGATCATACCGCCCGGCCATCTGCTCCGGCAGGTATGTTGAATTGACATATACATCAATGGGCTCGGTATTGAGAATCTTAACAAGGGTATTAACCATATAATCCATGAATTGTTCTTCATCATCTATCCATGTTTCCTCTTTCAGCCATATTCTGTTCCTTCTTCCTTTCTCGTCGGTGAAGGTCATGCAATCTGTAAATACATAGTCAAATTTTTCTCTCGATTCTTTTGAGAAAGTGTTTACCCATTCCCTTCCTTCAGCCTGCATGGCAACATAAAACTGGGGATATCCTTTGAATGTGGCAAGAACCGAATCTATCTGATTGTCATTATGAATCGGGAAACCAACTCCGCAGTTGACAGCTATGCCGTAATCAATGTTCTCTGCTTTTGATTTTGCAACTGCATCTTCAATTGTAAGCTTTCCCTTCAAATGAACATGGAGGTCTGTAATCCTGAATTCTTCTTTTGTGCTGCAGCCCAGTGCAAATACTGTCATTATCGCTATTGCTCCCAATAAGTTTCTTTTCATTTCTGTGAATTGATTTGTATTAAATAATTGTGTTTTTCAGAAAGGCCTAAAGCTAATCAAAAAACAACGAACCGACAAGATCAGGTAATATGCTAATTCAAAAAAAACTATTAGGTTTACATTTCACAATTAGATATGAAACGGACAATACTGCTTTTTTCTCTTCTGCTGATGATCACGCCGGCAGCTCTTGTCTCACAGGAAGCGCCTGCAGCCGAACTTTATCTTCTTACCTGCGGACCCGGAACAGAGACATACTCAATTTACGGGCACAGTGCTCTAAGGGTTGTGATACCTGAAAAGAACAGCGATATGGTTTACAACTGGGGCGTCTTTGATTTTGCCACAAGCAACTTTGCGTGGAAATTTGCAAAGGGAAGATTGAAATATTCTCTTGGTGTAACATCATACGATCGCTTCCTGAAGGAATACTATCTGGAACAAAGATGGGTGGTATCCCAGAAGCTTAATCTTCATGGCAATGAAATTCAGAAGGTGTTTGACCTTATTGCCGAAAATCTTAAGCCGGAAAATGTTTCGTATAAATATGATTTTTTCTATGATAACTGTTCCACAAGGATCAGGGATCTTATAGAGAAGGCATTGGGGGAGGTGTTGGTCTATCCTCCTGACAAACCTTCAGGGGAGCTTCTGACTTTCAGAAGCCTGATCGGAAAATATGAAAAAGGTTATCCGTGGCTTCAGTTCGGAACCGACCTTCTTATAGGATCTCCTGCCGATAAAAAAGCTTCGTTCCGGAATGCCATGTTCCTTCCGCTGGAATTGAAGGATGGCCTTTCGGAATGCGTGGTCAGAAGGGAAGGGAAAATGATACCTCTCCTTACTGATCCGGTGCTTGTCGTCGACTTTCCGACACCCGCCGCAAAAGAAAAACTCCTTGCCTCGCCGCTCTTTGTCCTTTCACTTCTGCTGATCGCCATGATAATCATCACAGGCACCATTCGTGCCAGAAAGGCCAACGACATTATTGACCTGATTCTCTATTCGGTCTTTTCCGTTCTTGCACTCATTATGGTCTTTTTCAATTTCTTTGCCGATCATATTGAAACCAGATGGAACCTGAACATCATATGGCTCAGTCCCTTCCTTTTCATATGCCTCATAAACCTGATACTTAAAAAGTACCGAAGCCTGTGGTTCAGGGTGGTTTTCTTCATGACAACAGCATTTCTTGCATTTATTGTAATACTGCCCCAGGATATAAATAATGCGTTTGTTCCCCTCATCATCATAATTATGCTTAGAAGTTCGATACGTGCAGGATTTGCCTGGAACCCGCTCACGCTGCCGTATTTAACACAACTTTAACACTTCTTAACTCCGTTTTAGTATTTAGAGGCCTTCTTTTGTGTGTCTTTTCCGGCCCCTCTTCACCGGGGCCGGTGACACTCTGATTTTATTATATTTGAAGCTTAAATTTTTCATCTATGGAGCAGACAACAGATATCAGGTTACTGAATGAGAAGATTGAAAAGGAAAGTTCATTTGTCGACATTGTAAGACTGGAAATGAACAAGGTCATTGTCGGCCAGAAACATCTCACCGACTCACTTATGATTGGCCTTCTTGCAAACGGGCATATCCTCCTGGAAGGCGTTCCCGGTCTTGCAAAAACTCTGGCAATTAAATCGCTGGCATCAATAATCGATGCCCGTTTCAGCAGGATACAGTTCACTCCCGATCTTCTCCCTGCCGACCTCATAGGAACAATGATATATAGTCAGAAAAAGGAAGAATTCATTGTCAAAAAAGGTCCCATCTTCGCCAACTTCATACTTGCCGATGAAATAAACAGGTCTCCCGCGAAAGTTCAGAGCGCACTTCTCGAAGCCATGCAGGAAAGACAGGTTACAATAGGGGAACATACTTACAAACTCGACGAGCCATTTCTTGTTCTGGCGACCCAGAACCCAATAGAGCAGGAGGGGACATATCCTCTCCCCGAAGCTCAGGTCGACCGTTTCATGCTGAAGGTGCTAATCGATTACCCGTCGATGGAGGAGGAAAAGCTTATAATCCGCGAGAACCTGGCAAGTGAATTCCCCGGTGCAAACAGTGTGCTCAAACCCCACGATATTATAAGGGCCAGAAATGTTGTTCGCGAAGTGTACATGGATGAAAAGATCGAAAACTATATACTGAATATCGTTTTTGCCAGCCGGAATCCCGATAAATACGGGCTGACGGCTTTCACTAACATGATTTCATATGGAGCCTCCCCCAGAGCCTCCATTTACCTTGCCCTTGCAGCAAAAGCATTTGCATTTATAAGGAGAAGGGGCTATGTGATACCTGAAGATGTTCGCAGCGTGTGTCCCGATGTTATGCGCCACAGGATCGGCCTGACATATGAGGCTGAAGCAGAAAACATAAACCAGGATAAAATAATTGCTGAGATCCTCAATGTTGTCGAAGTACCCTGATGCCAAATCCGGGCCGGGTATTCCTCACCTGCATGCAGGTAGTTGACTGAATATTGTTCAATAAAATGAGAATCAGTAGCAGTGGAAGCAACAGAACTATTAAAGAAGGTTAGGCGAATCGAAATAAAGACACGCGGTCTTACACGGCATATCTTTGCCGGAGAATATCACAGCGCCTTCAAGGGCAGGGGAATTGCCTTCAGCGAGGTAAGGGAATATCAGTTCGGCGATGATATCCGGAGTATCGACTGGAATGTGACTGCAAGGTTCAACCATCCGTATGTCAGGGTATATGAAGAAGAAAGGGAACTTACTGTTATGCTGCTTATTGATGTCAGCGGATCGGGCAATTTCGGTACAAATTCCGGCTTTAAAAGGGACCTCATGACGGAAATAGCCGCCGTACTCTCATTTTCAGCTATATACAATAACGATAAGACAGGCGTAATCTTCTTTTCCGACAAAGTGGAAAAATTCATACCCCCGCAGAAGGGAAGAAAACATATCCTGAGGATAATAAGAGAGCTTCTTGATTTTCAGCCTTCCTCCGGAAATACAAACCTGAGCGAGCCGTTGAGATATCTAACAAACGGCATTAAAAAGAGATGCACTGCCTTTATTTTGTCCGACTTCATTGCACCTGAATTCGAGGAGGCATTGAGAATTGCCGCTAATAAACATGATGTTGTCGCACTGAGGATATCTGATAAACTCGAAAAAAGCCTGCCTGATGTTGGCCTTATTAAGATAAAAGATGCTGAAAACGGCTTGGAAAGATGGATCGACACTTCCTCAAAACATAACCGGAAAGTATACCGGGAATGGTGGTCGCGTCACACCGAGTCTCTCAGTGTCAGATTCAATAAATGCGGTGTCAGCTTTACAGAACTTAACACCGGAGAAGACTATGTGAAACCTCTTATTAAATTATTTGAGAGCAGATAGCATATAGCATATGAAAAAACTTGATCGCTGCATATTGCTGCTTATCCTTTCGCTCCCTGTCGCCCTGAAGTCGCAGGATGTATCAGTGTCGGCCGCTTTTGATACAACAAGCATAATGATAGGTGACCAGATACACTTCTCGGTCACCGTTGAACAACCTTCCGGCATGAAACTGGAAATTCCCGTTTTCAGGGATACGATTGCGAAATATATTGAGATACTGTCGGGACCTCATAAGGATACCTCTCAGATACAGGGTAACAGGCTCAGAATAACCGACAGTTACCTTGTAACATCATTTGACTCGGGGTATTATAAAGTAAAGCCGGTATACGCGGAACTAAACGACATTGGCGGACTGAAAAGATACTTTTCCGACTATTCAATCCTTGAGGTGCACCGCGTCAGGCTGGCTCCCCCCGATACATCAGCGAAAATATTCGATATTAAAGGTCCTTACAGGGCGCCTCTGACACTTGGAGAACTGCTTCCCTGGATACTTGTTGCACTGCTTGCCGCAGCAATAACATGGATGGTAATAAGGCTCATTAAACTTAACAGAAGAACAGCAGGGAAACAGACTGCCCCGGTTATAACCGAGCCTGCACATGTAATTGCTTTTCGTGAACTGGAAAAACTTAAAGAGGAACAGCTATGGCAGAAAGGTGAAACTAAAAAATACTATACCCGCCTTACTGAAATAGTGCGCCAGTACCTTGAGAACCGGTTTGATGTGTATTCTATGGAAATGACAACCTCTGAGACTCTTCAGGCTCTTTTAAGAACCGGATTTAAAAGAGATGAGCACTATAACAGGCTTAAAATGGTTTTCACGGCTGCAGATCTTGTGAAATTTGCAAAACACAAACCGGATCCTGATGAAAATGAAAAGTGTTTTTCGGATTCATGGGAATTTGTTTCAGGAACAAAGGCTGCCGAACCAACCCGGGATGGCCAGGCTGCAATAGAAGGGAAGGAGGGACGGTCACATGAATAACATTACATTTGCAAACCCCGCATATCTTTATTTCCTGATCCTTATCCCGGCCCTGGTAGCATTTTATATCTTCCGGCAGGAAAAGACATCTGCCGCTGTCAGGATACATTCGGCAGAACAGTTCGGAGAAACAGTTCCAACCTTCAGAAATTATCTCAGACACATTCTTTTCTCAATGCGGATGCTTGCAGCCGGGTTGCTGATAGTGGTCCTCTCTCGTCCTCAGTCGACAGACAGGTTTCAGGATGTATCAACAGAAGGGATCGACATCGTAATGGCTCTCGACATTTCGGGGAGCATGCTTGCACGTGATTTTAAACCCGACAGGCTCGATGCTTCAAAGGATGTGGCAACAGAATTCATTTCTGGGCGGCCCTACGACAGGATAGGACTTGTCGTGTTCAGCGGTGAAAGCTTTACCCAATGCCCCATTACAACCGACCATGCTGTTCTTATTAATCTCCTGCGTGAGGTTGAAAGCGGCATGATTGAAGATGGCACTGCAATTGGCATGGGACTTGCAAATGCAGTCAACAGACTAAGGGATTCAGAAGCAAAAAGCAAGGTGATAATACTTCTTACTGACGGTGTAAACAACAGGGGGGAAATAGCGCCTGCAACCGCTGCCGAACTGGCTAAAACATATGGCATACGTGTTTATACCATTGGTGTCGGCACTCAGGGCATGGCCCCATATCCCGTTCAGACTCCCTTCGGCATCCGGTACCAGAATATGCCTGTCGAAATCGACGAACCCATTCTTAAGGAAATCGCACAAAAAACAGGCGGTCGTTATTTCAGGGCCACTGATAATGACAAGCTGGTTCAGGTATATAACGAGATCGATAAACTGGAAAAATCGAAGATAGACGTGAAGCAGTTTACAAGAAAAGAGGAAAAATACCTTGTCCCGGCACTGATAGCCTTTTGCCTCATTGCACTTGAAATTATGGCAAGGAATACTATAATGAAGAGTCTGACTTAATTTAAGCTGAACTATGCAACTATTCAGATTTGCAAATCCGGAATATCTTTATCTGCTGCTTCTTCTGCCACTGCTGACAGTGCTGTTCGTAATAAATGCTGTCAGAAGAAGAAAAGCGCTCGACAGGCTTGGCGACAGGACTCTTGTCGGAAAACTCATGCCTGAGGCTTCCAGGTTTCGGCCGGTGGTGAAATTTGTCTTTATTCTTGTTGCTGTTTCTGCTTCAGTTATTATGCTTGCCCGTCCTCAGTACGGATCAAAGCTCGAGGAGGTTAAACGGCGGGGGGTGGAGGTTATTATCGCCCTCGATGTCAGCAATTCAATGCTTGCCGAAGATATACAGCCAAACAGGCTTACCAGGGCTAAACAGGCAATATCAAGGCTTGTCGACAATCTCGATAACGATAAGATCGGACTAATTGTTTTCGCAGGAGATGCATATACACAGATCCCGGTAACAACCGACTATGTTTCTGCTAAAATGTTCCTGTCAACAATTAATCCCGATATGGTTCCCAAACAGGGTACCGCCATAGGGGCTGCAATAAAACTTGCAGCAAAATCGTTCACCCCCGGGGATGGTAAAAGCAAGGCGTTGATAATCATCACCGATGGTGAAAATCATGAGGACGACCCGGTGGCAGATGCTGAGGAGGCCTCAAAGTCAGGCGTTGTGATCCATACAATCGGAATAGGTTCCGCGGAAGGAGTTCCGGTTCCTGTTACTTCCGGCGGAAGACGCGACTATCTTAAAGACAGGGATGGCTCAACGGTTATTACAAAGCTTGACGAGGATATACTGAAAAAAATAGCTATGGCATCCGGAGGCAGCTATATCAGGGCCAGCAATTCCAATATAGGCCTTGATGAGATATTCCGCGAAATAAAAGGCATGAAGAAAGATGAAATTGAAAGCACGGTTTACACGGAATATGATGATCAGTTTCAGATCTTTTCAGGTATCGCACTTTTTTTCCTTCTTCTTGAATTCATAATCATGGACAGAAAGAACAGAAAACTTCAGAATGTTCGCCTTTTCAGATTTAAAATTTGATTATCAAAATGTTAAAGATATGCAGTCAGTATCATTCAAAATAAGCGCACATGCATTGTCAGTGACATTTTTCCTGATCCTGCTGAACTTTTCGGTAATGCCCCTCATGGCCCAGGCTGACAAGAAATATATCCGCCAGGGAAACAGACAGTATGAAAAGAAAAACTACTCCGATTCAGAGATACTGTACAGGAAAGCTGTCGACAAGAACAAAGGTTCGGCCGACGCCGTATTCAATACAGGCAATGCACTTTACAAACAGAAAAAATTCGAAGATGCAGGACGCCAGTTCAGCGAGAACCAGAAGATGTACGAAGATAAGGACAAAAAATCAGCCAGCCTTTATAACCTGGGCAACTCCCTCCTAATGGCGAATAAGGTGAAGGAAAGCATTGAGGCCTACAAAAGTTCGCTGAGGCTAAAGCCCGATGATCCTGAAGCGAAATATAACCTTGCATACGCTCAGGACCTTCTGAGAAAACAGGAGGAACAGCAACAGCAACAACAACAGAATGAGAACGGCCAGAATAAAGAACAGAATAAAAAAGATGATCAGAAAAGGGATCAGAACAATAATGACCGGCAACAGGATCAGCAACAGCAGGATCGACAGAATAAGCAACAGGATCCCCAGGCCATTTCAAAGGAGGATGCAGAGCGTCTGCTGAACGCCATAGCAAACGATGAAAAAAATGTTCAGGAAAAAGTGAAACTTGCAAAAGCTTCTAAAGAAAAGGTAAATACTATCAAAAACTGGTAATTTCGTGCAATGAAAAAAATCCGATTCATACCGGTTCTGTTTCTTCTGATCTGCTTCAGGGCAGAGGCACAGGAAATATCTGTCGTCGCCGACTATCCCGAAGTTGTAAGCACCGGCCAGCAGTTCGCAGTATCATGGACAATAAATGCATCCGGTGGAGATTTTACAGAACCATCATTTAATGGTTTCTATAAGCTCATGGGGCCTCAGACCTCATACAGCTCAAGTACCCAGATCATAAACGGCAAAATAACCAGGGAAACATCTTATACTTATGTTTATTACCTTCAGGCAATGACACCTGGCAAATATGTGATCCCCCCGGCCGTTTACAGGATCAGGAACAAATCATATTTTTCCGATTCATTGAGGATCGAAGTAACAGGAAACGGAACGGCACAGCATGGTGCATCCGGAAGATCGGGTCAGAATGTTCAGGATGAGAATATTGAAACAGATGATGACATCTTTGTGAACCTTATCCTTGATAATAAGGAAGTGTTCATGGGGCAGCATATTGTTGCAACAGTGAAGATATATTCAAGAGTTGATATCTCCGGAATCAACGAAATCAAATACCCGGGATTTGAGGGATTTCTCAAAACGGATCTGGAAACTCCCCAGCTTACTTCTCTCCGACGCGAAAATATAAACGGCAGGTTGTACGGAACAGGTATTGTACAGCAATTTCTCCTGTATCCCCAGAAACCCGGAGAGATCACTATTGATCCGGTTCAGATCTCAGTCCTCATCCAACAGAAGTCAGGGCAGTCCGATCCTTTCTTCGGCGACTTTTTCCAGACCTATACGACGGTTCCAAAGGCCATTTTCAGCAAAGCCCTTAAAATAAAGGTAAAACCGCTTCCCGGAACAAAACCCGATGATTTCTCCGGCATTGTCGGCAAAGCTTCAATAACAGCATCTGTCGAAAAGGATTCGGTCAATGTGAATGACGCCGTAAACCTGAAAATAGTTGTATCAGGCTCAGGTAACCTGAAGCTTGCAAATGCGCCTGACATAAAGATGCCAGCCGACATTGAGGTCTATGATCCTAAAGTCACGGATAACCTTAAAAACAGTTCATCCGGGACTTCTGGTCAGAAAATTTTTGAATATCTCCTCATTCCCCGTCACTATGGTTCGTTTAAGATACCGCCTGTCAGGTATTCGTATTTTGATCTGTCAACACGGAAATATGAAACCCTCACTACACCGGAAATCAGTTTCTATGCCCGGAAGGTAAGCGATCAGAATTCAGGAATAACAGTTTATGGAGGCGTTTCCAAGGAAGATGTAAAATATCTGGGAAAGGATATAAGATTCATAAAATCAAATCCGGGAGCTCTTAAGAAAACCGGAAACCTTATTGCATCGAAACGCTCATTTTATACATTTTACGCTTTTGCCCTGTTGCTGTTCTTTGCAGTTCTGTTTGTCAGGAGGGAACATGTAAGACGCAACTCCGATCTGACGTCCGTGAGAAACCGTAAAGCAGGAAAAGTGGCAACCCGGAGATTGAAAGAAGCTGAAAAATGCCTGAAGGAAAAAAAGACCGACAAGTTTTATGAGGAAATGCTGAAAGCTGTCTGGGGCTATCTGAGCGACAAACTGAACATACCGGTTTCAGAGCTGACACGCTCAAGCGCGGTTCAGGCGCTGACCGCAAAAGGCATTCCTGAGGAAGAAATCAATATTCTCACCTCTATCATTGATAAATGCGAGTATGCCCGGTATGCACCCTCATCATCATCTGAAGAGGCCGGGAAAATTTACGACGGTGCATCCCGATTTATCAGGTTCGTTGAAAATTCAATCGGATGAGACATGAAAACATTTAATAAATATGTTCTTACTGCACTGCTGCTCATAATTGCGCTTCACAGGGCAGTTTCACAGGACGACCACCTTGCGAAATTCAATAAAGGCGTGGAATACTACTCCGCCTCGAAATACCAGGAGGCTCTTAATGAATGGATCGATCTTTATAATACCGGCTACAGGTCAGCAACACTGAATTACAATATAGGGAACGCCTATTTCAAACTTAATAATGTTCCTGGAGCGATATTGTTCTATGAACGGGCTTACCTGCTCAAACCTGCCGACAATAATATCAACTACAACCTGCAGATCGCGAAATCCCTTTGCGTTGATAAATTCGATTCTATTCCGGAACTGTTCTTCGTCCGTTGGTTTAATTTTCTTTCGTTACTTGCTCCGACAAACAGTTGGGCTGTTATCAGTATTGTAACATTTGTTACATTTTTATTACTCCTCTCCGTTTATATCTATTCTTCCAAATACAGGATAAAAGTCATCTGCTTCTGGACGGCCATCCTGCTATTCATTGTTTCGGGCTTGTCTTTCAGCTTTGCACAACGTAACAAAACTCTCGTCTACGACAGCAAAAGAGCCGTGATCTTTGCACCCGTGGTCAACGGGAAGAGTTCTCCGGACGCAAGCGGCACCGACCTTTTTGTCCTGCATGAGGGATCAACCGTATCGGTCGAAGATATGGTAGGAGACTGGTATGAAATCCGTATGTCGGACGGCAACAAGGGATGGGTTCCTTCCGGAAGCCTTACAATCATTTGAAACTGTATTTTTATCAGTATGGGCAAAAAACAGATTAACAGCAGCCGCATGCCTGTCTACAGGGATGCCGGATTCGAACTGTATGATGCTTCAACAACAAAAGAAGCATTTTCAAAGGAAACGGAAAATGAGAGGATCCCTGAATTATATATCTATTCAAGATACAGGAATCCTACAGTTACTGCCGCCGAGGACGAGATAATGAAGCTTGAAAAATGCGAGTGGGCTCTTCTGACACAGTCAGGCATGTCGGCAATCGATACTGCCTTGTCTGTGTTTCAGAGAGGTAGTGCGACCAGGCCCTGGCTGTTTTTCAGTGAGATCTACGGCGGAACAATATCGTACACGGAATCCGTTTTAAAGGGCAGAAGGGGCCTGCGGGTGCATTCATTTTTCCCGTCGGGGGAAAAGTATGACATTCAGGCTTTCACCAGAATTATGGCCGAAACAGCCCCTGAAATCGTTTATGTTGAGATCATCTCTAACCCGATGCTAATCGTCACCGATATCAGGAATGTTATCGATACCGCCCATAGTCATGGCGCCAAAGTCATCGTCGACAATACCTTCGCAACTCCCATTCTCTGCCGTCCGCTTGATCTTGGAGCCGACATGGTCATTCACAGCGCTACAAAGTATTTCTCGGGTCATGGAAACATTACGGCAGGAGTTGTCTGCGGCAATGATCAGTCGCTCATGAAACAAGCCATCGAATACAGGAAATTCGTGGGACATATGATTTCTCCTGATGATGCTTACAGGCTTACAACACAGATACAAACCTTTCCGCTCAGGTTCAGGCAGCAGTGCATGAATGCTGAAATGATAACCAATCTCATGAAATCTCATCCTTCCGTGGGCAAAATATGGTATCCAGGGCTGAAATCGCACCCGACACATGATGAGGCTGTGAAGCTGTTCGGCGCAGGAGGATTCGGGGCAATGGTGACTGTCGATTTTGCCGGGAAAACGAATGAAGAGAAGAAAAACAACCGCGACAAGTTTATTAAGTCAGTATCGGATGAAATAAAGGTAATCCCTTCCCTGGGCGATCCCAAAACCATCATTATGCCTGTTGAACCGGTATGGGGCGCGAAATATCCCGAACCGGGTATTATAAGAATATCCGCGGGATTTGAAGATACTTCAGATCTTGAGGTTACAATTAAAAAAGCACTGGAAGAAGCAGCCGGAAATTAAGCTTTTATTGCCAATTGACCGGTTCTATGCCATTTTGCTTAAGATATTCATTGCAACGGCTGAAATGCCTGTTCCCAAAGAATCCCCTGGAGGCAGAAAGAGGAGAGGGGTGAACCGATTCAAGCACGAGATGCCTTGTTCTGTCTATCGATTCTCCCTTTTTCTGGGCATAAGCTCCCCATAGAAAGAACACCAAATGGTCCTTTTCACTGTTCAGTTTGCTGATCGCGCAATCCGTAAACTCTTCCCAACCTTTCTTCTGATGAGAACCCGCATGATGAGCCCTTACCGTAAGGGTGGCATTAAGGAGAAGCACTCCCTGCCCGGCCCATCTTGTAAGATCTCCCGACTTTGGACGGGGTATCCCGAGGTCAGACTCTATTTCCCTGAAAATGTTTATCAGACTTGGTGGAAACTCAATGCCATCCCTTACTGAGAAGCAAAGACCATGCGCCTGCCCCGGGCCATGGTAAGGGTCCTGCCCGATAATTACAGCCTTCACCCTGTCGAAGGGACATAAGTTGAAAGCATTGAAAATAAGAGATCCGGGCGGATAAACAGTTGTTTTTCTGTACTCATCCCTCACGAAATCAGTAAGTCTTATGAAATAATCCTTTTCAAACTCTTCACACAGGCGGGATTTCCAGCCTGATTCTATTTTAACTTCCATGCCTGAAAATTAATAAATCGCCTTCCATAAACAAAATGGACTGATGTTTTTGCACCAGTCCATACACGAATATCTACCCGCACAACCTAAAACTAAAGAAACTAATCCCTAATCAACATCTTTATGATCAAATATAAATTAAAATACACATCTTTGATAAAAAACCTAACTAATTTTGATAAAAATGTTAATAAAATTTATCAACATCGTTTTAACGGTTTTCTTAAATTTGGAATCAAAAATATGGCCACGGAAACAGAACGTAAATTTCTGGTTAAAGGTGAATTCAGACATCTTGTTTCAGGGAAGAAAGAAATAATACAGGGCTATTTATCAGTCGATTCAGAAAGGGTTATCCGCATAAGGATCGTTGATAACAAATCATATATTACAATCAAGTCTTCCTCCGGTCCGACAGGAATCACCAGGAATGAATGGCAATACGACATACCTTTGAACGATGCCCTGGAACTAATGAGTATCTGTCTTCCCGGCCGCATCGAAAAAACAAGGTTTATTGTCCCGTCGGGAAAACACACAATAGAAATCGATGAATTCCACGGGAAACATGAGGGTCTCGTAATTGCGGAAATAGAACTTGAAGATGAAAATGAGGCATTTATAAAGCCTGAATGGCTTGGAGAGGAAGTGACGGGGAGGCCCGAGTATTATAACTCAAATATGATCTGAACCGCCTTATTTTTTAAATACAAAATAGACCGCAAGCACAAGGAAGAAAAATCCGATAAGATGATTCATTCTGAAATGTTCATCCCTGAAAACGATCAGTGTAAAAACAGTAAATACAACCAGTGAAATAACTTCCTGTATCACTTTTAATTCAACAAGAGAGAAGGGGCCATCGTTACCTTTGAAGCCTAACCTGTTGGCCGGTACCTGCAATGAGTATTCAAAAAGAGCGATTCCCCACGACAGAAGAATTATCGCAAGAAGGCTCAGGTTTTCAAACCTGCTGATAGTCTTTAGTTTAAGATGACCGTACCATGCAAAAGTCATGAACGTGTTTGAAGCGATCAAAAGCAGAATTGTATATAATCCTTTCATTTATTATTGCACTAAATAAACATCCTGTCAGAAACCCGATTCTCAGAGAACCTTTGAGTAGATCTGCTTCGGGTCTCCGGGTCCGTAAAAATCCCTGAGACTTGCCGCAAGCTCATATCCGTTTCTTTTATAAAAACTTTCAGTCGGAGCATACAGAGGCCTTCCGGATGTTTCTATCCAGAGAATTTTACCTCCGCGTTCCCTGACATCGTCTTCGGCTGCCCTGAGAAGAAGCGACCCTAATTTCTTGTTCCTCGAGTTATTATGAACGGCTATCCAGTAAAGGTCCCATGAATGCACTGAAAAAGGATTTCTGCCGTAATTGGTAAATGCAACAAAACCATCACTATCTGTTATTTTCAACCAGTAATATCCGCAAACGTCACTTCCTTTTTCCAGTGTTTCATCTGCTATTTCAAGGGCTGTCTGGATCTCGAATTCATAGAAGAAACCGGTCGATCTCAAAATATCTTCAATATATTTCCTGTCGTCGTGTGATATCCCTGCAGAAACTTTTACCATTCTGTATCAATGATTTAAGTCTGAAATAATCCTTTTTAAAACTTCAGTTATCGGGATCCCCGCCTGCATCGTGGCAGCAACAAGGCCACTGTCGGGCGACATGCACGGATTGGCATTGACCTCGATCACATAAGGATTGTGATTGTTATCAACCCTCATGTCAACCCTGGCATACCCTTTAAGCCCGAAAACCTCCCAACACTGCAATGCTATGTCGCTTATCCTGCCGGCAAGCACCGGGCTAAGCTTATCGCCCGGAAAATCTCTTCTTGTATTCTCATATTCAAAGCTTTCTTCTATCCATTTGGCCCTGAAGTCAACTATCTTCGGCCGCGAAGCATCAAAATTATAAAAGACCATTTCGGCCGGGGGCATCACCTCGGGACCGGCATGGCCGTGCAAAATACTGATATTGAACTCTCTTCCATCAATGAAGTCCTGGATTATCCAGTGCGAATCATCATACGCGGCAAGCTTTTCCTTTTGACTATCATCAAAAGTAAAGACTGAATCCCCTGTTATTCCAAGTGATCCGTCTTCCCACACAGGCTTAATAATATATCTCCTGCCGGGTTCAAGCCTGTCGCGCTGTGACGGGAAATATGCGGCGGGTGTGGGTATATTTTTTTCGGTAAGGATTCTGTGAGTAAGGGCCTTGCTTGTCGTTATGAACATGGCCTCAAGCGGATTGCCTGTATAAGGTATGGAATGAAGGTTCAGAAGCGCGGGAATGAAATAGCAGAGTTCTCCCTTGTTTTTTATGGACTCAACCAGGTTAAAGACAAAATCGGGTTTTTCATCAGCCAGAGCTCCTATCTCATTCATGAAATCAGCGGTTATGCCTTTTCTGTATGTTGCAACACCTATAAGATTCAGGTTTTTCTCGATATATTCAACCTGGTCGAGAACATCCAGTTCATCGGGCAGGGCGCCTTCTCTGGGCAGATTAAACAATATGCAGCATTTTTCCATTTTCATTGGTTGAGGTGATGACGTTCTATTGCTGAGTTAACTATCATTTCGATAAGTTGCTGGTATTCAACCCCCGACATACGCGACAATATCGGCAGGTCAGAATGAACAGGATGCAGGCCCGCGAGGGGGTTTACTTCAATAAAGCAAATCCTTCCATTCCTGTCAGCCTTTACATCAACTCTGCCCGCATCAACTCCTCCAAGAGCCCTCCAGACATTCAGGGCTACACTTTTGCATTCATCAGCAAAATCACCCGGCAAAGGGGTATATTTGCAAAAGATCTGGTAATTCTCCTTGAATTCAACGGAATAGGGGAGATTATCCCTGCATTCAATCTCCATGCCGCCTATCGCGGCGGCATTATCCCCTGAACCAATGATTCCGACAGTGAATTCCCTCCCCGGAAGATATTCCTCAACAAGAGCCGGCTGGTTAAACCGGCCAAGCAGGTATCCGGCCATCTCCCTGAGTTCTTCCTTCGAACTTAAAAGGCTCTTTTCCGTTATTCCTTTGCCTGTGCCTTCCGATACAGGCTTTATGAAAAGAGGATACTCCAGGCGGCATTTTTCCACATCCTTCATGTTACATATCAACATGCCGGGGCTAACCGGCACACCGGCAGCAGATACTATCAGGCGCGTAAGATGCTTGTTCAGCGATATACCCATTATGACAGGCCCGCTGAAAACATAGGGGATTCTGTATTGATCGAGTATGGCAGGAACAACCGACTCCCTTCCGTCGCCATAAAGTCCTTCAGCTATATTGAACACCAGGTCCCATCTTTTCCCGGCCGAAAGCGCATCAATAAGCTGAAAACAGTTTCCTACAGATTCAGTCGCGAAACCCATTTTCCTCAGTGCACTTTCGATTGCATCAACTGTTTCCTGTTTGTCGAATTCGGCGGTATCTTCCATAGAATAACCCCGGTCGAGGTACCAGGACCGCAAATCATAAGTCAACCCGATTTTCATCTGTAATGGCTTACTTTTCAGGATATTCACATGTCAGGCCCTTGTAGTTTCGCAGCACTATATGTTCACTGTTGTGCTCCACAACATAATCGGGCAGCAAAGGTATCTTGCCTCCGCCGCCAGGGGCGTCGACAACAAACGTTGGAACTGCATAGCCGCTTGTAAACCCACGTAACCCTTTTATGATCTCAAGACCTTTGGCCACTGTCGTTCTGAAATGACCCGAGCCGGGTATCAGATCACACTGGTACAGGTAATATGGCCTTACCCTGACCTTCAGGAGCTTATGCATAAGCTCCTTCATGACGGGAACATTGTCATTTATTCCCTTCAGCAGGACTGTCTGGCTTCCCAGGGGAAATCCTCCGTCTGCCAGCTTGTTGCAGGCCAGGGCACACTCATCCGTAATCTCGGCCGGATGGGAAAAATGAAGGCTCAGGAACAATGGATGGTATTTTCTAAGAACGCTGATCAATCCGTCAGTAATACGCTGCGGAAGAACCACCGGCGTCCTTGTACCTATCCGGACTATCTCAACATGTTCAATTTTCCTGATATTATAGAGGATATAATCAAGCGTTTCGTCAGTTAATGTCAATGGATCTCCGCCGCTGATAAGTACATCCCTTACTTCCTTGTGAGAAGCTATATAACTGAAAGCTTTTTCAAAATCCTGCTTTCCCAGCTTATCAAGCCTTCCCACGGAATGCGACCTTGTACAGTATCTGCAATAGTTCGAACAGACTTGTGTCACCGTGAAAAGCACCCTGTCGGGATACCTGTGAACAATACCCCTGACAGGAGAAAAGGATTTCTCGTGCAGCGGATCCGACTGTTCACTTGGCGAAACAAGAAGTTCTTCAACAACCGGCACTACATTCCTCCGGAGAGGATGACCGGGTTTTGAATCATAAATCAGCGAAGCGAAATACGGAGTAATCCTTAAAGGAAGACGGCCCTTTAAATTGTTGATAGCCATTATCTCCTTGTCGGACAGTTTCATGATCTTCTTCAGCTCTTCGATACTTGTATAAGCATTCCGAAGCTGCCATTTCCAATCATTCCAGGATTCGATAGTCGTTAGGGGGAAGTACCGGCGCATAAATTCCGAACTCCGGTTGCTAACTAACTGGTTGGGGATTACATCTTGCGAAAAAAACGTGGTTTTCGCGCCAGGCTCTTCATCAGAAGAGCAACCCACGAGGCGACCCTCACCGTGGAGGGTGGTAACCTCATTATTGTTAGCGTTCATAACGGTTGATGAAATTAATCATCAGTTGCTAAATTTTCTTGTTGTTAAAAGTTTTGGTTATAAAAAATTTGGACGAAAATATAATTTCTGATGATACATTGTTCTTTCCGGCCTTAATAAATATTAACACGACTTGTAATTTATTAACAGAATAAAATCTTATTCCATAAATTTCTTATTATCATATTATTGTACGACAATGCATTGATCGTCGCCATCTCGTTTCCAGGGATGCATACCCAACTGGTATTTTCTTGCTCAAAAAAACCTTTTTGCAGCCCTGTCTGTAAAAAAATCACATCCTTGTCCATTTTACTTTTTTTTAAGATTCCTTTCAATCAATTATTATGCCACAATTCACAACGTTAATTCAGGCATGGTTTCTCAAAAATTGCATGCATTATAACGCATATGCCGGTGATTAATTATACGAAATAAAAAAATCCTGACCGCCAGCATTATTCACTGTGGGTCAGGATTTTGATAATTTACCTTTATCTTATTCGGCCTCCCCTGAAATGTCTTTATTGCTCCGGGTCTGCTTTATCCTGCTGTGCCGACGTTTTTGATCGAGCCGCCTGGCAACAGATTTTGCCGTCGGTAATGTCATTATCCTTTCCGGATTTTCTGTCAGGGCAGCAGCCAGAAGCGCCAGCAGCTTTTCAACTGCCTTGTTTCTGTTCCCTGACTGGGTGCGCTGTGACTGTGACCTGATTGTAAGTTCTCCTGCCTTGCTGATTCTTTTCCCGAGCCTTGCAAGCAATATCTCCTCCTCATCCCGAGAAAAAACGCCTGATTCAATAATATTGAACCTAAGCTCGATCTTTGTATTGACCTTGTTGACATTCTGCCCCCCGGGACCGCTGCTCCTCGAAGCAACGAAGGTGAATGCCGGTTCAGGTATACGCTTCCTTAGTTCCTCGGCAGTCAAAGTAGTTATCAATCAATTAGTTCAAAAATATATTCTCCCGATCCGGCAGATATTTCAACACGTTTTTCTTTATTGTCAGGCTTTATTGTAAACGGATCTTTTTCCTGTTTTGCCTTGTTCCCTTTCGTTCCTGAAACCGGCCCTTTATATTTTATCTTTGAGATGTCGTCGGTGGGAAGAAATATTCTGGCCGTGGTGTTTACCGGTATGTTAACAGTGAAGACCAGTTTGCCGTCCTTCCTTTCCCATCCTGAAGAAATGAGACCGTAAGGACTCTCAAAGTCGGCCCTGGAAAAATCAAGTCTTTTTGTCACCCTAGGGTAAATAGTGATCTCCTTGTATCCGGGTTTTGCATAATTTATCCCTGCCGAGCTTCTGTACATCCAGTTTCCGATCGCTCCGTAGGCATAATGGTTGAAAGAGTTCATTCCCGGATCCTGGAAAGTGCTGTCGGTCTTTTGCCCGTCCCATCTTTCCCAGATGGTAGTTGCCCCCATTTTCACAGGATACAGCCAGGAAGGATATGTTTCCTGAAGGAGAAGATCATATGCGACATCCTCGTAACCATAAAGTGTGAGAACATGGCAAAGATATGGAGTTCCAAGGAAACCTGTGGAAAGATGGTTCCTCCTGCCTCTTATATCGTCGGCAAGAAATTTTGCAGCTTTCGGTCGCAGATCATCAGGAAGCAGGTCGAACATGAGTGCCAGAACATATGATGTCTGTGAGTTTGTCCCAACACGTCCGGCAGGTGTAACATATTCTCTGTTAAATACTTCTTTAATCTTGTTGTAAATACCTGTATAAAGTTGTTCATCTTCTTTCCTGCCCAGTTCCCTGGCAGCTTTTGCAAGAATGTCTGCAGAATATGCATAGAAAGCTGTCGATATAAAATCGTGCTCGGTAAAACCGTCAGCTTCAGAGTGATTGTTCACCGGAGGATGGTAAAACAGCCAGTCACCGTACTTGCTTCCTCCTTTCCATATATATGAATCGCCTGCCTTGGCACGGATATATTCGACCCACGCTTTCATGCTCGGGTACTGGTTCTCAAGAAGCTGCCTGTCGGCGTATACCTGATACATGTTCCACGGAACTATTACTGCCACGTCACCCCATCCTGCTGACGGCTGGGCGGTTAAGGCATTCTGCGGGTTAAGAACGTCGGGAACCACATCCGGTACTTCTCCTCCCGGCTTCTGATCGAGGGCAACATCCTTCAGCCATTTGGTAAAAAAGGCCGACACATCAAAATTAAAGGCCGCTGTACTGCTGAATGCCTGGGCATCGCCTGTCCATCCCAGCCTTTCGTCCCTCTGCGGACAATCTGTCGGGACATCGACGAAATTTCCTTTCTGTCCCCACTGGATATTATGCTGCAACTGGTTGAGAAGCGGATTGGAGCTCGTATAGGTTCCGGTAACCGGCATATCCGAATGAACAACCACCCCGGTAATATTGTCAGCGGTGAGTTCGCCCGGAAACCCTGTAACCTCGATGTATCTGAATCCCATGAATGTGAACCGCGGTTCGTAAGTTTCCTGACCTTCTCCCGAAAGAGTATAGGTGATCTGGCATTTGGCGCTCCTCAGGTTTTTTGTATAAAACTCGCCAAATTTATCAAGAACCTCCGCGTGGCGTATTGTGACGACAGTGCCTTTTGCACCTGACACCTTCAGCCTTATCCAGCCGACCATATTCTGGCCCATATCGACAAGAAGGCTCCCCCCGGGTGAACGGAATACCTTTACAGGCTTAATCTCCGCGATTTTTCTTACCGGAGCCCCCTGCGAAGCAACAATGTTGTTTTTATAATTGCCGGTTTTAACCGCCTTCCAGCTGCCTTCATTATAGCCGGGCAGGTCCCATCCGGTCAGCTTGCGCCTTGCATCATACGTTTCACCGTTATAGATGTCATTCATCCTTATAGCCCCGTCGTTGCAGCACTTCCATGTTCCGTCTGTAACTATCATCGATTCTGTACCGTCGGTGTATGTTATTTTCAACTGCATCAGCAGTCCGAGTCTTTTGCCGTACACTGCCCAGTTGTTACCCCATGCCAGAGTTCCTCTGTACCATCCGTCACCAAGCACGGCACCAACTGCATTTTTACCTTTAACGACCTGATCGGTTACATCATAAACCTGGTACTGAAGCCTTTTACCGTATGATGTCCACCCCGGCGTCAGCACCTGGTCACCAACCTTTCTGCCATTCAGATGAAGCTCATAAAAACCATGTGATGTCACATAGACTACGGCTTTTGCGACACTCTTGTCAACATTGAATTCCTTTCTGAAATGAGGTGAAGGAGCATACCTGTTTGTATCGCTTTCCATCTCAATCCAGCCCGCTTTCCAGTTTTCCTGATTAAGCAACCCTGCCTCCCAGAAAGCAGTTTCACTCCATCTTGAGGACTTTCCCCTGTTGTCCCAGACCATTACCTGCCAGTAATATCTCTGTCCGGGCTTCAGGTCCTTTCCCTGGTATGAAACAAGTACCGATTCGCCTGAAGCAACCTTGCCCGTACTCCAGACGATACCCGATCGGGAAAAATTCTGATCGGTAGAGACCCTTATCGAATATGCGGTTTGCATGACATTGTTGCCAGTGCTCCTTATTTTCCAGGACAACCGCGGCTGAAGGGCGTCAATTCCCAGAGGATTTGTCCTGTGTTCACAGGTGAGATCATATAAAGTCAGGTCCTGCGATTGTAAAATTGCAGGGATAAACACCAGAAGGAGAAAGAGTTTTGCTGATTTCATGGTAAATATTTAGGTTTATAGAATTTAAGATTTGAAATTTATCTATTTTTAATCGAAACAAAAAAGGTAAAATAGCTATTTTTATTCTTTAAAACTACAACCTAAAACAAATCCATTAAATGAATCCGATCGCAGGAATTATGTTGATAGCACTTGGCAGCATTGGCGCTGCAAGTTTCTATGTTCCATTCAAAAAGGTAAAAGTCTGGGCATGGGAGTCATACTGGATAGCACAGGGAGTGGCAGCGTGGCTGATCGCACCCTGGCTCTTTGCCCTGATCTTTGTTCCTCACGGCGAACTTATTCCGATATTGAGGGAATCGCCATCCTCCGCCAAATTAATGGCAATGGTTTTTGGTATTTTGTGGGGATTCGGCGGGCTTACCTTCGGATTGAGCATGCGTTATCTTGGAGTAGCCCTTGGACAGAGCATTGCACTCGGATTGTGTGCTGCTTTTGGTACAATAATACCTGCGGTGGTGGCCGGGCAAAACCTTTTTTCATCCCGTCCGGGCATTTTGACAATTACGGGTGTGGCAATGACAGTTGCGGGTATTGCAATAATAGGCTATGCAGGTGCATTGAAAAGCAAAAACCTGACTGAAGATGAGAAAAAAGCTGCAATAAAGGAATTCGCGCTTAAAAAAGGCATACTGATAGCCATTTTCTCAGGGATAATGAGCGCATGTTTCAATTTTGGATACGAAGCAGGAAAACCAATTGAAAATGTTGCTCTTGCTCATGGGACAAATCCTCTTTTCCAGAAAAATCCCACCCTCATTTTCATACTCCTTGGAGGATTCATTACCAATCTTATATATTGCGGATCCCTGAATATCAAAAACAAAACTTACACTGATTATCTTAATGTCTCGTCAGGAGTTTTGTTGAATAACATCGCTTTCACTTTTCTTGCCGGCTTTCTCTGGTTCCTCCAGTTCCATTTCTTCGGAATGGGGTCGAGCAAACTGCCCGAAGGCATGGCTGTTTTCGGATGGAGCATCCTTATGGCTCTCAATATTGCAATCAGCAACATATGGGGGATACTTCTCAGAGAATGGAAAGGAGTGAGCAGAAAGACAATTATAGTACTGATTATTGGTATTTTAGTACTCATTCTTTCTACATTTGTGGTAAAATTAAGCTGAAATGACTGTGAAAAGATTTGGCTTTAAAATGAAACTTAATCCCGGATTCAGGGATGAGTACAAAAAGCGCCACGGCGAAATATGGCCGGAGCTTGTCAGGTTACTTAAAGACAATGGAATTGGGAACTATTCCATCTTTTTCGATGAAGAAACAAATATTCTTTTCGCCTATCAGGAACAAAAAGGTGAATGCACCTCGCAGGACCTTGGCGAACAGGAAATTGTAAAAAAATGGTGGAATTATATGTCGGACATAATGGAAACAAATCCTGATAATTCTCCTGTTACTGTTCCTCTTGAACAGGTTTTCTTCATGGAATAACATATTGACACCTACTAATACCTTATAAAATGAATAAAGATCTTATTAAAAAATCATATCAGATTGCAAAAGAACAATATGCCGAAATCGGCATTGATACTGACAGGGTACTTGACCAGCTTGATGACATAGTCATAAGCCTTCACTGCTGGCAGACAGATGACGTCGGTGGTTTTGAAAAAGAGGGTGCTGAACTTGGCGGAGGCGGTATTCAGGCCACAGGAAACTATCCCGGAAAAGCAAGAACAATCACCCAGATGCGCGATGATCTCGACAAGGTAATGTCGCTGCTTCCGGGAAAGCAAAAACTCAGCCTTCATGCAATCTATGGTGAGTTTGAAGGCAAAAAGGTCGACAGGGACCAGATTGAAGTCAAACATTTCCAGGGATGGATCGACTGGGCAAAAAAGAGAGGGATCGGACTCGACTTTAACTGTACCTGCTTCTCCCATCCTTATGCCGATGACGGATTTACATTGTCGAGTAAAAACCCGAAAATCAGAAAATTCTGGGTTGAACATACAAAACGATGCCGTGCAATCGCTGCCGAGATGGGCAGACAGCTTGGCACTCCCTCGGTTCATAACCTGTGGATACCCGACGGTTCAAAGGATACACCCGTCGACAGATTCGGACTGAGAAAGATTCTTAAAAAGTCGCTCGACGAGATATTTTCTGTAAAGTATCCCAAAAAGCATCTGAAGGATTCCGTCGAAAGCAAACTTTTCGGTATTGGATCAGAATCAATGGTAGTTGGCTCTCACGACTTTTATCTGGGATATGCCGTTCAGAACAATACATTGATTACACTTGATAATGGGCACTTCCATCCTACGGAACAGGTTGGCGATAAGATTTCTTCAATCCTGCTTTACATAGATGAACTATTGCTTCACCTTACAAGGGGCGTAAGGTGGGATAGCGACCATGTCCTTACGTTTAATGATGAACTGGTCCTTATCGCACAGGAAATCGTAAGGGCTAAAGCATTGAGAAGGGTAAATATCGGGCTGGATTTCTTCGATGCAAGCCTTAACAGGATAGGAGCTTATGTAATAGGGACAAGATCTGCCCAGATGGCATTTCTTTTTGCAATGCTTGAACCAACCGAGACGCTTGTTAAATTTGAGGAGACGGGAAGAACATTTGAAAGATTATCCTGGCTCGAACTGCTCAAATCCAAACCATTCGGTGCAGTATGGGATTACTACTGTCTCAGGTCAGGAGTTCCTGCAGGCCAGGATTATGTTGAAGAGATAGTTAAATACGAACAGGAAGTTCTGAATAAAAGAGAATAAAAAAACCCTTGTGGTTTAGGGTGTTCAAATTGCGGTATTAAAATCTATGAAGCAAAAAGTAATTGCAATATTCGATATAGGAAAAACAAACAAGAAACTCCTTTTGTTTGATCATGATCTCAGGCTTGTTTCAGAGGAAGAAACAAGATTCCCCGAGGCTGTGGATGATGATGGTTTTGAATGCGACAATATTGAACTGATTGAAAAATGGGTCAAGGATTCTCTCGTGGATCTTGTCCATTCCGACAAATATGAGCTCACGGCACTGAATTTTGCCACCTATGGCGCAACCATTGTATATCTTGATGAAAAAGGAAAACGCATTGCACCGGCATATAATTACCTTAAACCAATCGATGAAAGGATCCCGGAACGTATTTACAGGAGATACGGCGGACAGGATGAATTTTGCAGGAGAACGGCGTCTCCGGCACTTGGTATGCTTAACTCGGGAATGCAGATACTTTGGTTAAAAACCGCGAAGCCCGAATTATTTGAAAAGGTCCGGCACATACTGCACCTGCCTCAATACCTCTCGTACCTCATTACCGGCAGGATCTTTTCCGAACATACATCAATAGGGTGCCATACAGCCTTGTGGGATTTCGACTCCATGAAATATCATCCATGGGTGAGCGATCAGGGGCTCAATCTTCCACCACCTTCTCCTGTCACAACACTGTCCGATGCCCTTATCGACAACGTTCCTGTCAAAGCCGGAATAGGGATTCACGACAGCTCAGCTTCCCTTGCACCTTATTTCTCAGGAGCCAAAGGCAAATTCCTGCTTTTATCAACAGGTACCTGGTGCATTAATATGAACCCTTTCAATCCCGAAAGGCTGACAGTCGGACAGCTCGACAATGATTGTCTTTGCTATATGAGCATAAACCAGCAGCCGGTAAAATCATCGAGGATATTCCTTGGAAACATGCATGAAACGGCAGTAAAAATGCTGAATGAACATTTCAGGACTACCGAAAATTTTTATAAAAACGTGAAGTACGATAACGAAATGATCAACATGCTGAAGATAAGATACCGCGGGGATAAAAGGGCGTTTTTTAACAGCGGGCCGGAAGCACGGGAATTCAGGCAGCATATCGACCTTTTTGATTTCAAATCATTCGACGAAGCATACCATCAGCTTATGAGTGAACTGTGCAGCCTCGCCGTCGGGGCAGTAAAACTTATCCTGCCCGAAAAGGATGATATTGCAAATATATACATCACAGGAGGATTTGCGAAGAACCAGATTTTTCTGAAACTAATGGCCGGATCATTCCCCGGAAAAAAGGTTTATACTTCGGTCATGAGCAATTCCACCGCCCTTGGAGCCGCCATTGTCGTTCTGAATTCAATGACTTCTGAAATGCCCGAGCTCAACCTTGGACTGACAGAATATCAGGCATAACTGCCAGCACATGGCTTGGATTCTGACCTGAGCGCCCTGAAGTGAATCTTACTTGCCTGCCCCCGCTGCGCCTTAATCTAGTCCATACTATGAAAGTTCTTTTTCTTTTTTAAAGGGCAGGAGGGTATTTCAGGGGTCCTCCTGTAGTAAGAGTAATTATTGAAAGAATTTTAAATTGAAGCAATATTCTAAGCAATTTAAACTTTTGGCAAACGTTGTCATTTAAAGAACGAATAAAATATAAAATGGTCTTTTTTCATTAAACTATTATAATTTTGCGGCCCGAAATGTATTATCTTTTTAGCTTGAATCAAAAAAACCTGCAAATGAAAGCAACAAAATATATATTGCTGGTTTTGGCTATAGCCGGAATCAGTACCGGTCTCGCAGCCCAGAACTCCGGACAGGAGAAGAAAATCAAAAGTATTATTGTCACCCAGGAAAAATATGATATGCTTGTTACCAGAAAATACAAGGATTCCGAACAGTATTTCGACAACAGGGGAAACCTGGTGGAAGACATAACCTATAAACAGGGAAAGATCAGCAGGCATTTCAAATATCAGTACGATGCTGATAATAACAAAATAAGGGAAGAAGAATACGATCCGAACGGAAGACTTATTGAATATTCCGAATACAGGTATGAGAATGGCCTGCGGGTTGAGAAGAATGTATATGACTCGAATAGGAAACTTAAATCACGGAAGATTTATCAGTACACAGTATATTAAATATGATTGCTGAAATAAAAGATATTGTTGATTCTTTTGGGGCTGTCACCCTCGAAGAGATGGATGCTGTAAAGCTTATGGACAGGTATGATACAAAATTCCTTCTCAATGTGCGAAGAGTTCCTGAATTGCTGAAACTGATGGAAAAGGATTACCGCGTTCTGGAAGTAAACGAAACAAGAATTTCAGGTTACAATACAACATATCTCGACACGCCCGATTTCTTATTCTATAATCAACATATTACTGACAGGGATGGCAGAACTAAGGTGAGGTTCAGAAAGTACCTTTCTACAGGTAAGACATTCCTGGAGATCAAAAAGAAGAACAGAAAACAGAAAACAATAAAATGGAGGATTGAAGGCAACCTTCATGAGGGGCATCTTGATAATACCGCTGATGATTTCATTAAGAAACATATCCCTTTAAACTCTGTTGTTCTGAAACCGGTTATCGCGAACAGTTTTAAAAGGATCACTTTTGTAAGATTTGATATTCCCGAACGTATTACCCTCGACCTCGATCTTTCTTTCTCGGGGCTTGATGGAAGAAGCAGGGAACTTCCCCTTCTGGCAATTACCGAGCTGAAAAGCCAGGGAATTGCCGTAAGATCACCCTTTTCAAAACTGATCAGAAGCCTGTCATTCTTCCCGGTCGGTTTCAGCAAGTATTGCACAGGACTGGCCTTGCTTTATGATGTCCCAAAAAAGAATATTCTCAAACAGAAAATTTTGTTGCTAAACAGGATTGAAAATGAATTTAATGGAGTCATTAGTGCCTGATAATGTAAACGTTGCAGGAATAAGTCTGCTGGACCTCCCAAACTTCCTTGAGTTTGTGCTGAGGTTCATACTTAATATGTCGGTGATTATGATCCTGGTCCGATGGCTTTATTATTCAAAAACCAGGCGTAAAGATTACCTTTTCACATATATTCTTATCTCCAGCATTGTTTTCCTGCTTTGTTTTCTTCTCGAAAGCGTTAAACTTCAGATTGGCTTTGCCCTCGGAATGTTCGCCATTTTCGGGATAATACGCTACAGAACCGATGCCCTGCCTATAAAGGAAATGACCTATCTGTTCCTTATTATAGGAGTCTCGGTAATAAATGCCCTCACAAATGCTGAAACAAGCCTGCTTGACCTCCTTTTCACAAATGCAGTTATTATCTTCATAACCTATGGACTAGAAAAGGTATGGCTGCTTAAACATGAATCATCAAAACTGATAGTTTACGAAAAGATCAATCTTATAAAAAAGGAAAATTATGATCTTCTGATAAAGGATCTTCAGGAAAGGACTGGGATAAAAAAGATAAACAGGGTAGAGGTGGGAAAAATAAATTTCCTGCGCGACATATGTGACCTGACAATTTATTATTATGCCGATAATGAGGAAAACATTCCGGGAAAGCCTGTAAACAACGAAAACGACGATGATGACGATTAAGAAAACACTGCTGATAATTTTAACATTAAGCCTGGCAACCACCACTTATTCGCAGAAGAAAGACTTTGGCATTTACTATGGGATAGGAGGCGAGGTAAAACTGGCCCGAAGGCTGGAAATGGAAATTTATTCCAGTCTGAGGACTCTTGATAATGCCTCGGCAATCAGACAGGTCTTTCTCGAAACAGATATTATGTACAAATTTAACAAATTCCTTTCTGCAGGGGCAGGATACCGTATAACCTCTTTTTACGAAGATGATGAGTCTTTTCATCCCCGCCACCGATGGTACTCCGACCTGAAAGGCAGGCTTAGCGCCGGAGATTTTGATTTCTCCGCCAGGCTAAGGTTCCAGCAATCTTTCAAAACATATTTCGAAAACGAAAGTGATAAGGATCCTTATGAGGAGTTGAGATTCAAGCTGAAGGCATTATATAATATCCCTTCATTCCCTGTAAATCCATATCTGGCAACAGAGTTTTTTATGCCTGTTCCGCGGAATTCGATGAAGACAATTGACACACGGAGATATATGGCCGGGGCTGAATATAAAATCTCGAAAAAGCACTCCGTTGAACTTGAATACATGTATCAACATGATTTTCTGCCAAAAGAGAAGAGCAGGAACGTCGTGGCGGTAAATTACAATTTCAAGTTCTGAATAATCTGCACTCATTGAATTTCTTGAATTATACAATGTATAATTTTAAGAATTGAGAATGAGATTCTTCAATTCGTTCAGAATCTCATTCTTTTAACCGGACACTGTTCGATTTATCACAATGATTTTCTACTTTTAAGGCAACACTGTTAAAAATGAAGCTCAATGAAAATAGGACTGGCTTTACCGGCTTTTGTATTCCTTTCATTATCAATGATATCCCCGGCACAGATTAAACCTGAACGTCAATGGCCCGGTTACAGGGGCTACCTTGCTTCGGGTGTCCTCGACAATGCCGGTTTACCTGAAACATTTGATTTCCAGAAGATGCAAAATGTCAGATGGAAAATTAACATCCCCGGAATGGGAATATCAAGCCCTGTGATCTGGGATGATAAGCTGTTCATCACGACCGCAGTAAGCGGGGGCGATAAGACGGGTTTCAGGCCGGGGCTTTATGGTGATGTCACTCCTGTAAATGATGCTTCGGTCCATGAATGGAAGGTTTATTGCATTGATAAAACCTCAGGGAAGGTGATATGGGAAAGAACATCGTGCAAGGGTATTCCGAAAATAAAGCGCCATCCCAAATCAACACATGCCAACGCGACAGTTGCCACCGACGGAAAACATGTAGTGGCCTTTTTTGGTTCAGAAGGCCTCTATTGCTATGATGTCAGCGGTAAATTGCTGTGGCAGAAAGATTTTGGAGTTCTTAAATCGGTTTTCTTTTCAATGCCTGGCGCCGGGTGGGAATTTGCGAGTTCGCCGATAATTCACAATGGCGTAGTTGTGATCCAGTGCGATGTGCTCGAGAACTCATTCCTGGCAGCCTATGATGTGAAAACCGGAAAAGAATTGTGGAAAACACAACGTGATGAATATCCTGGTTGGTGTACTCCAAATATTTATACCTGGAACGGGAAAACATATGTTTGCGTAAACGGGTATAAACATCGGGGTGGATATGATTTTACAACCGGAAAAGAAATCTGGAAAATGTCGGGTGGAGGCGATATACAGATTCCTACCCCTGTTGTCGGAAATAACCTTGTTTACTTTAACAGCGCTCATGGCAAAAGCTCACCTATAATAGCTGTCAGGACAGACGCCTCAGGCGATATTACCCTGAAAGAGGATGAAACCTCCAACAAGGGTGTCCTATGGTCGATTCCCCGGGGAGGATCCTACATGCACACAATGCTTCTGTACAGAAACAAACTTTACAATGTAAACTGGAACGGGACCATAAACTGCCTTGATCCTCTTACGGGAAAGGAAATTTACAATGCCAAACTCGGCGCCTCAAAGAGCTTCATAGCTTCACCAGTGGCTTCCGACGGAAGGATATATATTGTGGATGAGGAGGGGACCGTTTATATAATCTCAGATGAGCCTTCTTTCAGGCAACTGGCGGAGATCCCCATGAATGACATATGTTTGACGGCACCTGCAATCACCGACGGAATGATATTCTTCAGGACCCAGAACTATTTGTATGCTGTAGGAAAACAGTAGGATGAAAAACCTGTTATTCATTTCTGATCCTGGCTGTCAGATCATCTTTTTTCACTGATCTTACCGAGATGGCCAGTGCAGCAAGGCCTGTAAGAAGGATCAGGAGTATCATACTTCCGATTGTTAACCATGGGACAGAGGCATTTCCTGCGATTGAAGGCCATGTGGCAAGAATTGCAGATATGACCCCCGTAATTGTACCTGCAACCAGTATGCGTGAATGATCCCTTAAAATCATCATTCGTATTGTTTTCACCGAAAAGCCTGTCGCCATCATCAGGCCAAATTCACGCTTACGCTGGTCGAAATTTCTGATAAGTATGAACCCGAGACCTGCCACTCCAAGTATGATTCCTATCCCGCCCAGGATGGTGAAAACTGTAAGATAGGTGTTTGTTACCACAAAAAACGATGAAAGACGATCAGAAGCAGGTTCAAAATGTGCTCCGTATTCTGAAAGACGTTCATTAAGAGCACTTTGATAGATACCGGCCTTTCCGGGATCTCCGTCGGCAAGAAAAATCCGGCTGCCCGAAATGGAAGGGAAGAAACGGCTGAAATCCTTGTCGCCTGTCAGAACATAACCCTGAAATACTGACGATTTCAGCCCGGCCGAAATCACAATGTTAAGTATCTGACCGTTCTCAGATCTTATTCTGAGCGTATCTCCTGTCCGGATCTTAAGACCATATTGAAGAACAGTCTGGTCAGCAATGCCATAAATGGTACTGTCGTCAGGAGGATTGTTCAGCGTAAGCCATGGATCTGTATTTTTCAAACCTTTCATCCGGGTGGCAAAGGAAAAGGAACCTCTTCTAACAAATGCCGAGGGGTCAATCCCTGCAAGAGGTGGAGTGGTTATGTGGTTAAGATTCAGACAACTCGCGTCGTTCCCTGATGTTTTTGCTGCCTGGACAAAAAACAGATCTTTATAATCAGCTTCATCCAGCCCGAGATCGTGCCTTTTCCCAGGAGAATTAAGGTCACCCGGCACAGGAACGGGTGATTCGCCCCATAAAAGGAATCCGCCGGTCCCTCCTGATCTCTTAAGCATGGAATCATTAATATCCATCCTGTTGACGCTGGTTATTATAACTGCAAATAACCCTGCAGCAAGAAACAGAACCGGCGCTATTGCCTGCTGTGGATTGAATGAATAATATCTGCCTGAGATCAGCCATGTATTCCTGAAACCCGGAGTAACTGATATCTTTTTCCCGAGATAACTCTGCCTCACAATAAGTATCATGGCGGCAAATGCCGATATCCCGGCACAAAATGACAGGAGAGTCGATTGTTCCGGAATCAGGAATGATAATGCAGCAATAAGAACAGTGGCAGCGGAAATGGCAACAGTCAGAATGAAATTCACTTTTGAAGATGGCTCACGTATCGCTCCCGTATCTTTTCTGTTTAACCGTTTCAGAAACCTGCCGGATCTGAACATCAGGACCAGGAAGATCAGCAAAATGCTTGTTCCAAAACCCGTCAGAAGAGTGCCGGGATAAAAACCTGCGCTCAGTGTGTCTGTCTGCACCGCACCCTGCCAGACAGAATTCAGGGCCCGTACCACAATAATGTTGAAAAGACTGCCTGCAAAGGCACCGGGCACGGCACCGCACAAAGCAATAATTGCTGTTTCTGTCAGTAATATCCTCCGTATGCTGCTGTCGCGGAATCCTAACGAAAACAGTGTGCCGATCTGTTTCCTTTTTGATTCAAGAAAAGTCGAAACAACGAGAATAAGTAGTATGATTGCTGACAGAATAATAAAGAATCCCAGACCAAGGAACAGCGAGCTGAAATCGACACTGCTGCCGGCAGCAGCGGATAACACCGCTGGCAGATCGTTAATTGTAAAGCCTGATTTATACGGGTCAAGTGATCCTGTTGTCTTTGCATAAATCAGGCTGTCACTGACACCTTTCTCAAAACGGATTGAAGTAACGGGACCATAGTTGCTTCCCCACAATTCCTTTCCTTTTTCATAGTTTATAAATGCCTTGGGAGTTCCCCTGAATGAATTCCAGTATTTTTCATCTTTATCCCTTATGAGGTCCATATTAATTGATATACCGGCATCCCATGATGAGCACGACTCTTTACCTGCGATACCCGGGAATTCAGGCATAAGCAGGGAATCTGACCAGATACCGTTCATTTCAACAATTTCACTGACTATGAAATCATTTTTGGCTTCAACAAGGCGGTTTTTTGAGTCGGGAATATAATAAGTAATTGTCACTGTATCGCCTGGTAAGGCTTTCAGATCTTCAGCAATCCACCGGTTAAGGATGATGCCGTTTCTGCCGGGCACTCCGGGATAAAGCTCAGGATCAAGGGCTGAAACAAAGGAGTATGGAGTCGTCCTGTCAGCAAATCTTATATTGTTTGCAAGGTATGTTATCGCGGGATGTGACTGCAACGGCAGTTTTTCAATCTCACCGGCAATGAGATCATCAATGAAGATCCTGTCGGAGATAAGTTCATAGCCTCCGGTAGCCGGAATCTTTCTGACTGTCATGCCTATATCCCCGGGATCCATGACTTTATACAGGCTGTTGTAAATATCCGGCACTGTTATGCCTGACTTTCTTTCAAACAGCAGCCTGTTGATACCGGGGAAATTGTCAATCCTGTTTTTAAGATCGGAAAGGCTCATGAAAATGTTTAATGGAGTGATCTGGCTTATTCCAAGAGAGAAATTTCCTGATTGTGAGCCGGCAAGTACTTTTCCGGCTTTGATCACAATGGATCCGGTCGTGTTTTTGTCAGGTGAAAACGGAGCATCTGCCGGAAGATCACTGAGTGTACCGAACCTGATGATAATATCATCTCCAGGCCTGAGATCGAGGTAGGATGCAAGCTTTTCATTCAGTGCTGCTTCTCCTTTATCTAATACTATGGCATCGTTTCCCATGAACGGGAAAAAACTCTCGTCGACAGCAAAGATTTTTACTGATGGTGAAGTGGTCCCGGTTGAAAAATTCTGGCAGTATCCGTCAATTTCAAGAATGCCGGTAGTTCTGAGCCCCGTTGCCGTTTCCATCTTTCTGCAAAGTCCGGGATCAAAATACCTGATCCCTGAACTGACCATTATTCCAGTTTTGCCTATCTTAGCGAGTGATGTCTTTTTCAGACTGCCCCTGACGGAATTGCCTGTCATCAAGGAGCCTGTTATTACAGCGGTCAGAAGAATGATGATCAGTACCTGGTAGAAAACTCCCTTGCGGTCGTGCAACAATGATTTAAAGGCAATATGATATAGCTTCAACCTCATCATTCATTAGTTATGCTTTCCGTTGGCGGGAAAAAGTTTTCCTTCTGAAAGGTTGAATCTAAACTTCATCTTGTCGGCAAGTTCAGCAGAATGTGTAGCAACAATCAGCGTGATTCCATATTCGTTGTTCATCCCGACAAGCAGATCTCCAAGGTTCTCGGCATTTTTCCTGTCGAGAGAGCCGGTCGGCTCATCTGCGAGCAGAATGGATGGCCTGTTAACAAGAGCCCTTACCAGCGTCGCTCTTTGCGCTTCGCCTCCTGATATCTGACCCGGATACTTGCCGGCAAGATCAGCAATGCCCGTCTTCTTCATCATTTCCACAGCATCTTCAACCCTTTTATCAAACTCGTTACCTGAAAGATTTGAAGCAAGAAGAGGAAGGAGAATATTCTCTTTTACCGTAAGATAGGGCAGGAGAAGATGTTCCTGGAATACGAACCCCACATTCTGGTTCCTGTAAGAAGCGGAACTGTCCTGATCATAATCAAGTATCCTGACTCCCCTGAACAGTACATCGCCACTGTCCGGCTTGTCGAGTAACCCAATAATATTGAGAAGAGTAGTCTTTCCAGAACCCGACGGGCCGGCTATTGAAACAGAATCACCCTCATTAACATTGAGCGTCAGCTCATTAAGAACCATACCCCTCTGCCGGAAGGATTTTGTTATGTTTTTTATTTCAAGCATTTTTCAACGTTTTTTCATATACTGTGGCAAGTCCTTCTGACATCCTGGCAAGTGAGAATTTTTCACGAACGTTTTGCATACCTTCAGAACTGAGCTGTGCCAACCGCTCATGGTCGGAAAGAAGGCCATAAAGTGAAGATGCAAGCTCTTCCACCGTATCCGGTGAATAAATAATACCACCGCCCGTCTTTCCGATTATCTCCCGAAATGCACCAGTATCAGGCTGGACCACAGGGATCCCTGAAGCGTTTGCTTCAAGAAGGTAAAGTCCATAGCCATCGTATTTGCGAACAGGAACTGTTATGACATCGACATCATTAATGAACCTCATCTTCCCTTCACCCTGAAAGTCAGGATATATATGAACATATTTAGATAGTCCTGCCTCCCTGATTTTCCTAATCTGCGCAGAAAGAAATTGTTTATCGGCTCCGGTGTATCCTCCGCAGACATTGAGTGTCAGCCCGGGTATACCATCCTTTCTTTTGAGCTCAATGAATGCATCGACAAGCTTGTCAAATCCATTGTGGTGATTCACCCTGCTGAAATACCCTATTGCATAAGGTGCCGGTCTAACCGCCCGGACAGGGGCATTGTCGGGATCAAAACCAAGCGGAATTATCGACACATTATTGCCGTTAATGCCCGTTCTTTGAATAAAAAAGTCTTTGTAATACCTGCTGGGGGTGACAAATGAGTCGACATAAACGGCTTCCTGGGCGATCATTCCCCAGGCCCTGGATCTGAAAGGCTCAGCCATATCATCTATCCAGTCATCCTCATTCAGGAGGGAGCATACAATTTTTACGTCCATCCTTTTTTTGAGCTGTCTTGCAATTCCAAGTATTAAGGCATTTGAAAGATGAATTATATCGGGTTTCCCGTCCCGTGAGAGATATCTGACGAGCCTGTCGACTTCGGATTTCCTGAACGCATTGTTGCCTTCGATCATATTGATGGTAAGCTCCTCATATCCTTCTGAGCTCGTTGTGCCGGCCTGTTTTGCCGCGAGTTTCAGGAAAAGACCTGTGTCGAGGAGTTTGTCAAAAAATGCAGGCATGTTCCTGAGAAATTTGACCTTTTCCCTGAGATACATCGATATGGCGCCAAAAAACACGTTATTGTCGAAGCCACTTTCCTTCAATGTTGTCTTGTCAGGAGGCAGATACAGTGGAATGGCTTTAGCATCTATGCCATTAACTTTCCGTATTGCCCTTACATAAAGCATATCGCGGTAGCAATTTCCGCAATAGAATGATCCTCCGGAACCGGTAATAAGATATGCTATTTTCATTCTTTTATTTTTTACCGAAGGCAAGGAGCCTTCCATCTTCAGTCAGAATGTAAAACCTGTCGCCTGAAACGGCCGGAGAGCTGCTTACCGGAGCCCCTGTGTTAAAGCTCCATATCTTTTTCCCGTCAGCCTGGTTAAGCATGTATACATAACCGTCGAGGCTCCCGAAAATGACCTTTGTGGGGGTTAATACGGCAGAACCTGTTATCCTTCCGTTTGTTCTGAACTTCCACCTGAGTTTTCCGGTGATGAGGTCATAGCAATACAAATGTTTGTCCTCATTCCCGACAACAACTAAATTCCTGCCTATTGCCGGTATCGCAAGAATCGATCCTGAATTTTCATTTGCCTTTACCTCCCAGACCAGTTTTCCCGTCAGCATATCGAGGCAGTAAAGGTTTCCGTCATAATCCCCGAAACATGCTTTTCCGCCTGAAAGGGCAGGGGAGGAGGCTATATATACTCCTATCCGGATTGTATCTTTTTCCCTTCCCGATACTGCATCGGCAACCCTAATTATGCCGTCACATCCTCCGAAAACAATATTGTTATTCAACACTGAGGGGGTTCCGTTCACATAGTTTTCAGTTTCGAGTTTCCACTGAAATCTGCCGTTTTCCGGATCAACTGAATGAAGAAAATAGTCGTAACTGCCAACGACAATGCCTGAACGTTTTCCTGTGCTCCAGTAATTTGCAGATCCGACGATCTGGTTTTCGGTCCTGTATTTCCAGAGAAGTTTCCCGGTAGTACGGTCAACTGAATGCAGTGAACCGTCGCCAAAACCTGTTATGACGCTGTTCCCGAAAACAAGCGGCGGAGATTCCGCGCTTCCTCCTCCTTCATACTTCCACTTCAGTTTGCCGTCGTTTTCCACAGCCACGATGGTGCCCTTGTCAGTTCCGAAGAAGATGGTGCCGTAGCTGATCACGGGAGAAGACCTTGACCTGGTGCCAGCTGAATAGCTCCATAAAAGCGAGGGGGATGGAGTCAGCTCATTGACAGTAAAACCGGCAAGATCAGATTTGCCCCTGAAAACGGGCCATTCCTGTCCGGGGTCCTGTGCAAGAACCGACGGAAAAATAAAAGCAGCAGATATGTATGTCAACAGTTGTTTCACTTTCCTGTTATACTTCGGTAATGTCCAAGTGCCCCTGTAGGGCATATTTCAATGCATTTATCAGTCATTGTCGGGAGTATGTCGTCAAAGTTGTCGAAAAGTGGTTCGGAAATTGCCGAGACAAACCCCCTGTTGACAAAACATAATGAGGGTTCTTCTTTCTTATCTCCGCACAGCCTCACACATAACCCGCATTTTATACATTTTGAATTCTCAAAAATCAGGCCTGTTTTTTTGCTTATTTTCTTCGTTACAGGCAAATTTACAAATTTCCCTTTTGGATCCTTCAGTCCAAAATTCTCTGCAAGTTCCCTCAGCCGGCAATTTCCCGCAGCTCTGCAATCGCAGCGCATGCAGCTTCCGGCTTCTTCCACCGCATCTTTTATTTCCGTTATTTCCCTGTGGCGTTTCACCCCGGTTTCGCATTCCTTAAGCCATTCGCTTTGTTCGACATCATCAATCTGACCGATCCTTGATGAAAATCTTTTCTTAAGGTCAACAGGCTTATGATAATCCGAACTGATAATGGCTCCTTTTTCGTAAGGGGAAGAATTGTACAGGAAAATCCTTGTGTTACGTATTGATACAGGTGTGTCAATTTTTTTCCTTCTGCAGGCGTTTTCACAGAAAGCCTTGCATGTAAAGCAATTAAGATCTTTTCCTCCGGTTTCGGCAAGTAATAGTTCCCTTGCCTCATCTGTTTTTCCGGCTGAAAGGAGACGGTTCATAAGCGGGATATTGTAACCCATCGGACACACCACCCTGCACTGGCCTTCGCATTCGGCCCTGTGTTCCGATAAAAGAAGGGTAACTGCTTTCTTCCGTAACCGAATAACCTCATCGCCTGAAGCATCAATCACCATATCGTCCTGCACCAGGTATGAGCATGACGGTACAAAGCTGTTTCTCCTTACATCCTTAACCATGCAGACCATGCACGATGAATAATGTTCCAGACCATCACCATGGCAGAGAGTAGGAATTTGAATTCCTGCCTTTCGTGCAGCATCAAGAACTGTCTGTCCCTTTTCTGCTTCAACTTCTATGTCGTCAATTCTGATTTTCATTTTTTACATCCACTAGTTCAATGGCACTTTCAGGACAGACCATCCTGCAGTTGTCGCATTTCGTGCATTTCGACTGGTCTATCTCATGTTTCTCATATGGACGGAATTCGATAGCACCCACGGGACACTCCTGAAAGCACTTTGTGCACCCTGTGCACTTGTCTGTTATGGAGTATTTTACAAGATCCCTGCATCTTTTTGCCGGGCATATCCCCCTTGCATGGGCCTCATATTCCTCCCTGAAATACTTAAGACCGGTGATAACAGGATTTGGAGCTGTTTTGCCAAGACCGCACAAACTGCCTTCCTTTACCTCGCAGCAGAGATTTTCGAGCTCATCTATATCGGACAGGGATGCCTTGCCCTGGCTTAACCTGGTAAGAATATCGAGCATGTGTTTGGTTCCAACCCTGCAGAACGTACATTTGCCGCATGATTGTTTGTGGGTGAAATCAAGAAAATACTTCGCCATGTCAACCATGCAGTCAGTATTATCAAGAACCACCATTCCTCCAGATCCCATCATTGCGCCCAACCTCGCAAGCTCTTCATAGTCGACAGGTGTTCCGGCCATTTCGGCAGGTATGCAGCCTCCTGATGGGCCACCAATCTGAACAGCCTTGAACGTTCTTCCCTCTGCCACTCCGCATCCTATCTTTTCAACTATATCCTTTATAGAAATGCCCATGGGGACTTCAATGAGTCCTCCTTTGGCCACCTTCCCTGCAAGTGCAAATACCTTTGTTCCCGTGCTTTTATCAGTTCCGATTGAGCTGAATGCACCGGCGCCGTTATTGATTATCCATGGGACCAGTGCCAGTGTCTCGACATTGTTAACAAGCGTAGGGAATCCCATGAATCCTTTTTCGGCAGGATATGGAGGGCGAAGATGAGGAGTTCCTCTTTTCCCTTCAAGTGAAGCAATGAGGGCAGTCTCTTCACCACAGACGAAAGCACCGGCTCCTTCGAAAACCTCAATTTCAAAAGAGAAGTTGCTCCCAAGTATGTTTGATCCTGTAAGCCCTTTATCATAACATATCTTCAGTGCATTTTTAATACGGGTCACAGCAAGCGGATATTCAGCGCGTATGTAAAAGATGCCCCTGCCGGCACCTGTTGCAAATCCTGCAATCAGCATCCCTTCGATTATCCTGAATGGGAAAGACTCCAGCAGCATCCTGTCCATAAATGCGCCAGGGTCGCCTTCATCTCCATTGCAAACCACGTATTTTGGCACTGATACTGATTCAGCCGATATCTCCCATTTGCGTCCTGTAAGGAAACCGGCACCGCCTCTTCCCCTCAGTCCGCTAGCCTTAATCGTGCTTATGACTGAGTTTCTGTCGCCTGACATCAGGACTTTGCCCAAAGCATTGAAGCCCCCCAGAAGCTTATATTCATCATAAGAGTCCGGAGTCATCATTCCCCCGTTTAGTGTTGCAAGATGCTTCTGGGCCTGAAGGAAATTATTCAGGGTTTGTTCCCGGACCTCGCCCGGCAGATTGACAGGACTGTAAAGCATGTCGTCCGAAAGGAATGTGTCGGCAATATTATTTATCGTGAACCTGAACTTCTTATTCAGTGACCGCGGCTTTATGTGTTTCAGCAGAATCTCTTCGACCTGGTCCTTCCTGACGTTTGTATACCTTGTGCTCTTATTATCAGTGCTGACAATTTCAAGAAGGGGCGTTTGATTGCAAACACCCACGCATCCGACAGGCTTTACTTTGATGTTCAGGTCGTAGAATTCCCTGATGTCAGTAAGCTTTGACAGGATTTCCCTGCTGCCGCCTGCAACACAGCACGATCCAAGACCGATCCTGACTTCAGCATCAAAATCTTCCTTTGCTGTTTTTCTCTCATGTTCCTTCCTTCTTCCCTGCGATTTCAGGAAATCATTTACTATCTCATTTACCTGAGTCGGTTTAACATGACCGTAAGTCTTGTTATCAATCTGGACCACGGGGGCCAGTGTGCAACAACCGAGACAGGCTACTTCCTCAATGGAGAACAGGTTGTCGGGTGAACTGTTCCTCTCTTCGGTTATTTTAAGATCCCTTTTGAAGGCTTCCGAGATCAGCTGTGATCCTTTTACATGACAGGCTGTCCCTGAACAAACCTTAATAATATGTCGTCCAGCCGGTATGTGTCTGAACTGTGAATAGAAAGTCGAAACCCCTGAAATCTGTCCGGGAGTTATATCCGTTATTCTGCAAATATGCTTAAGTGCTTCAGAAGGCAGATAGTTAAGCTTCTTCTGGACCTCCTGAAGGATAAGTATCACTTTGTTCCTTTCCGTCCCTGTTTCCTTCACCACCGACTCAACAGCAGAATTGATCTCCTCAACTGTCAGTGACTTGTTTTCGCAGTTACAGGCTTTTATTTCTTCCTTTGTATTTTTCAATTTTCAGAAATGCAAAAAATGTTATTTCTACTTCTTATATAGATCTTTTTATCAGAAAATGCAGGTGTGCAGTCGGCCGGTTCACCTAGCGGCGATTCAGCTAACAGCTCATATTTTCCGCTTTCCTTAACGATATGCATCGTTCCGCTCCGGTCCAGGAACCATACCTTTTCATCAGCAATCACCGGCGAAGCATAAAACTGATCCATGAAATAATGAGTCCACAGTGTGTCACCTTTCTGTGAGTCATAACAAACCACATCACCATTACCCGTTGAGAGGAACAGAAACTCGTCGGTTGCCACCGGGCTCGAAACATCGGGGGTGAATGTGTTATCTTCCCAGGCGATTGAAGGTCCCGGCCCCGGCTTTATGGCTGCAAGCCTGGCATAATCCGTAACAGCGTACACCATCGAGCTGTTTACTGCAAGGGATGGAGCAACATCGCCTGTAAGAACCTCAAGCGACCAGAGTTCCTTTCCGCTTACAGGATCAAAGGCAGCAACTTCCGGGTTTCCGTTTATCACAACCTGGGCCTGTCCGTTGAAGTGAGCAATTACAGGGGAGGCCCAGCTTGCCCTTCCGCGTCTTAAAGTTTCCCATTTCTGTTCACCTGTTGATGTATCAAAACCCATGACTGACACTTTTTCGTTCGAATCGAACTGAACTATAAGCAATCCTTCATGTATTACCAGTGAGCATGAATATCCATAGACATTACTTGGAATGCCGATATTTTTTGACCATTTTTTGTTTCCGTCGTGATCGAAACATAAAAGATTTCCGTTGGCAAAGATCGCGCATACCGATTTTTCGTCAGTTGCCACACTTGATACAGCAAGGCCGCCTTCTGAATCTGTTTCAGGCGCAACTGCAGGTTCTCCTTCAATCCCTGATCCCGGGGCTGTCCATAATATCTTCCCTGTATTCTTGTCGAGGCAGTATATTTCGCAGGATTTTCCCTCGGCACCCGTCACATAAAGCCTGTCACCCCAGATCACCGGAGAGCTTTTCCCATTCTTCGGAACAGCTGTTTTCCATTTTATGTTTCTGCCATCTTCCCCGTTCCATTCAACCGGATAACCCGAACCACCTGCTATTGCCCTTCCATCCTGCCCTCTGAAAAAAGGATAATTAGTGGCATCGGGCTTGAAATTACCTGCAACAGCGCCTGATGTGGATTCCCTGTCTTTGTTCCTTTCTTTTCTTTCAGCCCTGGCAGATGCCTTTCCGCTCAGGTCGGGAAGATCGCTCCTGAGCATAAATGAAGAGATTATCGCTGCAACTGTCAGAAATGCCACTGTGCCGGCCAGATATTTTGCATACCGGGCTTTCTGTGTTACCTGGAACTGGTGTTCACCCGGAACTGAAGGCATGATCTTTTCACTTCCGGCTATGATTCTCTGGCATAGAACAAAAATAACAGCTCCGGCAAGCAAAAGATAAGATCCTGTTTCGACCTGACGGCGTGAGGCAAAATAGGCTTTTCTTGCCATGAGGTCGAGGGCTCTTACCTGCTCGGCCTTTAAGGCATTGTCGGGATTTTTGTCGTACTCTTCCTTTATTGAACTGATTGCTGGATTATCGAGCGGATCCATGGCTTTAAGCTGGATCAGGCTCAGCAGCATAGTAATGGCAACAATCAGGGTGAAAACGCCCGAGCCAATACCGATTCCCCTGATTATCTTAAGGTCCTTTTCTTCAAACTTTATCATCCGATTTCTTATTATTAACATCGACAGGGCAATACTTAAAGCACCTGCCGCAACTGTAACATTTCCCTTTGTGTGGCACATAGCCGGGCCTCCTTGTTCTTGTTGCAAGCGAAACAAGGCTCAGGCCGAAGGAAATTCCCAGGAACAGACCAACCAATGCCGATCCTTTCCTGAAACGTTCATGAATCTTCATCTCTTCGGCAAACAGCTCAGTCTCAGTCTTCCCGGCTTCTTTGAAAGCAAGCGCTGCTTTGGATGCAGATGGAACCCGGTTCTCATTTTCTGCTCTTATCTCCCTGGCAAGCTGCACATTGCTGTTCAGTCCAGCAAATGCAGGTGAGAGATTCCTGAAAAGCAATAAGCCGCCTGCTGCAAAAAACGGGATGAGAAGCACATAAACAATGAACCTCCTTCTTTCCTTCTGCGGTTCTTCAGGAGGTGATGAAATATCAGAAGGAAGGATGGCATCGTACGGGCATGCATCTTCACACAGACGGCAGTTTGTACATTCCGCGGGCGTTATGGTAAGGTGCCGCGATGAGAACCTTGAGAAGATGTTGAGAAGAACGCCATAAGGGCAGAAATATCTGCAATATGGCCTGTTTATGAATATACCGGCAACAAGGAGAAGCCCTCCGAATATTATCATGGTATAAGGAGCGTCAAGCCTGAAGATGCCTACAAAGGGATCATACCTGCAAATCAGAAACTGGCTTTCTGTTGCAGCCGACAAGACTGCCAGACCCAGATAGATGAATGGCACAGATATCATGACTGATTCCACCGCTTTCGGAAGTTTAACAGGACGGAAACCTGTAAGTTCCTGAATCGCACCCAACGGACAAACACCTGCACAGAATACTCTGCCAAATGCAAGCGCATAGACTAACGGTATTATAAAAAACAACAAAACGGTTATGGGAATTGTATAGTCGCTGTTGAAAAGCGCCAGCGCCACATTCTGTACCGACCCGACCGGGCAGATACATCCTTCCCTGACGAATCCGAAATATGCAAGCGAAAATACAGATAACCACACAAGGCCCTGCCTTGAACGTTTCTTTAAAGCAAGCCATGATGCCAGTGACAATGCGCCTGTCAGAAGGGCCAGGTCAATATATTCCCAGTAAGGCGCCCTCTGCAGCGGCATCTGATGTTCAGGATATACATATCCCGATTCAAATTCCGGTCTGGGAAACCTGTCCTGTGCAACCAGCACAACATGCCATCCCAGCATCAGAAACAACAAAATATATGGTAACTTCCTTTTCAAACCTTTGTTCTTTATTTAGTATCTCCGAATTACTGATTTGTACTTTTTACTTTTGCCTTTTATCTTTTATCTTTTATCCTTCCGCTTTCTTCTCCTTCGGAATATACTGAATCCTGTCGCTCACTCTCGACACTGCATCCGACGGGCAATTTCTGGCAATTGAGCATTCATTGCAGTATACGCACAGATCCTGGTTTATCTGGAGATAAAGTGAACCATTGCCGAAATCAGCGCATCCCTTGACACATTTTCCGCAGCCATCGCAAAGATCTTCATTAATGGTATATTCAAAATAAGGCTCCTCGACAAATTTCCTTGTTATGGCAGCGGTAGGACACATCTGATTCTCAGCCGCAGTGCTGATGGTTTTTACACCCTGGCGAAGATATCCTCCGCACAGATCGCAATAACCGCACATCACATAAGCATGAACAGCTTTTACCGCTGATGGTGTAAGGACGCAATTTGTCTTACACTGACCGCATTGCGTACATTTATGCGGATCAATCTGCCAGACATTCCCTGATGCCGATACTTTTTTCGAAAGCACTACGGGAAGTGCGATTACCGGAGCAACTATAAGGATTTTTCCTGCTTTACGGACAAAATCCCTTCTTGTCTGATATTTATTCTTATTCTCTTTCATCCCGGAAGTGTTATTTTCGTTCACAGGAATTCTTACCGCTGCACGCTGATTTAACAGGACATCCTGAACAATCGCGGGCTGAAACGACCCTGTTTCCGACTGCAAAAACAATCAAGGCGAGCAGAAACCATAATCCTACACGAACTATGCTTTTTATAAAATCTGTTCTGTCTGTCATTTTCTTTCAAAAATATATAGTTTCGAATTGGCATTATCAGCCGCATAAATCCCTTTTCCGCTATCTGCAGCCAAATCGAGCGGGACTGATTTATCAAAGGAATTATGTGAAGAAACAAATTCAATAAAATGGCCTTCACGATCAAGAATCTTAACTCTGTTTATTCCTTTTTCGGCGGTTACAATTCCGTAGGGAGTAACTGCAAGGTGAGAAGGATTACAACATCCGCAGAAAGATCCGGGTGCTGTCCCCGGTTCACCGAATGCCGAGATCATTCTGCCATCGGTGCTCCAGGTTTCAACGCGACGTCTGCCTGGATTGGCCACCACGAGATCATTACCCGACCAGGCCAGGTCGAAATAAGGACTTGGAATTATGAAATGATCGCCCGACTGACCGAGCATTGACACGACATCACCGTCCGGGCCAAGGATAAAGACCCTTTTGCTGCCGGCATCTGCAACCGCCAGCATGCCATGATTAGCCGACAAGGATGTTATTATTGAGTTACCTTCGTAGGGGCCCCATTCATTAAGTATTTTCCCGTTTTTTGAAACAACAAGAATTGTTTCTTCAGTGGATGCAAAAATAGTATCACCTGAAACCGCGAGTGCGGTAATCTTTTGTTCTGTCCCTGTGCTCCATAGTTCCTTATGACCATGGTCAACAGCCTTAATAAACGAATCGCCTGCCAGGCAGATCGTCCCGTTATCTGAAACAGCAACGGACGAAAGAATGCCTTCACCAACACTTACGGTCCCGGATATTTTCCAGTTATCAGAATACATTGTATCGCGGGAAGTCTCTGATGCAGGTTCCCTGTCGGACCCTGAAGCAGCATCGTAAATAATGTAAACCATGAATGCCAGGATGATGGTCAGGGCAGATATGACGGAAAGCTTTTTATTCATGATGCGGGATTTTTACCGATATAAAGACAAAGAAGGTTCCGGGAGTCCCTCAGAATAAGATAATTGCCGGCCAGTGCCATCGGTCCCCAGGCCTCTATCCCTTTTATGACAGAGTGCCGGGATATCAGTTCTGCCTGTGAGCCGTTAAGCCTGAAATAATAAAGATTGGCATCATCATCCAGAAGCAGCATTTTTCCATCCTTAACAATAAATGGCCCGAGGCCTCGTCCGAATCTTCTGTCTTTTCCGCTGCTCCAGACAGGATTTTTAAGGTCGGACCGGTTATAACAAACCAGCTGTTTCTTTAGCGGACCCGCGTTCTCAGGCATCACTGTCCAGATGAAATCACCTGTCATTACCGGAGTCTGCTGGTCGCTCGCGATGCCTTCCGTTGCTTTGTGCGTTTCCACAACAACAGCAGAATACCGTGATCCGTCAAAGTCGATCCTGAGCCTTGCACCTCCGGCACCATAACTTCCGAAAACTGCTATTTCGTTATTTCCCAGGTAAAGAGGTGAAGCAGCAGTTGTCGCAGGGCTCCATTCCCTGGTTGTCCACAGCAGCTTTCCTGTTTCGGGTCCCTCGGCAGCAACACCAACAACACCGCCAACAGCATTGTAAACATACATCCTGCGGCCGTGAATTAACATGGGAATTATGGAACCATGCGACATCCTCAATGAGTCAGGGTTTGGAGTCTTCCACAGTATCATGCCATCGGAGCATCTGACACCAATCATCAAAGCCTTGGCACCAGGTGCAAGAACTGCCACATCGTTGTCAATCAGCGGGCACTGGCCTGTATAAAAGTCGGGAGTGACTTTTCCCTTTTCACTGCCGGGGACTCCAAATTCCTTTTCCATGTCAATTGTCCACAACAGATTACCAGTTATCGGATCAAGGCACATGACATGCGATCTTGGGCCGATGGTTACAAGATATTTTCCGGTAACAGCCGGGACAGTTCTGGAATAGCCATGATTTCTTTTTAATTCAACATAATACCATCTTCTCCATAACTCGGTTCCGCTCTTGAGTGAAAAACACCTGAGCATGTCGGCTTTCCGCCTTTCATTGTAATCGAGGATGTAAACCCTGCCGTTCAGCACAGCGGGACCGGCATATCCTTCGCCGAGTGCCGTCTTCCACACTAAAGGAGGACCAGCGGTATCCCATGATTCTGCAAGTGCGAAAGAATCCCTGGCAATATTGCTGAAATCAGCGCCGCGAAACCTTGGCCATGATCCTGCAACTATCTCATCCATAACACCGAGTGAATCAAAGAACTCACCGATAACCGTACTGTCAGCTCTTGGCTCAATTTTGGGACGGTTATCCATTCCCGGAACGCGCAAGACCATTTCGGCAGGATAATGGTCGCCGGTAAACCACCAGATCAGTACTGCTGAAAATATTACAGATACTATTCCAGTGTAAAGAGTATTTCTGTTCTTAATTATCATAAGCCATATCTTCGGCATGCAAATTTAATAATCTAATAAACTCAATGTTTGCCGCCCTTTTCAAATATCAAATATTAGTTTATCATTTCTTACAGGGAACTAAAACTGCGTTAAATGGAAAAAACTGTTGTTTATCCCGAAAACATTCACTCATGGCAACGTATAAAATACTGTATATGAATATTGTCAAATTACAGCCTTTCCCGCATTTGTTTGCCGGTAAGGCTGCAATATAGCAAAACTCTGTCTCTAATCAATTTAAATATGTTACAATGTGTATACAAAAAAATGCCATATTTAGATTTTTTAACAAACTGCAATTCATGTTTAACAACATTTCTCAGGATAAGGATCGCCTTACAGTATAATATTTAAACACGTAAGTGCGAATCAACAGAAAAGGGGATATATACATTCCGGCAAATTGCAGCCGCTGGCCGGAAAGCATTTATTTATTCATTAAATATTTACACAAATATGATATTTATCATTAATGTTTATTAATAATTTTACCTTTTTTATAACAATTTATACATTTTAGACTAAATTATTTTTTAATTTAATATTAAGAATTAAAAAACTATTCATTAGTTTTGCTGCCTGATTTAAGTATCGCCATTTGGATAAATTGTATTAAACGGATAATATGTGCGGAGTAGTTGGAGTATTTGATTTGAAGGTAAGTCACCATGAGCTTAAGCCGACTGTCCTTAAAATGTCAAAAAGGGTGAGGCACAGGGGGCCTGACTGGTCGGGTATATTTTCGTGTGAGAAAGCAATTCTTGCCCATGAAAGATTGTCAATCGTCGATCCGCAATCGGGTCGTCAGCCATTGTACAGCAAGGACAAGAACCTCATTCTGGCGGTCAATGGTGAGATATATAATCATCAGGATATAAGGAAGCGGTACGAGAAGACATACGAATTTCAGACACGTTCCGACTGTGAGGTCATACTTCCGTTGTACAGGGACAAAGGACCCGATTTCCTTGAGGAGATGAACGGGATATTTGCTTTTGCGCTGTACGACAGGGAGAAGGATTGCTATCTTATTGCCCGCGACCACATTGGCATAATACCTCTTTATATGGGTTGGGACCAGTTCGGGAACTTCTATGTGGCATCTGAACTGAAAGCCCTTGAAGGCATATGCAACAAGATACAGGAATTCCTCCCGGGTCATTATCTCTATAGCAGGGACGGCGTTATGAAGAAATGGTACTCCCGCGACTGGATGAATTATGAGGCCGTTGAAAACAACACTACTTCAATCGGGGAACTGAAGGAAGCTCTCGAAGCTTCGGTTCACAGGCAGCTTATGTCTGATGTCCCTTATGGCGTTCTTTTATCCGGAGGGCTCGACTCCTCCGTGGTTTCAGCCATCGCGAAAAAATTTGCACCACGGCGGATTGAATCAGGAGATAAAGCTGAAGCCTGGTGGCCGCAGTTGCATTCTTTTGCAGTCGGGCTGACCGGTTCACCCGACCTGGCCGCAGCACGGAAAGTGGCCGGACATATCGGAACTGTGCATCATGAGATAAACTTTACTGTTGAGGAAGGACTTGATGCAATAAGGGATGTCATTTACCATATCGAGACATATGACGTAACTACGGTAAGGGCATCGACTCCCATGTACCTTCTTTCAAGGGTAATCAAATCGATGGGAGTAAAAATGGTGCTGTCAGGTGAAGGAGCTGACGAGATATTCGGAGGCTATCTATATTTTCACAAAGCTCCCGGACCAAGGGAATTTCATGAAGAGACAGTGAGGAAATTAAGTAAACTCCATCTTTATGACTGCCTCCGTGCCAATAAATCGCTTGCCGCATGGGGAGTGGAAGGCCGGGTGCCGTTCCTTGACAAGGAGTTCATGGATGTCGCAATGCGTCTGAACCCGAAAGATAAGATGATAACAAAGGACAGGATCGAAAAATGGGTCCTTCGTAAGGCATTTGAGGATTATCTCCCTGCAAGCGTTGTATGGAGACAAAAAGAACAATTCTCCGATGGCGTGGGTTACAACTGGATTGACACTTTAAAAATGCTTACTGCAAGGGAGGTCTCGGATGAACAGCTCAGGAATGCAAAATACCGCTTCCCGGTAAATCCTCCCATGTCGAAGGAAGAGTATTACTACAGATCGATATTTTCAGAACATTTCCCGTCTGATTCGGCAGCCGCATGTGTTCCCTCAGTACCTTCAGTCGCATGCAGCACCCCAGAGGCTCTTGCATGGGACGCGTCGTTCAAAAACATGATAGATCCGTCGGGACGTGCTGTAAAGAATATACACATCGATTCATACAAGTAGTTGTGAGGGATGCCGGTATAAGTTAAATTTCTGACTGAATTCCTTAAAAATTTGTCGTATTTTTATGTCCATCGAAACCTAAACCTGTTTTCAATGGATATAGATGAGTTTGACGATTTTAAAATAATCCTCTGGCTGATACTCTTTCTGCTGTTCGGGATAATTATAATCACATGCAAACCAAAAAACGATGATTATGTGATGACCGTGAACGGTAGGGAAGTCCCGGGAAAGATGGGAACCACTCTTGAACACGAGCACATCCTTGTCGATTTCATAGGGGCCGACAGCACCGGTTATTTCAGATGGAACCGCGACTCGGTGATTGCCAGCGCAGAACCATTTGTAAATGAGGCAAAGACAAGGGGGGTGAAGACAATTATTGATTGCACCCCTGCCTTCCTTGGCCGTGATCCACTGATGCTGAAGAACCTTTCCAGAAGAACAGGTGTCAGTATCATTACAAATACAGGCTATTACGGGGCAACCAACAATAAATTTATACCCCAAAGCTTTTATGACCAGACAGCAGAGGAAATTGCAGCCATCTGGACAAATGAATTCAAAAACGGAATCGAAAACACAGGCATAAGGCCGGGTTTCATCAAAATTGCTGTAAATCCGGCCGATTCCCTTTCTCCTGAACATTTGAAAATCATTTCTGCCGCCGGATTGACCCACCTTTCAACAGGTATGGTAATTGCTTCACACACAGGGCCCGACGGACCAGCATTTGCCCAGATCAAGGTACTTAAGGAACTGGGCATAAGCCCGTCGGCATTCATTTGGGTGCACGCCCAGAACGGAACTGCCGAAGGCAATATAGCCGCTGCAAGAGAGGGAACATGGATCTCACTTGACAATATCCGGAAAAGGGAAGGACTGGGCCCTGAAGAACAGGGAAGTCCTGAATGGTACGCTGACCGGCTGTCAGAATTCAAAGATCAGGGACTCCTGAACAAAGTCCTTATATCACACGATTCGGGCTGGTACGACCCGTCTGAGCCCGGCGGAGGCAAGTTCAACGGCTATACCGATATTTTCGATTATCTTGTTCCCGTACTTAAAGCGAAAGGCTTCTCAAATGATGAAATCGACCAGATACTGATAAAAAACCCAGCCGAAGCCTTCACCATCAGGATCAGAAAATCAGATTGAGAAAATTCAGCAATGTTCCAATATTTCAAACAATCAAATATTTATATGTATATTAATACATTCAAAAATTCAAGCACCTGAACATTAATTACCGGAACTCTGAAACCCTGAAACGCTTAAACCTCAGATGAAACCACTGATTCCCGCCGCACTATGTACCAGCCTTTCACTTTTATCCTGCAGCCATCCCGAGAGAAACAAACAACTGCCCAACATCGTTTACATACTTGCTGATGACCTTGGTTATGGTGACCTGAGCTGCTATGGCCAGGCAAGATACACCACCCCCAGCCTCGACAGGCTCGCAAGCCGGGGAATGAAGTTCCGGATGCACTATACTGGTTGTACCGTAAGTGCTCCTTCAAGATCGTGCCTGATGACTGGCCTTCATTCAGGACATACGCCAATAAGGGGTAATAAGAACTGGAATCCCGAAGGTAACTGGCCATTGCCCGGCCCTTCGGTGACAATCGCGGAAATGCTGAAAACAAGAGGGTACACGACAGGAGCTTTTGGTAAATGGGGACTTGGGTACATCGACACTGAAGGAGACCCCAATGCACAGGGTTTTGATGAGTTTTACGGTTATAACTGCCAGACACTGGCACATAACTACTATCCCGATCATCTCTGGCATAATCATGAAAAAATCATCCTCCATGAAAATGAGGGTGCGCGGAATGGTTCCTACAGCCGGATCTTATTCACGGAGAAGCTCTTAAATTTATCGAAAAGAACAGGTCAAAGCCCTTCTTCCTCTTTTATTCCACAACACTTCCTCATGCTGAGCTTTTTGCCAAAGAAGAATATATGAATATGTTCAGAGGTAAATTTGACCCGGAAAAATCATTCAGAGGTACTGACAACGGACCGGCTTTCAGGCTTGGTCCCTATGGATCCCAGCAAGAAGCCCATGCCGCTTTTGCCGCAATGATAAAGGAACTGGACGACTATGTGGGTGAGATCCTGGCAAAACTGGAGGAACTTGGACTTGAGAAGAACACCGTAGTGATGTTTGCATCCGACAACGGCCCTCATTTTGAAGGAGGAGCCGATCCGGACTATTTCAACAGCAACGGCCCTCTGAGAGGTTTCAAGCGCGACCTTTACGAAGGAGGGATAAGAACACCTATGATAGTCAGATGGCCCGGGAAAGTTAAGGAAAACACGGTTTCTGACCATATTTCAGCATTCTGGGATGTTCTGCCAACCCTGGCTGAAATATCAGGTGCCGAAGTACCTGCAGAAACAGATGGAATTTCGTTCCTTCCCGCCCTGCTGGGTAAGAAACAGAAAGGTCACGACTACCTTTACTGGGAGTTTCACGAAGAAGGTGGCAAGGCCGGGGTAAGGATGGGCAACTGGAAAGCTGTTAAACTGAATGCTGACCAGGGTATTCAGGATCCTATAGAACTTTACGATCTTTCGAAGGATGAGGGTGAGACAAATGATGTTTCTGCTTCAAATCCGGAAATTGTGAGAAAACTGATAGGAATAATGAATGATGCCCATACCGCGTCAGATGTATTCCCATTTGAATTTGAAAAGAAGCAGAAACAAGAATGAGACATACCACGGTTTTTTTGTGAACCGGACAAAGGCTGAAGATGGAAGCTGACCGGCCGGCGGGGGAGATTATGAGGGACCTTCAAAATAACGGGCTCGATAAAAACACTCTCGCAATTTTCGCAAGAGATAACGGGCCCTGGCTTAATTTTGGCGGCCCTGCAGGACCGACCGGAGAGCTGCGTGAAAGAAAAGCGACAAGCCTGGAAGAAGAACAAAGAGTACCCTGCATAATGAAATGGCCGGACATAATTCCCAGGATGTCTTTCCGCAACATGTCCTCTGTTATTATTATAAACAGAACAGCCCTGAGGTAGATCAAAAGGATTACCGGAAACTTGTGCATCGACCCGGGTGAAAGATTTAATGTGGCAGACCAACATCCCGAAGTTGCAAGATACCTTCAGTCTGTTGTTGAAGAAGCAAGAAGAGATCTTGTTGATGACATGACAAAAAATCCGGGATTGAACCGCAGACCGGCCTGACAAATTTCAATGTGCGAGCGATGAACCTAAGGCATTTTTTTGATAATGTTTCTTTTAACAACCTGATTTTAAAACCTTAAAGATGAAATTAAATCTCAGATACCCGGCATTGCTTGGAGCGGCAGCAGCATTAGGACAGGCTGCCATTTCCCAGGTCGGGGGCCAGCAACGGCCGAATATTATTTACATAATGTCCGACGACCATGCCTACCAGGCAATAAGTGCATACGGTGGTCCTCTAAAAGACCTCGCTTCAACACCGAATATCGACAGGATCGGAAAGGAAGGCATCAGGTTTGACAGATGCCTGGTCACAAATTCAATTTCCGGGCCATGCAGGGCCGTTATCCTTACGGGGAAATACAGTCATATTAACGGTTTTTTGAATAATGAAAGCCAGAAACCATTTGACGGATCCCAGCAGACTTTTCCAAAACTGCTCCAAAAAGCCGGTTATCAGACGGCAATGATTGGAAAATGGCATCTTGAATCAGAGCCCACAGGGTTTGACCATTGGGAAGTGCTCCCCGGCCAGGGTAGCTATTATAACCCGGAATTCATTACGAAAGAAGGCAGACATATCGACAAGGGATATGTTACAGAACTGATCACTGAAAAATGTCTGAAATGGCTCGGTGAGGCCCGGAAATCAGGAAAGCCTTTTATGCTCATGATGCATCATAAAGCACCGCACAGGGATTGGCAGCCCGGACCAGACGAACTCAGACTGTACAAGAATGTCAAATTTCCGGAACCTCCGACTCTGTTTGATGATTATGAAAACAGGGGCACCGCTGAAAAGACTCAGGATATGACAATTTCAGAAACGATGAGGATTGAAGAGGATCTTAAACTCTACAGGGACAAATCGAAAATGAAATCAACAGGACTTACAAGAATGGATTCTCTCCAGATGGCAGACTGGAATGCTGTCTATGATCCGATCATAAAAGAATTCTATTCACTGAATCTTACAGGGCTCGATCTTGTCCGTTACAAGTACCAGCGCTATCTGCAGGACTATCTTGCCTGCATTGCCGCAGTCGACAAAAGTGTGGGAGAGGTGCTTGATTATCTCAGGGAATCTGGTCTTGATAAGAATACAGTTGTCATTTATGCTTCCGACCAGGGATTTTATCTTGGAGAACATGGCTGGTTCGACAAGCGCTGGATGTTTGAAGAATCTTACAGGACACCGCTTCTTATAAGCTGGCCGGGTGTAACAAAGCCGGGATCTGTAAACGGAGACATGGTCTCAAACATTGACCTTCCCGAGACATTCCTTGAAATTGCAGGTGTTAAAGTGCCGGATGATATGCAGGGAAGAAGCATGGTTCCGATATTGAAAGGAAAAACTCCTTCAAACTGGAGAAAAGAACATTACTATCACTATTATGAATATCCGGGTTCACATATGGTAAAACGTCATTATGGCATGAGCACTGAAAGGTACAAGCTTATCCATTATTATTATGACATTGATGAATGGGAGCTTTATGATATTAAAGCAGATCCTCTGGAAATGAAAAATGTCTATAACGATCCTGAATATGCTTCCGTAAGAAAATATCTTCATGGGAGACTTTCAAAACTAATGAAAAAATACGGTGACAGTGAACAACTTGCAAAGAGCTTTCTGCCTGAGAATTAGTCTCATCCTGGTCGTTTTCTGCGTGGCCATTGCCTGCAGGGATAACAACAGGGTAAAGGATCCGGGGTACCGCTTGATTCCGGCAGAGAAAATTAGATTCAATTCGATGGTCGACTGCAATATGGCTGAGGCCTGGATTGGTGACACTTTCAGAATCTTCCCGGGGAAATACGGTGAGGATCCGCTATGGGGCAATGCAAGCGACCTTAAGTTTTCTGACGGGAAAAATGCGCCCGACGCTTTTGATAATGATTCATCGGAGTTTTACAATCCGCGCATGCCGGAGAATGTTCCTCCGGGACATGATGGATTGCATGGCGCCGTATGGTTTGAAACGATTTACCAGGATAAAAATGATCCCGCCGGGAAAACCCTTTACGCCATATATCATAATGAAAATTATCCGTCAACCCTTCCGTACGATTCAGTTACAGGAGAAGGTTATAAAAACACAGACTGGCCCCAGGGTCTTCTGGGCCCCGAATCGCCGGCAGCCGTTTGCAGGACAGGCATTATGAAATCGACTGACGGTGGCAGAAGCTGGGAAAACAAAGGTATTTTTATTGAGGATCTATACCCCCGCATGATCCTCAAACCATATAACACCTCAAATACTTTTGCAGGGGGTGTAGGCGACCCATCTGCTGTGGCAAGCGGTGATTACCTGTACCTATTCTATGGTGAATATGGATATCCGGGCGTATATGAAGAAAACACTTATTCGAGAGAAAAGGAATGGCTCGGACAATGCATAAGTGTCGCGAGAATAGCCCTGAATGATCTGGATGATCCGCAGGGAAAGGCGCTCAGATGGGATGGCAATGACTTTACAGTGCCCTATAATGGCATTGGGAAACCTGTATCATCGCTTCAGATCCCGGTGGAAGAGGGTGGAGGACCGGCTTCATCACCCGGCGGTGGTTTTCACTGGGGGCCATCGGTAAGCTGGAATACATATCTTAATTGCTGGGTCATGCTGATGGGGCATGTAACAGGGCCATCGTGGAAAGGAAGCAAAGTGTTCATTTCCTTCAATAAAAATAAGGATTTCAGTAAACCGCGAAACAGCCAGGAATGGTCAAAGCCTCAGCTTTTGCTTGATATGCCCGGATATACTCTCTGGTATCCCTCATTGCAACCCATGAACACTCCTGAAGATATTGAAGAACGGACAACCTGTCTCAGACTGGGTAGAAAAGCCAGACTTTTTGTAAAACGCCTCAGTCCATCAGGTGATGAATACGCTTCGGAGCATATTATTGAATTTGAGAAAGGATCCCCCGATTAAAAAGTGTATGGGAACCTGCCCATGCAGCAGTTTTTAAATTTTTTCCCGCTTCCGCACGGACAGGGTTCATTCCTTTCGGGCACGGCTCCTTTTATTACCTGGTTTTCCCTGTTCCTTACCCAAGCCATTACATTGGCAGGAGGACGTTTGTTTTTAAGTTCCCTGGCCATGAAATCCATATATGGCTCAGCATGTGTAAAGAACATCTTGTAAGCACTGCACAGGTAATTAAGACCATATGACCCGTCGGGCGCCCTGGTAAACCTGTGTTTGGGGCATTCTCCATGGCATGCATAACGAACGTTGCATTGCAGGCAGTAAGGCGGTAATGAATTCCTCTTGGCTATTCCAAAATCAAATTGCCTCTGCGACCTGGCCATGTCGGTAAGAGGGGTCGTATTGATGTTTCCGAGATAATGCCCGGGATATACGTAGTGATCGCAGGAAAATACATCGCCATTGTGCTCCATTGCCAAGGCATCCCCGCATGTGTCATTGAAAACGCACAGGCCGGGATTTTCGCCGGTATAATTGGCCAGTGTCGCATCGAATATCTGAACAAAATAGCGGGCAACGTCATTTCTTACCCACTCATCAAATATTGTTACAAGGAATTTCCCGTATTCTTCCGGTTTGACCGACCACCCGGTGACTTTCGGATTTTCAGAATGTTCAGGAGCCAGAAGATAAAGATCATCCTGATCTCTCTTGCCGTCTGTTATTTCCACTACAGGCAGAAACTGCATAAAACCGCTTCCAATCTTTTTGAGAAACCGGTAGGTCTCGGATGCAAATGCAGCATTGTAACTATTTACTGCACTGAGGGTGTTGAATTCTACTTTATGACGATGGAGAAGCTCAATTCCCTTCATCACCCTGCTGAAGCTGCTTCGTCCTGAAATTGTTCTCCGGTAATGATCATGATTATGTTCTTCACCATCAATTGAGATACCTACAAGTATATTATTGTCAGCAAAGAACTTACACCAGTCATCATTGAGTCGTGTGCCATTCGTCTGAAAAGCATTTTCAATCTTTTTCCCTCCGCCATGCTTTTTTTGAAGTTCAAGAGCTCTCCTGTAAAAATCGAGTCCCATCAGGGTGGGTTCTCCTCCCTGCCATGTGAATGTGACCGCAGGTACCTGATGTGCTTCGATGAATTGCTTCGTGAAAAGCTCAAGAAGTTCCGGTGTCATCTTCATTTCATTCGAAGAACCGAAAAGCTTTTTCTTTTCAAGATAATAACAGTAAGTGCAGCTCAGGTTGCATGACGGGCCGGCCGGTTTTAGCATTACCTGAAACGCGGCGGGCCTTTTAAGTTTGAGTGCATCGGTGAATAAAAGGAATGACTTCATCAGAAAACTCGTGACTGAGATATGCAATTATACAAATAAATACAGAGTCATGCAGCAAAATGTAATCAATGGCAGCCGAAAAGAACACTGATATTCTGATTTATTTGACTTATATTAATTTAAATCGTAAATTATTGCAGAAATTGAGTCGCTGATTATAATTGCCTAAACTGCAAAACCTGGCAATCAGGTTACTTCATGAGAGCACTGACCGGGTTAATATTTGTTTTTAGCTTTCAAATTATCAACGCTCAGAAAGTACTGATTCCTGAACTAAACAGTTTTCAGGGAAAGTTTATTCATTATCCGCTTACTGAACCAGGGGCTGATATTTCAACGACCAGGCTTCTTTTCGATAAAAAGGGATTTCTCTGGACCGGTACATTTGACGGACTGTACAGGTATGACGGTAACAAATACAAAAGCTACACATTCCGAAACTTTGTAAACACATCGCTGGCCGGCCATTTAGTGACAAGCCTTCATGAAGACGATCAGGGAATAATGTGGATCGGGACTTACGGTGCACTGAACAGGCTCGAGCGAAAAAACGGAAACATTCAGCATTTTTACCCCGATTCAACTGATTATCTGAGTCTTAATAACCGGATAAGGAGTATTCACCAGGCCAGAACCGGAAAGCTGTGGCTGCTTACCTGTGAAGACGTGTTTTCCTTTGACAGGAATTCATTCAGATTTACGCGTTATAAACTGGATGGATCAAGGACTGCCTGGCCTGAAAAACAGTTCCAGCTTTTTGAAGACTCCAAGGGAAGGATTTGGATAACCTCAGACAACGGATTGTTCAGATATTTCACTGATAGTGGCAGATTTGTCAGGTTCGGACATGATCCGGAAAACAGGACCAGTATAAGCTGCAACAAGGTCACATGCATCACAGAGGACCCGTCAGGGACATTATGGTGCGGAACCGATGGAGGAGGACTGAACAGGATCTCTGATCCTGAAAAAGGCATCTTTCACAGAATTGAATTCACCAACGATAAAAAGGATGCCTCAGGTCTTTGCAGTATTCTTACACTTCTCAGTGACAATTCGGGAAAGATCTGGCTTTTCGGAAATGGGATATTTGCAGGTTTTTGTCCGGGAAACGGATTGAAGGATATTTACTCGGTAAAGCCTGTCAATGAACTTTTCCGAAATTCAAGGGGACATTCAATGCAATTTCAGCAGGCAATGCAGGATTGTAATGGCAAAATCTGGTTTCTGCAAGTGCAGGGCCTGCTTTTCAGATTTAATCCCGCTGATGAAAAGCTTACACTTTATCCTGTCCCCAACTGGAATGTCTTTCACTGGATAAAGGATAAAAACAATTCATTCTGGTTCGGATGCGCAAACGGCAACACCTGGAGACTTGTGATGAATTCGCTTCCATTTCAGTCAGAATATGTTCCGAATATGTTCAATGTTTCAGTTGTAAATAATCCAAGAATAGCGCAGAACGAAACGGGGGATTTATGGCTGGCGTTATCCACAGGCATATACAAAGTCAGGAAATTTGACACTGAATCTGCCCTCAGACTTGAAAAAATCAGACTTCCTGAGGGTGATACGGTTGCAGGATGTATGATCACGGATTCCAAAGGCAACCTATGGATGAGTCTGGAAAAAGGAAGGCTGGCAAAGATCGGCAAAACCGGTACTTATACTTCATATAAAAACACTTATAATTCATCAGATCAAATATATAACATTGCTGAAGATCATGAGTCAAATATCTGGTTGCAATGCCTTTACAATATTTATTGCCTTAGGTCAGGGTCGGGTGAAATAGAGGAATTAGAGGTCAGGGATGAAGGTCTCAGAAAATCAATTCTGACAGGAATCTTCGATATCTGTCCCGACCAGAATGGCAATTTATGGATTGCGACTTTTGGTAACGGGATATTCTGCATCAGGAATGATAAGAAAACTGTTTGTCGTTTTACAACCGAAAAAGGGTCTGAACTGGCCGCAGGCGACTATTGCCTGAGAATTGAAGAGGACATTTACGGAAAGATCTGGATTCTTTTTGCTTATAACGGCCTTTATTATCTTGACCGAGATAATGAAATGCTCGTAAAAGTAAAAATACCGGATGAAATGCCGGGAAGATTTTCTTTTATGGACTTCTATATAGGTTCAGGCAATAACTTCTTTATATACAACAACCGGGGTGTAATTCTTTATAACAGTCGAACAGGTAAAACAAGACAGATTCATTCCTTGCAACATCCCGGCAGCATGTGTTCTTATCAGCTTGGCAGTGGAAGGATAATCAACCTGTACGGATCTGAAGTAAGGCTTTTTAGCGAACCTGTTGAATATAACAGTCAGATACCAGAGGTGTTTCTCAGCGGCCTGTTCATAAACAATACTGATATAAGCACAGTAATTCCCGGGACGGCCGAAACATCAGACCTCAGGGAAATTTCTCTGAGGCAGAAAAACGACAGGATCAGGTTTGAACTGGCTTCAATGAACTTTCTTTACCCGGAGAACAACAGTTTTAAATATTTCATGACGGGAATTGATAATGATACCATGCTGATGGAAAGTAATCATCCCGTGGAATATACGAGTTTAAGACCGGGAAATTACAAATTTTGGTTCACAGGTTCAAATAACGATAAAATCTGGAACGCTGAGGGTAAAACAATAAATATTCACGTAAATCCACCACCGGCACGTTCGGTGTTAGCGTTTGTCACTTATGGGATGATAATCCTTTTCATAACGGCAGTGTTCGTCAGAAGACATTTCAACAAGCTGATAAACGATAAAAAACTGCTTGAAACAGAAGTTCATAACCGTACAATGGAGCTTGAAAAGAAAAACCAGCAGATTGAACAGCTCGACAGGATGAAAACCAGGTTTTTTACCGAGATCTCGCATGAATTCAGGACTCCGCTTTCGCTTATCCAGGGACCAATCGAGAGCCTCCTGTCAGACAGCGTTGAAGGGGATAAAGAAAAGCAGCTAAAAATGATGGAGGTAATAAAAAGGAACAGTTTAAGGATGCTTAACCTTGTGAATCAACTTCTCGATATTTCAAGAATTGACGCGGGCAAAATGAAGATCACCCTTTCTGAAGCAGATCTCCTTAAAACCCTGAGGGTCCTTGTTTATGAATATTTAAGCACTGCCGAAAACCGGAAGATCCATTTTGCAGTTGATGTATCAGACGAACCCTGCATTACATATTTTGACAGGGATAAAATTGAAAAGATAGTATCAAACTTACTTTCCAATGCTTTTAAATTTACTCCGCCGCACGGAACTGTATATTGCAAAATTGAGATCATCGTTCCGAATTATGACGGTGTACCTCCTGAACTATGTATTACTGTGCAGGATACGGGTGTGGGAATAAGCAAGGAAGAAATTGACAAAATATTTGATCGCTTTTATCGCGTTGAAGGACAGTGCGAAAAGGATGGGGGAGGCACCGGCATCGGTCTGTCCCTTACTGAGGAATTCGTCACTCTCCTGCATGGAAATATAGAAGTCACCAGCGAAAAGGGAACCGGCACGAAGTTTATTGTAAGGATACCTCTTGGGAAGGATCATCTTTCGAAGGATGAATATGTTGTTGTTTCAGGTGAAGCACAGGATGTTCGGGAAAGCGAAGTTGAAATGAACATCCGTAACCTGCTTATGGAAATGGATCCTGAAGCAGGAGGTAAAAAAGCACAGGTACTTGTTATTGAAGACAATACGGATCTTCGTGATTTTATAAAGGAAAATCTGTCAAGGGAATATTGTGTTTATGAAGCCTCAAATGGAAGATCGGCAATAAACCTGGCCTTCGACAGGATACCAGATATTGTCGTGACTGATATTATCATGCCTGATATAAACGGGATTGACGTATGCAGGAAGCTGAAGAACGATGAAAGAACCAGCCACATTCCGGTTATAATACTTACTGCAAAGACCGGCCTTGAGGAGCGTATTGAAGGACTCGCCAGCGGAGCGGATGACTACCTTAATAAGCCATTTGATATCAATGAATTAAAGATAAGAATTGCCAATCTTCTTGTGCAGCGTGCAAGGCTGAGACAGAAATATGAATCAATTGAAGATCTGGATGGATCATACAGTCCTGCCGGTACCATTGACGAGAAATTCATGAAAAAAGTCAACGCGATTATAAGGGAAAGGATCCATAATTTTGATTTTGATGTCGGAGCACTTCAGGAAGAACTCGGAATGAGCAGGGTTCACCTTTACAGGAAGCTTAAAGCACTGACGGGAGAATCACCGGGAGCAATGATACATAATTGCAGGATGAAGATTGCGGCCAGGCTGATCAGGGAGAAAAAGGGAAACCTTTCCGAGATTGCCCTGAGTGTTGGTATTTCAAATCCATCGTATTTCTCAAGGAGCTTCCGGGAATACTATGGTGTTTCACCGCGTGACTTTACAGGTCATCAGAAAAGAACAAGAAAGGAAGTTAAAGGATAGACTCACTTTTCAGCAGCCATAAACCGCTGATAAACTTCCCTCTGCAGAAATAACTTACTTTGGGGTTCACCCACTTTATCTTTGTATTCTCATGTGCTTTTTGAAGTCGGAATATGCCAAATCATTTGTAACCTTACATGAAATTTCTTTGTAAAATATTAATAATGAAAAATTTCACAAAGTATTTTATGTTTATTACAACATTTCTCATTGCATGGTGTACGTTTTCGGTTCAAAATGCAACTGCTCAGGAATCGACACAGTGTCTGGCAGTAATTACAGGCAAAACCGGAAATGTACTGTTAAAAAAAGCCGGAAGCGGTGAGTTTGTAAAAGCCGGCTGGGGAACCCTGCTATTTAAAGGCGATCAGATCCGAACCGAAAGTGCATCAGGAGTACATATCACATTTACCGACGGCAATGTCATTGCATTCGGCCCGGGCGCAACGATTACTTTTGATGGCAATAACAGCCCCTCTGTTTCAAATGCCGGAAATGTGAAAAAAGTAACAGCCGGAATGATGTCAAATATGTCAGCCCTGACGGTAAAAAGAGAAACAAGAAAGGATATTGCCGACCTGGCCGGACTTAGGGTCAGCCACCGGGGCTGATCCGGTTGAACTGCTCTCTCCTGACAACACTCTGATCAAAACAAACCGCCCGACCTTTATCTGGTTTCCTGATAAACCCTATGACAGGTTTATTGTAAACCTGTACAACAGCAAAGGTTTTGTCTGGAGCAGTAAGGTTTCTGAAAGCCCCATGAAATATCCTTAAAAGGAGAAAGGTCTGCAGCCCGGAGAGACATATTTCCGGTACGTGGAAGCCGGGGACCTTATTGATAACAGGAAATCGTCAGGTCTCAGCTTCTCGGTCCTTTCGCAGGAGAAATCAAAAGAAGTTTACGACCAGGAAATGCTTATACGGCTTACCTTCGGGAATGACCCCGATAGCAGCAGCCTTCACTCATTTTTGGGGGCATATTATATAAACCAGGGTTTGCTGGAGGATGCCATAAAGGAATTTGAGATAATCTCAGAAATGAATCCCGATGCGCCGCTTCCTCATGAGATTCTTGGCTCGCTTTATTCGGACATCGGAAAAAAAGACAAGGCAATTGCAGAACTTCAGAAAGCCCTTGAACTTGCCAGGGAACGGGGAGAAAAGTAGAGAAACTTTTTTCGGGAGGATGTTGCTTACCGCTGAAAAAAGGGCTTAAAACATGATCCTCTTTCAAATATCATGAAATACAGTAAAATATTTGTTAAGACTGGCCGGAAGTTAATTCCTGCCGGTCTTATTTTATTTCTGACAGTACCGCGATTGGCCATCGCCCAGACTCCATCACGGCTGTCAGCCGCGGATCTTGATAAGCAATTGAGGAAAGCACTCATTCAAAATGAAAAGGACAGAGCGTTGGCAATTATCAGCGGAAACAGGCTGCTCATCAAGCCATTTGTTGATGGACTTGTGAGAGAGGCTATAACCCTTGTTCTCAAGGGTAAAAAACCGGAATCGGAACAGATTAAAATGACTGGTGAGAAAGCTGCCTCATTTTTTGAAGAGGTTTTTGGAGAAAAGAGTCTTGCCACAGGTGTTAAATATTTAACAATCTGGACGAAAGAGGAAAAGAAAAAGAAACTCACTGCCGACAGCCTTTATTCCCCTGGAACAGAATTGCGTATTAAGGTACGGGGAGAATTTATCTTCGTGTGCCGCTTTTCCGCACCCCTCGTACCACATTACTGGAATTAAACATTGCCCAAAACCGGAATAGTCGGGCCTTTTGCTGAAAAACAACGTAAAATGTAACGAAAGTGTCATTTTATGTTACAAAAGTGGTAGACTTTGCCATAGCTCCCGTCGTAACTTTATATATAATCTATCCCGACACCTGTATAAATGGTACACGAAGGTATCATATCTGATCTAATCCCACCAGAGGGGCCCAAACCTTGCTTCTTCTGTGATGCGTATCTTCCCATTAAGATGCTAATCCACTAATTCTCTTATCCCGCCCTATGGACCCGTTAAAAAACAAATTCAGGCTTATTTCCCTCGCCACAGCCGTCGTGATGCTGATCAGTTCAGCAGAAAGCTCTTCTCAGGTAAGGAAGATGTCGGTAAAAGAGCTGACTGAGGCATCAACAGCCGTGCTGTATGGCAAATGCAAAGGGAAAAGATGCGAATGGAATGAAAACAGGAGTG
>DAOOUQ010000022.1:0-78589 GCA_035390825.1 Bacteroidales bacterium | reverse complement strand
AGAAAGTGACAATCAACTAAAAAAGAAAGGGTGCCCCTTTTGAGACACCCTCTTTTTATATAAGAATATGCCATGAAATGTTATAAGGTCATGACCCGGAACGATCTTATTTTATTCTAAAAACGCTGTCTTCCATCGGAATATCAACCTCTACCTTTGTGAATGTGGTAACGATATCCATTCCGCTGGCACTGGTAGTGGTTTTCATCGGAAGCATTATCCCGTATGTGTCAGAGTATTCAGAAGGGTATGATTCTACTGTTATTGCCATTCCTCCCTGGTTTACATCAGCAACAGTCTTTGTGAGCAGATAGGAGGATTTGTCGATATACATTACTGCAGAATTGCCATTGCCCAGGTCAGCCTTAATCTTGAATGCCGGTTTCCCGTTAACGGCTTCTTCACCTGCGAGAGTCAGCTTCCCGTCTTTAAGAAATTGGGCCATGTAGTTGTTAAACATGTTGTTCCTGGCAATTTCCTTTAGCTGGTCGCTGTTCATTTCTACCGGGTCTGATGATCCGGCCATCGGATTTACCATATATCCTTTCTCACCGTCAAAAACCTGGATAATGTTCTGACCATTAAAGCTGGTAACACTCTTGAATTTATTGGGATTCTTCATCCACATTTCCATCGGCATGTCCATCCCCATTACAGAGGTTTTTGCCGATATTTTGATTGTCTTGAAATTTCCGATCTTGTCAAGTTTATTAGCTACGGTATATTTGCCAATTATATCCTCAAGCGATTGTGCATTGACAATTATCACTGCCATAATAAGCATTCCGGAAAGCAAAAGTTTTTTCATAAAATTCCTGCGGTTTAAAGATTAATAAAGGTATTGACTGTATTTCGTAAAGCTGTTAGCATTATCAGAAGCCGTTCCAGTTTTGAAAGCTCAAGCATGTTTGCTCCATCCGACTTTGCCGAGGCAGGATCGGGATGTGTTTCGAGGAATATTCCGTCGGCGCCGGCACTTATTGCCGCTTTTCCTATTGTTTCTATCATTGACGGGTTCCCTCCCGAGACGCCCTTTTCCTGGTTGGGCCGCTGAAGAGAATGTGTAATGTCCATTATTACCGGCACACCATTCTCCCTCATTACGGGAATATTTCTGAAATCAACAATAAGGTCCTGATATCCGAACATGTTTCCACGGTCGGTAAGCATTATCTTATTGTTGCCAGACTCCCTGACTTTTTCAACGGCGAATTTCATTGAAGCGCCTGAAAGAAACTGTCCTTTCTTTATGTTGACCCATTTTCCTGTAGCCGCGGCGGCGGCAAGAAGATCCGTCTGGCGGCAAAGAAAAGCAGGAATCTGCAATATGTCAACGTATTCAGCTGCCATTTCAGCTTCACCGGGATTGTGTATGTCAGTAATTACAGGAACGGAAAAATGGGATCTTACCTTTTTCAGGATCTCCAGAGCCCTGATGTCGCCTATTCCCGTAAATGAATCCCCTCTTGACCGGTTAGCCTTTCTGTATGAAGCTTTGAATACCAGCGGTATCTTGTATATGTCGGAAAGCTCCGTCAGACGTCCGGCGATCTCAAATACAATATCCTCTCCCTCAACCACACAGGGGCCGGCGATAAGAAGGAAATTTCCTGAATCTGAATGCTTCAGCAGGGGGATATCTGTTTTATTCTTATTCATTTAAATGTAAATATAGAATTAAATATCATAATCATATATACCTTTCCACAGGTTATCAAGTCTTTTTCTGATTTCTTCCTCTCTGGAATTTTTGCCGGGCTCATAAAATTTCATTCCTTTTATTTCTTCTGGCAGGAGAATGTCTTTTACAAAATTCCCTTCAAAGCTGTGGGCATATTTATAATCTTTGTGATAGCCGAGATCTTTCATTAATTTCGTTGGAGCGTTGCGGATATGGAGAGGGACCGGCAGGTTGCCCGTGTCCCTTACAACAGCCTGTGCTTTCTCTATGGCCATATAAGAGGCATTGCTCTTGGGAGATGTAGCGAGGTAAACGGCTGCCTCCGATAAAATTATTCTCGATTCGGGCCATCCTATAACGTTTACTGCCTCAAAACAGGCCCTGGCAAGCAGCAGCGCATTGGGATTTGCCAGACCAATGTCTTCAGCTGCAAGGATTAGCATTCTCCGGGCAATGAACTTCGGATCTTCCCCGCCTTCAACCATTCTGGCAAGCCAGTAAACCGCAGCATTCGGATCGCTTCCCCTCACCGATTTGATAAAAGCGGATATTATATCGTAATGCTGCTCTCCGTTTTTGTCATAAAGGGCAAGGTTCTTCTGGACATGTTCGAGTACCTTCTCATTGTCGATAATGATCTTTTCTGATCCTGTTTCGTTGACCATTGATGAAACAACAAGCTCAAGGGCGTTGTAAAGTTTCCTGGCATCACCTCCCGATATCCTGAGAAGAGCCTCATTCTCTTTTATTTCGATATCATATTTTGAAAGGTATATGTCTTTCCTGAGCGCCTTGTCGAGAAGGCTTGAAAGCTCCTTTTCGCCGAGAGGATTCATTACATATACCTGGCAACGGGAAAGGAGCGGAGATATGACTTCGAATGATGGATTTTCGGTTGTCGCACCAATAAGGGTGATGATCCCCTGTTCAACCGAACCCAGCAGTGAATCCTGCTGCGACTTGTTGAAACGGTGAATTTCATCAATGAACAGAACGGGGTTTGGCTGGTCGAAGAATTGTTGTTTTTTTGCCTTTTCTATTGTTTCCCTGACATCCTTAACCCCTGAATGGACGGCACTTAAATGAAAGAACGGCCTCTTTAGGGTATTTGCAATAATGGATGCGAGGGTTGTCTTTCCTACTCCGGGTGGTCCCCATAAAATGAATGAGGGAATGTTCCCCGATTCAATCATTTTCCTGAGAACCGCGTTTTTCCCGACAAGATGTTCCTGGCCGGCGAATTCATTGAGATTTCTGGGCCTGAGCCTGTCAGCCAGCGGTTGATTTGCAAGCATTCTGAAATGTTTATGCAAAAATAACAAAAACAATTATTGCTCTTGCCTTTTTATATTATGGGATTTCCTGACAGATTTTATTGCTATTATTGCAGACAATATAAAAATTCTGACAATCATGATCAGAAATCCGGCTTTATTTCTGGGTGCAATCTTTCTGTTTGCTGCATGTGACACTTCAACAACCCCGGTGGTTCAGGCACCGGTAGAAGGTCACAGTATAATCTCCGACAGCGGAATGGTCGTTTCGGCTCATCCCGAGAGTTCACGGATCGGCATTATGATTCTGAAAAAAGGCGGCAATGCTGTTGATGCGGCAGTAGCCGTCGAGTTCGCCCTTGCTGTCTGTTATCCCGAAGCAGGCAACATAGGTGGGGGTGGTTTTATGCTTGTTAGAGAGGCTGACGGAAGAACCGACCTGATCGATTACAGGGAAAAGGCGCCTCAAAATTCCTTTGCAAACATGTATCTCGATGCAGAGGGTAACGTCAGGGATGGCCTTAGTACCGATTCCCACATGGCTTCGGGTGTCCCCGGGACAGTTGACGGTATGCTGAACATCCATTCAAAATATGGCATCCTTTCCTTCAGGGATGTGATCCAGCCTGCAATCGATCTGGCATTAAAGGGTTTTCCTGTCACTTCAGGACAGGCTGCCGATCTGAATGACAACAGGGAGCGTTTTCTTAAGATGAACGACACAAAAGTAGCTTTTGTCAGGGATGCACCATGGAAGGGAGGTGATACTCTCCGGCAGCCTGATCTGGCAAGGACACTTGAGCTGATCCGCGACCACGGGAGAGACGGATTTTATTCAGGGAGAACTGCACGGCTTATTGTAAGCGAGATGGAAAGGGGTAACGGGATCATGACCCTGAATGATCTGTCGGAGTACAATTCTGTTTTCAGGGACCCTGTTTCGGCCTGGTACAGGGGTTACAGGGTAATCTCAGCCTCTCCTCCATCTGGCGGAGGAATCATTCTTTTGCAGATTCTCGGGATGATTGAACCATATGATCTGAAACAGCTTGGCTTCCATACCGTCAGTTCTGTCCACCTGATTGCCGAGGCCGAAAAAAGGGCATTTGCCGACAGGGCTGAATATCTCGGGGATCCTGATTTTGTCGGGATACCATTAAAGGAAATGCTTGACACTGCTTATCTTCATTCAAGAATGATAAACTTCAATACCGGATCAGCGACGCCATCATCCTCTTTATCACACGGATCATTTGCCACTGCCGAAAGTGAGGAGACAACCCATTATACAGTTGTTGATTGCCATGGTAATGCAGTTGCTGCCACGACTACGCTTAATAATACATTCGGATCAGCCATTGTGGTCGACAGTGCAGGCTTCCTGCTTAACAACCAGATGGATGACTTTTCCGTGAAGCCCGGCTTCCCGAATATGTACGGTTTAATCGGATCTGAAGCAAATTCGATAAAGGGAGGCAAGAGAATGCTTAGTTCAATGACTCCGGTCATAGTCGAAAAGGATGGTTCATTGTTTCTGGCAGGAGGTTCGCCCGGAGGATCGACTATCCCGACAACTGTACTCCAGGTGCTGATAAATGTCATAGATTATGGCATGAATATAAGGCAGGCTGTTGATACAGGAAGGTTTCATCACCAGTGGCTTCCGGATCTGATTACTTATGAGAACAATTCCCTTGACCAGACGGTGATCGCCGGACTCGGGAAAATCGGGCATCATCTTAAATCGCGCGCTTCCATCGGAAGGGTCAATGCCGTTATGATACTTCCGGGGAACAGGAAATGGGGAGTGGGAGATACAAGAGGGGACAATTCAGCCATGGGTTACTGACCGGATTCGTGCTTCCGTTTTTACGAATTTGTGGTAAAATTATTTTGTCTGAAGAAAATAAATGATACATTTATCAGTTATTTAACTGTCTATAAAGGTATATAAATATAGTATTTGAATACTTTCAGATATTTCTTCAGTTATGAAAAAGCCCCTGCTGATAACAATCGTTGTAATTTTGCTGATTCTTGCCGTTCCATTTGTTTTCTATCTTAGCTGGTCTTTCCAGAATAAAAAACCAATCGATATAGCTATCCTCGACAAGACAGTCCCGACTCTTGAACGTATAAATCACAAATCACTCACATGGATTTTAAACAATTCACGTTTTGTCAAGAAGGAAAAGAAGAACAGCTATTCATATAAGAAGGATTATTACGGATTCGCACCCACGAGGCCGCTAAAGGACAAGGGCAGTGTCAAAATGGAGTACCATCTGGGAGAAATGATGGATCTGCCTGAAAAAATTGACGCTCTTTATTTTGCTGATACTTATGGGGTCTTTTTCAACGACTGGTATGCCGGGGTAAATAAGAGCCGCAGATCAAGAAAAATTTACGGAGGGCTGACAAATACAGATTATCTCCTTCTGAATGAAATGAAAAACAGGAATAAGCTTGTAATAGTCGAATATAATACATTTGATTTTCCCACACCTGCCTTCGAATCATACAGGACACAGGAGAAGCTGGGAATAACCTTTTCGGGATGGACAGGGAAATATTTTGAAAAACTTGATACGACGGCAAAGGATTTTCCTTTATGGATGACCTCCATGTACAGAAAGGAACATAATCAGCCATGGAAATTCACAAAAGCCGGTATCGTTCTTCTTAGCGATAAGAATATTATAGTGCTTGAACAGGGGACACATCTGAAAAATGCAATGCCCCATATAATAACGGATTCGGCTAACTGCCGGAAATTTGGAGTTTCGTCCTCAGTGGCATTCACCAACTGGTTCGATATTATCGACCCTCTTGCAAACGAGGTTGTCTCAAGTTTCGAGCTTGAAACAACATCATTGGGAGACACGCTTCTCAACAGCCAGATGCTTAAAAACGTCTTTCCGGCGGTAGTCATTGATCCGGTAAACAGAAGGACATATTATTTCTCGGGCGACTTCGCGGCTAACAAGGTGAACTTCTGCACTTCAAAAATCAAAGGGTTCGACAGGCTCAAACTCTTTTTGTATTCGGATAAGCCGGATGATCCCAGAAGATTCTTCTGGCTGTATTACAAACCGTTGATTAATACGGTACTTAACGAATATTATGCAACACTGAATTCCAGATAAAACCGTTCAGTTCATCTGAAATCAGGGTAGGGTGTCTTAACCTGACACCCTCTTTCTTTCTTTTACTCTCCCGGCTTATTTGTATATTTACCTGCCAAACCTGAAAGATTTGCCAGATGAAGACAGCGCTTGTACAATTCGACATTGCATGGGAAAACAAATCTGTCAATTTCAGGAAGGTCGAATCTCTTATCTCTGAATGTCGTAAGAATATCGATCTTATCATTTTGCCTGAAATGTTCAACACCGGGTTTTCAATGAATCCGGCCGAACTAAGTGAAAAGCCTGGTTCTGAGACTTTTGTGTGGATGAGAAGGATGGCCTGTGAGAGCAATGCGGCGATCTGCGGAAGCTATATTGTTGAAGATGGCGGCACTTATCACAACCGCTGGACCTTTGTATCTCCTGAAAATGAAGTTTACTTTTATGACAAAAGACACCTTTTCAGTCCGGGAGGGGAGGACCGGCTTTTTACAAAGGGAAGGGAAAGAGTTGTTTTCACTTATAAAGGTTTCAGGATTTGCCCGAATATCTGCTATGATCTCCGTTTCCCGGTATGGAGCAGGAACAGGAATGATTATGATCTTCTTATTAACTCTGCCAACTGGCCCACCCGGCGCCAGGATGTCTGGAACATCCTCCTTAAAGCAAGAGCCATTGAAAATCAATGCTATGTGGCAGGAGTCAACAGAACGGGCATTGACGGTTCAGGCATTAAATATACCGGCGAATCAGTTATACTCGGGCCCGGGGGAGAAACAATCGCCTCTGATACCAGCGGCAATGAAGGTATAATATATGGTGAAATCTCTCAAAGCGAACTCTCTGATTTCCGAAGAAAGTTCCCCGTATTGAATGACGGAGATGATTTTACAATTAATTCCTGATTACTTCTTCAGGGCTTCATAAAGGATGACAACCGGGGGTAAGGCAATTCTCCCGGTACCGTCTTTTATGTGGTGCCTGCAGCTCGTTCCGGGTGCTGCAATCACCACATCGCTGCTGCTGTTTCTGATTTCGGGGAAAAGGATCATTTCTCCTATTTTATTTGAAAGCCCGAAATGTTCCTTTTCGTATCCGAACGATCCGGCCATGCCGCAGCATCCTGAAGGGATTTCGCTGACACTGTAATTTCGGGGGATTGACAGCATCTCAGCCGAGCAGGCTGACGATGCAACGGCCTTCTGCTGGCAATGGGCATGCAATAGTATCCGGAGCTTGGCATCAGTAAAGGATTCCCTTTTGATCCTGCCTTCCCTGAATTCCCTCGAAATGAACTCATCAATGAGATAGCTGTTCGCTGCCAGTTTCCCTGCCTTTTCTTTGAGACCCGCGTCAGCCAGATCGGGATACTCATCTCTGAATCCCAGGATCGCGGATGGTTCTATTCCCACGAGAGGAGTCTTTTCATCAACAAGATCCCCGAGAGAATTTATATTGTTCACGGCTATTTTCTTCGCTTTTCTCAGCAATCCCTTTGATATGAAGGTACGGGCGCTCAGATCGTGGCTCGCTGTTTTTACTTCATAGCCCAGTGATGTAAGAAGCCTGATTGCAGCTATACCGGCTTCAGTATCATTATAGTCGGTGAATTCATCGATAAAAAGATACAGCGACCCTATTGGCTTTCCCGGGTTTATGTCTTTAAGGTTTCTCTTTGTCCATCTTCTCAGGCTTGTACGGCAGACCAGCGGAATCGACCTTTCCGTGGCAAAGCCGATGATCCTTTTCAGCATCCCCGAAAAAAGCCTGTTCTTAAGGAAGTAGTTATAAATATGTGGAATATATGACCCGATATGGTTAAATGTTGATATATAGGCAATCAGCCACGTTCTTAACGGGATGCCATGCCTGTCATACCAGTGCTGAAGGAATTCGGATTTCATCTTTGCAATGTCGACACCTGAAGGACATTCCGATTTGCAGCCTTTGCAGCCGACGCAGAGATCCAGAATATCATAAATCTCCCTGTGATCCCATGGATCAGATCCTTCCCTTCCGAGAAACTCCCTGAATATATTCGCCCGTGCCCTGGTGCATTTATCCTCATCCATTGTTGCCATGAATGTCGGGCACATCGTGCCTCCGATAGTCACTGACTTACGGCAGTCACCAGAGCCATTGCACTTTTCAGTGGCTCTTTTTATGCCATCGGTTGATGAAAAATCATATATTGTTTCAATATCGGGGGTAACCGTACCCGGTTTAAACCTCAACGAGGTGTTCATCAGAGGGGTATCAACAATCTTGCCCGGATTCAGTATATTTTCAGGATCCCATGAAGCTTTTACTATTTTGAGGAGATCATAGTTTGCCTGGCCAAGTATAAGCGGAATGAATTCACCCCTTAGTCTTCCGTCGCCATGCTCACCGCTGAGTGAGCCACGGTATTTCTTCACCAGCCGGGCAGTTTCAATGCCGATGGTCCGGAAAAGCTCAACATCGGCCGGATCCTTGAGGTTCAGAACGGGCCTTATGTGGAGTTCGCCTGTCCCTATGTGTGCATGATAAACAGAATCCTTGCCATACCTGGCAAGAAGTTTTGCGAAATCATCCATGTATGCGGGAAGGTCCTCAACTTTTACAGCCGTGTCCTCAACAAGAGATACAGTCCGGCCGTCTCCCTTCATGTTTCCAAGAACTCCGAGCCCGGCTTTTCTCAGGTCCCAGACCTTTGACATATCCTTCCCTCTGACAACAGGATATGAATAGCCATATCCTTCCTTCCTGAGGGCCTCTATAAGAGCATTTGTAACTGCTTCAACTTCCTCTTCAGTGTCTCTTGCAAATTCAACCATGGTAATTGCCCCGGGATCGCCATCCAGAAAGAACCTGTTTTTTTTCTGGCTCAGGTTGTCTTTGGTAAGCTCAAGTATCCTGTCATCTGTCAGTTCAACTGCAGAAGGCTTGAATTTCAGGGCTACCAGGTTAGCCAGGAAAGCTTCATCTCTTTTCCTGTGATGAATGCATACAAGTGTTTTGAACGGAGGAGGAACAGGTACAAGGTTTAGCTTGATTTCCGTTATTATGGCAAGGGTGCCTTCAGAGCCGGCCAGCAGCCTGCAGAAGTTGAATTCCCTGTCAGAGCTATTATTGAATATTGCTGAATCGAGCAATAGGTCAAGGGCATATCCTGTATTCCTCCTGGGTATGGCCGGATCGGGATATCCTTCCCTGATATTCTTCTGATTTTCAGGATCTTCAAGTATCTTCCTTATGGTTCTGTAGATCCCGCCTTCAAGGCTCTGCTTTTCACATCTTTCCTCGAATCCCTTTTTGTCGACCGGTCCGAAAACCGCTTCACTGCCATCGCTCAGCACAGTATGGAGCTCAATTGTGTGATCACGTGTCGATCCGTAAACGAGTGAGTGTGATCCGCATGAGTTGTTTCCGACCATTCCTCCGATATTGCACCTGTTCGATGTGGATGTTTCGGGACCGAAAAAGAGACCATATTGCCTGAGATGCATGTTAAGCTCATCGAGCACAACTCCCGGTTCAACCCTTACCCACCTTTCCTTTTCATTGACTTCAAGAATTCTGTTCATATATCTTGAAATGTCGACAATGATGCCGTTGCTTACGACCTGTCCGGCAAGGGATGTTCCTGCTGCCCTTACGGTTATCCCTTTCTTTTCAGCGCGGGCAAAGGCAATGATCTTTTTTATATCCTCTTTGCCTTTGGGCCGGATCACCGCTATTGGTTCTTCCTTGTAATCGGATGCGTCTGTCGAATATATTGTCCTTGTGATCAAATCATATTTCAGATCACCTTCAATTTCTTTTTTAAGTTCTTCAAGCCTTGTCAGGAAATGATCCATCAGTCTATATTTTTTTTGAAGCCCCTAATTTAGGAAATGATTTTTTTGTTCCTGTCAATCTGTTGGTAATGGACAGTGATTTTTTATCAGAAACAGTAATTATGTAAATATATATGATAATAACAGGCCAAAAATCGGACTTTTTTTTCTTACATTTAGAGCCTGATAATATAAATTTTAAATAATTGAAATACAATGGAATTAATAGAACGTATCAAGCTTAACGCCCAAAAACATAATATGCGTATCGTTCTCCCGGAAGCATATGAGGAAAGAAATATTAAGGCTGCAGATATTGCAATTAAAGAAGGCCTTGCCAGAATAATTCTTCTGGGTGATCCTGCTCAGATTGCAGCACATTCAAAACAGCTCGGGCTGAAAAACATCGAAAAGGCAACAATAGTAGATCCGAAATCGCATGAGAAGAAGGACCATTATATAGATCTGATGGTTGAACTGAGAAAAAACAAGGGGATGACAAGGGAAGAGGCATCAAGGCTTATTGAGGATCCCTTGTACCTTGGCGTGCTGATGATAAAAAACGGAGATGCAGATGGCGAGGTCTCAGGAGCTGATCATGCAACCGGAGATGTTCTTCGTCCGGCCTTCCACTATGTTAAGACGGCACCGGGCATTTCGGTTGTCTCAGGGGCCTTTATAATGATATTGCCTGATAAGCACCACGGGGAGAACGGCATACTTGTTTTTGCCGATGGAGCAGTACATCCGAATCCTACTGATAAGGAACTTGCCGAGATTGCTGTTGCATCAGGCCATACTGCGAGGACTATTGGCGGATTTGAACCGAAGATCGCCATGTTGAGTTTTTCAACAAAAGGCAGCGCCAAGCATGAAATGGTAGATAAAGTGGTGAGCGCCACTAAAATAGCACAGCAGATGGCTCCCGATCTTATGATCGAAGGTGAGCTTCAGGGTGATGCCGCACTTGTTGAGGCAATTGGTCAGAAGAAAGCTCCCGGAAGCAGGATTGCCGGGCACGCCAATGTGTTGATATTCCCCGACCTGAACTGTGGCAACATTGCATACAAACTTGTTCAGCGGCTTGCCAACGCAGAAGCCATAGGCCCCATACTTCAGGGGATGGCTGCCCCGATTAATGACCTTTCAAGGGGCTGCTCGGTCAGCGACATAGTTAGCATGATTGCAATAACAGCGAATCAGGCCGCAAACAGAAAATAACATATTAGAAAATTAATATTATATATCATGATTATTCTTGTTTTAAATTGTGGAAGCTCTTCGATCAAGTACCAGCTGTTCGATATGGGTGAAGAGAATAAACTTCTGGCGAAGGGGCTTCTCGAACGTATTGGTTTGAATGATAGTGTTTTAACTCATAAGCCTACCGGAGGTGAACCATATAAGGTAATAAATGACATACCTGATCATACAACAGGCATTAACCTGGTGATGGGCGTGCTGACTGACCCAAGGCACGGTGTAATTAAAGATATCAGGGAGATTAAGGCAGTAGGACACCGGGTGGTCAACGGCGGTGAAAGTTATAAGGAAAGTGTCCTGATCGACAATGAGGTGAAAAGGCAGATCGAAATAAACAGTGAACTGGCACCGCTTCATAACCCCGCAAACCTGAAAGGTATCTTTTCTGTGGAAAAGCTTATCCCCGGCGTCCCCCAGGTTGCGGTTTTCGACACGTCGTTTCATCAGACCATGCCTGATTATGCTTACATGTACGCACTTCCGTACGAATACTATGAAAAATACAAGATAAGGAAATACGGTTATCATGGAACCAGCCATAAGTTTGTTGCCTCGAAGGCAGCAAAACTGATCGGCAAGGACATGAAAGACCTTAAAATAATCACATGCCACCTGGGAAACGGAGCCTCGATTACTGCAATTCAGAAAGGGAAGTCGATCGACACCTCGATGGGCTTTACCCCGGTTGACGGGCTCATCATGGGTACAAGGACTGGAGAAATTGACCCGGGGGTTTTAATTTATATAGCAGATAAAGAGCATCTTAATGTTTCGGGTGTCAATAACCTGATAAATAAGAAGAGCGGAGTGGCAGGAATATCCGGACTGTCATCCGATATGCGCGACCTCGAGATGGCTTCCTCCGACGGCAATGAAAAGGCAATCCTTGCATTGAATATGTATGCTTATAAGGTGAAGAAATATATTGGTTCCTATATCGCGGTTCTCAACGGGCTCGATCTGCTTGTTTTCACAGGAGGAGTAGGAGAGAATGATCATAAAATGAGGGCGATGATTTGTTCTGATATGGAATCGCTCGGGATTATATTTGACTTTGAGGCAAACAACGGCGTGAAGGGGAAGGACATGGTTATATCAAAACCCGAATCTAAGGTAAAGGTAATGTGCATTACAACGGACGAAGAGTTGGTCATCGCTTCCGATACCAAATATATTGTTGAACACCACACGGTCTGAATCAAGTCACGTATTTAAAATATCATGGTACTTAAAAGTCTTTCCGATCTTAAAGGCATAGTGACAGGGAAACCCACCAGGAAGCTTGTTCTGGCGGCAGCACAGGATCAGCATTCTCTGGGTGCTGTTATCAGGGCCTGGGAGGACCGAATTGTCGAACCGATACTTGTTGGAGACAAGGAGGTGATCCAGAATATTTGTTATGAAAACGGCTACAATTTCACGGGTTTAAGGATAATTCACGAACCTGATACGGAAATGGCCGTGGAAATGTCTGTAAAAATGCTCAGCAGCAAACAGGCCGATATTCTTATGAAAGGAAAGGTTGGAACGTCAACATTGCTTAAATGTGCCCTGAACAAGGATTGGGGGCTGCGAACAGGAAACCTGCTGTCGCATATAGCACTTTTTGAGGTCGGGACTTATCATAAGCTCATTGCTGTAACTGATGTGGCAATGAACATAGCACCCAACCTGAAGGATAAGATTGCCATAGTCAACAATTCAGTTTCTTTCCTGAACCGTCTAGGCTATGTAATGCCCAAAGTTGCAGTACTTGGGGCTGTTGAAATGGTGAATGAGAATATGGAAGCCACGCTCCATGCAGCCCTTCTCTCAAAAATGAACCAGCGGGATCAGATAAAGAACTGTATTATTGACGGTCCTCTTGCATTTGACAATGCCGTAAGCCTTGAAAGTGCCCAGCATAAAGGAATTAAAAGTGAAGTTGCAGGCGATACCGATCTTTTGCTTATGCCCGATATCGAAGTAGGCAATGTCCTTTACAAATCACTTGTTTTTTTCGCAAAAGCAAAGGTTGCATCAATAATATTAGGAGCCCAGGTTCCGATTGTCCTCACTTCCAGATCTGATTCAGAACAGGCAAAATACGACAGTATACTGCTTTCTGCAGCAGCAAGCAAATAGTAATAAGGCAATGATCCGGTCGCTTGATCAGATGGTTGAAAAGGTGCATTCGCTTAATAAAAAGCACCGCATCGCGGTTTCCTGGGCACAGGACATAAATACCATCAGTGCGATACAAAAAGCCGTAAGCTATGGTTTCGCGGAAGGTATCCTCATCGGGAACATTGCGGAAATAAGAAATATCTGCAAGAAAGCAGGTACGGATCCTGATCTTTTTTCACTAATCCGGGCTGACGATGAGATTGCTGCATCTGAAGAGGCAGTAAGGCTGGCAAATGAAGGGTATGCTGATATAGCAATGAAGGGACTTGTCGGAACGGACATATTCCTTCGGGCTGTGATTGACAAAAAGAAGGGGCTGATGCTTCCGGATACCGTTTTAAGCTATGTCTGTGCTCTGGAAATACCTGAATATCATAAACTTCTGTTTATTACTGATCCGGCAGTGATACCCCTTCCCACACTTGAACAAAAAGTGATAATGGCCGAATATGCAATTGAAATGGCAAAAAGGTTCGGAATCAATAAACCCAGGGTCGCACTTATTTCTGCCTCGGAAAAACCGGGTAAGCATTTTCAGAGCTCTGCCGATTATGAAGTTATGTGCAGAATGGCAAGAGACGGGGAAATTTCGGAGTGCATAATGGACGGACCGCTTGATATCTTTCTTGCATGCAATAAGGAAAGCGTCGAGATAAAAGGAATTGACACTCCTGTAAATGGAGATGCAGACATTCTTCTTTTTCCAACGCTTGAATCCTCGAATCCGTTCTATAAAGGTCTGATGCTTTTTGCACACGCAGAGCTTGCTGGTCTCATCAGGGGCACAGGTAAACCTGTTATTGTGATGTCGAGAAGCGAGAGTGAGAAATCGAAATTCTATTGTATCGCTCTGGCCTGTCTTATGGCCTGAGCTCTGATTATATTGTTAAAAATCCAGTTTCCATTTATGGATAAACGACTCATTCTGGCAATAAATCCCGGATCTACATCAACAAAGTTCGGCCTCTTCAGGGAGAAGGAGCTAATATTCGGAAAAACTCTTCGGCACACAACAGATGAACTAAAAGACTTTTCAAGGATTACCGATCAGTTCCACTTCAGGAAGGATCTTATTGTTAAGGAATTAACAACCAACGGTTTCGACCTCGCATCAATTGCCGCTGTTATCGGGCGCGGTGGTCTCGTAAAACCTATTGAATCGGGGATTTATGAAGTGAATGAAAGGATGATCGGGGATCTTGCAAAAGGTCTGATGGGCCAGCATGCAAGTAACCTGGGGGGACTTATAGCAAATGATATTGCCTCATCCTTGCCGGGAACCAGAGCTTTTATTGTTGATCCTGTTGTTGTTGATGAGCTGGAACCTGTTGCCCGGATTTCCGGTCATCCGGCAATAGAAAGGATCTCGATTTTCCATGCCCTTAACCAGAAAGCAGTGGCCCGTTCCTATTCTGAATCAATTGGAAGAAGATATGAGGATCTGAACCTTATCGTGGCTCACATGGGCGGGGGTATCAGTGTCGGTGCACACCGGAAGGGAAGGGTGATTGATGTCAACAATGCACTTGACGGCGATGGACCATTTTCACCTGAACGCTCAGGCGGCCTTCCTTCAGGTCAGCTTATCGATCTTTGTTTCAGCGGTAAGTATACCCACAGCGAGTTGAAATCGATGATCACGGGAAAGGGGGGAATTGTTGCTTACCTTGGGACAAACAGCTTCATTGAGGCTTGCGAAATGGCACAGAAAGGAAATCAGAATGCCAGACTCATTACAGAGGCCCTTGCATACCAGGTTTCAAGGGAGATTGGCGCTATGGCAACAGTACTTGAAGGAAAAACAGATGCAATAATACTAACCGGAGGACTGGCCAATCAGGAAGAACATGTTGAAAGAATCAGGAAAAGGACCGAATTCCTTGCGGAGGTAGTTGTATATCCCGGAGAAGATGAGATAAAAGCTCTGGCTTTCAACGGATTGCTTGCACTGGATGGGAAAATCGGAATAAAGGAATACAGTTAAGGATTGGTTACGGCCACAGGAATCACCCTGCCGTTGAAAAACCTGTTCCCGTTGATAGCAAAATAAGAAATAAACTCAGCCATTCCCGAGGGAGTGACAGGAGCCTTAAAGCCCGGGAATGCCGCCTCGAACATTTCAGTCTGAACAGAACCAAGGGCCAGACAATTGACACTTATCCCGTCATGTAAAAACTCGTTTGCCAGGCATTCGCTCAGGCACGACAGAGCGGCCTTTGATGCACTGTAAACCGATAATCCCCTGTATTTGGAGCTTCCCTGGAAACCTCCCATACTTGAAATGTTCACAATATGCGATCCGGAAGACATAAGAGGCACCACAATTCTTATGAATCCTGCGGGGCCGAAGAAATTCGTTTCCATCATATGCCGTTCCTCCTGAACGGTTAACTTCATGAAATCTTTTACAACCAGCGAACCCGCCATATTAATAAGTATGTCAACCTTGCTGAAACGGTTATAAATCTGGTCTTTGATAATTTCCATCTCTTTTTCCAGCAGGGAAAGATCCATTTTCAGGAACGAAAGGTTTTCGTTAACACACTCGTTCTCAAGTTCTTTAAGAGCCGATTCATCTCTGGCAGCAGCCAGAATCTGATTGTCCCTGTCATTTGCCAGGTACTTTGCCACTTCCCTTCCGATGCCCCTCGATGCACCATTAATAATAATGTTCATAGCCAACTGTAAAGTTTTTTTTGTTTATTTGCCACGTTTAAACGTAAAGTTAAGAAATTGTTATTATGATAACAGTTCGCGGTTTAAGAATCAAAAGGTGGTCTTTGAAACCAGTCATTTTCGCTTTGGTCCTTGTTGCTTGCACATTAAATAATTATGGACAGGAACAGAACCGGACAAGAGAGGAACCGCCGCCTCTGAAGGAAAGGCTTTTCTTTGGAGGAAGTTTCGGCCTTCAGTTCGGGACAATAACCGACATCCAGTTTTCACCGGTTGCCGGAATCTGGCTGCTTCCAAGAGTTGCAGTCGCAGCCGGACCAAATTACCGGTATTTCAAGGATCCCTTTGACCGCACTTCAATTTATGGGGGCAAAGCATACAGCGAATTCATCTTTCTTCAGGATCTGGACAATATTATCCCTGTCGGACTTCATTTCGGCATGTTTTTCCATGTGGAAGACGAGGTCCTCAGCCTTGAATCCTCATTTTTCAGAACCATGCCTTATGATACAGACAGGTTCCTGATAAATACTGTTCTGGCCGGTGGCGGAATACGACAGCAGATGGGAAGGAGATCATCACTTAACATGACATTTCTCTGGGCCCTTAATGATCATGGCTATGGCATTTATGGAACTCCGGAGATTCGTATTTCGTTTATGTTCTGAAATACTCACACATTCAGCTTTTCACCTTCCGATTTTGCAATAATAACTGCTGCACAAGTATCTCCGTATACATTAATTGCGGTCCTGAACATGTCCAGTATCCTGTCGACCGCCAGTACAAGGCCGATTCCTTCGAGGGGCAACCCTACGGCTTTAAGCACAACTGCCATCATCACCAGTCCAGCCATCGGAATACCGGCCGAACCTATGGCAGCCAGGAGGGCGGTGAAGATCACAACAAGCTGCTGCCCCAGCGACAGGTCGATACCGTATGCCTGTGCAATGAAAATTACAGCCACACATTCATAAAGTGCAGTACCGTTCATATTAATTGTAGCTCCAAGGGGCAACGTAAAGCTGGCTATCCGGTTTGATACCCCGTCATTATCCTCAACAGCTTCCATTGTAAGGGGAAGAGTCGCATTGGATGATGATGTCGAAAATGCTGTCAGTAAAGGAGTTGCCATATTCCTGAAATGTTTCACGGGATTCGCTTTCCCAAGGAATTTTACCGAGAGCGGAAGGGTAACAAATGCATGGAATAACAGCCCTGCCAGGACAGTAACAAAGTACAAACCCAGCCTTGTGACAATTTCCCCAATGCTGTTTCCCATCTCCATCTGCTGTGCTATTACCTTGGCCGTAATGCTGAATATGCCAAGAGGAGTGAATTTTATAATGAAAAGGGTGATCTTCATAATGACATCCAATGCGGCATTCATCACATTCATAAGGTTATCGCGCTGACTATTCCCTACTTTTGTAAGGAAAAAACCAAAAAGTATTGCAAAAAAGATTATTGACAGCATCTGGCCCTCAGCCAGTGCTTCAACAATGTTGGTCGGTACTATTTTTATCAGAGTCTGTCCAAAACTGTCGGCAGCAGTCTCAATACCTTCAACAGGCGCTCTGAATCCAAGTTCGGCACCTGTGCCAGGCTTGATTGTTGTCACAAGAACAAAGCCTGTGACAATTGCGGCCAGCGTCGAAAAGACATAATACCCCATCGTCTTGAACCCAAGACGTCCAAGACTGCCACTGCTTCCCACGCTTGCAACACCTGTTGAAATTGAAAAAAGTATAAGCGGCACTATAATCATATTGAGAGATCTCAGAAATACTTCTCCAACCCAGCTGGTATACCGTGTGGCTGCTGGGAAATAAAATCCAAATAAACCTCCGGCAAAAAGCATGATTACAATTTGCCAGTGGAGTGGGACTATGGTCTTTGATTTGCTCATAATATCAGGTTTTGCAGGTTAAAGGAAGAAAAACTTTGTGATAATCCGCTTTAAAAACAACAAATTTTTCAGCATCCTTAACCTCGCCAGAATGAAAAATCTGCGCATCATCCATCATAAGCCTTCAAATATTCCAAATTTCATCACTTTCATTTTTCAACACATTTCCCGTCATCACCCGGCAGAGAAAAAGAATTGTAAAATTAACCGGATTACAAATGTAACACGGTAAAAACAGACATGTGATTACATCTGTAACAATGAAAAACATAGCTTTCGATTGACATTTGTAAATTTTATTTAATCGCGATTTGCAGAATCATTATTACATTATAAATCAATATATAAACATTATTCAACTGAGGCTTGGGATCACTTTTGATGGCGCCAAACGGGATCTGATGCTAGGTTTTTGATTAGTTTTTTATTATATATCATTAATTACCAGTATTTTAATCACCTAATCTCAATTAATTGTTTAGAAAAATAAGCATTGTTATGGTGGTTTTCGCAAAGTTTTTCATATTATTTTAATAACCGGCCGGTCGTTCGGGATTTATGGTTTACATTTGTAAACAATAAAATATTACACGTGTAAATCAAAAATTATTTACATTTGTAATCGAATAATTTACAGGAATGAAAGAGCGTATCATTGAATTTCTTAAAAAAGAAAACAAGACTTCAGCTCAATTTGCTGAAGAAATCGGAGTTCAGCCTTCCGGCATTTCCCATATACTCTCGGGAAGGAATAAACCGAGCCTTGATTTTGTTATTAAAATGCTTGAGAGATACAATTACATTTCTTCCGACTGGCTGATATTCGGAAAGGGAAAGATGTACAGGGAAAAGCAACAGCCTGACCTTTTTTCAAACACCGAGCCTGAGTCACATGAAAGCAATCATCTTATAATCAGTAAGCCGGCTGATATTCCAACATCGAGCCCTGAAGAATCCGATATTCAGGAAGATAATCGTAAAACACCTGAAAAATCAGATCGTGAGGTTATCAAAATAGTGTGGTTTTACGACGACAGCAGTTTTAAGGAATATTCGCCCGTGAAAGAGTAACGATTGTTTTACAAAACCGGTCCAATAATTATCTTTGCAGAAAATTATCTCCCGATGGCAAAGAGAATTGAGGATTTTACCGTAACCCGGAACCATCGTCTCACCAAAGATATATTTCTATTGCAGATTGCATCAGCCGGTAAGCTGCCGGCACTTCTGCCCGGTCAGTTCATCCAGGTCAGGGTCGATGACAGTCCGGCTACTTTTCTCAGGCGGCCGTTTTCTATACATGATGTTGATTACGAAAAGAATTCCATAAAAATTCTTATTCAGATTGCCGGAAAAGGTACCGAAAAGCTCTCAACCCTTAAGGCAGGAGAAAGGATTAATATAATCTATCCGCTGGGCAACTCCTTTTCCGAACCAGTTCCCGGAGAGAAGATTCTTCTGGTTGGCGGAGGATGCGGCATGGCACCTTTGCTGTTCCTTGCCAAAGATCTCAGATCAAGAGGGTTTACGCCCGAAATACTGCTTGGATTCAGCAATTCTGAACGCCTCATTGAATACGATGAATATGCTGCAGTCGGACCGGTATATGTTACCACAGAAGACGGCTCAAGGGGCGAAAAAGGATTTGTCACAAATCATTCTGTCCTTACCGGTAGGAAATTCGACAGAGTCTATTGCTGCGGGCCTGAACCCATGATGAAGGCTGTAGCAAAGTGGTGCGCGACCCATGATGTCAGTTGTGAAGTTTCTCTTGAAAATCTTATGGCCTGTGGTTTTGGAGTCTGCCTTTGCTGTATCGTTAGCACGGTTAAAGGCAATCTTTGTGCCTGCACCGATGGCCCGGTTTTTAACATAAAGGAATTGAAATGGTAAACCTTGAAGTAACTATCGGTTCCCTGAAGTTCAGGAATCCTGTGATCACAGCCTCCGGAACATTTGGATATGGATCTGAATTTGACGACTTTATGGATGTGTCGAAACTTGGCGGCATAGTTCTTAAGGCCACAACTCTTGAGCCCCGTGAGGGTAATCCATATCCGCGAATGGCTGAAACAGCATCAGGGATGCTCAACGCGGTCGGGTTGCAGAACAAGGGAATTGATTACTTTGAAAAGAATATTTACCCGAAAGTGTCATGTTATGACACAAATGTCATAGCAAATGTCAACGGGAGCCATATTGAGGATTATGTCGTTCTTGCCGGCAGGATGAACAGCCTTGACAAAATACCTGCGATTGAACTTAATATATCATGTCCAAACGTCAAAATGGGAGGGATGGCCTTTGGGAACAATCCGGTTTCTGCCCGTGAAGTCATAAGAGCGGTCAGAGCCGTTTACTCGAAGGTGCTTATTGTGAAGCTTTCTCCAAATGTTACTGACATTACCGAATTTGCACGGATTGCTGAAGAGGAAGGAGCCGATTCCGTTTCGCTTGTCAATACTTTTCTTGGAATGTCGATAGACGCTAATACCATGAAACCACGTCTTTCAACTATTACCGGAGGTCTCTCAGGCCCTGCAATCAAGCCAATTGCCCTTAGAATGGTATGGCAAACAGCGAAATCAGTGAAGATACCTGTTATAGGTCTGGGGGGCATAATGAATGCCGGTGATGCAATAGAGTTCATTCTTGCAGGAGCTGCTGCTGTCGAGGTTGGGACCGCTTCGTTTATCGACCCCCTTGCTTCAGTAAAAATTGTTGATGGCATTGAAGAATACCTTTCCGCGAAAGGTTTCGGCGATATCAGTGAAATAACCGGTCTAATAAACAGAAAATAAGTTAAATAAGTCTTTCATCGAGTTGCCTCGATTCTTTTGCGGCCTGAATCATATCCTTTCAGATTAAAAGAAATTTACTATTAAATCATTTCTTCCCTTAATATCTTTAAATTTGTAGCTTCTGATATAGAAAAATTTCAATCTGTTTATAAACATTTAAAAAAATGAGTGAAAATATTAATATTGATAATCTGGATAAGAAAATTCTGGATATTATTACAAAGAATGCAAGGGTGCCCTATCTCGAGGTTGCCAGAGAGTGCAATGTTTCAGGAGCTGCAATTCATCAGCGGGTTCAGCGACTAATAAAAATAGGTGTTATCAGGGGCTCAGAATTTAAGGTCGACCCGGCGCTTGTCGGTTTTAAAACATGTGCCTATATAGGAGTTTATCTTGATCACCCCGGCCATTACCGCGATATAATTACAAAGTTCAGGGAAATACCTGAAATAATTGAGTGTCATTATACAACAGGAAATTATTCATTGTTTCTTAAGGTCTATACCCGTGATAATGAACATCTTCGGGAAATTCTGACTGACAAGATCCAGAATATTCCGGGTGTGGTTCGGACAGAGACTCTTATCTCGCTTGAAGAATCGATAAACCGGCAGATCCCTGTGCTCTCAGAATAATAAACCATAAAAGTCTGATACGCAAAAAGACTAGACTGTCATTTCATATTTCCTCCAATTTAATCCGGTAGTTTCAAATAAACTTGACTTTGGTTATTACCTTGTTTATCTTTGATATACAGTAAACCTGGCCTTTATTCACATCAAACACCGGAAAATATGAAAACAATCGTGTTCTTTAGCTTCATTTTGTGGCTGATTGTGACGGCCTGCTCAAATCGGGGGATTCATGCTCCTGAAGGTACCTGGAAGATGGTCCGAATGCAAATGGTTGAAGGATCAAAGGTAACAGATTATTTTTCCAACCGCTACAAGATCAATCAGATCAAAATGTGGTCGGGTGATAATTTTATGTTCGTCGGAAAATATGAAGTGGATACAACCACAAGTTACAGATTTGGTGTCGGTAAATTTAAGCTGAAAGGCAATCTGTACACAGAAATCATTAAATATCACTTCGATCCGGCATATGAGGGTCAGTCAAACAAGATCTGGCTGGAAATAAAAAATGACACTCTCATGCATATCTTCCCGGTAAACGATGTTGGAGAGCCCAACAAAACCAGGCACTGGGTGGAAAAGTATGTCAGGTTGCAATAAATGAACCAACTTCACCAATATGTGCTCCTCAGGATAATATCATTACAGGGCAGGGAAAAGGCAAGCCCTGGATGATGATTTCCGGGATTTTTGAAGGACGGTTTTTCAAGATATGATTTCTTGTCCGGAACAGCAACGGCCACCGGCACATGGGCGGCCGGCCGGAAAATAGTCCAGGGCAGTCTGGCCGGTTTCGTGTAAAATGCTTTTGTATTTCGGGTTCATCGGGCAGAAAACAGCTTAGATTGGGGAATTTGCTCTTCTCTCGTTGTAAATAAAACAATGGGTCTGGCTCATGAAGATTGTTTTTGTCAGCCACTATGGATGAGAATTCAGTGAACAGACATTTAGGAAGGTGCTAAAAAAAAAAGCAGCCTTCAAGCTGCCCTGTGATCCAGCTGGGATTCGAACCCAGGACCCCATCCTTAAAAGGGATGTGCTCTACCGGCTGAGCTACTGAATCAATTTATTTTAGGAACGCATGACCATTCTGGAAGACCGGATTCCCGAAACATCTGAATACCCGATCTGTTTTCAAAATTTGCGGTGCAAAGTTAGAATAAAAATAACGCAAACCAAAAAAATATGTCTTTTTTAGCATTAAAAAACAGAAAAAAACTGCCAGAAAAGAAACAGGAATTTCCTATTTTGGCATCCTGTAAACCGACTTGATACTGTCCCATGGAAAACATCTTTAAAGACAAGGTCGTTATTGTAACAGGTGCATCATCAGGCATAGGTGAAGCCACTGCAAGAGAATTTGCCTTAAACGGCAGCAAGGTTGTCCTTGCGGCACGTGCAGAAGAGAAACTGTCTGAAATCGTTAAGGAAATAAAGGCTGCAAATGGTGAGGCTTGTTTCCTCAAAACAGATGTGACAAATGAAGATGATTGCCGGAGGCTTGTCGAAAAAGCTGTTTCGGAATACGGAACCGTACATATTCTGGTAAATAATGCAGGCCTTTCGATGCGGGCCCTTTTTGATGATGTCGACCTTAATGTGCTAAAACGGCTTATGGATGTAAACTTCTGGGGAACCGTGTATTGTACAAAATATGCACTTCCGTACATCGTGGCAAACAGGGGATCCGTTGTTGGTGTGTCATCAGTGGCCGGATTTCACGGACTGCCTGGCCGAACGGGTTATTCTGCATCAAAATTTGCCATGCATGGCTTTCTTGAGACCATAAGGATCGAAAACCTTAAAAAAGGGCTGCATGTAATGATCATTGCCCCGGGATTTACCGCGACCGAGATAAGAAAACATGCCCTTACCGCCAATGGTACTGAACAGGGACAATCACCCAGGAATGAGCAAAAACTTGTACCGGCTGAGTATGTTGCAAAATGGATCCTTAAAGGGATAAGAAAGAAGAAAAGAAACAAGCTCCTTACATGGGACGGACGGCTCACGGCACTTCTGCAGCGTATAGTGCCCGATGTGGTTGACTGGGGTTACTACAGGGAGATGGCCCGTGAACCCGAATCACCGCTTAAATGACTTTCGCCATTTTTTCAACTTTTTTGTAATGATTTTTCCTGCATTTCGTCATGCAGATAAACTTTAATGTTTAACCATTTAAATTATCTGCCATGAAAAGAATTTCAGGAATTATGATTTTGTTACTTTTTGTTCTTAATGTTTCCGGTCAGAAATCTGTCGACAGTCTTTTTGAACGGTACTCGGGCAATGATGGATTTGTATCGGTCTCTTTTAGCGGTGACATCCTTAACTTTTTCAGATCTGAAGATGACAGCAGGGATAAACACTGGCCGAAAAATGTGACTGAAGTGCGCATACTCGCCCAGGACGATAAGGGAATGAAGGTTGAGAACTTTTTCGACCTGGCAAAAAAAGAACTCGACACCAGAGAATATGACGAGTATATGTCGGTCAGGGAATCGGACCAGGATATCAAAATGTATGTCAGGGCCAAAGGCAGGGTGATCAACGAATTCCTTCTTATCGGAGGCGGAGAAGATAATTTCATAATCCAGATCAAAGGTAACATTACCTTCGGGGAAGCGGAAGACTTCAGCGCCGAAGTCAGGAAAAACCATCGTAATGATTTATTCTCTTCCATTAATTAATTGATAATGTGGATATCTTTGCCCGTAAGGAATTAAGCCTACTGATAAATGACAAGAACTGAATTTGATGATCTTGTACGGAAGCTTGGCAGACGACTTTACGGGATTGCCTACCGGATGCTGAAAAACCAGGAAGGATCGGAAGATGCGGTTCAGGAAGTAATGGTAAAACTCTGGAAAATGAATGCACGACTGTCAGGATATGAAAGCGTGGAAGCTCTGGCGACAACAATGACAAAAAATCACTGTATCGATATTATCAGAAAACAAAAACATTTCGTAAATTCTGATCAGGGTCCCCTTTCCTTTTTCAGCAATAATGAGCCTTCACCACATGAAAAGTTGGAAAGCACCGAATCATTTCTTGCAATCCGGAATATTATTGACAGACTGCCTGGACCTTACAGGAATGTCATATATCAGAGAGATATTGAAGAAAAGGGATATGATGACATAGCTGAAAGCACCGGCCAGAATATCAATACACTAAGGGTAAACCTGTCAAGAGCCAGAAAAATGGTCAGGGATGAATATAAAAAGTTGTACGATGAAACAGAAAGAAATAAGACAACTGCTTGATAAGTATTTTGAAGGAGAAAGTACCCTCGCTGAAGAAAACCTGCTCAGGGAATTCTTTAAATGTGATGATGTTCCGGCAGATCTGAAGGCAGAACAGAATTACTTCAGGTTTTTTTCTTACAGCAAATGTGTGCCTGATCCTTCAGCTGACTTTGAAGACAGGATATTGACTGCAATCGATGACACTGAAGTAAAATCCGGAAAAAGGAAGCTCTACACAATTTTATCAGGTGTGGCTGCTGCACTTTTACTTGTGGCAGGGTTTTATTCCATCTTCTTTAATGAACGCCCCGTAAAGAATACATATCCGGATCCGGAGATCGCCTATGCCGAGACCATGAAAATACTTTACGACGTTTCAGCCAGGCTTAACCGGGGAACGCAGGCTCTTGACAAGATAAAGCTGATGGAAACAGAAACTGAAAAGGGATTTGAAAAAATAAACAGTTCCGTGACACTTTTTACTGAAAGGGTTAAGCCTCTGAACAATGCACTTGCGACGATAAAAAAAACCGGAACAGAAAACAGTAACAGATAAATTAATGTCAGAAATACACAAAAACAAATAGCTATGAAAAGGTTGATTCTTGTTTTTCCGGCCCTTTTGATTGCAGCATCGGTCAGGTCACAACCGGATGCCATTGACCAGTTCTTCAATAAATATGCCGACAAGGATGGTTTTACCACCGTAACAATATCAGGCAAGCTCTTAGGCCTCTTTGCCGGCCGTAGTGAGTCAAAGAAAGAAAGTGATGTAATAAACAGGCTTACGTCCATTAAAATATTATCCGTTGAAGACTCAACCCTGAATCCCGGGATTAATTTTTACAGGGAACTGGGAAAAAAACTCGATTTTTCAGGTTATGAAGAACTTATGGATGTCAAGGAGGGACAGGAGGTTACAAAATTCCTGATAAGACAGAAGGGTGACAGGATCTACGAACTGCTTGTCATAACCGGAGGCCCGGGCGGAAATTCCCTTATCTCCATCAGGGGAGACCTCGACCTTAAAAGCCTTTCGGAATTGTCGAATGACACCGGCATGGATGAGCTTAAGGATCTTGAAAAAATCAATGACAAAAAGCCGCGATAGATCCCTGATTCGCAACTTACCTGCATGAAATACGTATAATTATTTATAGACGATTGTTATTTTAGTGCGTCTTTATTGGCTACCTTAGAGGCCGGATATCAGCTTACAGGAGAGTATCTGATTTGGAAGCACAACGGATAAATACCGCCTACCGTAAACTGCTAAGGGCAGCAGGGGCAAACCTTCTTTCAGGGGAGGATAAGTTAAAGCTTAGAAGGGCTCTTGACCTTGCAATAGACGCCTGCAGGAATAACACGACAATTACAGGAGAACCTGAAATACTCCATGCACTGTCGGTTGCAACAATTGTTGGAGGGGAGCTTGGATTAGGGCCGACATCAATCATCACGGCGCTTCTTCATGATACCTATCACAGGCTTGGAATTTCTGAACAGGAGCTGGAAAAGGAATTTGGTAAAAAGGTAGTCGAAATCCTTCAGGGCTTCTCCCGTATCACCGGGATCGATTCAATGCAATCATCATATCAGGCGGAAAATTTCAGAAAGCTGCTTCTAAGCCTTGCCGATGATGTAAGGGTGATTCTTATCAAGCTTGTTGAAAGGCTCGAAAATATGAGGAAGCTGGATAATGCTCCCGAAAAGGACAAAATACCCATAGCTTCCGAAACATACTTCCTGTTTGCACCGCTTGCCCATCGCCTCGGCTTCTACAACCTGAAGTCGGAAATGGAAGACCTGGCCATCAAATATCTGGAGCCGGATCAGTATAACTATATTGATTCGCGCCTGAAACAGACAACCGCATCGCGTAACAGATTCATAAGGGAATTTTCAGCACCTTTGAATGAACAGCTTGAGAAACAGGGATTTAAATTCATAATTAAAAGCCGCACTAAGTCTGTCCATTCGATCATGATGAAAATGAAAAAACAGGGTGTGGACTTTGATGAGGTTTATGATCTGTTTGCTATACGAATTATTCTTGACAGTAAGCCCGAAAATGAAAAATCGGATTGCTGGAGGGTATACTCCATTGTGACTGATATGTATCAGCCAAATCCGAGCAGGCTTCGCGACTGGATTTCGGTACCCAAGACAAACGGATATGAGTCGCTTCATACCACGGTGATAGGCCCCAGGGGAAGGTGGGTCGAGGTACAGATAAGATCCACGCGAATGGATGAAATAGCAGAAAAGGGCCTGGCCGCGCATTTCAAATACAAGGGATTAAAGGGTGAGGGCGGGCTTGACACCTGGCTTACAAAAATGAGAGAGATACTGGAATCGTCTGAAAAGGAGGATGATGCTTTTCTCGGCCAGGTAAGATCGGGCCTTTATACCGACGAAGTATTCGTTTTTACGCCAAAGGGCGACCTGCGCCAGCTTCCTGCAGGTGCAACGCTTCTCGATTTTGCTTTCGATATCCATACCGCAGTGGGTGCATCATGCGTCGGAGGAAAGGTGAACGGGAAAAACGTCACCCTGAGATACGTCCTCCAAAATGGTGATCACGTGTCTGTTCTGAGATCAAAAAACCAGAAACCCAAGCAGGACTGGCTTTCATTTGTTGTGACAAGTAAAGCGAAAGCCAAGATTAAACTGGCTCTGAGCGAAGAAAGAACCAGATCAGCGGCTGAGGGAAAGGAGATACTCATGCGCCGCCTTAAAAACTGGAAGATAAACTATGGCGATTCTGTTATTCAGAAACTCATAATTCATTATAACCTTAAAACGGCTCAGGATCTCTACTGCAATATTGAATCGGGGAAAACAGATCTTCTTGAAATAAAGGAGATCCTATTAAAGGGAGAAACAGAAACATCGGTACATTCTCCCCAGCTTACGGCTGAAAGGGAGCAAAAGGAAATTACCGCACCGCAGTTTTCAGATTACCTTGTTATTGAGGATAAGGTTGAAGGACTTGACTACAGGCTTGCAAAATGCTGCAATCCTGTGTTTGGTGATTCAATTTTCGGTTTTGTCACTATCTCGGAAGGGATCAAGATACACCGGACAGGATGCCCGAATGCTCACAATATGATGTCGAGATATCCATACAGGGTAGTGATGGCCAGGTGGACAAGAACCAAAAGCGTTCCTTCGTTCCTGGCAACTGTGAGGATCACGGGCGTGGAGGACATCGGAATAGTGAATAAAATCGCAGACATCCTGGCTTCATATACTGTTACCGTAAGAAGCTTCAATTATAAGTTTGACGAAGGCATGTTTGAAGGTACACTTAATATTCTAGTTCCCAACAATGATGTCCTGTACGGGATCATAAGAAAGATCCAGTCAGTCAGGGGAATTATTAAGGCTTCACGACACAGCGGGGAATAGAAGAAGAAGCCGGCAGCCGGAAGTTGGTAAAGAAATCAGAGACAATAATTAAAGCTAAGGAGAAGATATGCTGATTAATAATCTTTTATTTGTTTCCCTCGCGCCTGTGCTGATAATTGCCCTGTATGTCTACAACAGGGACAAATACGAAAAAGAACCTCCGGCGGTATTGTTGCGGGCACTTTTGGCCGGTGTCGCAACTGTGATTCCGGTTGTGCTGATTGAAAGATTCCTTTCGTCAGCGGTTGCTGAATCGGAAGGTCTGTTCCATGCTGCATATACCGCTTTTGTGGTGGCCGGATTCACTGAAGAAGCATCCAAGTATATTGTCTTTCTGCTGTTCTTCTGGAACAACAAGAACTTCAATGAAAAATTCGACGGCATTGTTTATGCTGTATATATTGCACTTGGATTTGCGGCTGTCGAAAACGTGCTTTATGTTTTCACAGGCGGAGTAGGAGTAGGGATGGTTCGTGCCGTCACTGCCGTGCCTGCACATGCTTTGTTCGGAATAGTCATGGGCTTTTATTTCAGCAGGGCCAGGTTTTCAGAAAGTTACAGGTTTCTTTTCCTGTTCCTTGCATTCTTTATGCCATTTGTTTTTCACGGATTATACGACTTTCTGCTGATGAGCCAGTCGCCCCTTATGCTTGTGATCTTTGTTCCGTTGTTCATTTATTTCTGGGTGAGCGGGTTCAGGAAGATGGCAATAACATCTGATGAATCATCATTCAGGTATTCTGATAATGTTCAGAATAAGTTCAGCGATCCTGAATAACCCCGGCCAATCATCCATATCTCCTGTCGGGTCTGACAGGCAGTTTTGCCATTTTCTCGACTTCAAGTGAAGCAAATCCGAATTCTTCGGCCACTTTGCCAAGAATAAGGTAGGTTCCGCTCCCCTTGAACGGATAGTGTTGAAGTGATTGTGAAAAATGGGTAGTATCAAAAAAATTTCCTTCAGTATCAATAAAGCAACCGAAATTCATCCACTCATGTTTTATAGTCTTAATGTATTTTACAGTTACCAGATGACCCACCATTCTTACCCTTTTGCCTGTGTTGTTTAAGAGTTCGCGTGCCATTATCTCTCCCCTGAAGGATGTTTCCAGCATATCGAACCAGCTAAGTGAAACAGGGAATCCTATCAGCTCGATTTCATCGTAGGCATCATCAAGGCTGTCCGAAGCAAGTTCAGGAAGGCTGAAACTGCGAACGGGCTGGGAAAACAGGGGGCGGATGCCTTCATGTTTTTTCCCGTTCATCATCATATGCGCCTCCCAGAGAAGAACTGCTTTTTTCTTTCCTGTAAACCTGAATGCCCCGGTTCTGATCAGAAGGATGACCTGTTCAAGACCGGGGCACACCCTTTCGACGAAATCGTTAAGGTCGCTGAAAGGGCCGCCTTCATTCCGAATCTCTTCAATAGATCTTGCAACCTTATCTTCCAGGTTCATTATATGAATGAAACCAAGATAGATATCCCTGCCGTAAATTGTTGTCTTGTATGTGCTTTTGTTGACACATGGAGGTTCAATGTTTGCCCCGTACCGCGCTGCCTCATGAACATAAACCCATGTTCTGTAAAATCCTCCGAAATTATTTATGACTGCAACCATGAACTCAAGAGGGAAATGGGCCTTCAGGTAAAGGCTCTGGAAGCTCTCAACCGCATATGATGCCGAATGTGCCTTTGAGAAGGAATATCCTGCAAATGATTCGATCTGTCTCCATACCTCTTTTGTTATCTCTTCGCTGTAACCCTTTTCGCGGCAGTTAGAAAAGAACCTGTCGACGATCCTCTGCATTTCCTGCTTCGACCTGTATTTGCCGCTCATCGCCCTGCGAAGGGTATCGGCGTCGGAAAGATCAAGTCCGGCAAAATGATGGCACACCTTCAAAACATCTTCCTGATAAACCATTACCCCGAATGTTTCTTCGAGCTGTTCTTTCATTACCGGGTGCATATATTCGAACTTGCCGGGGTTATGAAACCTGTGGATATATTCCCTCATCATTCCTGAGCGGGCCACTCCCGGCCGTATTATTGAGCTGGCTGCGACAAGAGTCTTATAATCATCGCATTTAAGCTTCCGGAGAAGTCCCCTCATCGAAGGGCTCTCGATATAAAAACATCCTTTTGTTTCGCCAGTTTTCAGATATTCCTTCACCCTGGGGTCGTTCTTGAACTTCCGGATTGCATTGACATCGATATCCACCGACTGGTTCCTCATTATTATCTCGGCGCTTTCACGGATATGGCCGATTCCACGCTGGCTCAGGATATCGAGCTTCTCAAATCCGATCTCCTCTGCGGTGTACATATCCCATTGTGTCACCGGAAAGCCTTTCGGAGGCAGGTCGAGGGCCGTGTAGCATGTCATCGGTTCTTCCGAGATAAGAATCCCGCCTGCGTGAATGCTGCGCATATTGGGAAAGTCGGCAATTCTGAGCCCTGTTGAGAAGATAGTTTCTGTGATTTCGTTCCTGTTGGTTTCTGATGACGGATTATCGATCAGTGCATCAATTTCTTCCTTTGGCAGTCCATGCACCTTTCCAAGCTCCCTTACAATTGATTTCCCCCTGAATGTGTTTATTGTTCCAAGCAGTGCTGTATGGGCCACCCCGTACCTTTTAAAGATATAATCGATGACTTCATCCCTTTCTTTCCAGGAATAGTCGATGTCAAAATCGGGAGGGCTGCTTCTTTTCGGATTGATGAAGCGTTCGAAGTAAAGATTAAGGTCGATGGGGTCGACATTAGTGATCTTCAGGCAATAAGCAATTATCGAGTTAGCCCCGCTGCCGCGCCCCACATGGTAAAATCCCCTCGACATGGAATATCTTATGATATCCCATGTGATGAGGAAATAGGCAGAAAATCCCAGCTTGTCGATAATCTCAAGCTCATGGCGAATCCTTTTTTTTGCCTCGGCATCCTGCTTTCCGTACCTGTAGACCATTCCATCCCAGGCAAGCTTTTCAAGCAGAAGCTTGTCGTCGTAGCGGCTTGCCGAAAATATCTTTTTATTCTTGAGACTATTCCGGTCAAAATCGATGGAACAGTCGTCAATCAGCTTTTTTGTGTTTTCAATTATCCATGGATGAGTGTCTGAGATAATCTTCTCAAAGCCCGGTTCCCTGAAAAATTCGTCTTCGCGGGCGCATTGGCCAGGTTTCAGCTGGCTGAGGAGGATGTTGTTGTCGACAGCCCTGAGACTTTTATGTATTAAGATATCTCCGCCTGCGGCGAAGGTGACCGGATGGAGAAGAACCATAGATCTCTTCGCTGATGGTTGAGCCATGGTTATCAATCTGTTAAGTTCAGATATCCTTATTCCGATACGTTCGTTTTCAGACAGCTTTCTTTCGGGTGTTTTCTGAAACGGGTAAATGATATATGCATTTGAAAAGAGAGGTGCAGGAAAGGGGAGGGGAGTTTTCTCGAAGTTGTGCCGCGACAGGAAATCATTCAGTTCCTTCATACCTTCATTGTTCCGGGCGATACCTATATACTGCATCTCGTTTCCGTTCCGGAATTCAATTCCCGCTACAGGCCTTATGTTATTCTTTTCACATTCCCCGACAAACCCCGGTATCCCCGTCGAGTTATTGATGTCGGTCATGACAATGCTTCCGGCCCCTGCTTTTATTGCGTTCTGCACAAGCTGTTCCACGGACATCATCCCGTAGCGGAGACTGTAATATGAATGACAGTTTAAATACATTTTATAAGTACTTGGAGTGCGTTGAGCACTTAGAGTACTTCGAACACTTCGAGTCAACTTTAAGTACTCTGCACTTTAGCTCACTTGTAACTCAGGAACCATACATCCTGTAACCCTTAAGCCTTTCCTCCATCATTTTCTGTTCATTAATGGCATCTTCAGTCTGTTTAAGGGCTTTTTCCTCCCTCTCCCTTACCGTCATCACGCTGACGGCCCTGCGCACGGAATCACGGCCAAAACGCTTCCTGATCCTGTCCATTGCCATGTAGAGACTTACCTTTTCAGGAGTGTCGTCGAACATGTCGAGCTGCTGAACACCCCTGACCATATGGCTGAACCTGACGCCTATGAGCCTGATAAGCATGCGGCGCTGATACAGCCTGCTGAAAAGTTCTTTTGCAACATCGGCGAGCACGTGATCAAATGAAGTATATGGTATCCTTTTCTGAAGCGTATGGGTATCGAAGTTTGAATACCTTATTTTTATGGTCACGCATGATGTCAGTTTTTCCTGTTTCCTGAGCTCGCAGGCGATCTTTTCGACCATTCCTGCCAGGATCTGGTTAAGGCGTGCAATATCGGTTGTATCCTTTTCGAAGGTATGTTCGGTGCTTATCGATTTCTGCTCCGAATAGCTTATTACAGGTGATGAGTCGATGCCATTCGCCCGTTTCCATATCTCAATTCCGTTCTTTCCCATAAGGTTCTCGAGCATCTCAACCGGAATGTTCCTCAGGGTGTAAATTGTTGCAATTCCCATCGAGCGCAGTGTATGATAGGTTTTCTGTCCTATCATGGGGATCTTGCTTATTGACAGCGGATCGAGAAATGGAAGTACTATTTCTTTTTTTACCTCTTTTTCACCGTTTGGTTTTGCTTCACCTGTGGCAATCTTTGATACTGTTTTGTTGACCGACAGGCCTGTGGATATCGGAAGCCCCGTTTCCCTTATTATATACTGCCGCAGTTCATGCGACCATTTATAGCATCCGTGGAAACGGTCCATACCCGTAAGATCGATATAATGCTCATCGATCGAGGATTTTTCATAAAGAGGAGCCCTTTCGGCAATTATACCTGTTACAATATTCGAGTAGTTACTGTACAACTCCATGTCGCCTCTTATCACAATGGCATCGGGGCACATGTTCCTTGCCATTTTCATCGGCATCGCCGAACTGACTCCGTATTTGCGAGCTTCATAGCTGCAACTCGACACCACCCCGCGATCAGACATACCGCCAATTATCACAGGCTTCCCCATGAGCCTGCTGTTCTTAAGCCTCTCCACCGATACAAAGAATGTATCCATATCAAGGTGAAGGACCGATCTTTCTATGTTGCCTGATAAAAACATTGTTTTTAGTTATTAGTACTTAGAGTACTTAGAGTCAACTTTAAGTACTCTGTACTTTAGCTCACTCGTAACTTTTTTTGTAAATAATTTGCACATTAAATATTTATTACATATTTTTGATTAAAAATTAATCAAATTATTGATTACAATATAATCAAAATTTTCATATGTATTTTGCTTCTAACATAAAATTTTTAAGAAAAAGAAGGGACAGGACCCAGGATGATGTCGCTGCTGCCCTTAACCTGAAACGTTCCACACTCAGCGGGTATGAGAACGGGGTTGCCCAGCCGGGAATAGATGTGCTTATATCATTCTCGGGTTATTTCAACATGTCGATCGACACTCTTCTCAAGATTGACATGACACGGTTGTCGGAGAGCCAGCTTGGAGAACTCGAAAGAGGATATGATGCATATGTAAAGGGGAGTAACCTCAGGGTGCTGACAACAACAGTAAATGCTGAAAACAGGGAAAACATTGAACTCGTCGCGGAAAAGGCAAAGGCAGGTTATACAACAGGTTATGCCGATCCTGAATATATTGGTGAGCTTCCCGTTTTCTCCCTCCCTTTCCTTTCAAACAAACGGAAATACAGAACATTCCAGCTCAAGGGCGACTCAATGCACCCTATACCCGACGGTTCATGGGTTACCGGGGAATTTGTCCAGAACTGGATGGATATAGTGAACGGGAAAGCATACATTGTCTTTACCCTTAATGACGGAATCGTTTTCAAAATACTTGAAAACAACATCCTGAAAAACGGAAAGCTTGTACTCTATTCCCTGAATCCTCTTTACGAACCTTATGAGGTACATGTAAATGAAGTAAAAGAGATCTGGAAATTCGTCAATTACATTTCAAGTGAAATCCCCGAGCCCGTTCTTCCTGAAAAACAGATATACCAGTCAATAGCCGCCATGAAGAACGACCTCCAAAGAATTAAAGCAAGGCTTGGAAGCGACATATCGGATATAAGTGAAACCGACTGATACTGATCAGAGGCTGTACCACGTCCCGTAACTGAAGCCTAAAGGTAATTGTGTATTGCCGGATATTTCGGCGAGAGTAAATTCCTTGTGTGAGAATTTTAACAATTCTCCGATATCCTTCCGGTTATCTGTCTGAAGGGTTTTCATGACAATAAAGAGACCGGGATCAAAATAATACCGAAGAGCGGGTGATTCACAGACCACAGGTGCACCTTCCGGTACATGCTTCAGTATTTCCAGAAAAGCTTCCGGCAGGGTATCATCGGTGACCATGGCGAAAAATGCCGAGGATGCCCCGGCAGCCAGCATCCTCGAAGTATCTTTTGATGTACTGTTGTTTTTTTCCCTGTAAACCGATAAACCGGGTTTCTCAATCACCGGCTCCAATCCGGGTGTGTTTTCATGGAAATGGGGCGTGATCTTCACCGCCACAACACCTGTGTCCCTGTACTTTTCGATTATCCTGCAGGCCATAGTGGTCTTTCCGGCTTTATTTCCGGTCCCTGCAATTATAAGAAGATTAGGGACTTTCATATTCAAAATCAGATTTTAAAAAATCTGCGTGCCTCCTCGGCCTTTTGGATCCCGTCCAGGGTAATAAAAACTTAAACACAGGACGATGAAAAGCACCGGGAAACACAAAAAAGATTTGATCTTAATATTATTCCTTTGTCAGATCAATAATTAACTGAATGATCTTCTGATTTTCCGACTCAGGGATTTTACCCTTGTATATTGCCCTGCAGATACGGTTCTTATCAAGGATGACAACTGTATAGCTGTCTTTTGGCATACCCCAGCTCTGCTGCAGTGCACCTTTATAGTCGAAAAGTATTGTGGTGTTGTATTTTTTTGCCTTGTTTCCTGCAATCATCCTTATCAGACCATTCGGCTTCCAGGTCGATTTACAGTCGACAATGCCAAAACCCTTGAAATAGTCCCTGTTGATTATTTTGTCGACATCGGCAGCTTTGTTTACAGCATCATTGAAGGTGTCATTAAGATCTGATTCGTCAGGATCTACATAGTTAATCTGCAATACTTTACCGGCCCATGAGTCCATTGTGAATTCCTTCCTGTCAGCATCAGTGAACACCCATTCCGGTGCTTTCATCCCGACTTCAAGGGGGCCTGTCTGTGCGGCAAGCGGTACAATGTACACCGGGAGGAGTAAAAATGTGAAAATCAGTTTTTTCATATCACCTGTTTTTAAAGTTTGTCGAAATATATAAATTTTTTCCTACAAATTAATTTTCAGGGTTTTTTACATTAATAAAGCTAACAATATTACTTTTGCAGGTCTTATATTTTTATATGCAAGCGATAAGAAATATTGCGATTATTGCCCATGTTGACCACGGGAAGACCACGCTTGTCGACAGGATCATCCATGAATGCAAGGTTCTTGATGAGAGAAAGGATGCCGGTGAGCTTATTCTCGACAGCAATGACCTTGAAAGAGAAAGGGGCATTACAATAGTGTCGAAAAATGTTGCCGTAAACTATAAAGGTGTAAAAATAAACATTATAGATACTCCGGGCCATGCTGATTTCGGGGGTGAAGTGGAAAGGGTGCTGAAAATGGCCGACGGGGTTCTGCTTCTTGTGGATGCTTTTGAAGGACCCATGCCGCAGACAAGATTCGTGCTCGGGAAAGCCGTCAATCTCGGACTTAAGCCGATTTTGGTGGTCAATAAGGTTGACAAGGAAAACTGTCGCCCGGATGAGGTGCAGCAGGATATCTTTGAACTAATGTTTAACCTGGATGCATCGGAGGAACAGCTGAATTTTGAAACCGTTTTCGGATCCTCAAAGCAGGGATGGATGAGCAAAGACTGGAAAAAACCCTCAACGGATATCACTGTCCTCCTCGATACCATCATTGAACAAATACCCCAGCCTGAATATGTTGAAGGTACGGCCCAGATGCAGGTGGCATCTCTCGACTATTCAAGCTATGTCGGCAGGATAGCCATCGGCAGGGTTTTCCGTGGCGAAATAGTGGCGGGGAATGAATACACCCTTTGCAAAAAAGGAGGGGAAATAAAAAAGGTTAAAGTCAAGGAACTATATGTTTTCGAAGGCCTGGGCAGGGTCAGAACTGAAAAGGTCGTCTGCGGAGACCTCTGTGCTGTGATCGGCCTTGAAGATTTTGAAATAGGGGATACCCTTGCTGACCTGGTTTCTCCTGAAGCCCTTCAGCGAATAGAAGTCGACGAGCCCACAATGAGCATGGTCTTCACAATCAATAATTCTCCCCTGTTCGGAAAGGAAGGCAAATTTGTAACTTCGCGCCACCTGAGATCTCGACTTTTCAGGGAGACAGAAAAGAACCTGGCCCTGAAAGTAGAAGAGACACAATCGGAAGATACATTTAATGTATATGGAAGGGGCATACTTCATCTTTCAATACTTATCGAAACAATGAGAAGGGAAGGATATGAGTTCCAGGTCGGTAAGCCCAAAGTCCTGATAAAGATTATCGATGGCGTCAAATGTGAACCATATGAAACATTGTCGATAGATGTACCTCCCGATCTTTCCGGAAAAGCAATAGAACTTGTTACGGTCAGAAAGGGTGAAATGACTGTAATAGAGCCCAAAGGCGATCTCATACATCTCGAATTCGACATTCCTGCAAGAGGACTTATAGGCCTCCGGAATAACCTGCTAACTGCAACCTCCGGGGAGGCTGTCATGTACCACAGGTTCAGGGCTTACGATAAATATAAGGGTGATGATCTCCTTCCGGCACAATACGGATCTCTCATCTCTCTCGAACAGGGCATTGCAACAGGATATGCAATCGACAGGCTTCAGGACAGGGGAAGGTTCTTCATCGATCCCGGTGAATATGTGTATAAAGGCCAGGTGGTGGGGGAAAGCACAAGGGCAAAAGACATTGATGTCAATGTGGTAAAAGGTAAAAAGCTGACAAACATGAGGGCATCCGGATCAGATGAAAGCTACAAGATCGCCCCTAAGGTAAAATTCTCACTCGAGGAGTCAATGGAACAGATTAAGGATGATGAATTCCTTGAAGTTACTCCTTTAAACCTAAGGATACGAAAGATACCCGTGCCTCCGAAATTCTGAATAAATTCCTGTATGAAACGGAATCCGCTGAAGACGGATGTAATAAAAAATGCTGCCTTTGTTTCTGGCTCTCATGTTATTCGCATGCAGGGAAAAGGAACCAGAGTGCTGTGATTGTACTGCAACCTTGACAATTGCTGCAAGGTACGGAACTGAATCCCAGACAGTAAATATTTCTGATACCAGGAAAGTATGCTATCAGACTCAGGAACAGATAAGGGAATATGAAAGGATGAATACAGATTCATTAACATACAGCAACGGTGATGTGAGGACAGATACTGTTTTTATCACGCTCTGCACCGGATAGTTATTCCAGGAAATGGCCGTGAATAATCTCTATTGATAATCATTCAGAAAATCATTCAGGGGTTTCATGATCCTGCAACCTTCAATTACTTTTTCAAAACAATCAGAGGCAGTGATTTCTTTATCGGAGAATATTCTGGTAACAAGATAGCTTTTCATCTTAAGATATTCAATATAAGGATGATCCCTTGAGTATCCCTTTGGGGCACTTTTGAGTTTTTCGCCTTCAAGCCCGCCATAGTAATCTGCTAATTCCTTATTGTTTATAATCCTGACGAATTCTTCTCCATTCTCGGCTATATTTTCCCTTATTGCAGAAAGCCACGGCATTGGCGGTACATATGCACCTCCTGCAAGCATGCTGTTGCCCCCTGGCTCCACATGAAAATAGTATCCCGCGTACCTGTCACCGTTTTTCTTTCCTCCCCTTACAATGAATGCTCCAAGATGCGATTTATAAACAGTCTTGTCGTTCGAAAACCTTATGTCACGGTTGATCCTGTAAGTACAGCTTTTTACTTCAAGTCCCCTCAGTATCGGATCAAACCCGGCAACAGCATCAATGACTGACTGTACAAAAGCTTCGTAATTTGCTTTTGCATCTTCATATCTGCTTCTGTTCCCGATGAACCATTCCCTTTCATTGTGTACTTTGATATCCGACAGGAAATCAAGTGTCGATTGCTTTATCTGTTCCATTTATACAAAATAAGACGAATTTACTTCATTGCCAATTTATAAATATTCCAAAACAGGGAATCATGATCAGGGAGCATTTTTTAGCTATTTTTGAATGCCACGATAAAATACAATCATGACAGGCAATAAATTGTTGATGATAAGTGTTTAGAATCTTAAATGAAATTTTCCGCCCGGTATGAGTAAACTGATACCTGCAAAATTGAAGATTGCCCTGCTTCTTCTGGTTTTTTCAGTTACTGCATCCCTTCAATCGCAGACCACCTATGACTGGGAAAACCTTTACACTGACCTGCCTTTAGTGGTTATTGACACATGGGGAGAGGATATCCCGGATGATCCAAAGGTCACCGCATGGCTTAAAATAATTGACAACGGCCGCGGAGAAAAGAATAACCGGTATCAGGATGGTACTGATTATGAAGGTTATGCAGGCATAGAACTTCGAGGGCAGTCATCACAGATGTTTCCAAAAACAAGTTTTTCCCTGGAACTCAGAAAAGAAGACGGAACTGACACAACAGCAGCATTGCTTGGGATGCCTGCTGAGGAAGACTGGGTTTTATATGCACCCTATTCTGACAAAACCCTGTTAAGGAATGCTGTTACCTATTATCTGGGCAACCTTATGGGATCATGGCAGCCTCATTACAGGTTCTGTGAGCTTTATCTGAACGGGGAATATTACGGAATATATGCACTGACAGAAAGTATAAAACGCGGCGGCAGAAGGGTTGACATAAGTAAGCTGAAGCCTGATGAGATATCAGGTGATGACCTCACCGGAGGATATATAATCAAGGCTGATAAAACGGATGGACTAAGATCGGATGAGTATTTTACAGTTAACCCCGGGATTTACTATCAGAATCCGGATAAATATGAATTCACATATGTTTATCCCAAATACGATGAAATAGCTCCCGAACAGAAGGAGTACATTGCCAGATTCCTTACCGATGCCCAAAATGCCCTCAACGGAGATCATTTTTCAGATCTGTCGGATGGTTTCAGAAAATATTTTGATACAAGATCATTTGTGGATTTTCAGATAATGCAGGAACTCACAAATAATGTCGATGGCTATAAATTCAGCACATTTTTTTACAAGGACAAGGATTCCAGGGGCGGGAAACTGAAAGCCGGACCGCTGTGGGACTTTGACCTTTGTTATGGTAATGAAGACTATACAGATTTCAATTTACGGACCGACACGTGGCTTTATCCGAAATTCTCTGATTACTATGGGGGAAGAATACACTGGTGGGCGAGGATGATGCAAGATCTGAGCTACAGGAGCCTGTTTATGAATCGTTGGAAAGAACTGCGCAAGGGACCATTCAGAACCGACTCCGTTATGCTCTTTATCGATAATACCATCAATTATCTGGGAGATGCAGTAGCCAGAAATTTTGAAAGATGGCCTGTTATCGGTGAATATGTCTGGCCAAATTATTTTATAGGCCAGACTTATGAGGAAGAAGTTGACTACCTGAAAGACTGGATAACCGAAAGGATGAACTGGATGGATGCGAACGTGATGCTGGCCGATAATGAATCTGCCAGCTATGACAAGAAGGAACTACTTGTTTTTCCAAATCCTGCCAGAGACAGGATTAACATTTATCTCTATACTGACCAGGTCTCAGAATTGCGGATAGAAATTTATGATCTTCTTGGCCGGAAAGCTGTGATACATACTTACATGCCTGAAGGGGCAGGTTATCAGATGATAAATTTTGATGTTGATCTTGTACCTGGCTATTATATACTCAAAGTCTTTCAGGGAAATAAGCAAAGAGACAGTAAAAATATTCTTATTGGCCGGAAATGAAGATGCGGATCAGATTCTTTTTGCAGAACTGAACTCAATTTCGTATCGGCCGCTTTCAATTGTCACAAAGCCTGTCTTGTTTTTGCTTTTCCTGTTGTTGAGTCTGTAAGTATCAGATTCTGATGGAACTGCAACTCTTGCTCTGCAGCCTGCCGGTACCTTTATATTGATATTCACAATATCATCTTGCTTCTTCCAGTTCACTTCAACGGGTCCGTATGGTGTCTCTTTCCTTGTTCTGGCCCATGAAATTCCTTCTGGCATCTGCGGATCAACAACAATTGCCCTGTAAGCCGGTACACTCTCATCCGGACGAATACCTCCAACAGCCTGGTAGAACCATGAACCTGTGCCGTTGTAGCAATTGTGGATCCTGCTCCTGGCTCCGTTCCAGTGTTCCCATGTTGTAGTTGCTCCGTTATCCGTCATATAAAGATAACCGGGATAGTCTTTCTTTTTGAGCATTTCATACATAAGGTCGGCTTTCCTGTTTTCAGTGGCCCAGACCGTAAACACAGGTATCCCGACAAGTCCGCAGGCAATATGTCCCTGATGATCCTCTTTGATAACTTTTTCCAGGTTTTCTTTTACTTCATTTTGTATTGAATCGGGGACTATTCCTGCAAGAAGAGGGTAAGTGAGATCGATTTGAGAGCCGCTTCCATAGATCTTCTTTTCCTTATTGTAAAACCTGCTGTTTATTTTTGAGGCCAGGCTCTCTCTTTCCTTAGCATATTTTGAAGCCTCTTCTGTCTTGCCCAGAACACCGGCTATCCTCTCAATGGTTTCGAGACAAACGGCCATAAAACAGTTGTTCACAAGATTGACTGATGATGTATCAGTCTGGTTAACACCTTCCGGCACAGCCCAGTCTCCAAGATACCAGTTCCTGTAATCGGTATCGGGCCATCTTTCAAGAATTCCGTTTCGCGAATACATGGCTGCATATCCAAGCCATTTTTTCATCACCGGATAATTTCTTTCAAGGATCCTCGCATCGCCGTAGTTTCTGTATGTCTGCCAGCTTGCAGTGATAATGAATCCGCACCAGAAAGGTCCTCCGCCTGCCGGATAGGGATTAGGGGCGGTGTGAGGCATCCCGCCGTCATCACGAATGCAATCATACCATGCCTGGAGCCAGTTTGAATAAAGAGGTGCCAGGTCGAACATTGTCTGAGCCGTAAGTGTCGATGCATTGCCATCGCCTCCATAACCAAGCCGTTCTATCTGTGGACAATCGACAAGATAGCCGCCCAGGCTAAGGCAGCGAAGTGTATATTTCAGCATATCATGAATCCTGTTCATGTCGGAGTCGGAACATTCAAATGAAGATGAATCCGTATATCCTGTATGTATGAGGAACGCTGACATGGCCGCCTTCAAAGGTTCTGTCGGAAGATTGGAAATACTTACATATCTGAACCCATGATAATTGAACTTGTTCCTAAATACTTCATTTCCTTTCCCCGATGCTATATATATGTCGGTCTGGCCCTGGTTAACTGTATTTCCATTTTTATCGAGATGATCACAATATTCCAGGATGATCTTCTTTCCTTTCTCCAATTCGGGAAAATGTATTTCAAACCATCCCGTTAATGTTGTTCCCATATCGATCAGCCACGTGTTGTCACCAGTTCTTTTGACTGAAGAAGGTTTGATTGTGTCAGCAATGATATTTGATTCTGTCATCTGGGGAGTAGCTGAATGGGCGGGAACGGAGACTTCCTTAACCATACCCCATTTAACCTTGTCGAGTGATGATGATGACATGTCATCTGTCAGCAGATCCGCTTCAACGATTTCTCCACCGAACTGCCCGGGCTTCCATGACCCGTTTGTTGAGTAACCGCTTGCCCTGCCTGTCCATGTCTTATCAGTAAAAAGAATTATATTCCTTAGATTATCTTTCCCGACAGATTCCAGCTGTGCCCTGACCACCGGGCCCTCATTGACAACACCCGGAAGCCCCGGAGCATACCAGCCTCTTCCGAGCCAGATTACCAGATCATTTTGCCCTTTTACAACAAGCCGGGTAATGTCGTATGTTAAAACAAGCGATCTTTTATTGAATTGGGAAACCGCCGGGGTCAATACCTTGTCTCCTGCCTTTTTGCCATTCACCCATACCTCATGATATCCAAGGGAATTTACATGCAGGAATAAATGTCCGGGAAAATCATTCAGGGTGAACGTCTTCCTGAGCTGCGGACTGACCTGAAAATCCTTTCCGGCATCAAATGCAATATAGGATGATTTCCAGTCGGTTTCCTCAAGCAGTCCTGTACTGAAAGAGGAAATGGAGCTCCAGTCAGATATCCTGTTTTTCTGATCCCAGATCCTTACTTTCCAGAAGCACAGCATTCCTGAATGCAACTGTTCACCATTCCATGGTACAAGAACACTTTCTTCAGAAACTACTTTTCCCGAGTTCCAGAGATCTGCACTGTTCTCATCCAAAAGCTCTTCCGATGAAGCCGCAATAATCTGATATGCACTCTGTGAGGTTCGGTTAATCTCCGAACTTAGTTTCCAGCTAAGCCGGGGAATCAATGTCGAAATGCCGGCTGGCGCTTTAAGATTCTCGCATTTGAGATCATGAACATACAGTTCCGCATCTTGTTTTTTGCAACCGGAAGGCAGAATTGCATAAATGATCAAAGCAACTATTGAAAGATAATGTTTCATGTTGACTACTTAAAACTTTGATATTTAAGATACTTGCAAATAGTGAATTAATGTCGAACTTAATTTCCCCGTTTAGATTCTGTTTAACCTAAATTTATTAGTTTTGATGATTAAAGTTAAATTTTTAATGAAATTTAACTGTATGATGTTATTCCTGTGCCTGGTTATATGAATAATCTGAAGATAAAGGATCATGATGGTCATTAACGACTCTGTAAGAATATAAAAATCATATATGAAGAAGAAAAGGCTTGTTTATGTTTTTGCTGCGCTGATTGCAGCTGTGATTCTTGGCGGCGCTGCTTATCTCAATTCTTTGCTCCCCATAATCACAGGATATGCGGCAAAGAATCTTTGTTCCGATGTATTTGTTTCGGGAAGGCAGCCTGAGGATATTGAGGCCATTGACCTGAACTTTTCATTCATAAAGTTCACGAAAAACAGTATTGATACCAGTTCTAAAAGTGTTACCAGCAGGTTTCTCTGGGGTAAGGCCAGGGCAATTTACAGGGATGGTTTCGGTGCCACTCTGGTTAGGGATGTATCCGAAGATTCACTTCGTAAAGAGGTTTATGCTGTTGACACAGATCCGGGTTACAGACGGGATACTACTTTGTGGCCGCTTGGAGATCTTGTTCCCGATTCCGTTCCGGCCGGGATTAACAAAGACATGCTGGCCGCTGTTTCTGATAATCTTATAAACAAAGGAGAATACAAAGGAATTCCTTTCGCATTCATGGTTCTGTACAGGGGAATACCGGTGGCAGAAGCTTATAAACCAGGTTTGGATAAAAACACGAGGTTTTTGAGCTGGTCGATGGCCAAGAGCTTTACAAATGCCCAGATCGGCATTCTGGTGAGGATGGGCAGAATGAATATTTCAGATCCTGCGGATATAAAGCACTGGAAGTCGGATGAAAGATGCAGGATTACGATCAATGATCTTCTGCAAATGCAAAGCGGCCTGAAATGGAATGAAGACTACGGGAGCAGATCTGACGTGAATCTGATGTTGTTTGATCATGGCGATATGAGCAGTTATGCAGCATCAAAACCTCTGGAACATACACCCGGTACACACTGGTATTATTCATCCGGAACCGCCAATATACTCAGTCAGCTGGTACGACAGAAATTTGACAGTGATACTTCCTGTTACGCATTCACGCATGATAATCTTTTTGAAAAAATCGGAATTACTGATGCCGTTTTCGAGGTTGATGCTTCCGGCGATTTTGTAGGTTCGTCTTACCTTTACGCCACTGCACGTGATTATGCCAGGTTTGGCCTTCTTTACCTCAACGACGGGGTCTTTAACGGCGAACGCATACTGCCTGAAGGGTGGGTCGGCTATACAAGAACTCCCGCCTCCGGCAGCAAGGGTGAGTATGGAGCATTGTTCTGGCTGAATAAGGGAGGAAGTTATTCATCGGCACCTGATGACATGTTCTCATGTCAGGGTCACGACGGTCAGATGATTTTCATAATTCCTTCCAGAGACCTTGTGGTTGTTGTACTTGGATTTTCACACAAGCCTGACAACGGACTTGACTCTGACAGGCTTCTGAAGGATATTCTGCAGGCTGTCAAACAATAACTTCAGCATTTTATACTCAAGTCGAAATAGCTATATCTGTCTACCAAACCGTTTCCTAAATGAACAAATTATGAACGAGAATTATTCAGTAAGCCCGGCAGGCGAAAAGTTCTCTCTGCCAAAACCGGAAGATTATAAGAAGGAATTTGAAAACCTAAAACTTAGGGTTGAAGAAGAAAAGGCCAAAGGCCGTGAAATTGTTGTTGTTATGGGTGTTGGTTTCGTCGGTGCAGTAATGGCCGCTATTGTTGCCGACACCGTCGACAGAAAAACCGGCCAGCCTTCGAAATTTGTTATCGGCATGCAGCGACCGAGCCCGCGAAGCTTCTGGAAGATCCCGCTGCTTAACCGAGGAATTTCACCGGTAAAAGCTGAAGATCCCGAGGTAGATCCCATGATATCAAGATGCGTAAATGAAAAGAGAACCCTGGTTGCAACCTATACTTATGATGTCCTCAAGCTTGCCGATGTTGTCGTTGTGGATGTCCAGTGCGATTATATCAAGGAGGATCTTGGAAATGTCAGATCAGGACAGACGGATATGGCCGCACTCGAATCGTCGCTTCATGTTATCGCTGAACATATACCTGCTGATGCCCTTGTCCTTATTGAAACCACGGTCGCTCCGGGCACCACTGAACAGGTGGCATATCCAATCATGAAGAAAGAATTCAGGAAGAGGGGCATAAATTCCGATCCGCTCCTTGCCCACAGCTATGAAAGGGTGATGCCTGGCCGCAATTATGTAGCAAGCATCCGCGATTTCTGGAGAGTGTGCAGCGGCATAAACGAAAAGGCAAAAGCGAGGGTTGTTAAATTTTTAACAGAAGTCCTCAATACTGAGAAATATCCCCTTACCGTTATGGACAGGCCGATCGAATCGGAAACTGCCAAGATAGTTGAAAACAGCTACCGTGCAACGATCCTTGCTTTTCTTGATGAATGGAGCCTTTATGCCGAGCGTAACGGAGTCGATCTGATTAAAGTAATCAAGGCAATCAAAGTAAGGCCCACCCACAGCAATATTATTTTCCCCGGACCAGGCGTTGGCGGCTATTGCCTGCCCAAGGACGGCGGTCTGGGACTATGGGCCTATAAACATATACTGGGTTTCGAGGATGATATTTTCAAAATAACCCCGATGGCAATCGACATTAATGACACCCGGGGATTGCACGTTGGCCAGCTTGTGAGGGATGCCCTTCGCAACATGGGTCAGCCCATTGCAGCTGCCGATGTTCTCGTCCTTGGAGCTGCATACCGCGAGGATGTTGGTGACACCCGTTACAGCGGTTCTGAAATTGTAATCAGGAAACTTGCCGAGATGGGAGCAGAAATTAAAGTGCATGATCCCTATGTGGAACATTGGTGGGAATTTGAGCAGCAGGATTCATACCCTTCACCCGGACAGAGCAAGGCAAGGTTTTTCAGAAGCCAGGAAAAGCTGAAGGAGATCCGTATTGAACAGGACCTGGAAAAAGCGCTGAAAGGAGTGGAGGCTGTTGTCTTTGCTGTTCCTCATAAAGATTATCTTGACCTCGATCCCGATACTGTCGTTAATAAGATAGGTAATCCTGCTGCAATTATCGATTGCTTTGGAATCCTTTCTGATGAAAAAATCAAACGTTATTTTCAGCTCGGATGCGAAGTCAAGGGCCTCGGCAGGGGTCATATACAGAGAATTAAGGACGAGATCAGAAAAAGCTGACCGGGTAGTTTATAAAAGCTGTATCAGATGATAACTGACGAGGGTTTGAGGCGTGAGATAGGGACCTGGGGACTGGTCGCCAACTCGATAAACATAATAGTAGGAGCGGGGATATTCATTCTCCCTGCTCTGGTAGCTGAACGGCTTGGCTCAGGAAGCCTGGTGGCATACCTTATATGCGGTCTTCTGATGCTAATGATAATGTTTTGCTTTGTAGATGTGGGTACAAAGATTACTGTTACCGGAGGAGCCTATTCCTATATTGAGACTGCTTTTGGAAGATTTGCCGGCTTCCTTACTGCAAATATCTTTATTTTCGGAGCTGCCGTGATGGCCAACGCCGCTGTGGCAAACGGCCTTGCTGACACACTTTCCTACTTCTTTCCTCTTTTTAAACAATTGTGGATAAGAATTTTGTTTTTTGCAATAATGTTCGCGTCCCTTGCATATTTCAATGTCAGGGGAATAAAAGGGGCCATGACGATTGTGAAATTGAACACAATTGCAAAGCTTGTTCCACTGCTCATGATAACAGTTCTCGGATGGTTCTTCTTCAAATCGACGGATATAGTTATCACTGCCCGAAATTCTGTTGACAATATCGGAGAAATTTCACTTATTCTTCTTTTTGCTTTTGTTGGTGCAGAAACAGCGCTGAATGTCAGCGGAGAGATCAAGGATCCGGAAAGGACAATCCCGCGAGGTATTATAATCAGTGTTGCTATTGTTGTTATCCTTTATATGATGATCCAGTTGGTGGTTCAGACTATACTGGGCGGATCAATAGGTGATCATAAAGACGCACCGCTTGCCGAGACGGCAAAGATCATGTTCGGGACAACGGGAACACTCATCGTGATTATCGGGGCTGGTTTTTCTATGTTCGGAAATATAAGCGGCATGGTACTCAATATGCCCAGGATACTGTATGCAGCCGCACGAGACAGGATAATACCTTCAAAATCAATAGCATCAATTCACCCCTTGTTCAAAACACCTCACGTTGCAATAATTATCTATTCCTTTCTCGGGTTCGTCTTTGCATCCATTGGTGAATTCAGACAGCTTGCCATGCTATCCAGCGCTTCATATCTCATTATCTATCTTGGTGTCGCTCTGTCAGTGATAAAGTTAAGATATTCAGATAATTCCATATTGGGAATGAAGAGGATCATCAGGATTTTCATTCTGCCTGTCATTACTTCAGCCGGAATAATCTGGGTATTATCGAACCTGCCCAAAAATGAGCTGGCCGGAATGACAATTTTTGTAGGAATACTCAGTCTCGTCTGGATTATTGTAAGAATCACCCGGCGCTATGATTAATAGCTGCTGCTGGCACTGATGGCAGGACTCTTATTATGACCCGGCTGATTTATCAGCGGGTGATAATATGGCCCGCATCAGTCAGCGCATTAACGGCTTTTTCCAGGTCATCTGCTCTCACAAGGATGTAATCTGTATCGAATGTGGAAATCTCAAATATCGGGATTTCATTTTTTTTAAGAAGTTCGGATATATCAGCAATTATACCGATCTGTGACAGTTGGAGCGGACCGTTAATCTTGAGAATGCGCCAGTTTCTGTCAGCCCTGATCCTGTCATCGTGTTTTAATTCAACCTGCTTTGAAACTACTGATAATTCATCATGAGTCTTCGTTACAGAATAGAAATCAGAATTATCAAGCCAGTAGGGGAATGGAGATCCTGCATCAAACCTGTAGATTGAGTAGGTGTCTTTCAGTAAGGTAAAGCCGAGATTCATGTGAACGCAGATATTATGGTTAATAAGATACTGAAAAAAGTCGGGGATATCCGGCTGCAATATTAATACATATTTCAGGTTCTTTTATGATTATCAGAAGAATAAATACCGGATTATTTTGTCATTCATGACATTAATAATCTGCATCTGTCAATCCAGCATCGCAAAGTTCTTTATGCCATCCGAATCGAACGAACAGTTCAGCCACTCATCATCAATTTCCGCTCCGCATTTCTTATACACTTCAATTGCCGGCTTATTCCAGTTTAGAACCTGCCATCTTACCCTTTTGCATTCTTCATCCCTTGCTATTTCAAATACCTTTTTAAGAAGTGATTTCCCTATTTTTCTCTGTCTGTAACTCTCCCTGACATAAATGTCATCGAGGTAAAGCGATTTTCCCACCCAGGTGTAATATGCGAAGAAGAAAAGTGCCATACCGACAATTTCCAGGTTCTCTGTTTCGGCAACATAACAAATGAAAAGGTCTTTTTCCTTTTTCATAAGGTCTACTGTGTTAGTTACCTTTTCCGGGGCATTTTCATATTCCGCCAGTTCTTTTATAAGAGATAAAACTGCCGGGAAATCATTTTCATCTGCCTTTCTGATATTTATTTTCATGTTATGGGTTTTTGAAGTGAATTAAACTATTTCAATATCGTATCTGCTCAGTAAACCAGGTAATCCGGATTCGGAAAATCTTGCTTTTTTAAGCTTGTTTGTTTCAGGATCAATAATAAAATTGAAGGATGTGCTGAAGTCGGCAGATTCAAGAATTGTGTTCCTGAAAACAGTCCTGTTCAGGTCGCAATTGATAAAGGAAGCACTTGTAAGATCGGTTTCGGTGAAGTCAGATTCAATTACCCTGCAGTTTCTAAAAAGACAGTTCTTTAGTGTGAGGCCGTTGAAGGAACACAGTTCCAACAGGCAGCCGCTGAAGCTGAATGATATCATAAAGGGGTTGCAGTCTTCAAAATGAAGACCAACCATCTTGCATTGTATGAACCTTGTTTCCCTGAATGAGGTCTGTATAAGCTTTGTCAGACTAAGGTTACATCCAGAAAATTCACAGTCAATAAATGCAGAATCCGATAGTATTGCGTCGGAGAAATCACAGTTCGCAAATTTACAGCTTTCATAATCACCAGTTTCGATGGAAAAGTCCCTGAAATTACGGTTCTCGTATTTTATTTCGTCATTAAAAACCCTTGTCATTCCGTTAGCAGGATAGTATTTCTTATATGCCAAATTTATAAATCACTTTGGAATGCCTGTAATGGATTGTATTCTTTTTGGGGATGATCACTTGAATCAGTGATTTGTTGCAGAATAATGAATACTGTGGGGGTGAAGTTTTATAATCCGGATCTTTTCAGGTAATAGGCTGACTTATAATCTTTTCCTTTGCATATAATAACGCCGTTGTGATCGATAAAAGACCCGTATTGATCAAAATTCAGCAACAGATCCATGCTTTTGAAGTCTTTTGTTTCAACCACTCCGTAAGCAGGGATCGAGATATAAAATTTATCCTTCCATTTGGTTACGAAATTACCGGCCGATAATACTTTTATTTTACTGTTACTTTTTTTATTAATGAGTATTCTGTTCATAAATAATAATAAATATTTATTGTATAATAATAAATTATTATTGATATTTGGATACAAATAAATTCAATTAGCGATGGAAACAAACACCTTAAAGATTCTCCAGATAGTGAAAGTCCTCAGTTGGATAGTTTTCATAGGGTTGTGCATTACGGCTGGAGCAGTTGCAGTCACCTTTCTTATTAGTCTTTTTGTAAATCCTGCAGTTGCAGGAGACCTGTATCAGAAGCTTGATCTTTCGGATCTGTACAGTTTTGGCATAGGGCATTATATAGCCATCGGATTATTGATGATATTGCTCACTGTCCTTAAGGCTGTTATATTTTACCTGGTGATCAGGATTTTTAAGAATCTGGACATCAACAAGCCTTTCAGCTTTGAAACAGCAATGCTGACCAGGATAATCAGCTATGTGGCATTTGCTGCCGGACTGATTGCCATGGCGGCAAACGGCTATACCGAATGGCTGATAGGGCAGGGGGTCGCGATGCAGAAAGACTGGGCAGGCACAGAATGGCTTTTCCTTGCAGGCATAATATTCGTAGTTGCAATTATCTTCACAAGGGGAGTGGAACTGCAGTCAGAACACGAACTAACAATCTGAGCCATGCCGATAGTAGTGAACCTCGATGTGATGATGGCCAAAAGGAAAATGTCGCTTAATGAGCTTTCCTCCAAGGTCGATCTGACCCTTTCCAATCTGTCGGTACTGAAGACCGGTAAGGCCAAGGCAATCCGTTTCAGCACGCTTGAATCCATCTGTAAGGCACTTGATTGTCAGCCAGGTGATATTCTGGAATATAGAGATAAGTAAAATGAAGTGTCCCTTTTCGGAATTATGGATTTCGTTTCCGGAAAAGGGACACGGAATGAAAAAGTATTGACAGTGAGTGAAGATTTTTTCTAATTCATGATCGCGTTGCTTTTGCTGTCGCTTTCAATATCAATCTTGCGGTTCAGTTTTTTAACATTTTTCCCCTTGTTAAACTTATACGAGTAGGAAAACTGTATGAAATTTCCGAAGTCAATACCTGTGGTATTCGTTGATGTATAAGCAGGGGTTTCTGTTTCTATCTTTTGGTAATCAATAACTTGTGAGAATGGCAGCAGCCAGAAAACTCCGACACTGTGGTTTTTAATCTGCCGCTGCCCGCCAAGGCCGTAAAGAGGCAGCGTATATGTTTTCGACTGGGCATTTATGTTAACACCGTTAAAGGCAAGATACAGGAATGCCGTTGTCTGTTTTTTCTTGTCGAGGTTGGCATAGGCATAACTTGTTATGGCATACGAGAAATAGTTTCTTTCGGGTATTGAGAATGATCCCTCTGAATAACCCGAATAATGGCCTTTGAAGATCCTTGCATTAATATTCACATACCAGAGCATGGCATTGACGCCTCCGCCAAGTTCATATCCGCTGAGGATATTATAAGGTTTGGAAATGGTTGTGACCGCACCGTCGACAGGCGATTTGATAATGCTGTACCTGTTCCCGATCTTGTCTGAAAAGAATTCGTCATAGACATAAGGTGAGAAGTAGTTGCTTCCGAAATTCCAGGTATAGGTGAGCTGAAGCCGGTCGCGATAATCAGGCCTGAGGTCGGGATTCCCCTGAGTGACCATATAATTCTGATTAATTTTCCAGTATGGGTTCATGTCATAAATACCCGGACGGTTGATCCTCCTGTTATAGGTGAATTTCAGGTTATGAGTAGCCGAAAACCTGTACTGAAAATTCGCCGATGGCAAAAAGCATGAATAATCGGGCCTCGTGACGGAATCTGCATCTATATGACTGTTCTCCACTCTCAGAAGTGCCTGAATACCAATTTTTTTGAAGTTTACTGTAATGCCTCCGTAAAGTGAATTACGTAATTCTGAATACCTGAACAGATTCGACTGATCCTGGCTATCTATATTGAAATCATAATCCATTTTCTGAAAATAGAACTGATATCCGGTTTCAATCTTTGCATAAATGCCCAGAGGATAGACATAATCGAGCTTCGTCGAAAAATATTTTCTCTTGTTCAGGTTATCCTCAATTCTTGAATATGTGCTGAGTACCTGATCGCTGTTGTAGGGGTGGCGTGAATTTGTAAAACTGCTTATCTGATCCGACGAAAAAACATAGTAACTTGCTTCGCCTGTGAATTCTTCGACGGGTTTTGAAAAGGTTTTCTTGTAAAAGAGAGAGAATGAGCTCTCATCGCTCTTCATTTCATCCTTAGTCTCGGAAGCTACCGAATTGAGAGGCGTATTGTCAGAATAGAGAATGGTATTCGTTATGATATCCAGATTCTGCGAGATTGGCTTGTAATTTACATTGAAGCTCAGGTTATTCTTATCGTTGATATAGTAGTCGAATCCGCTGTTGACAGATGACATGCCCACCTTTATTTTTCCGGGACCGGTCATTCGTGTAAGCGAATCTATCGTCAGAAAACGGCTGTCCTCATTTATATTCATCCGGAGTCCCTGCCCGACATTCATTGCTGTGACATAAAATGTTATTTTGCCGACTGCATAGTCGAGACTTCCCGTTACGGAGCTGGTAACTTTATTAAAAGGTTTTACACTGGCAGAAATATTGCCGTTGAGCCCAAAACGTGCTTCCTTTTTTAAAATTATGTTGATCACCCCGTCGATATTACCCTCATATTTGCCTGACGGGTTGCTTATTATCTCAACACTCTGGATATCTGAAGGCAGGAGCCTGGCAAGAAATTCCCTGTCGCGCTGTCTTCCGTCGACCTGTATAATGAAATTGCTGCTCCCGTTAAGTGTTATGTTATTCTGAAAATCGACATTTACCTGTGGTATTTTCTTAAGTACCTCGTATCCGTTGTTTGAAGTATTGGAAACAACTTCAGGGATATTGTAAACAGTTCTGTCGACCATTTCCTTGCCTTTGAGGCGTTCGCCCACCACTGTGACTTCCCTGAGAGCTGCGGTCGTTTCGGCGAGGTAAATGGTATCCACAGCTATTTCACCAGTACCCTCCGCTACTGTGACAGCTTTCCCGGAAGATCTGTATCCCACAAAGGAGGCCTTTATAAAATATTTGCCTGGTTTGACTTTTTCCAGGAGGTAACTACCGTCGGTGAGCGTTATGACACCGGTTGTCATAGCTGAATCGGGAAGCTGGTGCAGTGCCACAGTGGCAAACTGCACCGGTGTTTTGTCCTTTTCATAGTAAACCCTTCCCTTTATTGTCTGTGCCTGGCCGGCAACTGTGGCACTAAGCAGCAGAATTATGAATACACTACTTTTCATGGCTGTTAATTTATTGTCCTGAGATTATTTTAAAGCTTTTGTTTCTGATTTCCCGATGATGTCCATCGGCATTTCCATACTGAACCCCGGACCGCTTATTCCAAGTTTACCTGAGATATGGGTTTCTGCATTATCTTCCACAACGAGTCCTGTGGCAGTATCCAGAACAAGCTTTGATTTGCTGGCACCCTTAAGATTGTCATATGTAACAGTGGCTCCGCCCGACTTTATCGGAACTGCATTCTCCGGGGCCTTGATACTTGATTCGACGGTTATCCTTGCATTATTCCCGCTGATCTGGTCGAGTCGGTAAGAGGTTTTTATGTCGAGAAGCATCCCTCCTGAATTCACCTGCTGCGTTATTTCCCAGGTGTCGCCTGCCGAAACCAGCCTGCCCGGCAATGTCCATGTAAAAGCACTTAGAATGTTCTTTAAGTTGGCTTCGCCAACAGTTGCTGCAACCTGTTGCTTTACAGGGCCAGCTGCCGGACCTTTAAGTGTGATTGCACTCGTATCCTTCAGGATCATATCGGAAAGCATTTTGGCATTCAGTACTTCAAGCGGCTTCCCTGTATAATCCATTTTAATGTATACCGCATTTCTGCTCAGCCTGTTCATGATGCACGACATAATGTCAGCAGTTTCCGATGATGTAATGTTTCCTTCCGATAATGAGCTGAAGCTGACAATCTTACCCATTGTGTTTGTCTTTGTGGTGAGGGTGTCGAAATGTGTTTCAACAACCATGAAATCCTGTGTGGCGTCAATCATTTTAAGCGACACAGTGTAGCCAACATTCGTTTCAACCGTCTGCTGGTTGCCATTGATTGTCTGGATGATTGTCTGCTCTGAATTTGACCTCAACCGGTATACCTTGTTTTTCTCAAGGTTTAATTTTAGCATGGTGCTGTTTTGCGCCATTACGGCCGATCCAACAAGAATTGCAAATAACGAAAAGCAGATCTTTTTCATATCGTTTGATTTTTAATTCTTTACAAAATTACACCAGAAAAAAGGTTTTAAAAAGAAGATTCGGCGAATGACGGGAAGCCACCGGTAAGAGGCAAAAAAGCTATGTTCAGATATGGGAGAAGGGTACGAATAACATAATACAGCGACAAATTATAATTTAAACATGCTGAACCGAAATTTTGGCATTGTTAATTTATTCACAATAAAAATAAATCATTCACAAAACAAATCATTGGCTTTCAGTTCGGCAATGTTCTTTTCCATTCCGTTGGCAAGCGTTGTGAGCAGCTTTTATCCGTCTGATTTTTCCCTGCCGGCCGTTCAGGCTTCGATGTCAGTAAACCATCGATTTGGATTGTGTTAAGGATCACAGGTCAGACCGGCAATTAATTCCTATAATTAATATTATGTAAAATAGAAAATATTAAACAGAAAAAAGGGAGCAGAATATTGAAAATCCGGCTTCCCTTTTTCGTCTAATTTAAGATTTTACTTTTCAAGATCAAGATATTCCCCTATCAGACTTTGAGGTGTCGAATCAAGTATTGGCAGTGCCGGAATTTTAAAAAGATCTGTGGGAACGTTTTCAATTGCTGCCCAGATTGACGTTCTGATGAATTTATAATGATTCCGTTTTGCTGCCGCAATAATTTCTTCATTCCCGGCCCCGTCGCCATACGGCAGCGAGAAAACATCCACTTCACCAGGTACATATTGCTTAATAAGTTCTTTTGAGACACCCATTTCATAATCAAGAAATGAATTGTACTCGGCATCTGAGGCAAAATTTTCCCTGTTTCTTAAGAGATAACTATGTGAATAACTGTGAGATCCGAATATAAATGGTCTTTCTCCTCCGGCAAGAGTGTAATGACTCATATCCTTGACTTCCTCCCATGTTATGAATGAATCATGTCCGATCATATACGCCCACAGGAAAAATGTTGCCTTCACTTTGTACTTTAGAAGAAGCGGTTTTACGATAGTGTACCAGGAACTGCTGCCGTCGTCAAAGGTTATAATGGCAAAGTTTCCCGCCGGCATCTTCCCTCCTGCCGAAATTTCACCTAACTCATTGAAGGATAATGTCTTGATATTATGATCCCTGAGGTATCTGAGATCTGATTCAAATTCTTTTGCACTCCTTTCGTAAAGGTCGGCCGGCTCGCCCCTGACTATCTTATGATACATCAGCACTATAATCTTACCTGGTTCCTGTGGTTCCGGATCATCTTCCTTCGAGCAGCCAAAACCAGGGAAAAGCAAACCTGCCGCCATCAGCAGCATGCTAAATATGCGGACAGGGAATGTCAGTTTTTTTTTTATCATAGTTGAAAGCAGGGAATAAAATCAAAAAGCCCCTCCGGTTAAACGGAGAGGCTTTTTTGAATATTATACGTAAACTATTTAAAAATTTCTACTTCTGCTCCAGAGTATCGAGTTTTGCCTTGACAACATTATACTTGTCGGTCATTTTGAGCCTGTAGTAAAGCTCTTTAAGACCTCTGAGGGAAAATATATCATCGGGCTTCAGTTCATTTGCCTTTTCCATGTAAGGAAGAGCTTTTGAGAAGACTCCCATTGCTTCTTCAATGGCGGCATTGTATTTATTTACATCCATAATGTCGTTGGCTTTCACGAACATATCCGAAGCTTTGTTGATATATGCTGCACCGAGGCCGTACTGACTGTCATACATATCCGATTTAAGCTCGATCGATTTGGTAAGGTCAGCAATAGCCTCATCATATTTCTCGGTATTGAGATAGATGATACCTTCTGCAAACCACAGGCTGTAGTTGTCAGGATCATCGGCCTTTGCAATGGCCAGATTCTTTAATGCCTCATCATTTTTACCGGCTTTAATATAAAGGTCAATCAGCTGAAGCGTAATGTTTTTGTCACCCGGGAATTTGTCGGGAAGGCTTTTCAGCAGTGCTTCGGCTTTGGCAGTATCGCCAAGTGCCATATAGCTCTGTGAAATCTGGAAGTAAGGAGTAACCCCCATATATTTCATTTCAGCGCATTTTTCAAAGTACTTGATGGCAACATCCTGCTTGCCTGCATTCATAGCAGCAAGACCTGCATTGTAATACATGCCTGTGTCAGTAACGCCAACATACTTGTCGCTTTCCGTGATTTTTATCTGTGTTTCGAAAGATTTCAATGCTCCTTCATAATTACCGGCTTCAAACTGATTGCCTCCTTGTGTGTAGAGGTCAAGTGCCAGGTTGTTATAGATCATACCTGTGATAATCCTTTTTTTGGTTCCGCCTTTTGGATCAAGTTCCATGGCTTTTTCATAATTGGTATATGCATCGCCCAGTGGATCCTTCGAGAATTCCTTGAATTTCGGGTTGTCTGATTTGAAAACAGCCTGGTAGAGTTTACCCTTTGCAAAATAGGTATTGAACCATTCAGCCGACTTGGGGTCATTCATTGCCTGGTCGAGAGCTTCCTTGGCTTTGTCCAGAGCACCTTGTTCAATTAAGGTCATAGCGCTGGTAACTTTGCCCTTTTGGGCAAATACACCTGTTGAGATACAAACAACTGCAAACAGCAGAAACACTTTTTTCATGATTATTCTTCTTTGATTAATTGTCAATAATTTAATTGGTCAAATTTATAACATTACTTATTAATCTTCAAATTCTTTGCCAAAATCCTCAACATTTTCTCCGTCATTGCTTACATCTCCGTTTCCAGCGGTTTCCTCATCTTCGTTCACAAAGACGGTAGCAACCGATGCAATAGTATCATTTTCCCTGAGATTGATAAGGCGCACACCCTGAGTGGCCCTTCCCATTACCCTTAAAGTGGAAACAGGGCTGCGGAGTATGTTGCCGAATTGAGTGATGATCATAAGGTCATCATTGTCTGTTACATCCTTCAGGGCAATAAGCGAACCTGTTTTATCGGTGATATTGATTGTTTTCACACCTTTGCCGCCTCTGTTGGTAATACGGTAATCCTCAATATCGGATCTTTTGCCATATCCTTTTTCGGAAACGACAAGCACTTCTTTTTCCTTGTTCTCGACAGTTATCATTCCCACAACAAAATCAGTGGCTTCATTATCGAGTTTTATTCCCCTTACTCCCGATGCCGTCCTTCCCATCGGTCTGACTGTCTCCTCCGGGAATCTAATGGCTCTTCCCGATTTTACCGCAAGCATTATATGATGTTTGCCGTTTGTCATCCGTGCTTCAAGAAGCTCATCTCCTTCCCTGACCGTTATGGCATTCACACCGTTCGTCCTGGGACGTGAATATGCTTCGAGTGATGTTTTCTTGATCACCCCTTTTGTGGTGCAGAGCACGATGAAGTTGTTGTTTATATAGTCCTGGTCGTTAAGGTTCTTTACGTTTATATATGCCCTTACATTATCGTCGGGCTCGATGTTAATAAGGTTCTGCATTGCCCTTCCCTTTGATGTCTTGGATCCCTCAGGGATATTATAAACCTTCAGCCAGAAACATTTTCCCTTTCTTGTAAAGAAAAGCATCGTATTATGCATCGTGGCGATGAACAGGTGTTCAATGAAATCCTCATCTCTTGTTGATCCTCCCCTGGCACCGGTTCCTCCCCTGTTCTGTCTCCTGTACTCTGTGAGCGGTGTTCTTTTTATATATCCCATGTGAGAGATGGTGATCACCATTTCATCATCTGCATAGAAATCCTCAGGGTTGAATTCCCCGGCATCGGGAATGATTTCAGTTCTTCTGGCATCGCCGTATTTTTCCTTTATTTCAAGGAGTTCGTCCTTAATGATCTTCATCTGAAGACTTACATCGGCCAGAACGTTCTTGAGATACTCGATCAGAGCCATTATCTCCCTGTATTCCTCTCTCAGCTTGTCCTGTTCAAGACCTGTAAGCTGGCGCAGCCTCATCTCAACTATTGCCCTCGACTGTGCATCAGACAGGCTGAAGCGTTCCATAAGCCTTTCCCTTGCCTCGTCAGGGCTCTTCGACGATTTGATGATTGCAATGACTTCATCGATATTGTCGCTTGCAATTATCAGACCTTCAAGTATATGGGCTCTTTTTTCAGCCTGGTTCAGATCAAATTTGGCCCTTCTCAGGATCACCTGATGCCTGTGGCGGACAAACTGATCAATAAGCTCCTTTGTATTAAGTGTCCTTGGCCTTCCTTTTACCAGGGCAATATTGTTTACATTGAATGCGGTTTGAAGCTGTGTGAACTTGTAAAGATTATTAAGGACAACATTTGCACTGGCATCTTTTTTAAGGATTATCACCACTCTCATCCCGTTGCGGTCCGATTCATCGTTGATATAGGATATCCCTTCAATCTTCTTTTCATTGATGAGATCGGCAATCTTTCGGATCATCTCGGCCTTGTTCACCATATAAGGAATCTCGGTGACAACAATGCATTCACGTCCGGAATGCGTAAGTTCAATTTCTGTCTTGGCCCTGACAACTATTTTGCCCCTGCCGGTTTCGCAGGCATCCCTTATTCCCTGCTCGCCGTAAATTATTCCGCCTGTCGGAAAATCAGGCCCTTTTATATGTTTGAGGAGCTCCTCGGTCGTAATATCCTTATTGTCAATAAATGCAATCGTAGCATCTATTATTTCGCTCAGGTTATGAGGCGGCATGTTTGTTGCCATCCCTACCGCGATACCTGATGCCCCGTTTACCAACAGGAGCGGGACCCTTGTCGGAAGAACAACCGGTTCAGTGAGCGAATCATCGAAGTTTGGCTGGAAATCAACCGTTTCCTTATCTATATCAGACAGTGTTTCCTCAGCTATCTTTTTGAGCCTGGCTTCAGTGTACCTCATCGCAGCCGGACTGTCTCCGTCGATCGATCCGAAGTTTCCCTGTCCGTCAACAAGCGGATACCTCATCGACCAGTCCTGGGCCATCCTCACCATGGCTTCATATACAGAAGAATCGCCATGCGGATGATATTTACCAAGGACCTCCCCTACTATCCTTGCCGACTTTTTGTATGGCCTGTTAGATAATACCCCGAGTTCCGACATTCCGAAAAGCACTCGCCTGTGCACAGGCTTAAGTCCGTCCCTCACATCAGGCAAAGCTCTCGAAACTATCACTGACATCGAATAATCGATGTAAGCTGACTTCATCTCCTCCTCTATGTTTACCTGAATTATCCTTTCTCTTTCTGACATAACTAATTAATAATTAAATAAATATATTATCCCCGGACGGGGATAATATTTGATTACGAATTTAGTGAATATTTAAGTATTTATGCCCGTTATATATTGTGACTTTTTAACATTAATTGTTTATAAATGGGCATGAAAATTGCCGGACATAAATAGTATTAAATTTAACTTTGATTTTTAGGGGAAAAGCATTTTTGTCGGTAAAAACTGACAATATGGCTTAAATAAAAAAATGCAAAAACTGGAGATAATTTATGGATTCACAATTTTCACAAAGAGTAAAGGATATACTTGGATACAGCAAGGAAGAGGCTATTCGGCTCGGGAACAGTCATATTAGTCCTGAGCACCTTTTCCTTGGCATACTGAGGGATGGTGAGGGAGTGGCGGTTGAAATACTTTTGAATCAGGGTATTGATCTTCTGATACTGAAGGGCTCAATTGAAAAAAGCATCAGGGTGGAAAGCCCGGTTCCCGTTGCTGATCATGAGATAATACCTTTGCTGAGAAGCACTGAAAGAATACTTAAGCTTGTATATCTCGAGGCTAAATCGCTGAAAAGTCCGACAATTGATTCTGAGCACCTTCTGCTTGCAATCCTGAAGGACGATAATGCACTTGTAACAAGGTTCCTTGCCGAGCTGGATGTTGACTATCAGTCGGTCCGAAGGGTTGTCGAAGCAGGTTCTCCGAGTGCCAGGGCCGACTTTCCAAGGGAGGAAGACGATGAAGGCCAGGTATTTGGGAGCGGACAGGGAAAAGGTCAGCAATCTTCATCGTCAAAACCTTCTTCCGACACTCCTGTACTTGATAATTTCGGCATTGACCTTACAAAGGCTGCCGAGGAAGGAAGGCTTGATCCGGTTGTGGGTCGCGAAAGGGAGATAGAAAGACTTGCCCAAATTCTCTCGAGGAGAAAGAAGAATAATCCGGTTCTGATCGGGGAGCCTGGTGTCGGGAAGTCGGCGATAGCTGAAGGTCTTGCTCTCAGGATCACAAAAAAGAACGTTTCCCGCGTTCTCTTCAACAAACGGGTGGTTGCCCTCGATCTTGCCTCAATTGTTGCCGGAACCAAGTACCGCGGGCAGTTTGAGGAAAGGATGAAGGCGATACTTAATGAACTTTCAAAAAACGACAATATTATCCTTTTCATCGACGAAATACATACTATCGTCGGCGCAGGAGGCGCTACCGGCTCACTCGATGCTGCCAACATGCTCAAACCTGCACTTGCCAGAGGAGAAATTCAATGCATAGGAGCAACAACTCTCGATGAATACCGGCAGCATATCGAAAAGGATGGCGCTCTCGAGCGCAGGTTCCAGAAGGTAATCGTTGAACCTACATCCATAGAGGAAACCATCCACATCCTTCATAACATTAAGGAACGCTATGAGGAACATCATAATGTTATCTATACAGACGACGCAATTGATGCCTGTGTTAAGCTGACTAACAGATATATATCCGACAGGCACCTGCCCGACAAGGCAATTGATGCACTTGATGAATCAGGATCAAGGGTTCATATTTCTAATATAGTGGTCCCTGAAAAAATCCTGTCGCTCGAAAAACAACTGGAAGAAACAAAGAAGGAAAAGATGCTGGCTGTCAAGAACCAGAATTTTGAAAAGGCCGCAAGTTTCCGGGACAAGGAAAAGGATCTTCTTGATATGATCGAGCTTGAAAAGAAAAAATGGGAGAAAGAACTTGCTGTAAACCGCGAAACAGTTGATGCGGAAAAGGTTGCAGAGGTTGTGGCGATGATGACCGGGGTGCCTGTACAGAGAATCGCGCAGACTGAAGGTACACGCCTGCTTCAGATGGCCGATGAACTTAAAGGAAGCGTTATCGGACAGGATGAAGCCATTCAAAAGGTTGTGAAATCGATACAGAGGAACAGGGCAGGACTTAAAGACCCCAACAAACCAATTGGCACATTCATCTTTCTCGGCCCCACCGGCGTCGGGAAGACACAACTCGCAAAGGTACTGGCAAAATTCCTTTTCGATACCACCGACAACCTCATCAGGGTTGATATGAGCGAGTATATGGAGAAATTCTCCGTATCCCGCCTTGTTGGAGCACCTCCCGGATATGTTGGTTATGAAGAAGGCGGACAACTTACTGAAAAAGTAAGAAGAAAGCCTTATTCGGTTGTGCTTCTCGATGAAATTGAAAAGGCCCATCCGGATGTATTCCATATTCTCCTTCAGGTTCTTGACGAAGGTCAGCTTACTGACAGCCTTGGACGCCGTGTTGATTTCAGGAATACAATAGTTATCCTTACTTCAAACATTGGGACCAGGCAAATTGCCGAATTCGGACATGGAATTGGCTTCGATACATCTGCAAAAAAGGCATCAAGAGACGAACAGGCAAAAAGCATACTGCAGAAGGCTTTGCAAAAAACCTTCGCCCCTGAGTTCCTTAACAGGATCGACGATGTGATAATGTTCAACTCACTTGGAAAAGATGAGATAAACAAGATCATCGACCTCGAACTGAAAGGACTTTATGAAAGGGTGAGAACACTCGGTTACCAGCTCAAGATAGCCAATGCAGCAAGGGATTTCATCGCGGAAAGAGGCTTCGATGCCAACTATGGCGCAAGGCCGTTGAAACGTGCAATCCAGAAATACCTCGAAGATCCGATGGCAGAGGTTCTTATAAGGGCGGAACTAAGAGAAGGCGACACTATCTACGCCGGTTTCAATCCTGCGAAATCGGAAATCAGGATAAAAATTCATAAGAAAAAGGAACAGCCTGAACTGCCACCCGCCGAGTAGGATTCAACTATTGAAGTTGCCGGGAGGTACTTACGCTGAGTGACACCGGGAACCGAAGAGATCACAGAGAATATCAGCAATATTTTGCTCTGTGAGCCTCTGTTTATTCTCAGTGGAACTCTCTGGGTGAGTTCTTAATAATACGCTACTTTGCGGGCTTTCCGTAGAGATCGAATTCTGTAGCACCGGTAATAAGGATATCATGAAATTCTCCGGGATGAAGGTCGTATTCAGCGCTGATCAGTACTTCATTATCCACCTCCGGGCTGTCATATTCTGTCCTTCCTGTAAAAAACTCACCCTCCCTCCTGTCGATAATTACTTTATAGACCTTACCAGTCTTCATGGTATTAAGCTCACCGGAAATGACCTGTTGTATCGACATGAGTTCAGAAACCCTCGATTCCTTTGTCTTAGGCGAAACATCGTCGCGATAGTTCTTCCAGGCATAAGTGCCATCTTCATGTGAATATGGAAAAACGCCAAGCCTGTCGAAGCGGAATTCGGAAATGAATTTTTTAAGTTCCTCATGTTCCTTTTCTGTTTCGCCCGGATGTCCCGATATCAATGTTGTTCTTATTGCTGCATCAGGCAATTCCATCCTTATCTTCCGGAGAAGATCCCGGGTTTCCTTCTCACCATGCGTTCGTTTCATCAGGTCAAGCATTCTTCCGGAAATATGCTGTATTGGCATATCAATGTATCTGCATATACCCGGATTCTCCTTCATGAGGCTGAGCAAGCCCGGAGGAAAGTTTGCCGGATAAAGATAATGAAGACGTATCCATTCGAAGGACCTGATGTTAAGCAACTCCTTTACAAGTTCAGGCAGCTTTTGCGTTTTGTAAAGGTCCAGACCATAATAGCTCAGATCCTGTGCAATAAGAATAAGCTCCCTGACACCTTTGCCTGCAAGTGATTTTGCTTCGCTGACAATATCTTCGATAGTCCTGGAAACGCATTTGCCGCGGATAAGAGGTATTGAACAGAAGGCGCAGGAGCGGTCGCATCCTTCTGATACCTTCAGGTAGGCATAGTGTGACGGGCCGGTGAGTATTCTGTCATTCTTCAGATCATCTTTCGGCTCGATGCCAAGCTCCGTTAGAATGTCATTTATATTGTTAACACCGAAATATTTTTTTACCTCCGGAATCTCATGTTGCAGTTCGTCAGCATACCTCTCCGACAGGCAGCCCATCACATAAAGATTCCTGATTCTGCCCGACTGTTTTGCCTTTACAAATCCGAGTATTGTATCTATGCTCTGCTCCCGTGCATCATTTATAAACCCACAGGTGTTCACAATAACAGTATGCGCTGAAGTGTCGCCTGGATTATATACAACTGAATATCCGCCCTCTTCGATCTGACGAAGGAGTTTTTCGGAGTCGACTGTGTTTTTTGAACAACCAAGTGTTACTATATTGATTTTTTTCCTGCGGGTATTCCCTGATCTTAAATTCCTCATTTTGATTCTGAGAAAAGTGAATCGACGAATTCAGACGGATTGAAAACCTGCAGATCAGTCATTTTTTCCCCAAGGCCTATATATTTCACAGGTATTCTGAACTGGTCGGAAATCCCTATTACCACTCCTCCCTTTGCAGTTCCGTCAAGTTTTGTAACAGCTATGGCCGTAACGTTTGTGGCGGCTGTAAATTGTCTGGCCTGTTCGAATGCATTTTGTCCTGTAGATCCGTCAAGTACAAGCAGTACCTCATGCGGAGCTTCAGGTATAACTTTTTCCATTACCCTCTTTATTTTTGAGAGTTCATTCATCAGGTTGATTTTGTTATGGAGCCTTCCTGCAGTATCAATAATCACTACGTCGTAACCGCCGGCAGCTGCAGCTTTGACGGAATCAAATGCGACAGATGCAGGATCGGATCCCATATTTTGCCTAACCAGCTCAACGCCCGCTCTGTCTGACCAAATCCGGAGCTGGTCAATGGCTGCTGCTCGAAAAGTATCAGCTGCCCCAAGCAGCACTTTTTTACCTGCATTTTTGTACAGCCATGCGAGTTTTGCAATTGTGGTAGTCTTTCCGGATCCGTTCACGCCGACAACCATTATGACGTATGGTTTGGCAGGAAGCGGTGAGCTGAAGTCAGGATCAGGACCCGAAATGTTCTTATCGAGAAGGGCCGTTATTTCCTCTTTGAGGATATTGTTAAGTTCGGCTGTGTTCATGTATTTTTCCCGTGCAACCCTTTTTTCGATCCGTTCAATTATTCTCAGGGTAGTATCAACACCAACATCTGATGAAACGAGGATATCTTCAAGGTTGTCAAGTACCTCGTCGTCGACTTTTGATTTTCCCATGACAGCACGGGAAAGTTTTGAAAAGACGTTCTCTTTTGTCTTTTCAAGACCTTTGTCTAGGATCTCCTTTTTCTCATTTTTCCCCAATCCGAACCAGCCCATGCTGAATTTTTTTATTGACTTCAAATATAAAAAAAGCTTTCTTCATTAAGGAAGAAAGCTCACCAAAGTATGTAAACCAATTACTTATTTTTTTGTAAAGAACTCCTTGATATGATCATTATGTACTACTTCCTCCTTAAACTGATATGAATTTGATTTATCAGATTTGACCATCTTGATGCACTTGGTAAAAACCTTACCACTGCCTGTTTTAAGTGATGCAACAACTTTCTTTGCCATGGTTCTTTATTTTATTTCTCTGTGAAGTGTATATTTCTTAAGATATGGGTTATATTTTCTCCTTTCGAGGCGGTCAGGGGTGTTTTTCCTGTTTTTGGTTGTAATATACCTTGACATTCCGGGAACCCCGCTCTCCTTTTGCTCGGTGCATTCAAGAATAACCTGCTGCCTGTTACCTTTTGCCTTCTTTGCCATTTTCTTGTTTTATTTTAATAGTTCAAGATGTAACCTTTTTCCTTTGCTTCTTTCAGGACAGCCGTAAGTCCTTTTTTATTAATGAGACGGATCCCGGATGCTGATATTTTCAGGGAAATCCATCTGTTCTCTTCGGGTAGAAAATATTTCTTTACAAAAAGGTTCGGGTAAAACTTCCTTTTGGTCCTTCTCTTTGAATGCGATACGTTATTCCCCACTACCGCTTTCTTCCCTGTTACCTGACAAATCTTTGACATCGATTCTCTTTTTATTTCTTATTTTACGTCTTTTCAAAACGAAGCGCAAAATACGTGATTTTTATCTGATTAACCAAATATTTGCTTTAATTTTTTTCAACACCTTAAAAAAAGGACCGTTATGCACTGATAATCTGCTTTCTGAGAAGATTCAGAGCTGCATATGTAAATCTGGTTATGTTTGTAATTCTGTCAGTTGTGAAAGTGTGTTTTTCAGTGATGGTGCCCGATCGATGCGCGACTGCGATCCATAATGTTCCTACAGGTTTCATCTGGGTTCCTCCTGAGGGTCCGGCAATGCCTGTAGTGGCCACGGAAAAATCAGTCTTCATAATTTTCCTGGCTCCTTCTGCCATAGCTGCTGCAACTGTTTCGCTGACAGCGCCATCCCTTTCAATTAACAGATGATCAACACCGAGGATGCCTGTTTTGATATCATTGGCATAGGCAATAACACTTCCCCTGTAATAGTCGGATGATCCCGGCACACTGGTTATTTTGCGGGAAATATTACCTCCGGTGCAACTTTCGGCAGTGCATAAAGTAAGATTTTTCTTTCTCAGGTGCCTCCCGACAGCCATTTCAAGGGTCTCTTCATCCTCACCATAGATAAACTGAGGAATTGTATCATATAGCTTGCTGACCTGCTCTCCTGTCAGTTTGAGCAATTCTTCCCTGTTGTTTCCTGTTGCGGTCAGACGAAGCTTGATGATGCCTGATGATGGCAGGTATGCAAGTTTTATGCATTCCGGCAGGCCTGTTTCAAAATCCGTAAGGATCTCTGCAAGTTTTGCCTCCGGGGTACCATAGGTCATAATGTTTTTGTGGATGATCACCTGCGATGTAAATTTCTTCCCGAGTGCAGGAATTACATGTTCGTTCATAATGTATTTCATTTCTGAAGGAACGCCCGGCATCGAGATGAATACAGTACCGTTTTTCTCGAACCACATTCCGGGAGCGGTTCCGGCGGCATTTGTAAGGACTGTGCAGGTTTCAGGCACTTCGGCCTGTCTTCTGTTGTTCTCATTCATCCGGAATCCCCTTCTTGCTGTCATCGATTCAACCATCTCCAGCACCCGGGGGTCGGTGACAAGCTTTGTGTTAAAGAATTCACAAAGTGTATTTTTCGTTATGTCGTCGCTTGTCGGTCCAAGTCCGCCTGTTATCAGAATAACATCCGACCTTGAAGATGCATCCGAAAGGATGCCAAGAATGTCTTCTCTTTTGTCATGTATCGACGTTTTTCTGTGTATATCAAATCCGAGGCTGCTCAATGCCTGTCCCATCCATGCTGAATTTGTGTCAACAGTCTGCCCTATCAGCAGTTCGTCTCCTATTGTTATTATCTCAGCTTTCATTGCATTTATATTAATAAGAGGCTCGGCTCCTGTGAACCGGCCTCTTATCGTTCAGAGCGGGAAACGGGGGTCGAACCCGCGACCCTCAGCTTGGGAAGCTGATGCTCTACCACTGAGCTACTCCCGCAATCAGTAATTTCGGATTTCGGAATTTTGATTTCGGGTCTGTATGATACCGGAATCAGAAGGCAAAATTAAAAATAATTCCATTACCTGCAATCATTAACATTAATTCCGTATTCACCATTCCGAATTCCCGAATTCCGAAATCCAAAATCTCCATGAGCCTCCAATGGGACTCGAACCCACGACCTGCTCATTACGAATGAGCTGCTCTACCGGCTGAGCTAAGGAGGCAAAACCAGGTGCAAAGATAAAAAATCATTCCAACTTTGCCAGCCTGGCCAGCAAAGGAGGATGAGAATAATGAAAAAAAACATATGCAGGATGTGGCATCATGTTCGACAGGTTTTTGACTGACAGCTTTTTAAGTGCGCTGGCAAGATATTCAGGATCGTATGTGTCGCGTGCATACCTGTCGGCTTCAAACTCATTTTTCCTCGAAATATAATTTCCGGCAAGGCCAATGACAAGTGAAAGCGGGCTGTACAGGATGCCAAAGACTATCAGTCCGATATGAAAACTTGACGTACTGGTGCCAAGAACTCCCGACAGTGCCGGATTATCCACAACGAGCGAAAAAAGAAAAAGCATCAGTCCTGTCTGGAGTATTGACGAAACAAGTCGCCTCAGCACATGTTTCTTCTTGTAATGCCCTGTCTCATGCGCCAGCACAGCAACTATTTCTTCATCCGACATCTCCCTGATAAGAGTGTCATACAAAACAATCCGTTTCTTTGATCCGAAGCCGGAAAAATATGCATTTGCCTTGGTGCTTCTCTTTGAACCGTCGATGACATAAATGTTCCTGAGCAGTAATCCTGCTTTTGCTGCATAAGTTTCAATCTTTGAACGGAGCGGACTTTCAATAAGAGGGGTCTGTTTGTTGAACAGGGGAACTATCCATTCGGAATAGAAAAAATTAATAAATATCGAAAACACAGTCATGAGCCCCCAGGCATAGAGCCAGAATCCTTTTCCAAGCCTGTAGTAAATCCATGTAATAAGAGCAAGCACGGGAACACCAATTATGAGAGCTATGAACCACGACTTTAGATGGTCAGTTATAAATGTCCTTACTGTCATTGTGTTAAATCCGTATTTCCTTTCAATTACGAAGGTATCGTGCCAGGCGAACGGGATATTGATTACCTCCGAGCCGAAACCTATGATGGCGAAAAACAGAAGTGATATGACAATGGTATTGTTGCTAAAGGATCTGACAAGGGTATCGAGAAATGCAAAACCACCCAGAATGACCATAAGGAGTATTACTGCAAGGTTGAATGAAGATGACCAGAATGAAAGCTTCCTGTTGTCCTTTTCATAAAGCTGTGTTTTCCTGTAGGCTTCCCCATCGCAAATCCCTTTAAGTTCCACAGGCAGTTTTTCCGACCACATACCTGAATTGAGGTATTCAAGGTATCTCTCAAGCAGAAAACCTGAAACCGGGATTATGATTATCAGGTAGAAAACAAGACTGTTCATTATGTTTATCGGAGGTTATAAAAAAGAAGCAGGACGCCTGTTTAAAATAAGTGTGGAATAAATATGTCTCGCTGCATTTCCTCGTGCTAAAAGGATAGGCGCCCTGCAATACCACAAATATAACAAAAATTTTAAGTTAACATACCACCACAGACATGAATTGTTTGGCCCGTGACATACGACGAAAGGTCGGAGGCAAGAAACAAGGCTGTATTAGCCACATCTTCAGGGGTTCCGCCTCGTTTAAGCGGGATTTTGTTTATCCAGTCGCTTTTGATATCAGGGGGAAGGTTTTCAGTCATCTCGGTAAGAATAAAACCCGGGGCGATTGCATTGCATCTGATATTTCTTGATCCCAGCTCTTTTGCAACGCTTTTTGTGAATCCCAGTATTCCTGCCTTAGATGCCGAATAATTGCTCTGGCCGGCATTTCCCGAAACGCCCACCACGGAGCTCATGTTTATTATCGATCCGCTTTTCTGCCTGAGCATTGGCTGTAACACTGCCTTTGTAAGGTTAAATACCGATTTAAGGTTCACCGTCAGAACGCTGTCCCACTGATCTTCAGTCATTCTCATAAGCAACGTGTCCTTGGTTATTCCGGCATTGTTTACCAGTATGTCGATTTTCCCGAAATCCTTGATGATTTCATTTACCACCTTCTGGGAGTCCTCAAAATTAGCCGCATTGGAAATATATCCCTTTACTGTAACATTATGAGCTTTCAGTTCATGAATCGTGTTTAAAAAAGCCTCATCTTCAACAATATTGGTGATGGCTATTGATGCCCCCTCGGCAGCGAACCTTTTTGCAATTGCCTTTCCTATGCCACGGCTTGCACCGGTTATTAAAGCTGTTTTTCCTTCAAGTAATCTCATACATATTCATTTTAAACTTTGCAAATATACATAAAATAAGACATGCCACGGCTTGTCCCTATTTCATGGCATAAACGGGGTCATGTCATGGAATGACCCTTTAGAATTTCTTTAACCGTTTTCCCTATATCAGCCGGTGATTGCACAACATGGATCCCGCATTCCTTCATCACGGATGCCTTAGCCGCGGCAGTATCATCCTTCCCTCCTATTATTGCTCCGGCATGTCCCATTCTCCTTCCCTTTGGCGCGGTTTGTCCGGCAATGAACCCGATGACCGGCTTGGTCGCGTGGTCCCTGACCCATTCTGCCGCCTCAGTTTCCATTGTGCCTCCTATTTCACCTATTATGACTGTCGCTTCAGTATCATCATCCTTGTCCATCAGCTTTAAGGCATCCAGAAGTGTGGTTCCGACAACCGGATCACCTCCTATGCCAATACCGGTTGATTGCCCTAAACCCAGCCTTGTTATCTGGTCAACAGCTTCATAGGCAAGTGTCCCTGATCTTGATATTATTCCCACATGTCCTTTTGCATGAATGAAACCAGGCATTATTCCGACCTTTGCTTCACCGGGAGTTATTATTCCGGGGCAGTTCGGGCCTATGAGCCTGCAATCAAAAGATTTGAGGTATTCCTTTACGGTTACCATGTCCGAGACCGGTATCCCTTCAGTTATTGCAACGATCAGCCTTATTCCACCAGCCGCGGCCTCCATTATGGCATCGGCTCCTGCATGCGGAGGAACAAATATGATCGATACATCGGCCCCCGTTTCCCTTACCGCATCTGAAACAGTATTGAAAACAGGCAGGCCAAGGTGAGTCTGTCCTCCTTTGCCAGGGGTTATACCTCCTGCTACCTTTGTTCCGTAATCAATCATCTGTACGGCATGAAAGGTGCCTTCACTGCCTGTAAATCCCTGTACCAGGACTTTGGAAAACCGATCGACCAGGATGCTCATAGAAACCGGAAATTAAGTGAATATTAATAGTTCACGAAGCAGTTGCCAGTAAGAGGACACATGCCCTGCATCAAATATACCTAAAAAACCGGATCAGATTCCGGATATCATTATAAATACAGAATTTTATGTAAGTTTGATATAGAATAAGGGTTGAAGAAGATGACTCGTGATTCAAACTTCGTCGGACCTGTTCGCCTGCTTCAGATGCAAAGATATATTGAAATGAATTTGAAGTAATCAAACCGGTAAAAAGTATGGCCTATAACATTGAGCCGGTCCTTTATATCGGTATTTCCCAGTCATTCTTTGCGGGTTTGCTGATATCGACCAAAAGGCCGTTCAACACGGCCAACAGGATTATGGCTGCATGGATGTTCATCTTTTGCATAGAAATGATCTTTGCTCTCATTAACAGCAAGGTCATTGAGATGTATTCATTTCCTTTTATAGCCTTTGCCTATGGTCCCTTGCTATATCTCTATGTTCTTTTCATGACGAATCCGCAACGTAGATTAAACTGGCTTTCATTTCTTCATTTTATTCCATTTGTTGTTTTTTTTACGATATCCGTTGTTTTCCGCTCCGAACCTCTGATCAGGGATCTTAGAAGCTTTTTCAGACCCGACAGATTCATTTCTCTAAGGATAATTTATTCACTTTCATTCTTTTTTTCTATAACCATCTATAGTGTTTTGTCTTTCATTAAGATAAAACAACACCAGGATAACCTTAAAAACCTTGTTTCGTTCACGTCCCAGATCATAACGCTTAACTGGCTTAAGATCCTCTCAATATCCTTTTATCTGGCATATTTCATTTTATTCATTCTTGGCGGATTGAACATGATAGGCAATTTTATCCCTTTTGATCCCTATTTTGTAATTTTCGGGTTCATCGCGCTTTTTTCATTCGTGTTCAGCTTTTACGGGATAAGGCAGCAGGCAATCTTCGGGGAAGTGGTGAAGAATGACCATACCGACAGGGAAGAGAATGAAAAATATTCAAGGAGCGGGCTAAGAGATCAGCAGGCAGAAAAATACCTGAAAAAACTCCTCGATTACATGGAATCAGCAAAGCCCTATCTGGATGGAGATCTTACAATTCATGACCTGTCGGCTGCCACAGGAATTTCCCGTCACCATATTACCCAGGTCCTGAACGAAAAGTACAAAAGAAACTTTTTTACTTTCGTTAATGAATACCGTATAAGGGAAGTTATTGAACGTTTCAGCGATCCCAGATACAATAACTATACGATTCTTGCCATTGCCCTTGATTCTGGATTCAATTCGAAAACAACCTTTAATTCATTCTTTAAGGGCCAGACCGGCTGTACTCCAAGCGAGTACAGGCAGAAACTTACCGGAGTCAAGGCCTGAAAGGTACGACCGGAGCGGATCGTACAAACTCAAATTGTAAACAGGGTGCGTAATCAGCGGAACGGACGATTTTTTATTCCGGAAGCTTTTCTTTTGTTTAAAAGAACTTTATGAGGTTCCTTTTTGCATTATCTATATTGTTTAATCTTAATATCCTGATCATCAGAGCTCAGGATTTCCCGACAGCCGAAAGCAACGACACGGCATACATGTATGCCGGAGGATTTCTCAGGGGAGGCACATATGCATGGCGTGATCATGAGAGCAATAAATTATATTTCCCGGCAGTTTTTTCAGATTTTGCCCTGAAACTTGAAGCAGGAAGAAGAGGTCAGTACGGGATTTATGCCGATCTGCGCTTCAGGTATGGCGCAGAGTTCGGCAAACCGGTCAACAGGCTTGATTTAAGGGAAGCCTGGGTAAGTTACTCGCCGGGCAACTTTGCATTTTCTGCCGGGCGAAAAATTGTAAAATATGGCAGATGCGATTTTACAAATCCGACATCAAAGCTGAGCCCGGCCAACTATATTTACCATTCCCCCGATAAAGAAGACCTCGATATGGGGAACATCCTGTTCTCTGCAAAGTATTTTCCATCCGTGAACTTCGACATTGAGGCAGTTTTTCTCCCCTGCTACAGCCCTTCGTTCCTGATAATCGAACCTGTCGAAATGCCGTCGTTCGTCACTCTGAATAAACTGCCCGATATTGTTGCAGGGAAAAACATGTACAGCTATTCTTTCAGGGCCTCGGTCCATTTACGACAGGCAGACTGGAGCGTATCATGGTTTGATGGCTTCGATCCGCTCCCCGGGATATCGCTTGACGATTTCATCCTCGATCTTAACAGCCTGATCCCTTCAATGTCAGCAGTTTTATCAGTTACTCCCTACAAAAACCGGGTCGCGGGATTTGACTTTGAGACAACAGCCGGAATGTACGGCATCAGATGCGAAGCGGCATACTCGAATCCTGCATTTTCATACGGTACCGGCGACAAGGTCCTGATGCCTGAAATCAAATGGGCTGCCGGAATTGACAGGCCTGCAGGAAACTGGCGCCTTACAGCCGAATACAGCGGAAAGCTTATTACTGATTTCATTCACTCTGAAGCCGATCCCCTTTTAGGATCAGAGCATGATATGACAGCCGTAATGGAATTGCTTTCATTGCCTGGCTTTGATCCTGAATATTATGTAACACAACAGATAATAGCATTTAATAGATTGTATAACAATCAACTAAAAAGAATGTATAATTCACTTGCATTACGAATTGAGGCGGAACTTGGCTACGGAAAATTCCTGCCGTCATTTCTTTCGGTTTACAACATTACCACACGTGATCTTCTGCTGATACCTGAAATAAGACTGAAACCCGGAGATGGTTTTACGCTTGCATTCGGGGCAGAGATCTATTCGGGAAGAAAAGGATCGCTTTATGATCTTATCGACGATTTTATGAATGGTGCTTATTTGTCAATGCGTGTAGATTTTTAAAATGACTGATTTTATTATTAAATACCGGTGGTTTATTATCGCGATGTTCATAACAACGGGCACAGTCTCGCTTCTTATCATCCCCGGTATAAAGACAGATCCTGATATCAGGAATTATATTCCAAAATCGATTGGTTCAAGAGCTGAAACCGATAAGATAGAATCTGAATTCGGAGTTCAGGATATGATAATGATACTCTTCTCTGACGGAACCATGGTTAGTCGCGAAAACCTTGATAATATCAGGAAAATCGACAGGTCGGTGTCAAGAATAAGCGGCGTCGGCGACAGAATCTCTCCATTCACTGTAAAATCGATAAAGAGCGAAGAAGGAATGATGGTCGTGGAGCCACTTATCAGGATCATACCTTCCGATACTGCCGGGCAAAGAAAGCTTGGAAAGGAAATATCTGAAAACCGCTTCGCCGAAAATATTGTCTTTTCACATGATCTCACATCTGCAGCCATAACAGCGACATTAAGCAACATGGTTCCGGAAAGACTTAATCTTCAGAAGATCGATTCGGTAATTAACACTGAAACCGGTAATTTGAAAATTCTAAGGGGAGGATTGCCTTATATCAGGAAATATCTACTGGAGGAGGTCAACAGGGATGCCATTATACTTATACCTGCTGCACTTGTGATTATGCTTATGGTACTGAAAGCCAGCCTGGGAACCTGGCACAGCGTACTTCTGCCATTCGGAATTGTTTTTGTCACAACTGCCTTGAGTATGGCTTTGATACCATTGTTAGGTTGGAAGATGTCTATCATAACCGTCCTGGTCCCTGTGATTCTTATAGCAGTGGCAAACAACTATGGGATTTATCTTGTAGCAAGGTTCCAGGAACTCGTTTTAAGATACCCTGATTTAACCAAAAAGGAGCTCATCCGACTGCTTCTCGGCACACTCAATATGCCCATACTGTTTAGCGGACTTACTACAATATCAGGATTGCTGGGATTAATGATGCATTCTATAATTCCGGCCCGTCAGACGGGAATACTGGCTGCCGCAGGTGTTTCGGCGGCCCTGCTTATGAGCCTGATCGTCGTCCCTGTCATGATCTATGTTAACAATATTGATAAATTCATCAGGAAAAAAAAGACAAGAACGACGGAACGATTTGAAAAGTTCCTTGGCATGATCTCGGAAATTATCATTGCCAGAAACGGTTTAATACTCGCTGTTTCACTGTCAATAGTGATTATGTCAGGATCAGGTATTCTTCTGATAAAAATCAATACCAACCAGGAAAACTACTTCTCTGACAAACATCCGGTGAGAGAAGCTTCAAAAATGATAAACTCCAGATTCGGAGGCTCACAAACAATTTCCGTGATGATCGAAAGTGATATCCTGGATCCCGGAGTACTGAATGGCATTGACAATATAACAAAATGGACAGAGAGTCAGGATGGAGTCGGAAATGTATTTTCCATATCTCAGATTGTCAGGGAAATGAGTAAGGTTATCTATACAAAAGATGAATATGGTTATGACAGGATACCTGATACCCGTGAAGGAATTGCACAGATGTTTGAGCTTTACAATATGAGTGGCAATCCGGAGGACTACAGGAGGCTTCTTAATCCTTCGTACACAAAGGCGCATATCTTAATAAAACTTGCCAGGCCTGAAAACGACGTAATTAAGCTTGTCAAATCAGGTATAGGTGAACTCTCAAAGGGTTTTCCGGGAAAAGTAACCACCGGAGGCTATGCCCTTATAATGACCGACTTTGCCAATTCCATAATAAGAGGGCAGATATTTTCACTTCTTTTTGCAGTTGTGACAGTATTTCTGCTTTTATCAATAGTATTCAGGTCGTTCAAAGGCGGTATTACAGGCTCAGTACCGTTGATAGCATCAATTATAGTGTTACTTGGATTCATGGGATTTTCAGGAATAGAGCTCGATGCCGCCACTGCTTTGCTTTCTTCCATAATGATCGGGGTCGGGGTGGATTTTACTATTCAGTTTATCTGGTGTTACAATCTGACTGTTAACAGCGGGTTATCATTCACTGAGGCTGTTCCCGAAGCAATGAGGACCATAGGAAGGAGCATCATAATCAATGCTCTGGTTGTTATGTCAGGATTTGCTGCACTTATCTTCTCGGGATTCACATCCATAAGATTCTTCGGTTATCTTGTAATCATATCAATCGGATCCTGCCTTCTGGGAGCATTGATAGTTATTCCGGCGATACTTGTGCGTTACAGGCCGGGTTTCATTGGATTCAAAACGAACAAAACTTCAGAAAATGAGAAAACGAACGTTTATGCTGGCTATCCTTCTGCCACTGTTGCAGGCGTCGGCACAAAATCCTGATGCGACTCAGGTGATGATGAAATGCCGTGATCTCAGCATCACCGGTTCGATGACAGGAAAAATGAATTTGATAATCACTGAAAAGAACGGCTCGATCCGTAACAGAACATTATCTATGACTTCAAAAAGCTATGAGGGAGGACTCGAAAAAAGACTGATCAGATTTCTTGAACCTGCTGATGTGAGGGGAACTGCAATGCTAATTATTGATAACAGGGATATCCCTGATGAGATGTGGATATATCTTCCCGCTTTGAAAAAAACGCGACGGATCGTCACATCTGAAAAAGGAAAGAACTTTATGAGCTCCGAGTTTTCGAATGCCGATATGAGCTCTCCCGCTTTGTCAGATTTTTCATTTAAGTATATTAACACTGACAGATCAGGTGACCAGTGGGTCATTGAAAGCATTCCTGCAAGCGATGACAAAGCTGATGAATACGGATTTTCGAGAAGGATTAGCTATATTGACAAGGATTCATATCAGACGAAGAAGATGGAATTCTATGGCTTTGATAACCATTTGTTTAAGGTAATTGAGATCCGGGATGTAATCCTGCTCAGGGATGGAAAGTATATGATCAGGGATATGGCAGCTTCAAATCTTTTAAACGGTCGGAAATCAGAGATTGTCTTCAGCTATCTAAGTGAGGGAACCGATATTGATGATTCCGTCTTTACTCTAAGAAATCTTGAAAGGTAATTTCGGGTCGCATGATGTCATATTATGCTGATACTGTGTCTGGCAAAACACGTTGCAGGATGCCCTGAGGTCAGAGTCCTCATTCTTTATTTCTGCATTCAGACAACTTATTTTTTCCTATGGCCTTATTATTGTTCCGTCGCCTTTGCGCAGTGTCCAGTTAGATTTTGTGCCTATAGGATATTTTGCTGCTTCCTTTTCGTTAATATCCACACCAAGGCCGGGAGCTTCATTAATGTACATATAACCGTTCCTGTAGGTCTGGCAGCCAGGGAACACAGCCTGTGCCTTTTCGTTCCAGAAATGTGATTCCTGTATTCCGAAATTCCATACTGCCAGGTCGATATGGGCATTTGCCGCATGTCCGACAGGAGAAACATCGCCCGGACCGTGCCATGCGGTCCTGACATTGAACCACTCGGCAAGTCTTGCGATTTTCATTGCCGGTGTTATACCTCCGATCTGGGATATATGAACCCTTATATAGTCAAAGAGCCTCTCAACCATATAATCCCGGAACTCGTTTATGTTGTTGAAGAGTTCTCCCATTGCTATCGGGACCGTCGTTGCAGCCCTTAGATTCCGGAACCAAGGCATATTTTCAGGTGAAAAAGGATCTTCAATAAAGAATGGCCTGTACTGTTCGAGGTTTTTTATCAGGTTGATGGCATCAAGTGGTTCAACCCTTTCATGAATATCGTGAAGCAATTCCACTTCTTCACCACATGTTTTCCTTACATATTCAAAGATTTCCGGAACACGTTTCAGGTAATCACGCTGGTCCATATACATATCCACTTCCCTTCCAAAACCTGCCTCAATATAGTCAGGTCTCTTTTCAGCGGTGCCGACTCCGCCATAACCTCCAAGCTGGATCCTGACATGTCTGAAACCCTGGTCCATGAATTGCTTTACACGTTCTGCAAGAATTTCAGGAGTGGGCCCGCCGGCATGGGCATAGCAATCCACAGCAATCCTGCATTTTCCACCAAGAAGCTGATAAACAGGCATATTTGCACGTTTTCCCTTTATATCCCATAATGCTTCATCAATACCGCACAGCGCGTTGTTAAGTACCGGACCATTCCTCCAGTAGGAACTAACATAGGCTGATTGCCACATATCTTCAATATTATCGACATCTTTTCCTGAACAGAAATCACTTAGATAATCATTTATTGCAGAAACGACAGCCGTAGCCCTCTGTGTGAAGGTGGCACAGCCCAGGCCGTAAAGGCCTGGTTCCGTTGTATCGACTTTTACAATTATGAGATTTGAACCTTCAGGTGCTGTGGTTATAGCTTTTACGCTTTTTATCTTTACAGGGGCGACACCTTTTGCCCATGACGGTGTTTCACTGCTTTCCGCCCTGGCTTCAGGAGTTGTGAACAGGCCAAGGATTCCTGTTGCAGAGCCTGCAGCAAGAAGTTTCATGGCTTCCCTGCGGTTCATATCCGATCGATCTTTGTTGTTTTTCATGACTGAAAAATTGCTGAATTTAAATTAAGACCTGTAGAGGCTTCATTCGTTAATATTGTTAATGCAATAGGAGCTGTAAACAATAACATCCTAAGAATGATATAAAATTCGTAAATATATCTTACACTGTTATCCGGTTTGCTGCTGAATTTTGGATTTGTTTTGATCCATGCGGGGAAAGTTTTCTAATTTTGGATCATTCTCAATTGACAAAAAATGATAAGGAAAGGCGAGACTATCTGTGCCCCTGCAACATCATCCGGGGGAGCCATCTCACTGATCAGGATAAGTGGTCCGGGCTGTTTTGATGTCTGCAGCAAAATATTCTTCCCTTCAGGCAGAAAGATAATCCTTGCCGAACAAAAAGGAAATCAGATAATACATGGGGAGATCCGTGATGGTAACGAAGTGATTGATGATGTCCTTCTTGGCATATTTAAGGCTCCCCATTCGTATACCGGCGAAGATTCGGCAGAGATTTCATGCCATGGTTCACCTTACATTGTAAGACGGATCATGGAAATGCTTATCGCTAAAGGGGCGCTTACCGCATTTCCCGGGGAATTTACACAGCGTGCATTTCTCAATGGAAAAATGGATCTCTCGCAGGCTGAATCAGTGGCCGATCTAGTTTCATCTGTTACAATGGCCTCGCACAGGATCGCCATAAGCCAGATGCGCGGCGGTTTTTCTGCAGAAATAGTGAAATTGCGGTCAGAGCTTTTAAGGTTTGTTTCGCTTATTGAGCTAGAACTTGATTTCGGAGAGGAAGACGTGGAGTTTGCCGACAGGAAGGAATTATTGCAGATAGTATCTCGGGTTAAGGAAATTGCTGATAAACTTGCCGATTCTTTTCGTGTCGGAAACGTTATTAAAAACGGGATCCCGGTCGCAATTGTTGGCAAACCAAATTCGGGAAAATCTACTTTGCTGAATACCCTGCTAAATGAAGAGCGCGCAATTGTATCCGAAATCCCAGGGACAACAAGGGATATTATAGAAGATTCTGTTATTATTAATGATTTGGAATACAGATTTATAGATACCGCAGGCTTACGTGATACTTCAGATGTAGTCGAGAACATGGGAATTCAGAAGACACGGGAGAAAATAATGCAGGCATCGGTCATTATGATGGTAGATGAAATATCAGAGTCGCCTGAGGCAATAAACAACCGTGCAGATTCAATCAGGTCAATGATCACCGGCTTCGGGAAACATCTGATAGTCGTTGTCAACAAGATCGATCTGGGTGACCAGGTGAAAATCGATGAAATGAAGCATAAGATATGTCTTGACTTAGATGATTCGCTTGTTTTCATTTCTGCCAGGGACCACCTCGGGCTCGACAAGCTCAAAAGCAGGCTTGGAAAGGTTCTGGAAAAAGATAAACTTGCACGGGAGGAAGTCATCGTGACAAACATAAGACATTATGAAGCTCTTTTAAAAGTCTCTGACAGTCTTGCCAGAGTCAGGGAAGGTTTGAGTGAAGGCATCCCTGAGGACCTTATTGCAATCGATATCCGCCAGGCAGTTCATTATCTGGGTGAAATAACCGGTGAGATTACAAGTGATGAAATTCTCGGGAATATATTTAAGAACTTCTGTATCGGAAAATGAGGATATCTCAATAATTTGTAGATATAAAGCTATTAAAATG
>DAOOUQ010000021.1:0-80099 GCA_035390825.1 Bacteroidales bacterium | reverse complement strand
GGCATCCATAAGAATGGTTATACACCATTCTGGTACGATATTACTTCTCTTCTGAACAGTGCAGGTAAACCGAATTTAATAGCAGTTAAGGTTGATAATCCCGGAAGGAACTCGCGCTGGTACAGCGGATCGGGAATTTACCGGAATGTTCATCTTATTGTTACACAACCCGTCCATATTGTGCCTTGGGGTGTGAAGATCACAACTCCCGAAGTTCGGAATGACAATGCAGTTGCCGATGTTGAGGTGACGACTCGTAATAAACTTGAAACCGGGGTAAAAGCCATTGTCATGGTAAGCATAAAAGACGGCAATGGCAAAGTTGCAGCTTCAGCGGAGCAGGATATCTTAATCCCGGGAGGCTCTGAAAAAGTAGTCAGTCTGAGGCTGGGTATCTTAAGACCCGACCTCTGGTCAGTTGAGTCGCCAAGGCTTTATAGTGCAGAAATTACAATAAAGTTGGGAAAGAAAGCCGCTGATTATCTGAGCCAGAATTTTGGCATAAGATCTCTTGAATTTTCAGCAAAAACCGGGTTTCTGCTTAACGGGAAGACGGTGAAACTCAAAGGCGGCTGCCTCCACCATGATAATGGATTACTCGGAGCGGCTGCTTACGCAAGGGCAGAGGAACGGAAGGTTGAAACCCTGAAAGCCGGAGGGTTCAATGCAGTCAGGTGCGCGCATAATCCCCCCTCTGAAGCTTTTCTGGATGCATGTGACCGCCTTGGAATTCTTGTAATCGATGAATTTACAGATATGTGGGAGTGGTACAAGAATCCACAGGATTATTCCAGGTTTTTCCGGGATTGGTGGAAAAGAGACCTTACGGATATGATACTTCGCGACAGGAATCATCCGAGTATAATAATGTGGAGCATTGGCAACGAAATTCATGAGAGGGAGGATTCTACACGGATAAGGATATGCAGACAACTGGCAGAGCATGTGAGAAATCTCGATAATACCAGGGCTGTTACCCAGGCAGTAACAGGAGTATTTTACCCCGACGGTTGGGAATCGACCGCTCCGGTGTTCGAAGAAATGGATGTTTGCGGTTATAATTACAGTCCTGAAAAATTTGAACAGGACCATCAGATGTACCCTGACCGCATTATGTATACCTCCGAATCATTCCCAAAGGACATTTTTGATTACTGGAAAGCGGTGGAAGATCTTCCCTGGGTCATAGGTGATTTTGTCTGGACGGCTTTTGATTATCTCGGAGAGGTTATGATCGCAAATTCAAGTCTGGTAATGGAAAGCCATAAGTCGAATCCGATGGGTAATTTTTCCGGATTCAAAATACCAAGAGGTATGAATATATTTGACCGCCAGGCTAAAATGCCGTCACAGTGGCCTTTTTTCACAGCCTGGTGCGGAGATTTCGATATTACCGGAGAGAAAAAGCCCCAGATGCTTTACAAGGATGTGATCTGGGATAACAGCAAGGTCGAAATCAATGTCCATTCCTATATACCTGAAGGATTCGCTGAAAACCTCAGTTCCTGGGGATGGTTTGATGAACTGCCCTCATGGTCATGGAAGGGTTTAGAAGGTAAACCCCTGCGGGTCAGAGTATTCACAAAGGCTTCTCATGTCAGGCTTGAACTGAATGGCAGGATAGTGGGAGAGAAGGATCTTCTGGTTTCGGACAAATACATTGCATTATTTGAAGTACCCTATCAGCCCGGAGAACTTAAAGCAACAGCATATGAAAACGGGAATGAATCAGCTGTTAAGGTTCTGAAGACGGCAGGTGAACCATCAGCAATCAGACTGACACCCGACAGGGCAGTAATTAAATCTGGTACGGAAGACCTTTCATTTGTCAGGATTGAAGTAATTGATGCTGCAGGGCAGGTTGTTCCGGAGGATTCAATAATGCTGAACCTGTCAGTTACAGGAAGCGGACGGCTTGCTGCATCGGGCAACGCAAACCCCGGTGATATGGCAAGCGTTAACAACACACAGGTAAAGACCTGGAAGGGAAGGGCTCAGGTCGTCATAAGGCCGTCAGGAACAGGCACAGCAATAATTTCGGCAGAATCTCCGGACCTCGGGAAAGAACAGGCCGTTATTACAGTAGGGGCAAATTAAGGTTGAAATGCAATTAATATCCAAATGAAGAATACGATATTGTTCATTTTTCTGCTTATCTTGTTACCATCAGGTTTATTTGCAGGTAAAGCTGGCATTGACAGGCATGCACTTGTGACACGGCACAATATTGAGTGGAATGATGTCAATGGCCAGATACCTCTCGGGAACGGTGAGTTCTGTTTCAATGCTGACGGGACCGGACTTCAGACATTCGGCGGAAATACCATGTCGCACTGGGGATGGCACTCCTTCCCGCTTCCGGCAGGTGTCACAGGCGATGAGATACCCTCCACCGGAACATATCAGAAAGGCCGGATAACAGGGCCTGACATATTCCCTCAGGGCACTTCTGCCATAAGATCCTGGATGTTCGACAACCCGCATATTTTCAATCTGGGCAGGATCAGGTTGACCAAATCAGGAGGTGTTCAGCTGGATCCCGGAGAGATAAAATCCATTAAGCGGAAAATGGATCTTTGGTCAGGCATACATTCATCTGAGTTTTATATAAATGATGTGCTCGTTAAAGTAACAACCTGTGTACATCCCGTTATGGACATGGTCACATTCAGGATAGAATCGGAACTGCTTAGGAAGGGGAATCTTGAAATTGCAGTTGATTTCCCATATCCCGATATTCAGAGGGGAAAGCCCTGGAGCGGCAGCTTTGACAGGACAAATGGCCACAGGACAATTTTGACGAAAGTGCCAGAAAACAGATATCGTGCTGATTTTATGCGTGAAATCGACTCTGTTACGTACCATTCGGCTCTGGTATGGAGCAAAGGCGGGAAACTTGTCCTGCCTGATGCCGGTAATCCGAATTCCACCAGGCTACTGACTGAGGGGGTATCTTCAGTTGAGATGACACTTGCTTTTTCAGCTTCAGCCCTGCCTTCAAAAACAGACGATTTCGGAGCAACCCTGAAGAAGTGTACTAAAAGCTGGAGGACTTTCTGGAAAAGCGGAGGGGCCATCGATCTTTCAGGCAGTTCCGATCCCCGATGGAAAGAGCTGGAAAGACGCATTGTCCTCTCACAGTACCTTCTTGCCGTTCAGTCGGCGGGAAGTTATCCCCCGTCTGAAGCAGGTCTTATGGAGGTCGATCCATGGCGAGGTCAGTTCCATATGGAGATGACATGGTGGCATCTTGCACATTACGGCCTGTGGAACCGGTGGCCAATGGCGGAGAAGGCGCTCGACTGTTACAGGAAATTCATTCCGTCGGCTGCGGCACTTTCACGACAGCTAGGTTACAAGGGACTGAAATGGCCAAAAAGTGTTGGCCCTGAAGGTCGCAGCGCTCCATGGGCCGGAAATCAGGTTCTGCTGTGGAAGCAGCCTCATCCGATATTCTTTGCCGAACTTGAGTATCGGCTAAAGCCAGGACCTGAAACATTGAAGAAATGGAGCCAAATCATTGAAGGGACTGCCATACACATGGCTGATTATGCCATCTGTGACTCAGAAGCAGGTGTTTATCATCTCGATCCTGTGATGCCCCCGAGTGAACAGGGGATAACACGGGATGCCGTTTTTGATCTTGCCTACTGGAGATGGGGCCTGGATCAGGCTCAGACATGGAGGAAGCGAATGGGAAGGGAGCCTGAACCTTTATGGGATAAAGTCCGGAAAAACCTTGCCCCGCTTCCTGTCGACAGCGGAGTCTATGTACATTCTGCAGAATGGTATGATACCTATATAAAACGTGCATGGGAACATCCCGATCCGGTTGGTGTATCTGGCATGCTTCCTCCTGTTGACGGAGTCGACAGGGAGACAGCCCACCGGACAATTTTAAAGATATGGCATACATGGGACTGGAAACGTTGCTGGGGATGGGATTTCCCATGGTTTGCAATGGCTGCAGCCAGGCTTGGCGAACCAGAACTGGCAGTTGATGTACTCCTGAAAGATGCAGGGTCAAAAAACTTCTATGATACACGAGGTGTATGCACAGGAGGGCCTTGTCCGTATCTTCCGGGTAATGGCGGACTTCTTTATGCTGTTGCCATGATGGCAGCCGGCTGGGACGGAGCACCTGACAGGCATGCCCCGGGATTTCCTGATGACGGAACATGGTCAGTCAGGTGGGAGGGACTCAAGCCGGCACTCTGATCATTCTCTTTTTAAAATCCTTAACTCCCGGGGAAATTATGAGACAATAATCTCAAAGCTACCTGTGTCTGAACAAATTATTTAGCCACTTTTACACATACAAGCCGGCTCTGATCCCTTATAAGCAGTTTTCCTCCGGCAAGAGCAATCGGTGCCCAGTTCTGTGCAGCTCCTCCTATCCTTGAAGCCATCGGATCATTGCCTGCTGATCCTCCTTCAGCCAGGATTTCTGCGCTTGCAAGAGGCTTGAATCCCTCCGGTGAGGGTTCAATGACATACAATGATTTCTTTCCGTCAGTTGCAAGTATCACTCCATCGGCAAGAATCATGCTGCCTTTGTCGAAAAGAGGAGCCCGCATGGTCTTCCAGAGTACTTTGCCATTCATATCCATACATGCCAATCCTTCACGTCTTGAGTTTGTGGTGAACTGAGCATAGAAGTAGCCGTTGTATAATAACGGAGGTTTGGTATGATCACCGAATTCATTATGTTTGAAAAGCTCCTTAACACCAAAACTTCCATCACTCTTTTTCTCAACTTTTAACATAACCACACCGTGCTCATAACCGCCTGCGACAAGCACTCTGTTTTCACCGGCATCGACAGCGGAGGGCACTGAAATATGGCAAACCCAGTCGTTGTAATCCCAAAGTATTTTTCCCGTGGAAGGGTCCATTCCGACTATCCTTCCTTTTGTTTGAGGGAGGTCGCGATTGCCGATGGGATTTGTTGACGAAACTACAGCTACAATATGATCTTTGCCATCAATTTTTACGACAGCCGGGCTTGCATATGACTCGTTCCCGAGATATGCTGTTTTCCAGATCAGCTTACCTGTGGCTTTATTGAATGCTATAACTCCTGCCTCAGGAGCCTGGGGGGCAACAATGACCATGTCGCCATAAATGAGCGGACACTGGGCAATGGCCCATATCGGAAGCTTAGTGCCTCCGAAGTCTGTCCAGATATTTTTGTTCCATACAGGTTTATGCGTTTTAATGTCAATACAATACATGTCGCCGTTGTGACCGACCGACCATACATATTTGTCATCGACAGCCGGAACGCTTCGCGATCCGGGAAACATCACCGATCCGGGAGCATCATAGCTGTATTTCCACAATTCCTTTCCGGTGTTAAAATCGAAACACCTCATTATGTCACCTGTCTTGTCGTCCCTGTCGAGCAGGTAGACCTTACCGTCTTTTATTACCGGACCTCCATAGCCCGGGCCAATGTTTGCTGTCCACAGGATTTCGGGACCGGTTTCAGGCCATGATCGCAAAATGCCTTTCTGCGGAGAAGTGCTGTTCCTGTTTGGCCCGAGGAACTGTGGCCAGTCCTGTGCCTGAATAGAAATTGTGGTTATAATAAGAAGAATAAGAGTTGAGCAAAATCTGTTGTTTTTCATTTCCGGAATGATTTTTTCTATTTGGTAACTTTGACACATTTTAGTTTAGCCTGATCGCGTATAAGTAATTTCCCATCAACTAGCGCAATGGGTGCCCAGTTCTGGCCCATATCAAGGATCTGAGCAGAGGCCAGAGGCTTGAATCCTGAAGGATCGGGCTCTATCAGGTATAATGTCTGCCTTCCGTCGGTAGCAAGTATCAGCCCGTCAGCCAGTATCATGCTGCCTTTATCGAAAAGCGGATTGCGCATGGTTTTCCACATAACCTTGCCATCCATGCTCATGCAGCACAGACCATCCCGTTTGTTGTTTGTCGAAAACTGGCCGTAGAAATAACCATTAACCAATATTGGCGGTTTGGTGTGATCGCCGAAATCATTATGCCTGAAAAGCTCTTTAACAGTGTAGCTGCCATCTGCCTTTTTTTCGACTTTTATCATAGCGGCACCAAGATCATATCCTCCCACTGCAAGAATTCTTCCTTCACCCGCATCAAACGCCGGGGCTATCTGAATCACATTTTCCCAGTTGTTGTACTCCCACAGGATTTGTCCGGTTTGTGGTTTCATGCCAAGAATCCTGCCCTTTGTTACCGGGATTCCCTTGTGCATAAAGGTATTAGTGGAAGAAAATATCATTACGAGATGATCCTCTCCCGAAATCTTTACAATTGACGGGCTTGCATATGTTTCATTTCCGATTGCATCAGTTTTCCATACAATGTTCCCATTCAGTTTATTGTATGCTACCAGTCCGGAATTGGGATCCTTTGAATACGAAACAATAAGCAAGTCGCCGTAAATTAACGGGCATTGCGATATCGCCCATACAGGAATTTTGGTCCCCCCGAAGTCTTTCATTATATTCTTGTTCCAGAGCGGTTTATGGGTGTTGATATCGATACAATACAGGTCACCGTAAGGGCCGCAGGAGTAGACTCTGTTGCCATCGATGGCAGGAACACTTCTTGAACCCGGATATGAAACGGTTCCCGGTGCATTATAACTGTATTTCCATAATTCCTTTCCGGTGTTAAGATCAAAACACCTCATTATATCGCCTGTCTTATCATCCCTGTCAAGAAGATAGACCTTCCCGTCCCTGATCACCGGTCCGCCATATCCGGGGCCGACATTGGCTGTCCAGAGAACTTCGGGCCCGTTTGCGGGCCAGGAACGCAGGAGACCTTTCTGCGGAGATGTGCTGTTCCCGTTTGGTCCGAGGAACCGGGGCCAGTCCTGCGCATTGATCTGTGAGCTGCAGACTAATAAAACAAGTGTGATGTAAAGTAGATTAATTCTTCTCATAGTTATTATTTTTTTAATAATGATAGTCAGATCATATGATGGTTTGTCTCGAAATATAGCAAAACGAAAAACGGAGTGCTAAGGTGTAACAATTTCTTCTCATTTTCAACCTTCTTTTATTTGTGACTTTGAATAACAAACATTATACCAACAACATCATCGACACTTTATTGTTGTGGTGGAGGTGCACTTAATCTGCTGAAGGTCAGTGAGCCAAGTTTCCAGCTGCCTTCTGGTCTCACGTACACTTCGGTGACCATAAAGTGACTTATAACCTCATTACCGCCAACTTCTGCAACAAGTGTTATCCTGTTCAGCAGGATCGCAGTGTTCTTATCAACAAAATTCACGATTACCTCGTGAATATCAGCTTTTTTATACCAGATCCCTCCACTTTTGATAACTTCAATTTCACGTTCTTTTCCCCATGATCCGCCCATATGCACGAACATGGATTTTTCATGGAACAGGTCATTCAACGGCTCCACATTCTTGTCTGCCATCCATTGCCATTTGTTTTTGGAAAGACTGACTATTTCCTGCTCTTCTTTAGTGAAGGTCGGGGTGGCAGGATGCTGTGCGAAGGCTAAGTGCGAACCCGCGATGACCAGTAACAATCCTGTAACTAATGCTTTCATGATGGTTTGTTGTTTATCATTTTTATGTTCACATAAGCCTTCTCTTTGATAGAGAGAGATTTGTAAATTTATAAAATACTGATTTACAGAAGGTATGTTTAATCATGAAAAGGAAAAAACACAGAATAATGACGAATGATAAGTAAGAAGTTGGTTTATTTAAGATTCAGCTTTAAAAAATCAATCACCTTCTTTCTTATTTCATCTACATCGAACATAGCTCCGAAGTGTGGTGCATCTTTAACTATTATCAGTTCATTCTGAACCCCGGCCAGTGTAAGCCATGAAGTAAGCAACCGTGACTGATCCGGAGAAACCAGCTCGTCTTTTTCGCCATGAATTATAATAAAGGGCGGGTCATTTTTATCGACATAAGTTACGGGGCTTGCTGCTCTGGCCAGATCGGGCCGGTCGAGCGGGGCAGCACCTATCAGTAAGGCTTCCGGTGATTTTGCATTATTTCTTCCTGGAAATAACTGCAATTCAGCAGGGCCATAAAAATCCACAACAGCTTTTATTTTAAATGATCTGCTTGTGCCCGGCATAAAGAAATCTGCAATATCATTATTCTTTGAAAGGCCAACCATTGAGGCGAGATGACCTCCGGCAGAAAAACCCATTACAGCAAAACGGTTTGTGTCAAAGCCGTACTTGTCGGCATTATCATACAGGAAGGAAATGGCCCGGTTGCAGTCCTGCATCTGTGCAGGAAAAACAGCCTGAGTGCTGAACCGGTAGTCTATTGAGGCCAGGGCATAACCGCTGCTGATTATTTCAGCAACTGTTTTTTTCATGTACCCCATGTCGGCATATTTATCGTTGCTCAGCCAGCCGCCTCCGTGAATGAATATTACAAGCGGTAGCTTGCCTTTTGCATTTGCAGGCAGATAAATATCAAGCAGATGCTTCGGGTCAGAATCATTATTGTATTGCAGATTGCCGTGCAAAATGGTGCCATCGGGGAAAATATCCATAACGGGATTGGACTGGGAAAAACCGCATGCTGCTGTCAGCAGGATAAAGGCAAATTGAAAAATGACGGGTTTCATTTTGAATCTTATTTTAGTAATCGTTTAACAGTCTTTCACATATGCAGTAATGTACTTCTATGCAGGGTCTTCTTTTTTTATCGGCATTTTTAAAATTTTAACGGGCCTTGATGTATTTATTGCTAAATGTATAACTAAGACCAACATTCCACAAAAGATCATATTCTGACGGGATATTGGATTTAACCGGTTTATTAAGCAGAGCAGACAGGGAAAAAGGGAAGTTATTCCTGTTTATTGAAAGCCGTGCATTAAAAAATACTCCTTCCTTGTCGTCCATTGACAGGTGGTAAATTTCCGGATTGAACCTTGCGGTAATATCTTTTGCAATGGGAATATTTGATAATGATGGCCTGAAGGACAGCATTATCGTATTCCTGGTTATGAATTTTTCAATCCCGTGGCTGTAAAAAATGTAGGCGCCCAGACTGAAGTATTTGTTTACAAAATACTCAGGAGCCGCTGCGCCCACAAGGTACCTTGTTGTCCTTATGAGCTCCCGGGTTTCTCCCACGGTGGTTACAGTGATGGTTTTATATGAAAATGAATAATTCGTGCTGAGGTCCAGTCTGAATTTATTCGTTGAAACAGCATTATATCTCCACCAGAACACAATTGCCCAAGGTTTGCCTGTAAGAGCAAAACGGAACTGTGGTTCGAAGGACAACTTTCTGCCAACTTTCAGATCAAATGTAAAGGCTGGTTTCCCTAATGACAGGTTCGGGATTGTTGATATACCATTAGTCTGTACCAGGACAGAAGCCGCGAAATTATTTATCTTGACCTCTTCCTGATCAGTCTGGGCTGCCAGTGTCTGAAACAATCCAATGCATAAAAGCAGTGCTATCAGTTTATTAATTTTCATCTCTTCAGCTTACAGATCAGATTCCATTTGGCTGTATCTTGTCTCCTCCATTCACGGCCTTTTCAATCACATCGAGTCTTGCCTTCCTCGGATCTGGCTTTGCAACCGGGTTACCATCGGGCTGCACGTCGAGTATCACGTTTGTCTCTGGATTGTAAAGCGGCCAGTTTGGAAGTCCTTCACCATTCGGGTTGCCGGTTTTTGCAAAATTCACCCAGTAACCGTTCATTATTCTTGCCACCTCTTTATCCAGGGGGTCTGCAGATCCTCCTTCCGGTACTCTGAGATTATCGAACACAAAGGAGATATCGGTTCCATGCCCCGGACCAAAACGCATTCTCTCTTTCATTCCGGCGGGGACATAGGAGAAGAGAAAGATGCAAGCCGGATTACCATTCTTAACTACCGATTGAGCTGCAAAACGGGCAGGCTCAGCCCAGACTTTGTCTGTGTTAAACATGGTTTGAATTTCTGCAAAATCCTTTGTCCCGTCAGGATCATAGGCGGCCTTTGCCTCTTCTTTCAGTTCTCCGAACATTGAAAACAATTCTTCCTTTGAAATGCTTGCATTGACAAAGGGTCCGCCAATTTCCGCGCTGTTATTCCCTATCATCAGCGGGACTCTTGCCTGCCTGCCTGCATTATATGCATCCGAGCAGCTTTCAACAACAAATTTGCCATCCAGAATAGGCCCGGAATAGATTCGGGGTCCTCCCTGTCCATCGTTTTCCTGACCGCCGTCCACAATCTCTTCAACTTTCAGAGCCCTTAGTCTGGCCAGGGCAGCAGCATCTGTACCCTCGATCCCGTGTTTTCGGGCAAAGTTTATTCCGATCGTTTCCGCTGAAACAGGGTAATATTGGGATGCATTTTCCTTACTTATCGGTCTGCCGGTAAGAACGCCATCCCTGCCGCCGCTCGAATGGCCGATTGCTTTCCGGAACAATCCACGTGCTGATGGTATGGTCATTAGCGAATGTATTGAAACTCCTCCTGCAGAAAACCCGAAAATTGTAACATTTCCGGGATCGCCTCCGAAAGCCTGAATGTTCTGTTGTACCCATTTTAAAGCAGCAATCTGATCCATGAATGCATAGCTGCCTTTTGGTTCCTCAGGATGTTCGGCCGACAATGCAGGAAAAGCAAAATGACCCAGGCGGCCAAGACGGTAATTAAAGCTTACAAGGATGACCCCTTTCGTGGCAAAGCCGTTTCCGGAAGTATTGCCCGATCCTCCGACAAATGCCCCGCCATGGATCCACACCATTACAGGCAGCCCGGCTCCCGGCCTTGCGCCTGAAGGCCTCCATACATTCAGATACAGGCAATCTTCGGATGATCCCTGTGAAATTGCCCCCTGGCCGGCGCCAAACCCGGCCTGGGCACAGATTGGTCCAAACTCTTTTGCATCACGGACCCCTTCCCAGGAAGCAACGGGCTGAGGAGGTCTCCAGCGAAATTCACCTACGGGAGGGGCGGCATAGGGGATACCTCTGAAGACGTCGACATTTCCTTCTTTCAATCCGCGAAGCATACCCGATGCAATCCGGACTACAGGCTCCCCGTGGCCAGAACTGACCGCCTGCTTTTGCGCGCTGCATGAGAAGCACATTATTACTGCCAAACCTAATAATGACTTTTTCATATTTGTAAATATTTATTGATATTTCGTGGCATAAGTATATGTTAAAAACCAGCTTGGTTTGATTCCAGATATTATTGCCTGCTTAATCAAGTCTTTTTTTCTTCAACCATTCCGACATCAGGTCGGCTATTTGAATATTGTTCAGATCCGAGAACGGGAAATGAGTGTTGCCTTTAACACCGATTTCCGGCAGATGGACAACCGTCACATCACCTCCGTGCCTGTTAACGGCATCTCTCCAAAGCCTTGCCATTTCAAGACGGGCCCGCCATCCATCCTGTCCGGGGTTATTCATAGGCTTTTCAGGGATAAAATCACCATAGTAAATGACAATCGGTATTCTGGTCAGCTTCATAAAGTCTGATAATGGCACACCGGATGCAGAAAGAGAACCCCCTGCCATCGGGATCGGCGCCGGAACTTCTCCTTCAGGAAACACAAAACCGCTGCCGGGTTCGTAGGAAACGATGGCTTTCACGTTCTGATTTTTAATTGCAGTAAGCCATCCCATGCCACCAGAGTGGGAATGTGTAACCAGGATCGCAGGGCCGATCTTATCGAACAGGGCTGACGCTGCTTCTACATTTACATTAATATCTATCGGTCCGATGTTGGGTGTCATCTGCCGGAAATACTGGTTCAGGGTCTCGGGGTCGCGGGCAAACTGAACACCTTCAAAATAGTCGGGCCAGATGCCGACACGAAAAGTACCGAACCACCCCTGCTCGTCGGGTGTTGGGGTAATGGTTCCTTCCACCGTACTTCGTCCTGCATTTCCTCTTCTCGGCTGATCGATGAGATAAACACCAAAGCGGCGGCGGATGAAAATATTCTGAAAACCTTCCCTTCCGTCGGGCGTTGTCTCCCAAGTTTTGGAAAACTGACCGATCCCGTGCCACATCACAAGCGGATATTTGCGTGCTTTCACAGGGATCTGGTAAAAAACATAAGCATGGTCGCCATGAAAGGTTTGTCCTGCCGGGGTTTGATTGTACTGGTCGAAAGTGCCCGGATTGGCAATCACTCTGCCTCCAACAGCAAAACTTCCCTGTTCTCTGATAATAATAGGCCTGCTTTTTCCGGAATTCCGGGCAGAAACTGTTATTACGACAGCTAATGCCAGAATCAGGTGAGAAAGTTTAAGTACGCATTTTTTCATATCATATAAATTAAATTCCTTGATTTTGCATCTTTTGAAGCATAGTACAAAGTTGAAACTAATTTAGGGTGTTAACTTATCCAAATTACTGTTTCTTGTATCTGAATTACAGATGTTGCATTCTCATGAGTACCATTAAGATAATTCTTCTTTAACTTTGTTCTGAATTTAATAATTATGCCATGGGCGAAATCATCAGGCTGGATAATATTTCTCAGTTTAATACCTTGAGAGGGATTGAAACATTACATCCTCTTGTGAGTGTAATTGATTTTTCTAAAATGAAACTCATTCCTGAAGCAAAGGCACACTATGGGTTTTATTGTGTATTCCTTAAGGAGGCTAAATGCGGCGATCTGAAATACGGGTGTAATTATTACGATTATCAGGAAGGCACAATGGTGTTTATAAGTCCGGGACAAATCGTCGGAATTGGAAACAAGCCCGGGGCTGCTAAGCCCAAAGGCCGGGGACTTCTTTTTCATCCCGATCTGATCAGGGGAACTTCGCGGGACAAAATATCAGAAAGTACACGTTTTTCTCATATGAAGCCAATGAAGCGCTTCATTTATCGGAAAGGGAAAGGCAGGTTGTGATGGACTGCCTGCATAACATCGACCATGAGTTAAGGCAGCCGATTGACAAACACAGTAAAATCCTGATCGCAAATAATATCGAGTTACTTCTAAATTATTGCATGAGGTACTACGACAGGCAGTTCATAACCCGCAGTGTCGTAAACAAAGATATACTGGGCAGATTTGAGAAATTGCTCGATGATTATTTTCAGTCAGAACTCGTACACACCATTGGTTTGCCATCGGTCAGGTATTGTGCTGACCAGCTGCATCTGTCGGCCAATTATTTCGGAGATCTTGTTAAGAAGGAAACGGGAAAATCCGCCCAGGAAAACATCCAGTTAAAGGTTTTGTCGCTTGCCAGGGAGAAGATCTTTGACAGGAGCAAAACACTCAGTGAAATAGCATACGAATTAGGATTTAAAAGTCCCCAGCATTTCAGCCGGATGTTCAGGAATGTTACCGGGCAGACACCTAACGAATACAGGTCATTAAACTAACCGGATCAACACGAGTTTATTAAATATTCAGCGCCGACCTCATTAGAATAGCAGCCTTCATTTCCCGGAAGCGGTAAACCTTGTACTTGTCGGATCAAACTGAGATAAAATATTGGAGAATTGAATATTCAGTGTTGAGAGATCTTTGAATTCCGGCATCCATGATTATACAAGATCATTATCACTCCTTTTGTAATCAAGAATGGGACGGGAATCCATTTTCGATAAGAATCGGAAACTATGTCTCGTAATTTTACTGTTTTGCTGGTAAAAATGCCGTCTGATTGAATTTCCCTGCCTGAAAACATCCCTTCGGGGTACAAATCCCTGGTCCGATATGAATTTATGGTCAACATGTACCAAATCGGCAGTAACATTGTATTTCCTTTTGTTATAACTCAATGTTGCCTGTGAGGAAAAATTTCCTGTCTGGTCGCCCGTTTGCAATGACCTATGAAGGTAAAATTCGCCGGTCCATGAATTATCCTGTGAAGCCAGGTTAAAATCCAATCCGTCAACGCGGTCATGGTCATATTCAGGGTTAAGAAAAGCACAAAACTGCCAGTTGACGTCTATATGCCTGTCAGTTAAGTGCTAGAGAGAAAACCAGGCAAATAATGACGAGTAGCCGGTCTTTTAACCGAAGGAACTAATATTGTTATCTTATGATAAAAGTCTCCGATATGCTTCCGTCATATAGATATACGGATAAAGTTTTTCATCATACCACAGAAGGGAGAAATATAGTCCGATAGGAGAGGAAATAATCTTTTTCTGATTTTCCAGCCATTTCAATCCTCCGGAACATGAATCCGGATCGTTTCCTGCCAGGGCACAGATAGCAAGGGATGTTTCTTCAATTGTCCCTTCAACTCCCTTTTTGCCGCCCCAGCTTCCGTCATTGTTTATCTGACCGATAAGAAAGTCCTGTGCTTTTTCAATCATACCGGCAAGCCGGGACAACAATGAATTGTCTGTGTTTTCAAGTCTTGTACAGTCATTTAGATATATACAAACCTTTGCAGTCCCGTAAACAGGATTTGTCTGGTCGTCGGTCTTCTGGTTGCCAAACCAGAGGGGGACCCAGGATCCGTCAGATTCCTGATGCTTTTCGAGATAACCGGCTGCTTTTAAAATGCTTTTTTCAATATCCCGTTTTGTCTTTTTTTCAATATTATTTCCAAGACGGCTGATGGTTTTCATCAGGGCAAGAAGAGCATGGCCCGTAAGGTCGGCACAACTCCTGTCGAATGGGAGGCGGCCCCATCCCTTGCAAAAAGTAGGAAATCCTCCGTCGGAATTCTGCAGGCCGATAAGCCACCTGCATCCTTTAAGGATTGAGTTTTTCTCGCGTTCTGAGCCGGAGAACAATTCATGAAGTGCAAGTATTGCGCCGGGAGTATCATCTGCATCAGGCACCGATCCGGAATAACTTGTCCATCCCCATCCTCCGGGTTTTGCGCCGTTGAAGGGATGGAGCTCCCTGTACTGAAGGCCCAGCAGGTGTTCCCTTAATTTTTCCCTCTGTGATAGCGACAGTTGATTATATGGATCATTTCCAAGAGCTTTTATGGCAAGGGTTGTCACCCAGGTCGACAGGTCAGTGTCGATGGGCCAGCTTCCATCTTCCCGTTGCTGCCTGCAAAGGAAGTCTGCTCCCTTATGAACAGTAATATTGTCGGCATTACCGCTGGCAACAAGACACATGGCTACAAATCCGGTAAGGGGAATTGCCTCAAGGAATCCTCCGCTTTCGGGGACAAGTGAATTAAGTTTCCTGATGGCTGGCTTTATGAAAATGTTCCTGAGCGGCATTAAACTTATTGTTCTCCTTCTTCTGTGGGTATGCAGATAGATACCGACACCGATCAGAGCAGGCAGGGCATAGCTCACAACCCTCAGGTTGAAAAAACTGTAAAGTGACCGAGGAAGCAGTGTCAGCTCAAATGGGAGCCTCGGGATCTCTTTCAGCGATGATGATGGTATTACACCGGCAAGGTGAAGCATCGACAGAATGGGAACGGAAAATGTGAGGTCTTTTCCGTAGAATCTCAGTATGGAGCCGGTTATGTTTTTTGGTTCAAGATCAATTCCTTTAGTTTTAAGCCATTCTTTCATCCGGCTGAGTGTGTCACTTCCGTTTTTGTTTACCTGGCAGTAACTAATAGCTGAGTAACAAAGCAGGGTTGTGCTTATGTTGCTTATGGATTCTGGCGTGTCGCCGTATCCTCCGTCGGCATTTATATTTTTCAGTAACCAGTTAAAGCCAGGTATTATTCTTTGACGTCCTTCTTCGGAGTCAATCGTTTTAAGCGCGACAATGGCTACTGCCGTACTGAGGGCGCTACCTGACAAACGGCCCGTCCAGTAACCTTCCGGATTCATTTCAGAGATCAGAAGTCCTGCCAGTTCGTTGTATTTCTTATGTATATTATAAGTTTCCATATAGTCATGCAAGTGATCCGAGAGCCAGCAATCCGTAAAATGTATATTCAATGTCGGGTTCCGGATCCATCATACTGGCTCCGAATCCGCTTTCCTGATAGAGTGAATCTATAAAGTTCAGGCACTCAGGCCTTATTATCTTCAGATCCTGATGAGTACAGCTGCAAGCATATAAAGTTACAGCTGTGGAAAGGAGATCGGGTACCGGGGCTCTTTTAACAGCCCTGAAACCACCCCTGTTGTCATAAAAATCCCGTAACTTTTCTATAAGATCACCTGTTGGCCGGCCAAATGTATGTTGAAGTACTGTCAGTGCCGCAATTACTGTAGAAGGCAGTGTTTCATTTCCCGGCTGACTTTTAAGATGCCTTCTGATTTTAAAGAGTCCTTTGTAATCACCTGAATAATAACAAGCAAGCATAGTTACAAACATGCCATATACAGGTTGTCTGACAAGAACGTCATCAAGGTTTTTCCTGACCCTTTTCCGGAGGAATGCTTTAAGTTTCCTGTTGACCGAGAGTTTTGAAGCAAGTATTGAAGCACAATAAAGGTGTATTCCTGCCGGTTCGTTGCTGCATATCTCGTTTTCAACATATTGCCGGGTTTTCATCAGGATTTCCTCCAGGCCCAGAGCTTCGGAGAGGAGAGTTCCGAACAGAGTATAATAAAGATCCGGATTTTCAGCCCTGTCTTTAAATGCCCCTGATACATGCTGCCTGCCCTCAACGTATTTTTTAAGATCCCGGGCAGCATTTGCATCGAGCATTCCGAGCGATCGTTTAAGAACAGCTTCAGGGCTAAAATGCCATGAGACCATTGTTTTTCGTCCGGAAACTGTCCTAAATATATTTGCTGAAAGTTTTACCAACGATCTCATGCAGGGCAAGTTTTAAGGGAATGTTCTGCATACCTGAAAGGCAGCTGTCAATACTGGCAAGGTATTCTTCCATAAGGGTGCCGATAAAATCGTCTATGTTGTGTTTTTTTATCAATTTCCGGATTTCATCAATATCATTCCCGGCTACAAGGTTTTTTAAGATTTCCTTTCCCGGTTCTCCTGACTTTTCGGCCAGGGCAGAGATCACAGCTGAAGGATTTCTCAACACATTTCCCTCTTCGGGCAGGGTAATGTCCTCAAGATCATCCTTTAACTGATAGGCTGTCCCGATAAGGTAACTAAATTTCTCAAGGATTCCTAAAGATTCGTGGTCTGCCCCTCCAGCCAGGGCTCCTGTCATTAACGACACCTTAAAGGCTTCTGCAGTTTTGTTCCTGAAAATGGCAAGCACTTCGTTCAAACTGAGAATATCACTATTCCTTCTTGCCATGAGTTCGGCGCCCTGTCCCTCTGACATCAGTCTGTGTCCGGCCGAAATAATCCTGATGCAATTTTTCATAACCACCGGATCAAGGCTGCATTCGGAAACAAGCCTGTAACCTTCTCCAATAAGGAGATCACCCAGGTTTATGGCAACAGGGACACCATGTTTTTTATGGACAGTATCCTTACCATATCTCTGATCATCGCCATCTTCAATGTCATCGTGCACCAGCGATGCTTTATGGAAACATTCCACCGACATTGCAAGGTACTGAAGAACTTCCGAATCGGGGTCATTGCTGAAAGCCTGGTATGCAAGAGAGGTGAGCAGAGGTCTTATCCTTTTTCCTCCGGCAAGAAGTATATCCCTCAGTATCTCATCTGTCGGATTGTTTCCCAAAACAAGCAGTTTGTTTATTTTCTCCAGCGTAAACAGCGAGGCCGTTTTATCCCTGAGCTCATTAAGGTTTATAAGACGGAAGCCGTTCCGGTCATTGCGGAAATTAATCTCTTCCTTTATCCATCCGGCATCTGCCTGCGTGTCGACACATCCGCATGTAAGAAGCGGAATACCCAGAGCAGGAACAGAATATTTATTGACTGTCCTGAAAATCTTCTGCAGTGTTTCCATACATCCGACACCGATAATTGCATCTACTTTTCCGCTTTCAACCAAACGTGATGCTATGGTGGTCCCCTCGGCGACAATTGTTATATATCCCAGGTCTTCGGCCTCACGTATAAATCCTGAAATGCTGCAGTTACCGCATTCGTTGCAGAGCAGCCCGAGCTCATCCTCGTGTGCTTTGCACTTGCGGCTGTTCCTAAGGCATCGCGGCAGCAGAAGCATCCTCCTGTCATAGGGAATTGCACCCACCACCGGCCGCCAAATGGCATTACCGCAACATATCATTGTGAAGGCCTTAAATTCCGGATTCCAGCCATTTTCAGCAATAAGATGGTCGGCAAATCCGGCAAGTTTTTCATAAGAGACAGGAGGAATTGTAACATTTGTTACAAAATAGCTGTCGGTTTTTTCCCGGATCTCATCGCGCAGTTTTCCTATAACCGGCACCACAAGGGTTAATATGTTGTCAGAAATCATTTCCATTTTTGTCATCCATAGGCGCCCATTCCGAAGAAGGCTGTCTTCTTTGCCATCCTGTAAATAAGGCTAAGCTCAGGTATAACAGGGCAGGAGCCATGACTGTTCACAGAAGGTGATGATGCAAGATCTTCAAGGTATTCCGGTCTGTTCGAAGTGTTCAGGGCATTATGTTTTTCAGCAAAATCCTTGATCCATGCCGGATCTTCCATAAGAACGCATCCTTTTGTTTTCCTGCTTATCTGAAGCCTGAAATCCCTTAAAAGTTGTGAATTCTCATATATGGCTGTCGGTTCGCCATTAAAGATATTCTCTTTGGCAATCTGGACCACCGGGCATGGTTCAATATTGCCTGACGGATTTATATGATGGCTGAGTCCGTCGGCTGCAGGACAGAAAGGTTCACCGTTGGCACGCCAGTAGGAATCAACAAGGACCATAGGCAGTTTTGTCCTTCCTTCAACAAGGAATTTCCGCAAGCGGAGTATTTCTTCAGACGAAAGGGCAAGTTCATAGTTGGGATTGTGGCCCGCAGGGCGGTAAATGTAATACCATATGTACAGTACACCAATGTTGTGAAGCATCTTTACAAAATCTTCACTAAGGGCCATGTCAATGTTCGATTTGCAGACGCTTATGGCAACTCCGGTAATAAGACCTTCAGTTGCCGCCGTCTTTACCGCATCGAGGGTCCGGTTATATATGTTGTGTCCGCCGCGTCTGATATCGGCAACTAATTCATCACCTTCGAGACTTATAAGCGGTGTTACATTTCCGGCTTTTCTCAGGCTTTCAGCCACCTGCCTGGTGAAAAGAGTCCCGTTGGTGAAAAGCTGGAAATATGAATCGGGGTGTTTTTCAAATATAAGATTCAGGTCCTTGCGAATAAGTGGTTCTCCTCCCAGAATGCCGAAGAAATATGAACCCTGCCTTTTTCCGGCTTCAATCACAGAATCTATCTTTTCTGTTTCCATATAGATTTTGGGATTGCCGGTTTCAACCCAGCAACCCTGGCATCGGAGGTTGCAGTCGTTTGTGACGGAGATGAACTGAAAAGCCGGAAACATAAGCCCGTTCCTCCTCCTTTTCCTGAACTTTACAAAACCGGCGGCGCCTTTCAAAACCATATTGGTCAGAAAGATCCTCCGGCAGCGCCTGTCGGCTTTTAAGAAGTTCTTCAGTACTGACATCCTTTATTCAGCTTTGTTTATTTTATTTATGGCGATATCCCTTTCCATTATCGCTTTTTTCATCGCCTCCTCCTTTATGATTGACTGCCTTCTGGCTTTTCTTTTCTGAAGGGCAAGGTAAATGTCGTCTCCCAGGATCGATTCAATATCCTGTCTTTGCCTCTGAAGCTCAGCCTTTTCGTCAATATCATCGGACCCACCTATTGCACCCCCGTGTTTGTATTTCGGGAAAATTATTGCCGCTGAAGGACATATTCGTGCGCAGGCAGGACACTGATCCTTGCATCCTTTTGGATTTATGACTTTTACTTTCTCAGGAGATTTTTCGTAAACCCCGAAAAGGCAGAAATCAGCACACTGGCCACAGGTGGTACAACGCGAATAATCGATGATGGGATACCATGCATGCCAGCCGGGATCACCATTAATTTCTTGCCGGGAAACTGCGCTTAAGCTGCCTGACCAGAAATCGTTAACAATATCCTGTGCTTTTGACAAAGGAGTCTCTATTAGGTTTAAATATTTGAAATTTATATTTTCCAGGCTTTTTAATGCCGACTGTTCAAACAAAAGCTTCAACGTTCTGGGATAGCAACCTAAAACAAGATATTCTGTGTTTTCTTCCAGTGTGTCTGACAAGGTGTCGCTTTTCATAGCTGCCACTCCGCACAAATCTGAGAAAACAGTAACCCTGAATGTATTCTCCTTCAGGAACTTCATTGTCCCGTCAAGGATTTTCTGAGAGATCCTTGTCCCATGGCAGTTGCAGAGGAAAATATGTTTATTGAGTTTACTCATGCCTGTTTATGAAGTACTTTTTCTTTTTTGTTTTAAAAAGAAGGTTGAGTTTTTAGGGTTCCAAGGTATAATCTTTTTCTTTATTATTAAGATCGCCTGATTTAAAATTCAGACGGCATTTCATTTACAACACAGACAGGGTAGTCTTTGTGAAATGCCGTCCAACCATCTGATCTTAACCAAACGACCTGACAAAATAATTTCAATTTTCAGGAATCTGTTCGAAATAAGCTCCTTTTAAACGAAACTGCAAGTTGTTTGTCAGCATAAAGAAAAAATGGTTTATCATCACGAAACGCATTAACCTGGAACCAAACGTATGAGATTCTTTTAATTTCATCATGAATTGTATCAAACTTCGTTGATTTTGCACTTGATGAAGGACGCCTGCCTCTAAAATCTGTGTAAATCAGCATATATGGACCTGTTCCTGGAATTTTATCATTAATGAGATCGAATAAAATACACATTCCTTTATTGTCATTATTCTTAATTGTTGCAGATTCGGGTAAAGAACTGGATGCTTTTTCCGTGACCTGAACTTGCAGACAGAATTTTTATGGCATGATATAAGGCCTTTAACGTGGCTGTGGAAAATATGGGAACAGTTTCGAGAATCGGGGAGAAAGGATTTAAGGCTTTGTGCCATCTTCCTTCTGGCGCCGAAAAGTACCGGGCAGCAGTAATTTATAAATCACCTGAAAAACCACTACCTCAAAGCTTTCTTTTCAGTGGCCGGAAAGGCTGACTTTCCGGTGCTCCGGTAGCTGAATCTTCAGGAAGATTTCATTCCATAATTTTGGCTGCGGCTTCCTCTGTCCATTTCGACAAAGATAAAATATCTTCAGTGCGAAGCCTGGCGTCAGCATGGATCAGTAAATACGATTTCAGAGGCATATTTCCCGATTCCACCTCATCCTTAATCCTCTGCAGCAATCCTGTTTTTTCACGTTTGCTGTAATCTTCCCAATTGGAGAAATTTAAATTTTCCCTTCCTTCATTGATATGATCTGCAAGTAACCATGATGCCGGGGCGACCTTTGAATACCAGGGGAGCCTGACCTGATCGGAATGGCAATCAAAACAGGATTTTTTAAGCTGTTCAACCACGGGCCCTGTAACCAGATCGCTTTTTACAATGCTCTTTTCATCCTCAGGTTTGTTACCGGGAATTCCTGACGGGAAAAACTGAATAATTATCAGCAGCACAAATCCTGCCAATACAATGATTTTTAAAATTTTCATCAGTTTAAATACATGATTCAGTGAAAATTTACCTTAGGAGGCTGTCAGCTTTTGACGCTGCCCATGACTGAAGGAGCCTGCTCTCGTCAGGTAACAACTTCATTTCCGGATTCTTTTTTACAACACCTTCAGGAGGCATAGTGTTTTTCTGAAGGACCCTCACAATATTATCAAGTTTCGCCACTATCCTGCTTTTCTTAAGATTTGGCAGGCTATCCCATATCAGGGCCCCTTTCGCTACCGGCGATTTCCCCTGGGCACTGTGACACCCGTAGCATTTCTTATCTATTACCTTTTTTACTTCGGATGGGAAGAATGAAAGATTGTTTTGAATGTCTTTTCTGACAGGAGAACCCTGAATCAGAAAAATGCCGGCAATTATCAGGACGATAACAATGAAGGGTGAAGTTTTCATAATTTACATCTTTTGAGATAAATTTAATTAAAATTACTCATTCAGCGCCCTTTTTTATTGCAAAACAAATACAGCCGTTGGCGTGTCATGAGCAGGAAAACTTTATTCCCATCGACATCCAACATTTTTAAGGGCCGGTTGTTAGTATACTTACATGAATCTCCCGCAGGTTAATTCTAAATCATTTCAAGCCGATGAAATTTAAAACTGACCTGGCCTTCTTTTTTAAAGTTCTTTTTTTATCAGGGTGATTTTAAAAGATGTCTTTTGAATGACCTTTTGTTATGAAAGAAGCTTTCTGACATTTGTATCAGGTATGTAAATCTGGTTTCCATGGGCTCCGACAAATCTGAGTTCAGATCAGGTGCATTGCAGGTTGGTGATAATCCTGTAAGCCACGATTCTGCAGGCAGCGATCTTCAATTCGACAGGAATTTTATACAGGCACTTGTGGAATCTGTTCCTGGCGGAATATCCGTAATTGACGACACCGGTGAACAGGTATATGTCAATGAATCCTTTTGCAGGATGTTTGGATGGGATAAACCGGAATTACTCGGGAAAAAGCCTCCCTTTGTCTATTGGTCGGAGGATGATATCTTCAATATCAGCAAGGCTTTCCGGCTTATCCTTGAAGACAAGGCACCAAAAGAAGGATTTGATCTTGTTTTCCGCAACCGGGAAAAGGGAAAGATATTTGTCAATGTTGTTGTTTCTTCATTTAAACAGCACTCTGATCGTACATTCTATCTGGCAAATATCATTGACATTACGGGACGGAAAGAAGCTGAGGAAGAACTTGTCAAATCACGTGTTTTCCTGATGTCCAGCCTTGAGTCTCAGCTGGGGATTATAATTTTTTCAACAGACAGGAATTACGATTATATATATTTCAACAATGCACATGCCGAGGCCATGAAATTCGCATATGATGCAGATGTGGAGCCAGGCAGGAATTTTATCAATTATATTTCTGCTGAAGAAGACAGAAAATTGTTAAAGAATAATCTGGACCTTGCTCTTACCGGCCAGCCGACAACTTTTATCCAGACTTTTGGAAATACTAACAAAGCATATTACGAATGTTTTGTTAACCCCGTAAGCAATGGGCAGAATGAAATAATTGGCACAACATTTCTTGCCCGAAATATAACCAGCCGGATTGAAACCGAGCAGGCCCGGATCGAAAGTGAGACAAAATTCAGGGAGATCATTGACCAGATAAATGACGCCATTACGGTATTTGATCAGAAGGGACAGATCATAATCTGGAACAACGGGGCTGAAAGAATCTGTGGAGTAAGACGTGAGGATGTCCTGAACAGGGATATCATCGATGTTCAGCTGCAACTTACACCACCTCCGAATAATAAAAGACATATCATCGAAAATAATATCAATGGAATTCTGACTATGGAGGCATCGGAAAAATTCAATCATATAATTGACAGTGAAATAATTCCGTTGAATTCAGATTCAAGAAGGTATATACAAAGCATGGTTTTCCCGGTAAAGCTTAATGAGAATTACCTTTTCTGCTCAGTGGTGAGGGATGTTACTGAACTGAAGAGATATGAAAAAGAACTGTTGCGTGTAAGCCAGGAGAAAGACCGGTTCTATTCAATGATAGCACAATATCTGTACACTCCTTTCAACGTATTTAACAACTTTTCAAAGCTGATGGCTGAGGAACTGGATAACCTTCCTATAAAGGAGATTCAGAAAATGGCCAGGATGATGAGCAATTCTGCAAGCAATCTGTACGGATTGCTTGATAATCTGCTTCAATGGACAAGGATGAATCAGGGGAAGATTGCCTTCGAACCTCAAATACTTAAACTCAGGGAAGCCTGTCGTGATTCTGTGTCCGTTCTTAACCCTGGCAGTGAACTCAAAGAATTTAATGTGAATTATTTTATCGGAGAAGAGGTTGAGGCTTTTGCGGATAAGTTTATGCTTAAATCGATCTTTACAAACATCTTCTCCTGTTTTATCAGGCATTCAAAATCAATTTGCCAGATTGATGTTCTGGCAAGTCATTGCAATTCAGAGATTGAGATTTCGGTACAGAGTGAAACCTCAGACCTGAGTCATGAAAATCTTAATGAAATATTTTCATCCTCTTATATCGCTTCAGGGAGAGGCGCAGTTGAAGAGGAAGGGATAACATTAAGCATGTTGCTTTGCAGGGATTTTGTTGAGAAACATGGAGGCGGGATCTGGTTCGAATCTCAAAATGGCACTTTTAACGAAATCAGGTTCACCCTTCCCGACAGGAAATGAAATCTGACTTTTCCTGAATTCTTCCCTGGAGATATTTTTACCATTGATACAATTTATGCTGACTTTTGTCTGAACCGCCGACATCATTTCAGGAAAGGGGAAGATCAGGTAAAGCGGACTTTATAAGAGGAATTGTGGCCCGTATAGAGGAGTGGCTTAAAGAAAAACAAGTAAATTGCATTAGCAAAGCACTTTCCCCGGTTTTGAAAATCTGAGTCTTCAATCACAACCGGGTTTAAAAATCGGATAATGGAATAAACCTATGAATAAAAAAGCAATTGCTCTCATCTTCTGCATTCTTGTTTCCCTGGCTCTCGTTTCGGTAAATGCCGTTACGGTAACACGTGTCGAGCCTGCAAACTGGTGGACCGGGATGAAGAATACAAACCTGCAGTTATTGGTATATGGCCCCGATGTAAGCAAGGCAGCCATCGAAATTAAATATCCCGGCATAAGGGTGTTGAATGTATCAAAAACTGAAAATCCGAATTATTTATTTGTTTATGTGGATATTGCACCTGGCACAAAGCCGGGTAAAGTGCCATTGGTATTTACCGGCAGCACAGGCAGATATACATATAACTATCCTCTGGAGGCCAGAACTGATAAGACCGGAGCACTGGGTTTCAGCGCAGCTGATGTCATGTATCTCATTACCCCTGACCGTTTTGCAAACGGCAATCCCGGCAACGACAACCTTGATGGCGTTATTGTAAACAGGCAAGATCCGAATGCACGACACGGCGGTGATCTGGAAGGGATCACAAAACGTCTCGACTACCTGAAAGACCTGGGAATAACCACCATCTGGCTTAATCCGGTTCAGGAAAACAGGATGCCGGGAGGCTCATACCATGGTTATTCAATAACAGATTATTATAAAATAGACCCCCGTTTCGGGACCAATGAAGAGTTTAAAGCCTTTACAAAATCAGCCCACGACAAGGGCCTGAAGATAGTGATGGATATGGTTTTGAACCATTGTGGAAGTTCACACTGGTGGATGAAAGACCTTCCTTCGAAAGACTGGATAAACAACAATGGTGATTATGTCCAGACCAACCATGCCACTGTGTCCGTAATGGACGTTCATGCAGCGCCTTCGGAGAGATCTGCTTTTCTAAACGGATGGTTTGTAAGGAGTATGCCTGATCTGAACCAGACTAATCCACACCTGGCAGTTTATCTGATACAAAACACCATCTGGTGGATCGAATACGCACGTATTGACGGTATACGACAGGATACTTATTCATATCTTGATTATGATTTCCTTAGCCGGTGGAACAGGGAGATATATGCAGAATATCCTGATTTCAACATTGTGGGTGAAACATGGTACAATAAAAGTACATCATCAGCCTGGTGGCAGAAAAATTCGCGCTTAAGCGACAGGAATTCAGAACTCAAGACACCAATGGATTTTTCCCTGACTTTTGTTACCCAGTCTGCTTTTGACAGTAATTCAGATAATGGTTATCTCAACAATATCTTTGAAGAAATTGCCCAGGATTTTATCTATCCTGACCCCTGCAATGTTCTGATATTTTTGGATAATCATGATATGACCAGGTTCAACCGTAAGGATGAAACTGACCTGAAACGCTTTAAGCAGGGCATCGCCTTCCTGCTTACTACCCGTGGTATTCCGCAGATTTTTTATGGGACAGAAATTTTAATGACTGGTTTGAAAGAAGAAGGAGATGGTAATTTGCGGAAGGATTTCCCGGGCGGATGGCCTGACGATAGTTCAGACCTTTTTTCAGAAAGCGGAAGAACTGAAATCCAGAATGAAGCATGGGATTACTTACAGAAAATTCTTCAGTGGAGAAAAACATGCATCGCCATCAAAGAAGGAAAGCTGATACACTACGCTCCAGGGAACGGTGTTTATGTTTATGCGCGTATTAAAGACGGTCATACTGTAATGGTCATGCTGAACAGTTCATTGAAGGAACAGACTGTGAAGACAAACCGTTTTTCTGATATTACCGGAAGCTTTACGACCGGCAGGGACATTATCACTTCAGCTGTATTTAATATTTCAGAAACAGTGACAATCCCGGCCAAAGGAGAACTTATTCTGGAACTTGGTAATTAACATCTGCAAAGCCGCCGGGAATGCCTTTGGAAATCAATATTGTACCATATTTGTGATTCTGAAGGTATTTTGCCATACCTGATTCTTTGTGCAGGTATTTCCGGATCTTCAGTTTTGATCCCGGCGTCTGCTGCAAATTCCACTTAAATACTTTTACCCTGTCATTATATTCAGGCTTTCGTGAACTATGGTCAGGATTGTCTTTGCTGAGACACCAAATGGGCATGCAGCTTCGCAATAACCTTAACATGTCAGACATTTTTCCGTTTTGGGGCCTGACAAAGTCATGTATTTCTCAATTACATATTTCTCTCTTTACTATGCGACGGAATAATTGTTGAATCTTGCAATTGTATTAACCGGAACATTGTATGGACATGAGGGTTGACATATCCCGCAGAACTTAACCTTCCCTTCATTCCTGAGCTGGTCAAAAGCCTTGTGGAATTCTTTGTTGGCGGTATTCTCAACGGTGGAGGGATTCCAAGGCATGACCCCGTCAGGATAATCTGTTCCAAGTCTCTCCGGTCAACGGCAGACGCGGGTCACAATCTTTCCGCTGTCATCGTTCGGACTGACAATCAGTTTGGTATTGATGAACAAGGATTTCCTGTCATATTCTTTTATGCCTCTTCCTACCAGAAGCTCATTGTTGCCGTTTCCATAAAATTCAACAGTGTCAAAAACATTTATTCCCGAACCGGAAACTGCCTTTATCAGATTTTTCGTTTGCCATCATTGCAGGGCCACAACCGATATCTGATGCCATGAATCCGGTTCGGCCAGCACACGGTAACTTTCAATCTTTTGATGCTCCTGAACCTTCACATCTTCAAAACTGCCTGAATTCCCAGTTAAACCGGTCCCGGCGGCCATAATGTCAACTGATGATTCCGAAACAAAATCACGCCTGCTTACGTTATTTGTTTCCATGACTAGATAATGTTAAATGACGGTGAACTTATATTAGATTTTCAGATTTTAAATACCTGATGAAAAGATCCTGGTAAATTCCTAAAAATGTCTTTCTTAAAATGCCTGCTGAAAGTTGCTTCCTTAAAGTTAAGAATTCTTCCTTCATTATTAATCAGGAGTTTCCATGATTTTAAAAGTCCAGACGATGCCGCTACCATGAGCTTATTGAATTAAGCCCGTTAAACATCTTTGTCTTCAGGTTTTCATGATACCATCCTGAATAATCCTTATTTTAGCGTTTAAAAATTAATTAACCATGAAGGAAAAACTTCTGGAGCGTTTCTTAAGATATGTAAAGGTCGACACCCGGTCGGATTCAGATTCAGTGGAGTATCCAAGTTCAAAAAAACAGTTGATACTGGCAGAAATGCTGGCTGAAGAAATTAAACAAATCGGGTTGACAGACATTTCAGTTGATAAGTATGGATATGTAATGGCCACACTTCATTCCAACACTGACAAGAAAATACCTGTAATAGGATTCCTTTCACACATGGATACCAGCCCTGATATGCCAGCTGCAAACATAGACCCCAGGGTAGTGGATAATTACGACGGCGGGGATATCTTGCTTGACAAAACCACTGGATTAACACTTAAAACATCTGATTTCCCGGAACTAAAACAGTATAAAGGACAGACAATCATAACAACAGACGGTACCACTTTGCTCGGTGCCGATGATAAAGCCGGTATTGCCGAAATAATGACAGCTATGGAATACCTCATTTCCAATCCTGAGATCAGGCATGGAACCGTCAGGATTGGATTTACTCCTGACGAGGAAGTCGGCAGGGGAGTCGACTTCTTTGATGTCAGAAAGTTCGGGGCAGAATTTGCTTACACTATCGACGGGGGTGAGATAGGGGAGCTTGAATACGAGAATTTCAATGCCGCAAAAGTCCTGGTTCATATCCAGGGCAGGAACATACATCCCGGATCTGCAAAGGGCAAAATGATAAATTCCATTCTGGTCGCCAAAGAATTCATCGACATGCTTCCTGCTGGCCAAAGACCTGAATTTACGACTGGCTATGAAGGGTTTTTTCATGTCACGAAAATTGAAGGAACGGTGGAAAATGCTTTTATTGAATACATTATACGCGACCATGACCGGCAAAAGTTCGAGGATAAAAAAGCCCTCATAAATGATATAGCCGGCCTGTTAAACCGTAAATACCCTGATGGAACCGTTAAAACAGATACTGTAGATCAGTATTTCAATATGCGTGAGAAGATAGAGCCGGTTTTTCATATCGTGGAAATAGCACGTAAAGCTATTGAAGAGGTTGGGATTAAGGCAAAGACGGTGCCTGTCAGGGGAGGTACAGATGGTTCACGGTTATCTTATATGGGTGTTCCCTGCCCTAATATCTTTACCGGGGGACATAATTATCACGGGAAATTTGAATACATTCCTCTCGAGAGCATGGTAGCGGCAACAAAGGTTATTATAAGGATCGCCTCCCTGTTTGCTGAAAATTATGAATAAGAAACATATCCCTGAAATTATTACATTCTGAAAAATGAGAAACAGATCAAAATTCCCCGGAGTATTCTGGACGGCAAACCTTATTGAGATACTTGAAAGGTTCGCTTATTACGGCATTTACATGAGTTTTGGTATTTATCTTCAGCAGCTTGGCTTTTCGAAAGGCGACCTTGGAATAATCCAAAGTATCTTCCTCCTGCTTTCTTACCTGACTCCTGTTTTCTCGGGCACCATAGCCGACAAGTACGGTTTCAAAAAAATGTTGATCGTTTCATACCTTGCATATCTGCCATCAATATTGTTACTGATTGTAACCAGAACTTTCTCGGGTATTGCTCTGACTATGCTTTCAATAGGACTGGCAGCTGGCATATTCAAACCATTGATCGCAGCCACCGTCCGTGCGGCCACTGATTCAACCAACAAGACTCTGGGTTTTGGGGTCTACTATGCAATGGTCAATATAGGCGCCTCGATCGGCCCAATCGTAATGGGGAAGCTTCATGCAATATCGTGGGATTATGTTTTTTATACAGCTGCGGGCACTATTGGACTTATGTTAATAATTACACTCATTTTTTACAAGGAACCTGCACGCGATATTGAGGGGGCATCTCTCAGGAAGAAATTCAAGGATATGAAAGAAGCTCTTTCTGATGTTAAATTTCTTACCTTTATTACACTTCTGGGCCTTTTCTTCTGGCTGCCTTTCTGGTCTTTTTTCAATATCCTGGCCGTATATATTGATGGTCATCTCAATACCGCCGCTCTTTACCAGACTGTTAAGGGTGTTCTCGGTGACACTGTTGCCGGCGCTATTTCGCATCAGAAGGATGGAATCTGGATGATAAATGCTGAAGCCATTTCACATACAGGCTATATAATAATTCTTTTTCAGGTTGTCGTTTCCCGGATTTTTGAAAAACGACCCGCGATTCCATCCTTTCTCTTTGGTCTTTCAATTGCTTCTGCCGGGTTTATCGTTCTGGGCCTTTCAGCTACCATAGCAGCAGGCCTTGTATTTCTCGGCGTATTCCTTTTTGCTGTCGGGGAAATGGCATCCTCACCAAGGATCCAGGAATATATAATGTGGATCGCGCCTAAGGAAAAGGCGGGATTGTACATGGGGACCAGCTTCCTTGCTACAGCCATCGGTGCATTGTTAAGCGGATTATATACAGGATTGCTGGGTGTTTTTGAAAAGGCAGGAAAACCTCAATACATTATGTTCACTCTGGCTGTTCATACCATTATGGGGTTAGCTGCCATCTGGATATTTACCAGAACCATGGGTGAATTCAGGGAACGCAGTGAATAAGGATAAGCGTGTATTTTCTTCTTTTTCCCTGTCCTTCAAAACTTGTTCTATGTCACGCAGCTTTTGAAAAGGAGATATCCCGGGCAGAGACCGCCAAACCTGCCAAAAATTGCTTATATTTATGTACCTGAATAATTCAGACTGACAAAACCGGGTCAGCTATTTACAGGATACTTTAAAATCAGGTTATAAACACTATCAGCAACCATGAAGACAACAAGGAGATATTTTCTTAAGTCAGCAGGTACTTTTACTGCAGGTGCTTTTTTCATTCCCGGCCTGATAAGTGCCTCACCAACAAACAGGTTAAATGTTGCGGTTATTGGCGTTGGAGGGCAGGGCGGAGGTAACTGGGGAAAACTGATCAATCAGAAGGATCCGCTCTGGAACGAAAATATTGTTGCATTGTGTGATGTTGATGACAACAGGGCTGCTGATGGCTTTAAAGCAATGCCTGATGCCAGGCGCTTTAAAGATTTCAGGGTAATGTTTGACAAGATGCACAGGGGAATTGATGCAGTGATGGTCTGTACGCCTGACCATACACATTTCCCGGCAGCAATGGCTGCGATGGAGCTTGGCAAGCATGTCATTGTAGAAAAGCCACTTGCACACAATGTCTGGCAATTAAGAACACTCCGGAAAGCAGCCAGATACTATAAAGTAGTAACTCAGCTGGCTAACCAGGGACATGCCACAAACGGCATCCGACAGGTTAAGGAATGGTATGATGCCGGAATATTGGGCAATGTCACTGAGGTGATAGCATGGTTTGATGGCCCGACTTTTGGCAAAGGACAGTATTTCGACAAGCCTGCAAGTTTCCCGCCGCCTGAAGAACCTGTGCCTGAATATCTCGATTGGGATTTGTGGCTTGGCCCTGCAGCTTTCCGTCCATACAACAGTATTTATGCTCCAAAAACATGGCGAGGATGGTTCGATTTCGGCAATGGCGAAATGGGCGACTGGTGCTGTCACACCCTCGATGCTCCTTACTGGTCGCTTGACCTGGGATTACCTGTTGTCGCCGAAACGGAATTCAAAACACCCGTTCCTGATACCGGATTTGTATCAGATAAAGCCATTATTCGCTGGGATTTCCCGGCACGCGGGAATAAGGTTCCTGTTACAATGCGATGGTACGAGGGAGGGTTGAAACCCGACAACCGCCCGGAATGGAACCTTGAAAAGTTACCTGGAAGTGGAATGATAATGGTTGGTGATAAACATTGCCTTATGACAGGTGGCCGTCCGAACAATCCTGTAATTTTATTGCCGGGTAAAGAATGGACTGAGTTTCAGAAAAATCTGCCTGCGCCTACAATCCCCAGGACTTTTGAGGAAAACCCGCAGCGCGAATGGGTCGACGCCATCAAGAACGATAGACTGCCGGGTTCGAATTTTGATTATTCTGCAGGCCTGGTGGAGATGGCTCTCGTTGGCGTTCTGGCACAAAGATTCGATACAAGAATTGAATATGATGCTGCAAATATGAAAATCAGGAATCATCCCGAACTGGATACCTATATTAAAGAACCTGCAGGAAAAGGTTGGGCATTCGGGGAGAACCTCTGGAAATGACTGGCATAAGAAAAGGATTAATAAAAACGTGTCAGCTTCCTCGCTCTCACTCTCATTTCTTTTTCAGTCCTCCTTCGCCAAGTCTTCTGAGGGCAATGTACCCGGAGCCGACAAAAGTTGCAACCAGGTAAAAGATCTTTTAATCTGTAAAATCTCAGTTAAGACCATAATTCATATTGGATCGAATTATGGAGAAGCCGGCATAAAGCCGGGCGACACTGAACGGCTCCCAGGGATTTGGCAGGATCACTTTAAACTTTTGTTAAACGATTTGCTTATTGATAGATATGAAATATTTATTCTGACATTGAGATTATGGCCGTGAAGGAAGGTTTATTCATTCAGTCGTTTTTTTCTTCTTAACAAGATTAAAAATAATGATCAGAGCAATAAATTGTGTTATCACTGAAACCAGAATGACACCTTTAACAGAGAAGTCGTACAAATAGCCCATCAGGGCACTTCCTGCAAACCAGAAAAGACCATACGCTGTATTGAAAGTGCCAAAGGCTGTCCCACGTTTTTCGGGTGGGACCATTCCGGCAACTTCAGCTTTTAATATAGACTCCTGTGCTCCCATTCCGATACCCCACAACATCATGCCTGCCAAAGCCCAGTTAAAACCTCCCAGAAAAACCATCGGTGCAAAAAATGCTGAAAGTAAAACTGCCAGCATGAGAGTTTTGATTCCTATTTTATCGTACATTTTCCCCAAAATAAGCGCCGCTATTGCATCGGTGGCCATGGCAATTGAATAAAAGAGAGGAATCACTGAATCACTCATTATTGCCCTCTGCTTAAAATGATAAGCAATCAGAGGAAAGTCGACATACCCGGCTGCAATAAATACTGCCGCCAAGGTATAGATCCAGTATCTTTCAGGTAAGCTTTTTGAAGTAATGGAAGTTGTCTTGATTTCAAGGTTCTCGGGCTTAGGATAAAGTTGCCGGCAGTATAATAATATGCTGACGGCAATAATTGCAGGGATCACAAGTATACCGAATGCAATCTGGTAATTCTGATGCTGGTAAAAAAGAACTGCACTGACAAGCAAAGGGCCGACAGTAGCCCCGATCTGGTCCATAGCTTCATGTAAACCATATCCCCATCCACGTCCCATTTTTTGTGTGCCAAAGGAGAGGAGAGCATCGCGTGAAGGTGTCCTTATTGCTTTACCAATACGTTCGGTTATCATTAAAACTACCGCAATCTGCCAGAATCCTGCCAATGCAAGGAGAGGGACAGAGAAAAGATTAAGTAGGTACCCTGTAATCAGTATAGTCCAGTATTTTTTCGTTTTGTCGGCGATGTAGCCCGAAATAAATCTCAATCCATATCCCAACAGTTCTCCCAGCCCTGCCACCCATCCTACAGTTGCTCCGCTTGTACCAAGAACCTGCAGAAAAGAGCCGTTAATACTTCTGGCTGCTTCATATGTCATGTCTGAAAACAGACTTACAAGACCTATTAATACTACAAATTTTGTAGCTGTATCAAATCTGATGTTTTTCATGAATTTTAGACAAATATTTGTTTTCAACATATTTATAAAGCATTGACATTTCCCATCCGATTGCCGTACCTGCTAAGCCGGCAACTAACACATCTCCCGGATAATGGACACCGTTGTAAATACGGCTGTACGACACCAGAACAGCCCAGATATAAAGCCAGTATTTCAAGAGTTTAAAACGAACATCGAGAGTATATTTTAAGAACGTTGCAAATCCAAAAGCATTTGCAGCATGAGAAGATATAAAGCCATACATTCCACCAGGGCCTGCTTTGCTCAGATGGATCATACCAGCCAGAGCAGGTTCGTGCGAGGGGCGAAGTCTCATGACAGCATTTTTGATCAGGTGCGAAGCAATCTGATCACACATGGCTATTACAAGTACGGCAAACAATAAAAGTACAAGGCCATTTATTTTATGGTACTTAACAATAAAAAAAGCTATCAGCAAATACATTGGACCCCAGACAAGTTTATCACTAAACCAATACATAACTGTGTCGAAAAAAGGATCATGTCTGCTGTTGAGAAACAAAAACAACCTTGTATCTATCGAATTTAAAACCTCTATCATCTTATCCCTGTTAATACAATATCATGGAGGTCAATCTGATTTTAAACAAGGTGCAGCCAGAACCCTGCCAAAGTCATCAGAATTCCACCCATAACCAGATTTACTGTCCAAATGAAAGGCGAACCTTTTACTGCTTTTGCAATGATCCTTCCCATAATTCCCAATATGAACAGAGAAGAGATCAAACTTATTAAAGGCAGAGAAGGCAAGGCTGAAGCCAGAATCAATGGAATAAAAGCACTAACAAAACTACTGACACCTGATAAGGCAGCTTCCCTTATTGCATCGTACAATACTTTACGACCAAGAGATGTTGTTGCCAGCCTTCCCCTTTGAACAAGATTTAGTTGCGTTTCGGCTCTCACAAGTTTGTATCTAAGTTCCGTGTACCTGCCGATGTAGAACACAAAACCAGCTGTGGCCAGAGCGCCTGTCGCAATCCGCAGTGCCATCGGAACAGTCATTTCTATACCTTTATCAAATATCCGGCCTGAAGCTAACAGTAATGCAGTCAGTACCCCATCGACAAATCCCATTACTATGGCAAGCCTGTACTCTCTGTAGGATAATCGTCTGAAAAATTTCATCTCTTTGACTCTAAGTGTTCGAGAATCCTTGAACCGACTACTATTTCATCAAGGCTATGTACAACAGCTCCTGCATCTTCAATGGCATTGACTATGCTATCGTAATCAAGGTTGTTGCCTTCAATAGTAATATCGAGATCCATGGTTTCCATATCAATCTCGGTAACACTGATATTTAATGCCTCAACACCATCAACATTATCAATAGCGGCTGCAAGTTCAACCAGCGATGGACTTGTTGATGCTTTATCCACATCCAGCAAAAGTCTTCTTATATTCATCGGATTATTATTGTTTTTTATTCTATGTATTATTTCTGGCTTCATAATTGAATTTCTATATTTCCTTGTCTTCAGGCCACGGTGTGTAAACTCCTTTATCGCCTACAATGTGAATGATTGCCCGTCTGTATGCATCCTGTTCATCACTGTTCTGAAGATCTTTGCGCAGAGCTTCATGTTTTATTGCAAAACTTCTCATTTCCTGAGCTTCATCTTCAAAATGTTGTGAAGCTTTGCAGATAAGAAACCTGCGGATTTCGACTGACCTCACTTCGTCTATTAACATGCCGAGATGCCTCAAACACACTCCTTGGGAAAGATGATACTTATCACGTCCCGAAGCCTCACTAACTATCACGGAAAGGCGTCTGACGTATTCAGATTCTGACGTGCGAAGCATTTCACAGATCCTGCAGTTATGTGTACCACGCACCAGCTTCTGCACATATTTCCCTCCCATGGAGACTATATCGCCCTCTCTCAGGTAACTGGCAACCTTTTCAGTTAGTGTTGCAAACCCAACGGAAGCACCATGGGGAGAACACACTGCAAGCAACTGCCATGTGTGAAGGGGGCAAAAGCCGAGTTCATTTGCGAATGCATTCTGTGAATATTCCTCAGAGCTGATCTTATATTGCCAGTTCATAAAAAAGTTTGAAGCACAATCAATGATATGCTTGCAAACAGGACACCCTCTGGAGAGAAAATCTGCTACCATATCATCAGTTGAGTTTTCTGATTCGGGTTTTACATTCTCCTCTTCCATTGAAGGCAACCTGATTTCTATGTCTTCTGTCTCAGATATCCGGCTATGTGTAATTTCTTCATAAAGCAACTTTAACTTTGCCCTGGCCATAATCAATGATGCTACTGCAGCGCGTGGATTGTTATGGATTGCAATATTTTTCCCCTCCTGTATCTCCCTTTGGCGAGCCTCTATGGCGGTCGCTCCAAAAGCATCGAGCTTAACTTCGTTATTCAGGATTGACAATGCCCTGTGACTAACCCCAGCAAGGAAGACAGATGATTTTTCAGCTGACAGAAAAGCCGCCAGATTATCTTCAAGTGATTTGAGTCCGCTTAGCTGGCAGAGAATAGGATCACCGGTCATTTTGGCGGCAAGAGCCATTTTTGCAGAGAGATGAAAAATCCTCAAGGACTCACTGCCGGTTTGTTTGCTGATTGTATCAGCCACAAATTTCATCACTTTACCCCGATCGTGATCAGCCACAAGATCGATCTTATTAATTATAAAGAAGACTTTATGGACATATTTTCGGATATATTTTAAGAAATCTAATTCTGTAGTTGTCATTGGAGTATCGATACCTGTCAGGAAAAGCACAGCATCGCATTCAGAAAGGAAATCTAAGGTTGTCACCGTGTTGGACAATATTGAAGATCCGACGCCGGGTGTATCTACGAACTCAATTCCGTCACGCAGAAAAGATACAGGTACTTCCACGCAGGCAGTTTTTACCTTTTTTATGTTTCCAGGATTGCCTGTTTCGGTCACATACTCTGCAAGTGACGAAACAGGTAGTTCTTCCGGAAAGAAGGAATTCTCACGATTAATTATTAAACGTTCTTTTGGGCCATATCTGAGTACTGTTATTGTGGAAGTAGTTGGAAGCACCCCGACAGGAAGGAGTTCATTCCCTATTATGGCATTCATGAGTGAGCTTTTGCCACGATTAAACTGACCCATCACTGCAAGCGTGAACCGGTCTTCAGCAAGCTTAACCATAAGTTCACCATATTGTCGTTCTGCTTTTTCACGACCTAAAGTTGCAAGTGACTCGCGAACAATGCGTAATTGTCCGGCCAGTGCCAATCTGGTCTGTGTATAATCCTTAAGTTTGCTCGAGTCTGGTCCGATCTCATCCATTCCGCCATCAATCCTGGCATAAACTTCATGAGAATGCTTAGTTTCCATTGATTTGTTCTTGTCCGTAGTTTTCATGATCAAATAATGCCTTAGAAAACAAATCAGGAATTATTGAAAATATTATTATACAGATCTTCTCCATAGCTTGTCTGCAGGGGTTCTCCTTCAAACAACCTGTAAGTCCGTGAAGCATCAGTATTCCTTTCAGCAAGAAGGAACAGTGTGTTTTTCATCTTTGCCTGATAAAATCCATGAGCAAATTCAAACAAATGAGTTACAAAAAACACCCTTATGTTCTTTTCCACCAAACCTGTAATAATCTGTCTTGCTATCTCTGATCCTTCCAGGTCGTTTGTTGCTGCAAATGATTCATTGAATAGTATTATTGTCCCGGGAGTCAGATTGTCAACGATTTTACTCATACGGTCAAGCTCTTCATCAAGTTTCCCGCTTTTCATTGTTTTGTCTTCTTCTCTCTTGAAATGAGTGATGAGTGAATCACAGATTGAGGAGTTAAAAGATTCTGCCGGAACGAACATGCCACATTGCATCATCAGTTGAGATAATCCGATACTGCGAAGAAAGGTCGATTTCCCTCCCTGATTTGCCCCGGTAATTATTACCAGGTTTTTATTGTCAGCAACAATATTGTTCCCAACCACTTTCCGCCTGCTTGTTAATGCAAGGCAGGGATCATATAACCCTGAAGCGGAATATGATTGATTGTCAGTTGTATCAGGTGCAGGGAAGGACACAGGTTCTCCGAGAGCGTTTAACTTCCCGAACAGATTTAAACAGCCAATATAAAAGCCAAGCTCCGTCTTTAATATTTTGAAGAAACTGAGAATATGATCATTTGACTGAGCAAGAGAGTTTGCAACCGAGTTTATGCCTTCATCTTTAAGTTGGGAAAGGGCACGAATTCCGCTATCATCTCTTGAACTTATGTAAAATGTATTCACACCTGGTTCATCTTCAAAAAATCGTGTCAGCCAACGCATTCTGCCTTCCTGGCGCATGCGATAAATATATTCATCGATCAGCCTTAAAAGCCAGCTTTTTATTTTGCCCGGGGGCTTGTGGAGCAAGTAGTTAATGCCTTTATTCCCTTTCCCCAATCCGGCACTGACTAATATTCCCTGGCGAAACTCCAATTCCTCCAGATAGTATTGTATCCTGACAAAATATTCATCATTGAGTTCCTCGGATATCATTGAAAAGAGCCTTTTAAATCCTTCAGATTCAAATATATCCGAATATTTGTCGGCGACTGACCGTAATTCCTTGAACATCTCTGAGAACATTTGCATCACCCTTAGCGACCTGCTCAAAATAAGTGACGGATATTTATTATAGATACCCCAATAGTTTTTCCTTTCCCTTTCAACCGATTGATCGGCAATTTTATAAAGATCTCTGATTATCGATGCATTTTTTATGCAATCTCTGAGTATGTCCTGCCGATATTTTATTGTGTCAATATCGATCTTCAAACCAGATAAAACACCTGCTTTGGAGATATCAAAAAGGAAATTATCATCACCAGCCATTGCATTGAACAAGGTGTTTAATTCAAGATCCCGGATCAATGCCTGTTCATTCCATGGTAATTCTTGATTCTGATCGAAATCATGGTCTCTGTACATCAGTAAAGTCTTCATAATTTCAATCTTTCCCTGAGAGATTCATAATTAAGCCTGTATTTTTCAGCAATTGACATGGCATAAGCGAGCCCGTCGGCCGGTCCCCTTACTATCTTAAAAGTTCGCAGTGACGGATTTTCAGGTACAACTTTGCTTATCATGCTGACATTACTCTTACTAAAGGAAGCTAGTTCATCGATGAATGTTACCCAGATACAGATCAGGTCTAGTTCTGTGATCCTCTGCATTATTTTCCTGCTCAGAAATATTTGGTCCTGAAGGGTTGTCGATGTAAATATTTCATTTAAAATAATTATACTTTCATCTCCCGCCTCCTCCAGAATTTTATGTATCCTAATGAGGTCATCCTGAAGCTTACCCCGGAGGTTTTGAATTTTTTCTTCTTTTTCGAAATGAGTGAACAATTTATTAAATAAGAAAAGCTGTGATTTTTCTCCCGCCACAGGGCACCCAAGTGATGCCAGGTAATGGAGCTGACCGACCATTCTTGCAAATGTTGTCTTCCCTCCCTGGTTGGGCCCCGAGACTATTATGGTCCTTTCTTTTCCCCTGAGGTGAAAATCATTAGTGACAACGCCCGACTTTTCATTAATAAGCTTATAAGCAAGAGCCAGGTCGTATCCTTCAATATTGAATATTTCTTTGGTTTCTTTTGTAACTACAGGGTAACAGAATTTCAGACCTTTTTTCTTCAGGTTCCTTGTATAATCAAGGTAAGCAACATAAAATTGTATTTCACGATCAAACTTAATGATGGTATTATCTAAAAAGTTCCGGTTTATATTATAAAAAGATTCAAGCCTTGAAAATATCCCGGGAAATAAATTTGCGACGCCATCCAGAATCTGTGCTTCCACATGATTCATGTCCATGGAAGCGGAAGCATATTCAACCATATAATTTTTCACCTGGTCATGCTTGAATTTTGAGAATGCGGATTCTATTTCCCTGTTATAGTCAGTTTCAGACCCGAAGCTTCGGACCTGGACTCTCAAATCGCGGTAATGGACACAGTATCGAATTGACGATAATCCTGTAATGATTGTTTTTGTTTCGGAGACAAGTAATCTGTAACTTTCGGAGTTTATATAACTCTTCAGATATTCCCGGAACGAATTCAATCCGGCCGATTTTATATCTTCCCTCAGGAGTCCATCGCCAAGTTCTTCTATAGTTTTGCAGTAAATTTCCACTACTTCAAGAAACCATCTCTCCCTGTGATAATTATAATAAAGTTTGGCAACGCGGGACAGGAGTCTTCGGATTTCTTTCATTTTAGCGCTAAACTCCGAAATCCGTTCCATGACGGATTCCTTCTCGAGATCCCGCATAATTTCCTGCCTGTACAATATGTTGCTGATATTTTTAAGAGGATAATAAAAAAACGGCTTCAGGTTATATTCCTCTTTGCCGGTTGTAACTGATTCAATTATCTGGTCGAGATTCAGATCAGCAAAACAATCAGGCTCACTTACAGCAGCGTCGTTAAATAATTCTTCTGATCGTTGAAACAGTATACTTAGGAACATCATGGTAAAATTCTTCCGGATATTTATAACATTCAGGTCAGACCCGAAGCGTAGCCAACAATCTTACAGGATTTATCAGCAGTTCAATGGCGTCATTTATCCTTGTGCAAATAATATGGGTATCATAAATTATCTGGGAATAGGCACCCTCAGCCTGGATTATTCCGATGCTGAGAGCAGATTCCCTTAACATAATGTGGTCATTTCTGCCATTACCTATAGCGATCACTTTGGCAGAACCGAGGTTTCTCACATAGTTTAATTTCTGTTGATCCTGGTTGTCAGGATCAAGTATTTTTATTTTGACAGGCAGAAGCCTGAGCTCTTGTTTTGCTGTTCCGAATGTATCAGCCGTCAGTATGTGAACATTCAAAAACTCGGTTACCTTCATGAGATTGCTGAGGACACCATCGATGAACTTTCCATCAATTGCTATTGTCCCATTGAAATCGAGAACAAGGTGTTCTGCTTCGATTACTTTAAAACCCGGAATATCAATCTTTAACATTTTCAGTTGAATTTAACAGATCCATAATTTTTTCGTTTTTTAAAATTGTTAAACCCAGGCGCATGTCGCTTACTCCCTTAAAAAGCCGGTATGAGAATGCCGGCTTTCCATCGAGAATCTCTGATTCAAAACAAAGTTCCCTGATGTTGCTGTTATTTTTAATCTGTCCCCATAATTCCCAGAGGTGGGATGAAAGAATAAATATGCTGGTTTTCCATTGTATCAGTCCGGAAATTACCATTTTTGATGCATCAAAAGCATCTTTTACGTTGGTGCCACGGAAAAGCTCGTCAAAAATGGAAAAGGTTTTTTCTCCATTTTTAAGGTATTCAGCGAGTTGTTTCACTCTTAAAACTTCACTGTAAAAGAAACTGTACCCTGAAGCAATACTGTCTGTGATGTTCAGGCTTGTCAGCAACCTGTCGAAATAGCTTATTGTGGCTGACCGGGCCGGAATTCCCATCCCGAGGTGTGCCAGGTATACTGCAATGCCGGACGCTTTAAGAAAAGTGGTTTTACCAGCCATATTGGGACCGGTAAGAAAAACGAAATTTGATGTACCTGCTATATTAATATCATTCGGAACTGCATTCGGAATTAAGGGATGATAAAGGCCTGAAACCTCGAATGAAGGATCGTTGTCATTTATAATTTTGGGAAAGCAAAATTTCTGTTCTTCTGTGGTAATTGCCATGGAAATTAACGCATCTACCTCATAGAACCAGCCAAGAAGTGTCTGAAACGCTTTTTTCAGACGTGTACGGAAAATCCTGTCTGAACGCAGTACCCTCCAGAAACGTATTCCGCCATTCTTTTTGCCGGCTGCTTCCCTGAAGTCGGGATCGTTTATAATGTTATTAAGGTCATCATTTATTTTCCTTAACACAAGCGGGGCACCAGTATTTTGGTGGTGTACTGTTTCATAGAAAGTGTAAATAAAATCAATTATTTCCTTTAAGCCGCCCTTGATGTACCTGTATGCTTCAATATCCATGATGCAGAACGCGGCACATGTCAGAAAATTCCCGTTTTCAATGACATTAATATTTGAGCCAATATATTCTTCCAGTGATCTCATCTGGTGACTGGTAAACGGAAGTCTGAGTTTTGAGGAGGCTGCCATTTCAGTAAAAAAAAGTATTGCCTCCTGTTCTGCTTTCAGTTCATCATATGTCGACGGGGGATTGAGAAATTTCTGACGGAGGCAGTAACTGCCTCCGGCTGTTTTTGTTTTATCTATAAAGTCAAAAAGAGTTGCAGTATTTTCATCAGACTTGAAAACCTCCAAATCTTTGAGTGTTTGTTTATCTATTATCATTTGTCTTCATTAATATGACTGGATTTTGATTCCTGGTATGTGGAAGTCTGAGCAATGTGCAAATCTGAATCCTTGTCCGATAAAGAATATTGTTTTATAATCTGGTCAATAATTTCCTGTTCAGACCTGATATTTTTTAGTGTTGCATCTAAGTTTTCATGGATCGATGATTTTGTCCTGATACTATCTTCGATCATATTCTTAAGACTTTGAAGCAGGTCGTAAAGCTTCTGATCAAAGTGATATCTGAATTTACGATATGATTCGCTGATCTTGTAATCAATATCACCCCTTATTCTGCCGGAATTAGGATTAATGAGTTCCAGACAATTTAAATAAATCTGTTTCAGCACCATTTTTCTGACTAACTTCTCAGGCAGTATCTTATAGAATATGTTAGTCTTGATTGAGGGTATTGAATATTTTGTATCAGTTTTAAAATAAAACGATGTATAAACATCCAGGTCGAATGAAGAAATAATTCCTTCGATATTGATTCCCAGTATTTCTTTCATCTGAGTAATTATTTCTGAAAGAAACGACCGGGAAAGAGTGCTGTACTGAAGAAGGATGTTGCTGAACTCTTCCCTGACAGACTGTTCAAGGCTTGTTTTCAGTTCGTCGAATTCCTTTAAAATCTGGCTGACGAGTTTTCTGAAATAATCATCAGCATCCGTTTTTTTCAGCTCGGTCCATGTCTGCACCTTGTTCTCAATCAAAAGATTGTAATAACAAAGGGAAAGCTCTTTCCTCTTTTGCTCTGTCTGCTCTGTAATCTTGTCTATAAGCTGTTTTACACGGCTTTTAACAACTGCGTCAAAATCAACCTTTCCCGAAGCAACAAAATCGATTGACTGCTGCATCGATTCGCGCTTTTTCTCCAGTTCGTTTACCGGTAACTGTAAAGTGTCGGATTTTACCTTGAGCAAAGTCTGAAGCTGATCGGCATAAGAAAGCAGCATTCTTATACTCCGCGACAGAAGTATCTCGTCTTTTGCTCCAACAATTTTCTGATTAATCTTGCTTCGAAGGTATCCAATGTTACCAGGGTCCTGAGTTTCATTTCTGACAGTTGACCTGAAAAAGTCCCTTGTTGAAACCGGTATAAGCTCAATGTTGTTGGTCTCATCCTTATAAATCTCCTTAAGCATCTGAATATTATACCTTATCATTTTATCAAGTTCATCCTGAGTAAGAAGATCCGATTTATTGAGCACGAAAAGGACATCTGGTATTAAATCCTTTATTTTTCTCAGGAATTCTTCATCAGCCTTACTTATGGGAACATCGGCGCTTAATACAAATAAGGCAGCATCTATTCGTGGCAGGAATTCAATCGTTGTATTGGTGTTGTGGCTGAAGACCGATCCCAGACCGGGGGTATCTACCAGAATAATGTTTTCAAGGATTTCTGCCTTAGTGATGATTTTGACATATTCAACATCCTTTATGTTTTTTGGATTGTTCTCTTCAGATATGAAAAGGAAAATGTCGTGCAGATCGACAGTCACATGATTGCCATTTTTAAAATATACCTCTGCCTTTGTAACCGGGCCATATTGAAAAAAGGTTATCACAGAAGTCAGAGGAGTTACTGCAACAGGCGCCAGGTCCCTGCCAATCAGTGAATTGATGATGGATGATTTGCCACGCTTAAATAATCCCACGATAACAAGGTAGAACTGGTTGTATATCAATTTACCTGAAAGTTCATTAAGCGAGGTTAAAACCGGCTGATCATTAACATTCCTGGCAATTGTCTTTAATCGTTCAATATCGGATTTTAATGAGGGAAAGTTTTTCATAATAATATTAAAATTAAAAACAGGGAGAATAGGAATATTCCCCTATGCGGTAACATTGAATATATTTTCTTGATTGGTTTCATAAATGACTCTTAAGTTTAACAGGAGTTATCAGTCATTTATGACGTTTACAGTGAACTCCATCACTACGGGCACAAAAATAACATTTTTTTATACTTAAAGTTCTTAACAGAAAGTTAAAACATTTAATGGTATAAATCAGAGTTAAGCTCAACTGTGATTATCCGTATGATGATATGTTGCATAATATTAACGCAATAAAAAAAGTGAAGTTGCTGGATCAAGCTTCCAAATTCCCTTTGGCGGTTTTAGTGTTTCATCTGATTCCTTTTCCAGACCGTGGCCGGCATCGCTGGCGGAAGGAGGATTTTAAAGTTAATATTCAGAAAACACCTTACGCGGCTGAATCAAAGTTTACAAAAAGCATGAGTGTGGGAGGGAGGGTGAGGAGACAAAGCGGGAGTGTTCGCTCGAGCTTACCTGCTCACACTCCCGCTCCCGCTCTTTTTCAGTATTCCAAACGGAACAAATCTGCAGCTAATTAATATGTGCTTCTCATTAGTATCCAGGAATGGATCGACTCTGACTGGTCAGAGGATATATCTCCCGGCATTCAATAGGATAATCCGTCTCCAAATTTAAAAGCCTTGTTGGGAGCATCAAAGGGCACATCCTCCAATTGATTCTTTACATCATCCATTGACAATGGAATCTCAAATGGAAGTTTCCCTTTCGGATTGAATTTACCGAAAACGACATCGAGCAGTGCATTGTCGAGGGCGTCAAAGATCATAATAGTCCCTTTAACAACCTGTTTTAAGTCGGATGGCAGCACACAACTTGATCCAGATGGATTGAATGCAACAACAACAGGTTTGCCGGTTTTTGCAAGTGCCTTTATTTTGTCCCATTTATCAGATGGAAAAGAAATGTCAACATCCCTGGCAGCGAAAGGGTCCATGCCTGCTGCCATCCGCTGGGCATTCCTCTGCTGTACTGTTGCAACTTGCCTGTAACCACCCTGTCCGGCTGTGGTACGAGGTCTGTTACCGGTGTTTCCTCCCTGAGGTGCAGGGCCTCCTCCGAAACCTCTCTCTTCCTGTGTTGCTGTTCTGATAAGAATAAGATCTGCCCGGGTCGGATCATCAACAAGGGTGGCATATTTTGCTGCCAGCTCCCTGTCAATCCCGTCTACAAAAATCCTGATATTTTCCTTTGCAGGAAGCACACCGTCATTTGTAAGCAGGACTATTGATTCGAGTTGAGCCTGATATCCTAATTTCTGGTTTTTATCACTCCGGACAATCTTTACGGCTGCTTCAGGATCGACATAAGGATTTTCAAAAAGCCCCAGTTTGAAGTGCCATTGAAGTATCCTTGATGCTGCCTGATTTATTCTCTGTTCTGAAATCTTCCCTTCTTTCACAAGGTCGAGAACCAGGTCGTTATCTGTTTCACTTCCCATCTGGTCAACGCCGGCATTGATTATCATTTCCATATTATCCTTCAGAGTCGTTTTTCCCTGTAAACTTGGTTTAAGCGGGCCGCGGCTCACCACTCCCCAGTCGGTACAGATTGCACCTTTGAAACCCAATTGACTGTATAAAACTTCAGTCGACATGTGGTATGAATAGTTCACATTAAGTGAATCATAATAGGTACCGCTGTAATAACCCATTGCAGCCAGTGCACCTTTTGCTATGCCTGTTTTCCATGGGATGAGATGATAATCGAAATTATTACCGGGATAAACCAGCCATTGGCCGGTACCACCTTTATGCGGACCTGATCCGGGCCAGTGTTTCAGATGAACCAGTATCTTGCCGGGCCCGATGTTCTTGCCCTGGGCGCCATCGATGAAGGCGGCAAGCATTTCTGAGGTAAGGTTGGCGTCTTCAGAAAAACAGCCCATATTGCGTCCCCACCTTGGTTCTGTCATAAGATCTATCTGTGGTCCCAGGATCATATGTAACCCGACTGCACGATATTCTTCTGCCACAACCTCGCCAAATTTTCTAACGATAGCTGTATCACGTGATGCGGTAATGCCAACCTGGCCTTCCTTGCTTGGCCATTGTGAAAAGTATTGCTTTCCGCTTACATGAGCGCCTAAAGAAGCCCCGTGTCTCGGATCGGTTGAAAACATTATTGGCACACCAAGCCTTGTTGCCTCCGCGATCTCCTGCATCTTGTTTGACCAGGTAGCGAATTCACGGATAGGTGCAACGCCATTATTGAGGATATTGCGGAAATTCTTTTCTTCTATATATGATTTAGCAGTTGCAGTTCTTCTCATCTGCCCCATTGCCATTCCGCCACCTGCCGGCCCCTGTCCTCCCGGACCAATTGGTCCTGCATATTGTTCATTGGCGGCATTGGCAATAGCAGCTTTCTCCTCATCAGTGAAATCGTATTTTACAATTCCGTCAGCAGGGACTGCAATATTGGGATGGAACATTAAACCAACCTTCTCTTCAAGTGTCATCTGACCGACAAGATCTGCAATCCTTTCGTCATCAGATAATCTCCAGTCTTCATATTTGTCGAGTTTCCCATTTTTGTTCAGATCCTTGAATTGCAGACCTTTTTCCTTAATAATCTGTACAGATCGTGTCCCAAGTACCGGTTGCACTTTCTGATCCGAATTATCAGTACATGAGATAATGATTCCAGCTAATAAGAAGAACTTAAAAATTGATAATAGGTGTCGGCTTGTTTTCATAATATTAAAGTTAAGTTAGTGTGACAGGAACCAGGTTTTTGAATTATAGACAGTTTAAGTGACTGTTTTATTTCACATACACACACAATACTTATAAGTATTCTCGGGATTAATTCCTGTCAGGGTCTGGTGAATATGATTTAAGTGCCTCATATACTCCATGGTGGCACATACAATTGTCATGAAAAATCTCCGGCAGTTCGCCTGGTAATATATTTGTCATTGTTTAAGAATATAGACTTGAGCAGTATGAATATCTGGTCTGAACCATAGCGGTGCCTTGATCATGACTGAGTTACGCTTTTCACATGAAGACTAGGTTGGCTATGCTCTCGAGAATGGAGTATAGGAATCATTCAGGAACCGATTTCAGCATTTTGACCAGGTATGCCTGAAATGTGCTCAGAGTTTTTACTCATGGACTCTTACAAAAACCCCGTTTTTTAAAATTTAAAAGTTGCAACCCTCTCCCTGAAATTTTCTATACATCTCATCCTCTGAATTGGTAAGGGTTTCAGGATTTCATAAAAAGAAACAAGAGGTCGGTTTTGACCTCTTGTGCCTCTGGGTACCCGGAGCGGGACTTGAACCCGCACAGCCGTTATGGCCACAGGATTTTAAGTCCTGCGTGTCTACCATTCCACCATCCGGGCGGAACTTAAATCATAACTCAAACAACAAAGTCCTGTGTGCCGGACCCTGTCCCGCATCAGCGGGGATTCCACCATCCGGGCAGAAAAATTGTCTTCTGGTCTTGCGGTATGCTCTTCCGAAGAACATAACCGCAAGGGAATGGATGTGCAAATTTAAATAAAAATCTTTAAACGCAACGATAAAAAAGTCCCTCCCCCTTGGGAGAGGGATTGGCTTTGCCGAGCTCGCTTCGCCCGGTTTAGGGTGAGGCCAAACTCGTCCCGAGGGAGATGGATTCTGAGTCCGGTCTTATTCCTTTACAATCACAGGTTTGCCAAAACCGACTTTCTCAAGCTCTTTTGCCTGCGTGGCTGCATCACCGGCTACAACATAATACATCTTGTCAGGATTTATATATCTGTTTGCCAGTTCAAGGATTTTTTCTGCGGTAAGCCCCTGGACAAAAGCTTCTTCCTTCTTGATATAATCGACGGGCAGATCATACACCGCAATATTGTTCAGCATGTTGAGCAGGCTGCCAAGAGTTTCAAAATTCCTTGCATTTCCCTTGAGTAACGCCGATTTTGTAAAATCGACATATTCCTGGGGGATTTCCTTACGATACCTCTCCATCTCTGTCTTGAAAATGCTTACTGATTCAAGGGTGGAATTTGTTCTGACCATCGATGTTGCAGTAAAAGTACCGTAACGGCCTGCTCCGTTGAAATAAGATCTTGCTCCGTATGTAAATCCTTTTTCCTCGCGGAGAATAAGATTGAATATCCCGTTAAATGATCCTCCCAGCTTGTAGTTGGTGACATAGGCAGGATAATAGTCGGGATTTTTTCTTGATATCGAGGGGCAGCCGATATATATGACTGATTGCTTTGCTCCGGGAACATCCACAAAGATGATCTGAGATTTTTCAGGTGCATCGGGAACTTTAACTGATGGTAATGACACTTCTTTTGGCTGCCATCTGGCATTTATTTTCCCAAGTGCTTTGGTAACCCTTTCCTGGTCGATATCACCGGCAACAATGAATTTTGCCAGTGAAGGTGAGAAATTACTATTGTAAAAATCCTTAAGGTCGTTGATTGTTAATGAATTAACAGACTGTTCATTACCCGATGTCTCAATAGCAAGTATATTGTCTTTTCCAAAGATCAGGCTATTGAGTGTGTTGGACGCCAGATAGCTTGGATTTGCCCTGTTACGCCGCAGGTTATTCACCACCCTGCTCTTGGCAAGCCCAAACTGAACAGTGTCCCATCTGGGTTCAAACAGCATCTCTTCAACAAGATCGAGTGTCTTTTCGAAGTTGCGTGCAAGAGTGCTCACTCTTACAGATATGTTTTCAGATCCTCCGGAAAATGAAATGCTTGCTCCAAGCAGTCTTATTGCATCTTCAAGTTCCTCTGGAGTTTTATTCTTTGTGCCCTCATTCATAAGTGAAGCGGTCAAACTTGCCACACCGGCTTTTTCAATGGGATCAAGAAGATGTCCTCCGTCAATGATAATCGAATACTGTACAAGAGGCAGTTCGCTTTGTTTTATTCCATACAGTTTCATTCCGTTGGCAAGAGATCCCGTCCAAACTGAAGGAAGAGAGACAACCGGATCAGGACCAACAGGCGGCTGAACGGAACGGTCGAATTTTGTCGGGGTCTTGACAATCGGTTCTTCTGCCGCAGAGGTCGTTTTTACTTCGGCAGCCCTGGTAACATCCTCTTCAACAATGCCTGCATTAACTGATCCTTCTGCTATCAGATTGGCTTCTCCCTTCGGCACGAAACTTGTCATTACAAAGTTTTTCCCTTTTATGTATTTCTGAAAAACATCTTTGATTTCCTGTGAAGTGACGGCCTGTTCAGCCTGAAAATCAGTGGCATAATATGAAGGATCATCCTTGAACATCTGATATTGGCCAAGAGCGAAGGATTTGCTGAGGATGCTGCTGAATCTTCCATAGAAACCAGTTTCATTCCTTGCCTTCAGGGCAGTAAGGTCGTCCTCGGAAAATCCGTCTTTCTCAAACATGTCGAAAGCTTCGAAAATGGCTTTTTCAACATCGGTGAGGTTTACTCCAGGATTTGCAGTTACAGAAATTTCGAATGTCCCTGCTAATTCGAGCGACTGGTTATATGCATTTACTGACGAAGTGAGTTTCTTGTCTTTTACAAGAACCTTATACAGTGGTGTCTTTTTGCCATTTGAAAGCAACTGGGCAAGATAATCGAGTGCATATGAGTCTTTTGAGAACTGTTCAGCAGAAGGGAATACCATAGTCAGCCGGGGTGCCCTGGCAAAATTATCTTCATGATAGAGTTTCACGGTGGAGGAGAGTGTTGAAGGCATAGGACTTCTTTTTTCAACCGGTTCGCCTGCGGGAATCTCTCCGAAGTACTTATCAACCAAAGTCTTAACTGCTTCTTTGTCAATGTCCCCGGCTATAACAAGGGTTGCATTATTAGGGGCATAGAATTTTTTGTGAAAGGCTTTTACATCCTCTACTGTGGCATTCTGGAGGTCTTCCATTTCTCCGATTACATCCCAGCTGTATGGATGTCCTTTGGGATAGACATTTTTAAGGACCAGGGCATCGTTATGGCCATAAGGTGCATTGTCAACACTCTGGCGCTTTTCATTCTGAACAACATTCTGCTGGTTTGCAAAAGCCGACTGTGTTACAGTATTTTCGAGATATCCCATCCTGTCAGATTCCAGCCACAGGGTCATCTCCAGAGCATTTTTAGGAATAACTTCATAATACACCGTGTTGTCAAAGCTTGTTCCTCCGTTAAGTTCTCCGCCCGCTCCCTGGATAAGTTTAAATAACTGATCTTCTCCCACGTTTTCTGACTTTTGAAACATCATGTGTTCGAAAAGATGTGCGAATCCGGTTTTCCCCGGAACTTCACGGCTTGATCCGACGTGAAAAACAACTGCAACAGCAGCGATCGGATCCGATTTGTCCTCGTGGAGTATCACAGTAAGCCCGTTGGGAAGTGAGTATTTCTCATAGGGAACCGAGAAAGCCGGTTCAGCTTTTTTTACATTACAGGAAATCGCTGTTCCTGCAACCAAAAGCAGAAAAAAGTAAAAGGTCTTTTTCATGGCTGTTATATTTGTATATTTGATTTTGGAGATCGAAGTTAAGAAAAAATGAAATACCCCGGTGCGCAGACCAGGGTATTTATTTGAGCGGGAGACGGGACTCGAACCCGCGACCCTAACCTTGGCAAGGTTATGCTCTACCAACTGAGCTACTCCCGCGAATTCAGGGGCAAAAATAAAAAAAAATTCTAATCTGCAACACCCATCCTGAAATTAATCTCTTTCAGGGCCCCAATTCACAAGAATGTTGTTCTGAAAAAACAGGACAGTATTGTTATAATACCATTCCTCTTTAACCATGCTATTGTTTATTATCTTATTGATCTTACGGGGCGATCCCCAGCTGTCCTTAACCATTTCGGAACGCATTCCCTTCCATATTTTCCCCGAATAGATCCTTCCGGCAAGAGATCTGCCATATTTGTTTTCAAGATATTCATATCGCCCGGCTCCTGATCTTTCAACGGTACGGGCAGTCCCTGAAGAGTTTTCCATTAGAGTTCCTGCCGAAGAGACTTCCGGCCTGCTTTCAGAGACAGCAGACTTTTCTATTTCAGCGTGCCGCGAATAGATGAACCCTGTATTTCCTTCATAATCAATCTTCATGAATGTGCTGTCGGACGAGACAACATTAACAACGGTCCCCACCTTTAAAACCATTATAACCGATGTCAGGTCGTCTTTATCCCTGAAGAGCCTGGTCGCTTTTTTTATTATGGCTGTGGCTCCCTGAGAAATGGCATTCTGGCCTTTTTCAAGTCCCTGCAGCACATCATTCCTTGTGGTTTGGGAGAAGGCTGATAATGCTGTAACCAGGGCAACGAAGGATATTACCAATTTGTTCATGTTATGGTTTTTACGAGTGAGATCAAAAATTATACCATGATCACTTCCTTTACCAGGTCATTTTTTTCTTATAATCATTAAGCCGTCCCTCAAAGGCAGAATGTAATTTTCGACATTGTCCTGTTTTCTGATCATTTCATTGAATTCAATAATCCCTCTGGTTTGCTGATCGCGTGTGTTTTTGTCCGTGACTTTTCCTCCCCACAGCACATTGTCGGCGATAATAAATCCGCCCGGCCTGACTTTCCCGATCACAAGTTCGTAGTATTCACAGTATTCCCTTTTATCACCATCAATAAAAACAAGGTCAAATTCTTCGTTGAGAGTTGTGATGACATCCTGCAGCCTCCCGGTGATCTTTTCAATTTTGTTTTCCACTCCCGCTTTACGGAAATAGGATCGTGCGAACTCATCAAGTTCATCATCAGACTCCACAGTAATTAACTTTCCGCCAGGTCTGAGGCCTGATGCGAGGCAGATGGCCGAGTATCCCGTAAATGTTCCGATTTCAAGGATGGCCTCCGGATTGATCATTCTGGAGATCATTTCAAGGAATTTACCCTGAAGATGTCCGCTGGCCCTGTTCGGATTAACAAATCTGAGATGTGTCTGCCTGAAAAGATCTTCAAGTACCGGATCCTCCGGCGTTGAATATTCAAGAATATATTCCTCAAGTTCCCGGTCCATAATTACTTATAAATCAATGTTGAGAGCCCGGATGGGTTAAATACTTCGTTTGCCGTTTCCAGTAATTCAGACGAAGTTATCTTTTCTATTTTGCTGCATGTCTCTTCGAGCGATTCAGCCTTTCCGAATACGAGAATGCTTTTGCCCAGACCCAGCATAAGGCTTTCATGATTTTCATAACCGCGTGCCAGATACCCTTTGAACTGATTCTTTGCTTTGCTTAGCTGAACAATCCCGAGTTTTCTTGTCCTTAGTAATTCAAGTTCTGATAGTACCACTTTTATGCTTTTTTCCAGGTAGGTGTTGTCGGTACCGAAGTAGATTGTAAAGACTCCTGTATCACAATAGGGATTGTAGGATGATTCAACATTATAGGCGAGTCCTTTCTTTTCCCTTAGTGACAGGTTCAGCCGGGAGTTAAGACCCTGGCCTCCGAGAATGTTGTTAAGGAGGAACATACAGAGACGTCGTTCATCTTTCACGTTGTATGCCAAATTTCCGATAATACAATGATTCTGGAATGTATCCTTCTTTTTGGTAACAAAAGAGGGTTCATACGGCCAGGAACGAATTTCCCTGTTTGCTTTTTGATTTTGAGGGACGGAACTGAAATACCTGACGAATAATTTCTCAATCTTTTCATCACTGATGTTCCCGACCGAACAAAAAACCATCTGATCGGTGCTATAATGCCGGGAAATAAAATCAGAAATTGTCCTTTGTGTGAAAGATTTCACAACCTCTGTCGTGCCCAGAATACTATGGCCTATTGGCTGACCGGCAAATATCAGCTCCTCGAAATCATCAAAAATCAGCTCGGCAGGATTATCGAGATATGAATTTATTTCTTCAATTACCACATCCTTTTCTTTTACAATTTCTTTCTCTGGAAAGACAGAGTTGAAGGCGATATCGCTTATAAGCTCAATTGCCCTTTCATAATCGCCCTTTAAAAATGATGCATGTATTGCGGTCTCCTCCTTTGTGGTGTAAGCATTAAGTTCTCCTCCCACATCCTCAAGCCGGCTCAAAATGTAATATGGTTTTCGCTTTTTAGTCCCCTTAAAGAGCATATGTTCAATAAAATGAGCAATGCCGTGTTCATTTTCTTTTTCATCGCGCGATCCGGCATTTATTACCAGCCCGCAATGTGCTACAACTCCCGGGATGGTATGATGCACGAGCCTGATGCCGTTTGCCAGGGTACGAAGGAATAGTTCCATTATCTCGGTTATCCGTATATGACAAAAAAGAGTTTTCGCTCCCGCTCTAATGAAATTATGGACAGATTTAGTGTGCCAGAGTGAGAATGAAAAAAAAGAGCAAGTACGCTTGCTTTCGCTCCAGCTCTCACTCTTTTTTATGTGGTGCCACCGGGAATCGAACCAGGGACACACGGATTTTCAGTCCGTTGCTCTACCGACTGAGCTATGGCACCAGCTTTTCGGACTGCAAATATAAATTTCCTTACCATTAATACAAAACTTTGTTGAGAAAATTTCAATTTGCTTTTCTTCCAGTGTTATAAAACCTTTACAGCCGGCATACCACATTCGGGACAGATGGAAATTGTCTTCATAGGTCTCGATTTTCTGGTATTGTAAAGTTATTCTTTTTAATAATGTGCCTGACTCAGTGCCTGAAAAAGGGATAATCATCCTATGATCATGTGTTTGATGGAAATAAATATGATATGGATACGTTTTTGTTAATTAAAATTGAGTTTTGGTATTTAAACATTTTTATATTTTTGGATGGAATCAAACAATTCAGACATTATGAAAAAATTACTTTTCAGCATAGGTAGCATATTGATCATGACACTTGTAGTTGTTCTGTTCATTAATGCCGCGGATTCGGGGAAGGACAAAAAGAAACCCCTGACAGAAGTGAAAGCCGGTGATGAATCCGCTCCATGTTCTGCCAGATGCGGCGCTCCGGAAGGAACAAATACTTCAAAATGCCGGCCTGCTCACTGCACTGAATCTGCCGGTCAGGCAAGGGCAGATGATTGTGATCGCGCTGCCTGCCATGGAGCCGGGGATGCTGCTTCAAAGGAAAGCAAACCATGTCCGGCTTCCGCATCATGTGCCCAGACGTGCCGGCCCACGACAAACGGGATTAAATAATACTGAATTCTCAGAATAGGGGATGTGTTGTTTTTACAGTATATTACTGAATGAGACGGCTCCGTTTCTTCAGTCATTATCCTGTTGTATTTCAAATGCAACTACGAGGTTCTTATCCCGCTGAATTCCATACATTATCAGTTTTTTGTTTACAGTGCGGTCGATAGCAATTCCTTGTCCGTGAGCAGGTGTGGCAATGGTTTCAACATGATTCAGGGTGTAACCTGTGCGGGGTATTTCCATAACATATATTTCAGGCTCATCGTGTCCGGTACAATACAATCTGCCGTCACTGCCCCATGTGGCGCCTGAATTGCTCATGGGTGAGAAAAGTTTTATGATATTATCAGGGAATATCCATGACCCGGTTTCCCTCCATTTCCTGTCGAATCGGACGACCGTCGTCCATCTTGTATCTTTGCCTTCGCTTGATCCGTTTCCAGTATAATGTGCAAAACCAACATACCAGCAGCCATCACGCTTATCGATCCATGTTGCAGAACCTTTGAAAATACCAAAACTGTGGCTTCCTGTGTGTTTCAATGTTCTGGCATCAAAAATCTCTATGGAAACGGCCATCGGTGTATCGGGATAATTTGAAGTGGCACAGTACAGCTTTCCTTTTATTACAACGCCGCTGTTGAGATGTTTCACTCCGATGACGCTTCCGTCCCAGGAGTTTAGAAGTTCCCCGGTCTCTTTATCGTGCTTTGTTATAGTGCTGCTGTTTATAACGTAAAAGCAATGCCTGTCGACAGCCACTCCCTGTTTTGCTTCTTCAACCCGAAAACTTTTGAGTTCAGCGGCCCTGCGACATTCGGGCTGACAATACAACATTGCCCCTCCTGAAAAAGCAATAATAAATGCAACGATCCTTTTCATTTATTCCCAGTTATTTTCCTATAAAGATAAGACAAATAATATTTTGAAAAATGTATTAAGCCTGAATCAGCTGGACTTTCATAACATGGGAACCCGCTGCATCTCAAAAATAGCCTGCTGCAACTTTTCTGAGTTTTTTCATTGAATTTCGGCTAAATCCCGCTGAAGGGCCATTCAATCATGGCTCCCGCCCAAAAGGGTATTAATATAATAAAGATTCCGGCGCTGATAAGAAAGATGTTTCTGAAAGTCCTGCATGAATCATAGTCAAATTCCCTGTAAAAATACGCAGCACTTTCATCGACAGGTACGCTTATGGTATTCTGTTCGGGATCGGAGCTGACCGTAGGACAGGTTTTGAAATGTATATCAATCCTGCTGTGCTTGCCACCAGGTGCCATAAGCTCTTTTTCCCCTGTTAGTACCCCGTCTTTTATTGTTGCATTTTTAAGGGTAAACACGCCTTTTTCAGTAATAAGTGTAAACCTGTCCACATAAAAATATTCACTCTTCTGAGGATTTTTTCCAGATACGGGAAGATCATTATACATTATTCTTTTTGAGCTGTAGCATCCTGTTGTTTGAGTTAGAACCAGGACTGTAGCTAACATTCCTGAAATCTTGGGGAGACGATTTGCCCTTTTCATTTTTTTAGTTTTTGTAATTCAGGATTAAAAAAAGGGTGTGCCACAGGGACTAATCCCGTCAAATCGCATAAATAAACAGCAGGAAAAAATATCAGCCTGAATGTTCTGAAATTCATTGCTTCCAAGGTTTTTTCCTGATATTCAGGTAAGATTGCATTCCAAGTTACATCAAAACTTACCGGGAGTCAATTTTTTTTAAACAGAATGCCTTACTTTTTCGTCTACTACCGCAGAATGAAATAACTTGCGGGCAAAATTAACAGAGTTTTTACGTCGATGGGAATAAAGTCATTTTTAAGGTCTCTTACAGCATTTATTTTCTTTGTCACAATGCCTCTCAGCGGCCAGATTCTTGAAGACTCAGCATCATTGGAAAAGCTTAAAAGTTGTGTGGCCCATATTTATAATTTTGAATTTGACAAAGCAAGGGAAACAGCACGTCAGTTGATCATTTCTTGTCCTGGTCATCCTGTGAACCATTTCCTGAACGGAATGATAATCTACTGGGAAAATTACCCTTTGAGGCCTGGATCACAGGAACAGAAAGAATTCGTGAGATCTATGAATGACTGTATTAGGATCTGTGAAGAAAGAAAAATCACCGATAATTACCCCGAAATCCTTTTATCGAACCTTGGCGCGCGCGGGATGCTTCTTCAGTTTTATGCCGACAACAATCTGAGCGATGATGTTTTTCCTATCGCCAAAACCACTTATCGTCTGATAAGACAATCCTTTGATTATACGTCTTTTTATGATGATTTTTACTTTTTTACCGGTCTGTACAATTATTACAGGGAGGCTTATCCGGAAGCCCGGCCAGTTTATAAGGTGGTTGCATTGTTTTTTCCAAAGGGAGATAAGCCGAAAGGGCTTATTGAAATGAGGCGCGCTGCAAGGACTTCGATAATGCTGAAAGCTGAATCGGCATACTTCCTGTCACATATTTATATTCATTTTGAGGCAAACTTCCAGATGGCTTATGCATACACAAGGTATCTCAACGAAATGTATCCCGGAAACCTGCAGTACCTTGCATCGAACATAAAAAATCTGCTTCTTCTCAAAAAATACGATGAAGCTGAAACTGTTTTGACTTCATCGACGGCCAGGGAAAAAAATCTGTTTTATGCCGCCCAGGCCGACATATTCAAAGGGATAATCCAGGAAAAGAAATACAGGGATCCGGCCAGGGCTAAACAGTTTTACAACAAGGGGCTAAGCAAGATCTCAATGTTCGGCTATTACGGGAATGAATATGCTGCCTATGCAAACTTCGGGCTCAGCAGATTAGCTGAACTTGAAGGAGATAAAACGGGCAGAAAGACATACAGGAAAAGGGCCCTCGACCTGACAAGCTATAAAAAAGTAAATTTCGACAATTAAGCTCAGACCTGTTTCTCCCCGTTCTCAAGAACATAGGGTGTCATCTGGTAGACGCAGTAATTGAGCCAGTTGGAGAACAACAGGCTGGCATGGCTTCTCCATTTTACAACAGGAATCTGATGCGGATCGTCATTTAGAAAATAATTTTTTGGGATTTTGGTATCCAACCCTTTGGCCATATCCCTGTCATATTCTTCTTTAAGCGTCAGCGGATCATATTCTGAATGTCCTGTTACAAAGATTCTTCTGAGATCCTTTGAGGCCACAAGATAAATGCCGGCTTCTTCTGAATCGGCAAGAATTTCAAGATCGCTTACCTTCTCAATATCTTCTTTTCTGACCTCTGTATACCTGGAATGAGGGGCGAGAAACACATCATCAAATCCCCTTGTCAGAAGATTGGTTTTGCTGTGCGTCCTGTGCTTAAATACACCAAACATCTTTTCCTTCATCATGTATTTGGGAATGCCATAATGGTGATAGAGCCCTGCCTGTGATGCCCAGCAGATATACATCGATGATGTCACGTGAGTATCGGCCCAGTCCATTATCCTGACCATCTCCTCCCAATAGTCAACCTCTTCAAATTCAAGATGCTCGATCGGAGCTCCTGTAATTATCATCCCGTCATACCTGTGAACCGATATATCATCAAAAGTCTTGTAGAATGAATCGAGATGTTCCTTCGGCGTGTTCTTTGAAAGATGCATCCTTGTATATATCAGGGTGATTTCAACCTGCAGCGGAGTGTTTGACAGAAGCCTCAGGATTTGCGTCTCAGTAGTTATCTTGACCGGCATTAGATTAAGAATCAGTATCTGAAGTGGCCTGATATCCTGGTGAACGGCCCTTGTCTCCTTCATGACGAAAATATTCTCATTCTCGAGAATTTTCACAGCCGGCAGATTATCTGAAATATTTAACGGCATAATTCAAACTCTTTTTTAATGTCTGACAAATGACAGGTAAAAAGGCCGAAGATACAATATACCTGCACAAATTTTTAATCTGAACCCTTGAAATTGACATTCTGACTATGTAATAACCTTTCGCTGAGCCTTAAAACCGGGAGAAACCTGCAAATTTTATCATCTGAAACATAAAGTTTGTCAAAATCGTCTTCACAGTTGTTTCTTGTCTTTTCTTCGGGTTATGATGCAGATATTCAATAACTAACAATCTGATATACTATGCCTGTTCCTCATACACAGGCATTTATTGATAAATTCAACAACGAATTTGACGAATCCATTCATTCTGTTTACAAGGTTGGCGTTCCTTTATCCAATCACCTGAATTTCATTGACGAAAGCATGGCCGGACTGCTGCATTTTCTCACTGGTTGCCTGTTTGCGTGTTGACAAGAGTAGTTGCTGACTTTAAATTTACATCAATGAAAATTAACAATTTAAAATAGATACTATGAAAACATTCTACCGCATTTCATCCGATGAGTTGGGAACAGTTCTGATAAGAAGACGGAAGATCGCCAAAGCGCTCCGCTGGTGGCTACGTGAGAATGGTTTTGTCTACCAGTACATGTTTTACGTGGATTAGGTAAGGGAAGGCCAGTTTCAGCTTTGTTAATCAGTTCCCGGATCGATTCCGGGTTTGTTGGTTGAGAAGGATCAGGGGCAGATCCTTCTCTTTTTATATCAAATGTCCATCTTGATCTGCACCCTGACCCCAAGGTCAGAAATACCCGGGTGGTCAAGATAAGTAAACCGCTTTATCAGATCTACCCTGAAGATCCTCAGAATGTTTGACAGCCCGACGCCAGCTTCAACGTATGGCTTTCTCTCCAGGGTATAGGTAAGCGGGATGTTGTCAATGCCTGAAGGAAACCTGTAAAGGTCGTTATTACGGGCAGGATCATTGTTGCGTCCGACACCGCCGTAAATGACCTTGCATGTAACAATCTCCCTGAATTTTAGTTTCTTGATAAGTGGTATTTTATTCAGGATGAAGCCGTTGAAAGAGTGGTCAATGTTGAGTGATGCATACTTGTCACTTACAAATTCCAGAAAATTCATGAGGTTATATGCACTTCGCTGATATGCATAAGTCTGGTTGGCAGCATGTACGAAAAGCATTGGAAACGAGACCGTGCCAAATATCTTTCCTGCCTCCAGTGCAACATCTGTGTACCCGAGAATTGAAACATAGAACCTCCTGCTGATATTCATCTGCAACCTGAGATAATCACAGCTGCTTTTCATTAGTTCTGAACCGATAGCAGTATTAAGCTGGATAACAGGATATTTGTTGGGGAAATGATCGCGGTAGAGCTTCCCCTGGTAAAAAGACTCATTTGGAGCAAACCTCAGGTTGAGATAGGCCTCAGAGATGTCAATATTCCTTCTCCCGTCGACATCAGGAGTTTCACCGGCCTTGTAATAGTACAGGTTCCCGAGAGGATATTGCCTTGTGAAGTTATATCCAAGAAGGTATGAAAAATGATTATCAAATTCATTCAGATATTCAAACCGGAGAGTGTTATTCATCAAAAGCTTGTCATTTTCACCTCTCTTGAACGAAAGGAAGAAATTATCACCCTGGTTGAACTGCAGTTCCTGCCCGGGGATTCTTGTGTCTTTCATATAACTCAGTTTAAGCGATTTTACGGGAAACTGGTATATGGTGCGCGGGGTAAGCGATAAGGTGACTCCTGCATTGTACTTGAATGCCCGGTCTTTAAAGCCATATGCTCCGTATCCTTCAAATGTTATCTTTTTACTGAACGACGGGGTGGTCCTTCCGCCGAACCTGATCCTTGAGCCTTCAATGTTATTGAAACTGTAAAAACTTCCGACAGGTCCGACCTCAATCCTGCCAAGTTCAAGAAAATCGGTTGTGGCGAGCATCACAAACCCCATCTGATTTCTGAACGATGATACTTTTTTGAGACTGTCAACGGCTGAATAAAGGTTCCTTTCGGTCCTTGAAAGCGGGAAATGTCTTCGTGCTTCCCAGAATTCAGGATCGCTTTCCAAGGGATCTGTTATTTCGCTGACAACCGGACCAGCGAAAATGCTGTCAGCGACAGGTTTATTTACAATGTAATCTTTATACGAAACAGTTCTCTGTACATAAAGGCCGAGAGAATTCTTAACCAGGCCAACATCAATTGAAATATCTTCTTTTGACAGGAGCCAGAATTTTTGACCGAAATTGTCAAAATCCTGTTTTACACTTATGTCCTGGACCCAGTCTATATTGATATTTTTATTTATCCCGATGTCAATGCTTCTTACAGCAAATGTGCTGTCGAGGGTTACATACAGATCGCCATGGAAAAGAAAATCAGAGGGATTGCGAGGCTCAAAGAACAATCTTATGCACCTTGTGTCTTTTAATGTAATGGTGTCGGTTATGTAATATCTGTAAAAGGCAGGTGCGGTTCCGGCTATCGGGCTCAGGAATTTATTTGTCAGGAAAAGGATTTCATTATCATAGATATTTATATTCTGGAAAATATAGTTCAGGTTGGCAGTTACACCCTTATTGTCGAGATATTCTTCAAGGTTTATGGCTTTCTGAGCCCTTATGACTTCCTTTCTGCTTTCAGGTACTTTCCTGTAAAAATTATCAGAAATGCTTTCCTTCAGGTAGATCGGAAGTATCTCATTCCCTATCCTTTTTGTGGTATCCGTGTTATCGAAGATAAAACTGTATTCCCTGAATATCGGGGCCCTTTTGAACTCTTCGGTTATGTTGCTTAAAGCAAGCTGGATCTTCTCGTATTTTTCATATTGCAGAAAATCGAATGATTCGGGCCTGTTCAGACTTTTATGTCTGATGACATTCTCAATCAGCTCAACCGCCGGATTGTTCCTGTTCCTGTACTCTCTTTTGCCGGGCTTTACCGTGACTTCATTAAGGGTTATTGAGGTAAGCTTTAACTTTATGTCTATGGTTTGGGCGACTCCCTGACGAATGGCCCTTGTTTCGGGATCATAGCCGATGAAAGAAAATCTTATTTCTGTCGCCCTGACTGTCGTTTCAATCAGATATTTACCTCCGGAATCGGTAAGAGTTCCAACGGAAGTACCTTTAAGAAGCACTGAAGCGTATGGCACGGGTTCACCGGTGGAGGCGTCTGTGACCACACCTTTGATTATCGTCTTTTCCTGTGTAAGTGAATAACAATCAGGGCTCGCCTGAAATAATAAAACCAATAGAATAAAAGCAAATAATATGCTTCCCGGATATTTTGCCCTCAAGTCTGATATCTTTTTATAAAAATGACAAATTTAGATAAAATTCAACACAGGAATTTATATTTTGCTTGGATGTATGGGATTATGCTAACGGGTCAACAGCGGCACGATTTTTTTTTAAAGAAACAAGATATTATTAAATTTGCCGGTATAATTAAAAACTATAGACATGAGAAAAATCGTCATTACATTAACCTTGTTCATATTCTTTACTCTGTTTGCTTCTGCACAGGATTATAATACAGGTGTTGGCCTGAGGCTCGGGTTTTCAAACGGCCTTACAGTTAAACATTTTCTCAGCCAGAGATCAGCAGTTGAAGGGTTGCTCTCGACACGGTGGCACGGATTTGAACTGACAGGCCTTTATGAGGTGCACGATAATGCATTTGATGTTGACAGGCTTAACTGGTATTTCGGCGGCGGTGCGCATGTTGGGTTCTGGAATGGCGATTATACTTATGACCGCTGGGGTGCCGAGGGGAAACAGTATGTAATAATAGGAGTTGACGGTATCCTTGGCATAGAATATAATTTCACCGAAATCCCGATTAATATAAGTCTCGACTGGAAACCTTCATTTAATCTTACAGGTTATTCAGGTTTCTGGGGTGATGGAGGGGCATTATCGATCCGGTATATTTTCTAAAACCCGTTTAACTTCATTGTTACAGTCGGAATCAGGAGAAGGAAACCAATCATGACGAGTATGAGAAGGATTGGCATGATCCATCTCAACCATTTCATATAAGGTATCCTTGCCATTCCAAGTACACCCATAAGGACTCCGGATGTTGGGGCTATCATATCGGTAAATCCGGCACCGAACTGGAATGCCATTATTGTAGCCTGCCTCGTCAGGCCGACAATATCTGAAAACTCGGCCATGATAGGAATTGTAAGGGCTGCTTTTGCCGAACCTGACGTAATGATAAGGTTAAGAAGCGACTGGAACACGTACATTATTGAGATAGCTGTCATCCGGCCTGTTCCCTTCAATGCCCCGGAAAGGGAGTAGAGTACTGTGTCAATTATCTGACCGTCAGTAAGAATTGCAATTATGCCGCCGGCAAATCCCACGACAAGTGATGCAGATACAATGTCCTTTACTCCTTCAACGAACAGTTTTGCCGTCTCTCCGGGTTTCCTGCCGGCGGCAAATCCGGTTACAAGGCCCATCGCCAGGAATAATGCCGCTATTTCCATAATGTACCATTCATAGCCAAGAACTCCGATTACAAGATAGATCATTGTGAAGGCGAGGATATTAAGTATGAAGAAATGGATTGACTTTCTCAGCGTTATAAAACTGAAGATAAAGAACAGGACAGCCATTGCCGGAAGGATGGGCAATGATACTTTTGACAATCCCACACTCAATTGGGTTACAGGAAATTTCACGGCAAATAATACAAGGACAATGCCTGTTAGCAGTGCAGTGACCCATGCTGAAGCGGGAGTGTGATACACTATTTCCTCAATATGGGAATTCCCTTTTCTTCTCCAATATTCATCTGCCTCAAACATCGGGCTTTTCGAGGGGTCCTTCCTTATCCGTGCAGCATACCAGAGTATGCATAAAATACCGGCAATTGTGAGAACTGCCCAGCAGAATGTACGGTATTCGATGCCAGTGAAAAGAGGAACACTGGCAAGCCCCTGGGCTATTCCGACAGTGAACGGATTCAATATAGCTCCTGCAAAACCAATGTGTGCTGCAAAATAACAAAGCCCGACGCCGACAATTGAATCATAACCCATGGAAACAGCAAGCGGGACAAAGATCACTGAGAACGCGATTGTCTCCTCACTCATTCCGAATATGGCCCCAAACAGGCTGAAAATTATCATTATGAGTGTAATGATTATATTGTTGACACCAAGAAACCTGACAACATGAAATTTCTCCATTCGGTTTGCAAACCCCAGGAATGAAAATATTCCGACATCTATTGCCTTTGTATCGTTCATTATCCAGAAGGCTCCTCCTATCATGAGGACAAAGACAATTATATGCGACATGTTTATGAAACCTTTGTAAAATGCCGAAAAGATCTGCCACGTCTGAGGCTGGCTGTCTACATAATGAAATGATCCGTTGATAATTACGCTTCTTTCAACACCGTTTACCTCAACACTCTGGCGGTCGTACCTTCCTCCTGGAATAATCCAGGTAAGAATGGCCGATACTATGATTATGCTGAAAACTATAACGAGGTTGTGGGGGACGGTGAGTCTGAGCTTCATAATTTCCTGGTTTTATTTGTGCACGGCAGCTATGCCTTAAATAAAATTAAATATATCAGGTTTTTTAATCCCGGATGGAGATATTTTAATAATTTTAAGCAATAACCTTAGACCTTTCAGTTACAGATTACCGCAAGTCATCGTTTAACTCTTAATCAGGCCCCTATGAAAAAATATTCAGCTCTTTTTGTCGTGTTTCTGGCATTCCCGTTAATGCTGCTCTCACAGTCACGGTTCAATGGTCTTGACATGAATATGGGAAATCTTTACAGACTGTCCGATGCAAAAACAAGATCTGTAAGCCCTGAGAATTTCACCGGCGAAAAAGGTAAAGGCGGGATGGCAAATCCTGCAGACAAGGATAAACCTAATGTCGCAAATGCTTCCAATGCTGCACGGGATTTGGGACAGGGATGGAAAGTGAATCCATATATACGTATACAGCCCGGCCAAACTTTTACTCTTGCAGATATAACTGGTCCCGGTGCCATTCAGCATATATGGATGACTCCTGCAGGTAAATGGCGGTACTCAATTCTTCGCATTTACTGGGACGATGAACAGGAACCGTCCGTTGAGTGCCCTGTAGGCGATTTCTTCGGAATGGGGTGGGGACAATATGCACCCCTGGTTTCATCTGCCATTTGCGTTAATCCGGGCAGCGCCTTCAACAGCTACTGGATGATGCCTTTCAGGAAAAAATGCCGGATAACAATGGAAAACACAGGCGATCAGGATGTCATGACTCTATATTACCAGATCGATTATACTCTTACCGATGTGCCGGATGATGCCGCCTATTTTCATGCCCAGTTCAGAAGACAGAACCCGAATGCGACATCAGATTATACAATCGTTGATGGAATTAAGGGTAAAGGACATTATGTCGGTGTCTACCTGGCCTGGGGAGTAAACAATAACGGCTGGTGGGGAGAAGGTGAGATCAAATTCTTCATCGACGGCGATACGAAATTCCCGACAATCTGCGGTACCGGGACAGAGGATTATTTCTGCGGATCATATGATTTCGACACACGGAAGAAAAATGCCTATGGCTTTGAGGAAGTCAACTACACGGAATTCTGTACCCCATACTCGGGCCTTCACCAGGTCATAAGAGGTGATGGCCATTACAACGTAATGCAACGATTCGGGATGTACCGCTGGCATATAATGGATCCGGTAAGATTTGAAAAAGATCTTAAGGTGACAATACAGGACCTTGGATGGAGACAGGGCGGCAGATATCTGGCTCAGAAATCAGACATAGCTTCAGTTTGCTACTGGTATCAGACAGAACCGCATGCAAAGTATCCCGGGATACCCGGATGGAAAGAACTGGAAGTTTATTAATAAAATTATCATAAATGGAAAAAGAAAACAAAACTCAGGAAAACTTTAAGGAGGATCTTAACCGTCGCAGTTTCATTGCAAAAACATCCATGGCTGCCATTGGTGCCGTGGGAGCCGCCGGTCTGATCTCATCATGTTCACGGGGAACCGCGAAGAAGAAAATAGAACTCCCCGTACTTCTTACAAAAGCTCCGGACGGGAAACCTCTTAAGGCCGGACTGATAGGATGCGGCGGAAGGGGAACAGGTGCCGCAGTCAACTTCCTCGATGCAGGACCTAATCTTCAGATAACTGCCCTTGGGGATGTTTTCCCGGATAAGCTCGAACAGTGCCGTAAGCAACTTAAAACTGAGAGAAATGTTGAAATCCCTGATGAAAAATGTTTCATCGGATTTGACAGCTATGAGAAAGTTATAGACTCCGGGGTTGATGTTGTGCTCCTTTGTACTCCTCCGGTATTCCGTCCCATACATGTTGAGGCTGCCGTAAATGCAGGAAAGCATGTCTTCATGGAAAAACCTATTGCTGTCGACCCTGTCGGAGCCCGTAAGGTTATGGTGGCTGTTAAAAGAGCCCAGGAAAAGGGTCTTTGCATGATAAGCGGCACAATCAGGAGAGTGCAGAAAGATTTTATGGAGACATGGAGAAGGGTCGCAAACGGCGAGATAGGCGATATTGTAAGCGCACACATCACCAGAAACGGCGGTGCCCTCTGGGTGATAAAACGCCAGCCGGGCTGGACAGACATGGAATATATGCTACGCAACTGGGCCAATTTCTGCTGGACATCAGGAGACCATATCGTTGAACAATTCATACATGAGATTGATGTCATGAACTGGTATGTTGGCAAAATCCCTGTTAAGGCCATAGGGTGGGGAGGACGTCAGCGAAGGGTCACAGGCGACCAGTACGATTTCTTCAGCATTGAATATCTGTACGACAACGGAATGCATACACATTGTGCGGCAAGGCAAATAAATGGCTGCAGCAACATCACCGAGCAGTTCATTGTAGGAACCAAAGGTTTCGCAAATGCAAAGGGAATCCTTTATAACCTTAAGGGCGAAGAAATATGGAAATATCCTTATCCCGAGGAAGGATCAACAGATGAAACATGGAAAGTGACGGATCCCTATGTCCAGGAACATATTAATCTCGTGACAGGCATCAGAACAGGCAACACCGTTAATGACGGAGAGGCCCAGGTGAATTCTACGCTCATTTCAATCATGGGCCGTATGTCAGCCTATACGGGAAAAGATGTGACATGGGATGAAGTAATGAATTCTGACCTTGCACTCGGGCCAAAGGTCTATGAATTCGGTCCTGTTCCGGGTATACCCGAGGTTCCCCCTGTCATCGGGGTCGAATCCAATATTTCATGATTTTATAAGGATTATTTTTAAATTATTTGATTCTTCAGAATATGAACAGAAGACAATTTACCAGGAAAACAGTAATGGCATCAGCTCTTCTTTCAGCGGTCCCATTCTCAGGCTTTAAACTGTCAGCGATGCCTGCAAAAAGAAATCTGAAAACAGGTATTATGTGGGGAAGCATAGGCGTGGGGCAAACGATACTCGAGAAATTCCAGTCTGCGAAAACAGCCGGATATGATGGTGTTGAAGCCGACAGCCATCTCGACAGGAACGAGGTAATCGAGGCAGCCAAGGCAACGGGACTTAAAGTCCACAGTGTTTGCGATTCGAAGCACTGGCGCCTGCTTCTTTCAAGCCCCGATCCGGCCGTGAGGGAAGAAGGGGTCGCAGCTCTTATTGTTGCCCTTGAGGATGCAAAGGCTTATGGAGCCGATGCCGTTCTCCTTGTGCCGGGCAGAGTTAGTGAATCGGTAGGCTATGATGAATGCTGGAACCGCTCCGCCGAAGAAATAAAAAAGGCAGTTCCTGTAGCTGAAAAGCTGAATGTGAAGATTGCAATAGAAAACGTCTGGAACAACTTCCTTCTCAGTCCGCTTGAGGCAGCCCGTTATATTGACCAGTTTAACTCTCCTTTCGTTGGTGCATATTTCGATTGCGGTAATATTCTGGCTTACGGCTGGCCGGAACAGTGGATTAAGATACTTGGCCACAGGATAGCAAAGATTCATATCAAGGAGTACAGTCGTAAAATAGCTGATACCCAGGGCAAATCGGCCGGTTTCAATGTAAAGCTGAGGGAGGGTGATGTAAACTGGCCTGCCGTTATGGCCGCCCTCGATAATTGCGGCTATAATGGATGGGTAAGTATTGAAATGCCCGGCGGAGATACTCCTGAAGGACTTAAAGACCTGTGCAACAGGATGAAACTTATTATCGATAACTGAGGTAAGAGATTTTTACACTTTCCTGACAACCATCGAAATGAGAAGATTCCTTTTGTCCGGATTCCTTTTAATCGTTATCGCAGGCATTGACTCATGCATCGGGAAAAAAGAACCGGCTGCCGTAAACGGCCATGAATTCAACGGCCCGTACACCGGAGAGTATCTGAACAGGATCGCCTATCCCCTTGGAGGAATGGGCGCGGGGATGTTCTGCATCGAAGGAACGGGGGCGTTATCCCATATGTCCGTCCGCAATCGCCCGGATGTTTTCAACGCACCCTGCATGTTTGCCGCGATTTCCGTAAAGGGAGTTGAAAACGGAACCCTTGTTGCCGAAGGAGAGGTTCCTGAATGGAAAAAATTCGGGTCACCTGGCACAGGGAATGGCTCCGGAGGTACATCATATGGCCTTCCCCGGTTTGAAAAGGCAAGCTTTCTTGCAAGGTTCCCCTATGCTGAAATTGATCTTGCCGATCCGGATGTTCCACTCGATGTTTCAATAAAAGCCTGGAGTCCTTTTATCCCTGCCGATGCAGACAACTCAAGCCTTCCTGTTGCCGCTCTTGAATATTCATTCAGAAATACAAGTAATAAAAGTCTGGACGCGGTATTCTCATACAATACTGTAAATTTCATGGCGGTAAGCGGGGGGAGGGCGGTGATCCGACCTCTTGCCGGCGGATTTATTCTGACTGAGAAGGGAGTTAACGGCAAACCTGCGACCAGGGGAGATTTTGCAATTTTTACAAATGAGCCAGGTACAATTATCGACCATTGCTGGTTCAGGGGGGGATGGTGGGATCCGCTTACAATCACATGGGCGACAATACTAAAATCTGAAACACGCAATACTCCTCCTGTTGAAGGCCCCTCCCCGGGAGCTTCACTTTACATTCCCTTCTCAGTCGGTGCAGGCGAAACGAAAATGATCAGACTAATGCTGGCATGGTATGTGCCTGAAACAGATCTTAAATACGGACAGGATCCGGAAAAACCCGATAGTAAAACCTGCACTGATCCAACATGTTCATGTAAGGATCCGTTTTACAAACCATGGTATTCGGGAAAGTTCGGAAGTATAGAGGATGTAGTCAGCTACTGGAAAACCAATTATGACGATCTGAACAGGAAATCTACACTTTTCAGCGAAGCCTTCTATTCAAACACACTTCCTCCTGAGGTTACTGAAGCTGTTGCTGCAAATCTGACCATACTTAAGTCACCGACAGTTCTCAGGCAGACAGATGGTAAACTGTGGAACTGGGAGGGATGCGGCGATAATGTGGGATGTTGCGCAGGATCATGCACACATGTCTGGAATTATGCCCAGGCGATTCCGCATCTGTTCCCGGCTCTGGAACGGACGCTCCGTGAGACGGAATTCTTCCAAAGCCAGGATGCCGGGGGCCATCAGACTTTCAGGTCAGCTCTTCCCATAAGGCCTGTTGCCTCTGATTTCTATGCCGCTGCCGATGGTCAGCTGGGAGGCATAATTAAGGTTTACCGCGACTGGCGTATCAGTGGGAACACACAATGGCTGGAGAAAATTTATCCCCGTGTGCAGCAAAGCATGGATTACTGCATAAAGACATGGGATCCGCGCCTGACCGGCACACTTGAAGAGCCTCATCACAATACATACGATATTGAGTTCTGGGGGCCTGATGGCATGTGTACAAGCTTTTACCTGGGAGCCCTGAAGGCGATGGCTGAGATGGGAAGGCAGCTGGGAAAAGATATTTCATCATATGTGGCACTTTATGAAAAAGGAAGGAAAACTATTGAAAACGACCTGTACAATGGTGAATACTTTATTCAGAAGATAAGATGGCAGGGACTTGATTCCCCTGATCCTGTAAAGGCATCAGAAGGATCATGGAATTCGGATTATTCGGATGAAGCAAAAGTCCTGCTTCAGAAAGAGGGCCCGAAATATCAGTACGGATCAGGATGTCTGTCTGACGGAATCCTTGGTGTTTGGATAGGTGAAGTATGCGGGCTTAAGGATATTGTTGATTCATCCAAAGTGAAAAGTCACCTTAATTCGGTTTACAAATATAACTTCAGAAGGGATCTTTCAAATCATTCCAATCCTCAGAGGCCATCTTACGCACTTGGTAATGAGGGAGGACTTCTGATCTGTACCTGGCCGAAAGGCGGAATGCTTTCATTGCCGTTTGTATACAGCAACGAGGTCTGGACTGGCATAGAATACCAGGTTGCATCACACCTTATGATGGCCGGCGAGGCTGAAAAAGGACTTGATATAGTAAGAACAGCAAGGAAACGATACGACGGGAGAATAAGAAATCCTTTCGACGAGTACGAATGTGGCCACTGGTATGCACGGGCCCTCTCAAGCTATGCATTGTTGCAGGGGCTCACGGGAGCAAGGTATGATGCATTGACCCGTACCATGTTCATCGATTCACGCGCCGGAGATTTCAGGAGTTTTATTTCCACGGAAACAGGATTCGGGAATGTCGGATTAAAAAACGGCAAGCCATTTCTGGAGGTGGCCTTCGGAGAAATAACGGTCAGGGATTTTAAGGTCAACTGAAGTTTTAAGCTGAAAGGGAACACACTTTCATCAAATCCTTAAATTGTTAATTATACATCCCCTGCGGGTTTGCTTTAAATTGCCAGGCAATTGTCAATTAATTCTGTTTACCAGATGCAAACCGGCCATCCTCTTTCTGCGGCTTTAGTCTTTAGTTTCCTGTCGGGATTTACACAAACAGGATGACCGACAATCTCAAGTGACGGCAGATCATCTGCTGAATCGCTGTAAAACCAGGCATCTTCCGTTTGTTTGTTATTTTTTTCACAATAGCCTGTCAGCCGTGATCTTTTTTCTTTTCCAAAACACAACCTTCCTGCCGGTTTTCCTGTGTATATTCCTCCAGATGATTCCGGCATGGTGCAGATAATATCATCCATATCAAGGTAGTCTGCAAAAATGCGGCAAACCGGGTATAAAGCAGAAGAAAGAATAACTACATGAGCATTTTTGTCTTTGTGTGATCTTATTTCTGATTTTGCCGATTCGGGTATCAGGTTTTTCATTTGTTCTTCAAATGCATCTGAAATGAGCTCCCCGAGGCTGTTTTCGGAAACTCCCGATAGCCATCTGACCATCCTGCCGATTATTCTTTCTGTTTCCCTGAGGTTAAACCTGAAAAGAAGGGAAAGCCATAAAGCTTTCAGAATATCTTTAATGGATATCATTTTTTTCCTGTAGGCGACACGTAGAAGAATGACACTGCTGTTTGCCCTGATAAGGGTTTTGTCGAGATCAAAGAATGCGATGTAACTTTTGTTCTGATTCGTATTTACTGAAAAAGTGTTTTCCATCGGGCTTGTAAATAACATTAATTGCTGAAGGTATAAAACTTACATTGAATTCTATTAATGAATTAAGTTCTCCGTCAACATGGTACGGTATCTTTTCAGAAAATCCAGTTTCAAGTCCTGAGGTATGATAACAATTTATCTGTTTATCATTAATATGTTTTACTTCTGTTACTTTCAGAACTAGACTGAGTCTCTGGATAAGGGCAAGTCTTTTTTCAGAGCAAACATCAGGTAGTCCGTTATTTGCAACGGCTCCGGGGGTAAGAAAGAAGCCTGCGGCGAACCTTCTCCCGATCCGGCATAATTTTCTGATTCAACCAGGGCATCAAAACCGGGCCCCATCACATTAAGGAAAACCATTTCATTAACTTTCCCTGCATCAGTCTCAATTATGTCGCCGGAAAAGAATATCTTCCGGTCATCATCATCAAATCGGCCAGGGAAGCCGGAAATCTGGACGAAATCATTCGCGGCACTGCCAGGGATAATGCCAATTACAACATCCTCCCTTTTAATCAAAGGTCCTGCAATTTCATTAATTGCCCCGTCCCCTCCGGCACCCGCGATATAACAGATCATTGTAGCCATGATGTTTCAGTGGAGTGCCAGGGCCTCATCGAACGGATTTACAGTGTAAGTCAGGCAGTTTAAATTATTCGTAAATATGAAATTTGAACAATGAATTTTTTAAAAAAGGATTCAGTTTCCTGAATTGCTTACAAAAGCTATCTGCCTGCTGTCGGGAGACCATGAAGGGACATTAATTGTACCCTGTCCCCCGTAAAGGTATGCTATTACTTTTGGTTCCCCGCCTGCCACGGGCATAAGCCTTAACATCACTCTTTTATATGAGGGATGGCTGTTTTTCTCAATATCCGGCGGGAATGAAATAAAGGCTATCCATTTTCCATCAGGAGAAATATGAGGGAACCAGTTGTTATATTCATCAAATGTGAGCTGCTCCCTTCCTGTTCCGTCGGCTTTTATCCTCCACAACTGCATATTTCCGGTATGGCTTCCGTTATAGTATATGTATTTTCCGTCGGGTGAATATTCACATCCGTCGACATGTTCACCCTGTCCGATATCGGTGAGTGCGACTTCCTTTCCTCCCTTAATGGAATTCCGGTAAATATTGTAAATGTTTTTGCCTCCCCTTTGTGCAACATAAACCACCTCTTTATTGTTTGGGGCCCATCCATGGAAATATGACGGAGTCTCAGGAGTGACAAGTTTTGGTTCGCCTCCCTTTAGCGGCAGAACCCAAACGGCAGAACCTCCCCCGTTGCCAACTCCTTCCTTCGAACTGCTTATTGCCAGCAGTTTCCCATTAAAGGATATTCCGTGGTCGTTATTGTTCCTTTTTACAGAGCCTGTATTGAGCTGGGTTAATTCTCCTCCTGTCACAGGTATTTTATATAACAGTCCGTCCATGTTGAAGAGAAGCTGCCTGCCGTCAGGCATCCAGTTTGGAGCCTCAAACCTTCCCTGTTTTTCCCAAATAACCTTCCTTTTCCCGTCGAACACATTCATTGTTTCAAGCCGGCATCCTACGACACCGTCTCTGCTTTGATTATAATCATCTCCAACGGGTTTGTCGATCCTGACATTCCATACAGTTACCTCTTCGGTTATTTCAGGATTATGAGAACAGACAAATAATCCGGCCAGAACCTCATCCGGAAGATTTTCCATTTCATATGATCCGATCATCTCCAGAGGTTTGCCCATATGCGCACCCCTCATGAAAATAAGCTTCCCCATTCTTTCGAGCTGGATCACATCATAAGCTGAGTCTCTGGCAAAAATCTCATCTTCAGGATCTTTCATTTCTGCTCCTTTAAAATCCCTCCATTGCATTACAGTAAGACCATCACCATGAAGAGTGGCAGAGATATGCTGTGAATTATCGTCGGCCGATTCTCTAATCATCCATCCGGTTTTACGGTGGGCTTCCGTACCTTTGCCTTCAAACCTGAAATTCGCTGTGAGAATGAAATTCCCCTTTATCTTTTTGTAGAGATACTGGAACTCATCCCTCGCAAACCAGATGTTATAACCTGATCCTTTCAATGTGTATGACTGATCATTGCTGTTGTAAACTGCTGATCCTGCATTTTTTGGATTGCCGATATCGCCGCTTTTTTCAAAAATGCCGATTGAACCGGGCTGGGCAACGGCTGAGTTTAAAAAAAGAAAGCTGAGTAGAAGGTTCAAATATTTCATATGGCGTCTGGTTTTTAATCCACTAAAGTTAGTTAATTTGAATCAAGTACATTGCTTTGTGATATTTATCTGTTTAACTTTTAAGGGTTTTTAACTTTAGCTCTCATTATCAATTTATTTCACTATTTTAATAGGAGAGGATTTAAATCTTTGTTATTTTTAAGACGGGAAACTTAAAACGTTGTTAAATATCAGAAACAATGAATGATATTCTTGAACTTATTGCCAACTGCGTAGAAAACGGGAAAATAGACAGGAACACACCTTATCCTCCGGCTATGAAAGGCCGGGACGGAGCCGATGAACTTACACGACTTGCGCTGGACAGCGGAATAAAGCCTGAACAAATTCTTGACGGGGCCCTTGTTCCGGCTATGGCTGTCGTCGGTGACAAGTTCTCGAGAAAAGAGATTTATGTTCCTCAGATGCTGATGTCGGCAAAGGCCATGAATGGCGCGATGAAACATCTTAAGCCATATTTCGTAACAGGTGCGACAAGAAGAAAAGGGAAAGTCATAATAGGCACCGTGGCAGGCGATCTTCATGACATTGGCAAAAACCTTGTTGCCATGATGATTGAAGGAGGGGGATGGGAAGTAATCGATCTTGGCGTTGACGTAAGCTCTGAAAAGTTTCTCAGGACAATTGACGAAAACCCTGGCGCATTTGTGGGTCTGTCTGCGCTTCTCACCACTACCATGGAAAACATGAAGAAGACTGTATCGGCAATCAGGGAAAGACATTCCGGTCTGAAAATACTTGTCGGAGGCGCTCCTGTCACAAAGGAATATTGTGAAAGGATCGGAGCCGATTTTTATTCGCCTGATCCCCAGGGTGCCGTGAACTATTTAAAACAATTTGCTGAATAGAAGATGAGGACCATTCTCTCCGGAACGGCAAAAGAAGTGGTGATCGATACTGAAGGGCCGGTAACGATTATTGGTGAATCGATAAATCCCACAAGAAGGAAAAAGCTTGCATCAGCACTACAGGAGAACGACTTCAACCCTGTTCTTGAACTTGCCCGCAGCCAGATAGAAGCAGGTGCAGATATACTGGATATTAATGTCGGTTTGCCCGGCGTTGATGATGAAAAACTGCTCCCGGAAGTTGTCAGGGCAGTTCAGGACAATTTTGACGTTCCGTTGTGTCTCGATTCGCCCAGTCCGGCAGCCATCAAAGCTGCCCTGAAAGCCGCAAAAGGCAAATGCCTTATCAATTCGGTGAACGGACATGAATCATCTTTAAACGCCCTCCTTCCTGTTGCCTCTGAATACGGAGCAGCAATAATTGCATTGTGCATGGACGAAAACGGTATTTCGGATTATCCTGCCAAAAGGAAGGATATAGCCTCAACTATTATTGGAAGAGCTCTGAAGCTTGGAATTAAACCGGAAGATATAATTATTGATCCGGTGGCAATGGCTGTTGCTGCTGAGCCTCGTGCCTGCCTGGTGACACTTGAGACCATCAGTCTTGTCAGGTCCTGTCTGGGCCACAATATTACAATGGGATCCAGTAACATATCTTTCGGACTGCCTGGCAGGGAGTCGGTTAATGCCGCTTTTCTGACACTGGCTGTGTATTGCGGCCTTACATGTCCCATAGCCAATCCTGAGAAAATCACGGCGGCTGTGCGTGCGACTGATTTGGTTCTCGGGCGTGATGATTATGCAGTCAGGTTCGTTGAATATTTTCAAAGCCACGCATAGCCAGATGGTATTTGGTCTGAAACCTGCCCGACGGTGGCAGCCTGCATTTTTCCCTTTCGGAAAGGAAACCTTCGGGAGACGGCTGCTCGCGAATATTGAAATCCTGATCAAGGGTCCGTTGTTCGGCTGCCGTATGTGTGGCAACTGCCTGCTGCAGGAAACCGCTTTCATCTGCCCCATGGAATGCCCGAAGGGAATGCGCAATGGCCCGTGCGGCAGTATTACACCCGATACGAGATGTTATGTGGATGAGTCAAGAAAATGCATCTGGAACGCCATTTACGAAAGAGCGGAGAGAAAAGGAAGGGAAAAGACACTCCTGGAGGTGCTTCCTCCTGTCGACTGGAGCAGGGCAGGAACCGAAACATGGGCAGGCGTTGTATCGCAGGTCCGTAAAACAGGGACAGGAAGATTCATCCGCTCCTTTTTTCTGAAGGATACAACTGCTAAACAGGAGATTTGGGATTCCGTGTTCAAAACAATCCGTCAACCCGACTGGTGGATGGGAGACCCGGAATATCATCCTCCATTGTATTCTGAGCCGGCTTCAGAACTTGAACGCAGATTAAAAAACAGAGAGTTTGTTGTGGCAACCGAAGTGACACCGCCTGTTGCGGCTGATTCCCTGAAGCTCAGAAGAGACATTGAACTGGTAAAACCTTATGTGACTGCTATTAACTTTACTGATGCAGCCTCGGGGATACCACGGATGTCAGCTTCATCATGCTGCAAGGTTGCCGCCGAAATGGATGCCGAAGCTGTATTACAGATTGCCGCCAGGGATACGACACGTACCAGACTTCAATCGGATGTTATCGGGGCCGGGCAGCTGGGTGTCAGGAACATCCTTTGTGTGTCGGGAGACAGTTCAAAGGTCGGGCCTCATCCGACAAGCGACATGAACATTCTTGATCTCGATTCGGTACAGATGCTTTGGATACTCAGGAGAATGAGGGATGAGGGGATCTACCTCGACGGCCGTAAAATCAAATATCCTCCGAAGTTCTTCCTGGGGGCTGCTACTACACCCTTCGCCATGAAACCTGAACTTCAGGCAATCAGGGACCAAAAGAAAGTTAATGCAGGTGCCCAGTTCTTCCAGACCAACATTGTATTTGAGCCTGAACGGCTCGATCAGTGGCTCGGGCAGCTCGAGAAGAGAGGAGTTCTTGAAAAGGTCTACATTCTGATTGGCATGGTGCCACTGAGAAGTTATAAAGCTGCCTTGCATCTTCACCAGAAAGTGCCCGGAGTGTATTTGCCTCCGAAGATTCTCGAGAGAATGGAAAATGCCGGGAACAGGGCTGAAGAGGAAGGGATTCAGATAATCCTGGAGACAATAGATTCAGTCAAACATAAGAAGGGAGTCAATGGTATTCACCTTATGACCCTGGGGTGGGAGGCTGTCGTCGGGAGAATAGTGAAAGAATCGGGACTTGATTCCCAATCTGTTTTTTAAGGAAACTGTCGTACTTGGAAATCTGAAAGGATATTAATGAATGATTCAACATTCTTATTCGAATTTTCTGAGCTTAATCTCGATGTGCGCCATATTGAAATGGTGATGGGCTACAGGGAAGGAGAATCACATGAGGCAATCTCTGACATTGTTGCCCAGGCTCTTCATGATGCAGAATATCTTTGTGAATTGAAGGCCGAATACAGGATATTTTCAGGCATAGAATTCAATCATTCAGAAAAATCAGTGAGAATAGCCGGGCTGGAGTTCAGCCTGAATAAGATAGTTTTCGGCCAGCTGCGGAAGTCTGAATCTATGGCTGTTTTTCTTTCAACCGCCGGCGAAAAACTTGGTGAGATGAGCCGCAAAGCCATGATGGATGGAGATCTGCTTCAGGGATATATCTATGATGTCATCGGAAGTGAAGCTGCTGACGGCGCTTCAGCCCTGATGCAGGGAAAGCTGAAAATGGCTGCTGAACGGGAAGGATTTGGAATAACAAACCGGTACAGCCCCGGATATTGCGATTGGAATGTGGATGAGCAGCATAAACTGTTTCACCTGATGAAAGACAATTTTTGCGGCATAACATTAAATTCTTCCGCCCTGATGAGTCCCGAAAAATCAGTAAGCGGTTTCATCGGGATTGGAAGGAGTGTCAGATTCAATAAATATACATGCGGACTTTGTGATATGAAAGACTGCATCTACAGAAAAATCAGGTGAAATTACCTGCCGGAACTTTTTATTCCTGCCTGTACTTTTCGAAAGCTTCTGCTATCCTGGCCTCACTATGGCTTCCCGAATGGACCAGAACCCTGTACCTCAGTCTCAGTTTTGTCCCTGCCTTAAGGAAAATTTCCTCACCATTCTCAGGCCAGTACAAAGGCGTAGGCGAAATAAAGCCGTAATCCCTTGTAAACCATGGTGAGGGATACCATGGATTCGAAGGATGCTCCATTATTGCAAGGCCTTCAGTAACAGGACCTCTTTTGCCGTAATAATCTATCCAGGCAGATTTCTTCCCGAAGGTGTCCTTTTCTCCTTTCATGTTTTCTGCGTTGATCATGGTCCCTCCGCCTTTCACCGACAGGTCGGGTGCCAGCCTTGCGCTGAAAAGGGAATGGTTTGTCTTTTTAATATGGACATCGGCCAGCATTTCGAGAGTAATATCAACATCGATCTGATATACGGCATCAGAAGGTGAGGTAATTGTATATCGGCGGGTATCCTTTACAGGCGATAATGCTCCGGGACGACTCCAGATGCATTCATCAGTTATCACCGCCGAATCGCCTCCCTGTTTTTCTATACCGGCATTTACCGAAATTATCCTTCCCCTTTCAGGGCCTTCCTGCCAGTAATTGCCGCCATTTACCATATCGCACCCAAGAAAAAGGGAACTGTGGTGAGGATATTCGGCATTCCGCATTGAGGTGACTGACCCTCCGGTTGCAGGTCCGTTGACCGGGAAAAAGAAAGGATATTTCTCATCCTGAGAAAAAACATAGCTCGTGAAAAATTTGCCATCAATGGTAATGTTGATCCTCGACCCGTTTTTTTCAGCAATGATCTTTGCACCGTGCGAGGAACAGGGGACGAGCAATCCAGTAATGGCCAGCAAAGTGAATCTAAAAATTGTTTTCATTTTCCGACCTGTCAGATTTTGATGAAATTTGTTCCGTAAGGTGCTCTCTGTGGTCTTGAAAGCATACTGTTGGCTTCAGGATCGTTAATGAACTTTTCCGTGTCAGGATCCCATTCGAGTCTTCTTCCGAGCTTCATTGCAATGTGAGTGATGAGACATACAGTACAGGCCCTGTGACCAATTTCAACAGGCGATATAGGTTCTTTCCCCGACTTTATACAATCGAGCCAGTTGCCATGTTGATCCGTGCTTTCATAGAGATGGATCTCGTTGGGTCCGATAACTGATGTGAGTATTTTCGGATCGCTTGCTTCGAGGGCTTTTGAAGTCTGGCCTGCAGGCAGAGGATCACTTGGTGATGCCCTGTAATTCCCCCTGGTTACAAAAATCCACCCATCGGTGCCTTCATAACGGATACCATTGGGATAGCCACCGCTTGTTAACATGGTAACACCATTTTTATATTCTGCTTTTGACATAAAATCTCCATGTACATCCCATAGTCCTGATTTCGGAAACTGGGCAACAGCTTCCACCGAGACAGGACCAGTCAGTTCAGTGTCCATACCCCAGGCTGCCGAATCGAAATGATGCTGGCCCCACCCGGTTATCATCCCTGCTCCGAACTGTTCACATCTGAGCCATCCCGGACGGTCGGTGAGACTGTTCTGAGGATGAACACGCATTTCAGTATAATAGACCTCGGGTGTCGAGCCCAGCCATGCATCGTAGTTCAGGTTGGGAGGTACAGGCTGCCTTGGAGCCTCCGGCCCTGAAGGATCGCCGGGAAGGCCAATTTTGACAGTTACAAGTTTCCCTATTCTGCCATTTCGAACAAGTTCTGCAGCGATCCTGAATTGTGGGGAAGATCTCTGCTGGGTACCTACCTGAAGGATTACACCTTTCTTCCTGACCACATCACTCAGCAGCCTGCCTTCAGCTATAGTAAGCGATGTGGGTTTCTGAAGATAAATTGCCTTGCCTGCAAGTGCAGCCTCAATCGCGGGCTGGGCGTGCCAGTGGTCGGGTGTTGATATAATCACCGCATCAATGCCCCTGTCAGCAATTATCTCCCGATAGTCTCCATATGATTTGACATTGACATAATCGGACCTGCCGCTTTTTTTAGCGTAAAATTCCTCTATGTGCTTTTTACCTGCGGCGAGCCTTTTTGAGTCAAAATCAGCAACGGCAACAACCCTTGCAACATCAAATGGCAATGTATCCTGAAGGTCGTGTGTCATCGCAATTCTTCCGAATCCAATCTGGCCGATGTTTATTTTGTCGCTGGGAGGATTTTTGCCGATGACTGATGAAGGGATTATTGTGGGGACTATTATACCGCCTGCAACGGCAGTCACCGTTTCCTTTATGAACTTTCTTCTTTTCATTTTGCAATGCATTTCTTTTGAAGCGATGTTAAATTAATAAAAATTCGAATAGTCTTCCGGTTTTTATTTTCATTCCTGCAGACAGCACTTAAATAGATACTAACTGTTCCGGATCGGGATATTTTGTTTTATATTTGGTTAATCATACAATGTGCCTTTAATTTTTCTTAAGGAGGATCAGAAAATTATGATTTTCATATTAATTTAGGATTCATAATTAAGATTTCTACTATAAACAGCTAAAACGGGATTTATGTATCTTCTCGGAATGGACCTGGGCAGTTCTTCAGTAAAAGTATCGGTGATTGACGGTGATACCGGGAACCTTGTGGCATCGGCGTTTCAGCCAAAAGAAGAAATGCCGATTATTGCAATGAAGCCTGGCTGGGCCGAACAGGATCCGGATACATGGTGGCTGAACCTGAAGGCCGCAATTTATGAATGTAACCTTCAGCTGGGGGCAAAAAAGTCATACATTGGTGCCATCGGCATCTCTTATCAGATGCACGGCCTTGTGGTTGTTGATAAAGATCATAATGTTCTGCGGCCCGCAATAATCTGGTGCGACAGCAGGGCTGTCGGTTACGGAGAATCGGCATTCCGTGGAATCGGAAGGGATTTCTGCCTTTCCCACCTTCTTAATTCGCCGGGTAACTTTACAGCCTCCAAGCTCGCCTGGGTAAAAGATAATGAGCCTGAAATATACAAAAAGATCTCCAGGATAATGTTGCCGGGAGATTTTATTGCCATGAAAATGACCGGCAGGATTGTTACATCTTTCACAGGACTTTCTGAGGGAATTTTCTGGGATTTCGCTGATGAGAGACTGTCGGAGAGGGTGCTTGATTTCTTTTCCATTGAAAGGGATAAGATTCCTGAGCCTGAACCGTCATTTTCCGTGCAGGGAATCCTTTTGAAAGAAGCAGCATCAGAACTTGGGCTTCCTGCCGGGATTCCGGTTTCATACAGGGCCGGTGATCAGCCTAACAATGCCCTGTCACTAAATGTGCTTGATCCCGGTGAAGTTGCAGCAACAGCAGGAACATCGGGAGTTATTTATGGCGTTACCGATCAGCGGAAATATGATCCCGAATCACGGGTAAACACATTTCTTCACGTGAATCATTCGAAGGAGAAACAGCGGCTGGGTGTCCTTCTTTGCATTAACGGCACCGGTATTTTAAATTCGTGGCTGAAAAAGACCACGGGCAGCCGTATGTCGTATGATGAAATGAACGCTGTTGCCTCTGATGTTAAACCAGGATCTGACGGGTTGTCGGTTCTTCCGTTCGGAAACGGAGCAGAAAGGATGCTTCTGAACAGGGAAGCAGGATGTATGATCAAAGGTATCAGCTTCAATATTACATCTGATGCCCATCTTTTCCGGGCCGCTCAGGAGGGCATTGCTTTCTCATTCAGGTATGGCCTCGATATTATGAGGGGAACAGGGATAGACCCGAAAGTGATCAGGGCCGGCAGGGCAAATATGTTCCTCAGTCCTGTCTTCAGGGAAGCATTATCCTGCATCACAGGAGTTTCAATCCATCTTTATAACACCGACGGATCAGCAGGTGCAGCACGGGGTGCGGGAATCGGCTGCAATTATTTTAAATCGGAAAAGGAAGCATTTGCCGGTCTCACTGCAGTTGGTGAGACAGATCCCGACAAGTCAAAGACAGGTGCATATGAGGAAGCATATCACAGATGGTTAGAGCTTTTGAAATCTGCATGAGACTGTACAAACCATAATACTTCAGAAATTATTTCCTGATTTGATACAACAAAT
>DAOOUQ010000020.1:0-82906 GCA_035390825.1 Bacteroidales bacterium | reverse complement strand
ACAAAAAAATCCAATAAAAAAGCCGTCTCAATTTATGTTATGAGACGGCCTCGTTTTTTTTCGGCAATATCGGAACACTGAAGTTCTGAAAAAGAATGCCTGAATCAGGCAGGGCCGGGGAACCATCATCCCGGTTACTTTTCTGGTTAGAAGCAGATCATGACAGATATTGACTTTTATCTCTTTTTGTTCATTGTTAATAATTTCACAATAAAAAATTCATCTTCTACCGCGGTTTCCTGAACGCTAAATCAATTGGTCTTTTATACCCCAGGGAAAACACTCTCTTAAATGCTGATAAAAGGAATGAAAGAGAAGGATTTCCATGACATTGAAAGTCTCAACAACATGCTCCAGCTCCGGAATGATTCGTGGCTGAGATCATTCTGCCGGGCAGAAAGAGGAATGAATCACACAATGTAAAATGGGGCCGGCATGGGAAAGCGAGAATGACCGAAGCTGTAAAACCGCTTTACGGCAACACTGATGAGATGCCTTTTGTAAGGGATCCTGCCGTATTCAGAACTTCTGATGTTCATTATACTATAAGTGCTACAACAAGCAGGGGAGAGGTAGTGGAAACCGTGCTCATCGCTCCGGATTCAGGCGTAAAGGGAAACAGGCTGAAGAAATTTTCTGACGATCAGGCAGGCTGGGGGGTGGCGTTGTTGACAGAAGGCAGGATAAACGGATGTCAGAATATTGTTGCCATTGGAGATATAGCTCTGTTTAAAGAAGGAAAACTTCCTTATGGCCGTCTGATGGCGGCCCGGGTGGCAATACAGCAGGCGAAGCATCTTGCTGAGAACCTGAAGAAAATTGCAAAAAAGCTCTCAGCGAGTTTTCATACAAAGATATGGGACCGATGGCGACGACAGGGAAGCTTCTTGCGGTAGCAGGACTTTCACGCTTCCGTTTCCGGGGGCATTTGCATGGTTCGTATGGATGTTTATTCACCTGATGAGCATAATAGGAGTCAGGGACAAGCTTCTGAAATTCATAAAATGGGCATGGAAGTACTTCACCTATGACCAGCAGCTTAGACTTATCCTCAGAACAAAAAGGACCTTTCAGAATTTGTCGTTCCTATATTTTCAGTCCGGGCCTTTTCAGTATTTTTACCTGATTTTTACATAATTCCCAACACTAATATTTTCGACATGGAACTGCCGTCACTTCCCGATATTCAATCTGCACACAGACGCATAAGCCCTTATATTCACAGGACTCCTGTTCTTACTTCACATCTGCTTGACAGTATCGCGGGCTGCAAACTGTATTTCAAATGCGAGAATTTCCAGAAAGTCGGTGCTTTCAAATTCAGAGGAGCCACAAATGCTGTCCTTTCGCTTACGGACGAGCAAAAGAAGGCAGGTGTTGTAACCCATTCATCGGGCAATCATGCTGCGGCGTTGGCACTGGCAGCAGGGATGAACGGGATAAGGGCATTTATAGTCATGCCCGAGAATGCTCCTTCGGTGAAAAAAGATGCTGTTGCCGGCTACGGAGCATTGATAACATTCTGCAAACCTACGTTGCAGGCCCGTGAGGAGACCTGCCGCAAAATTATGGAAACAGAGGGGGCCACACTTGTTCATCCCTATGACAATTTTAATGTTATCTGCGGGCAGGGCACGGCATCACTTGAATTACTTGAAGAGATAAATGATCCGGATGTGGTAATTGCTCCGGTAGGAGGCGGGGGACTCCTGAGCGGCACTTCAACCTGTGTGAAGGGTATAAACAGTAAGACAGTCGTAATAGGGGCCGAGCCTCTGAATGCCAACGATGCCTGGAAATCATTCACAACGGGAACACTTACCCCGTCTGTTAATCCATTAACAATTGCCGACGGCCTTCTTACTTCGTTAAGCGAGCTTACATTTTCAATAATCAGAAAGAATGCAGATGATATTTTTACAGTCAGCGAGGAGTCGATAGCAGGTGCTATGAAACTTGTATGGGAACGGATGAAAATTATTATCGAACCATCATCGGCAACAGTATTTGCAGCGGTAATGGAAAACCGGCAGTTCTTCAGAGGGAAGAGAGTCGGGCTCATTATTTCCGGCGGAAATGTTGATCTGAAAAAGCTCCCCTTCTGAAATCCCTGTCATTTTTCAGGAATGGCTTTCCGGAAATAAGCTGTTATCGGATAGTGATCGGAATACCTGATCTTCCGTATTTCAAACCAGGTGCAGTCGAATTCATCTCCATAAAGGATATAATCGATCCTGTTGGGTGGATAGTTGCCCTTGTAGGTGAATCCTGCCCCGTATCCCGATTTTACAAAGGCATCATTCAGGCCTTTTCTGATCTTCCTGTATGAATAGGATACCGGTGTATCGTTGAAATCGCCGGCAACAATTACCGGATATGGAGATCTGTCAATTCCTTCCTTTACTTTCTGTGCCTGATCGGCTCTCCTGGCGAAACCCTTGCGGAGGCTTGCAGAAATGCTTCTTATTTCATCAAAAGCCTCCTTGTTGTCAGATCCTTCAGTCAGTTCGGTAAGGAATGTCTTTTCCATCCTGTTCAGATGGAACGACTGGAGGTGATTGTTGAAAAGCCTTATCGTATCTTTGCCACTTACAAGATCGGTATAAATCGAAAGACTCGATGATTTTTCATGAACTATATCACCCCTGTATGATATCGGGAACTTCGAAAGGGTTGCTATACCATAGAACCTGTTTTTTCCTGTTGAGATCACCTTGAAATGGGAAAAATATTTCCCTCCCAGGGCTGCTTTGAACTCTCTTTCCTTGGCTCCGGGATCTCCGATTATATATATTTCCTGAAGGCAGATAATATCGGCCTGGCTGTTTTTGAGAAGATCAAGTATCTTCTTTTCGGAATTGCCGGTCTTCTTACCCTCAAAATAGTTGAACAACCTGACATTATAGCTCTGGACCTCAAATGTACCTGTTTTATCTCCTGAAGGCTTGCTAAGCTTTATGTAGTTGGAAAAATGTGTAACCCCTCCGGCGATTACAACAACCGAAATCAGTGCCTCCCATTTTATTATCACTGCCCAGATGAATGCAAAAACCACGTTGATGAAAAGGAGGTAGGGGTATGCCAGTCCGAATAATGCGGGAAACGCGAAAACTGAGGGATTGATGTGAACAGACAGGTATGACAAAACCAATGACAGTGCAAACAGGATATTTGCTCCAAGAAAAATCCGATAGAGAAATTTTCTCAAGTTCCGCTTTTTAGTAATGGCGAATTTATGGTAATTCCCTTATTATTGAAAACCGGGTGATTCTGTTTTTGACAAGACCTTTAATTCGGTTTATGAATGCATCTGAAAATTAGATCATTTTTTTTTCTGGCTTTCCCTGAAAAGAAGGTCTTTTTCATCTTTTGTAAGACTGTCATATCCGCCTTTGGATATTTTGTCGAGGATCTTGTTGATCTTCTCCTGATGTTCAGCTCTGGCTTTATTGTATTCGTAGTCGTTTGCTGTCTTCTTTTTGTATGTCACTTTCATCTTTCTGCCCGGCCTTAAAAAAGTAACAATGGAATCCAATATTATGTTTATACCCTTTCCCAGATCACGACCCCTGCGAATATTTACAGTATAAAGATATCCGAAAAGTGCTCCGCCCATATGTGCAAGTTTTCCGCCCGAGTTTACGGAAAAGTCCATTACCGATGTAAGCACAAAGATTGCCAGGGCAATCCATTTTATTTTAAGCCGTCCGAGCAGTAACAGGGTCACAGTATAATCGGGTACATATGCTGCAATTGCAATTACTATTGCCATGACTGACGCGGAGGCGCCTATTGCTACCGATTCGGCCGTTACATCCCTGAATACGGGAAAAATATTGAATGAAAGGATGTAGACAGCAGCACCTGAAATACCCCCGAGGAGATATACGGATACAAGCTTTTTCTGATCGAGATATTCAAGAAAGATGAGCCCGAACCACCAAAGCCACAGCATATTGAAAAGGATATGAAGTATATCCTTGTGAGTGAACATATATGTCACAATTGTCCAGGGCCTCAGCAAAAGTGCATGGAGCGAGGATGGGACCGAAAAGAAATTCAGGATGTTGACAGAGAGGTATTCGTTCTTCAGAAGATAACCTATTATAGATCCTGCCGAGATCAACAGGAAGACACCTATATTGATGTAAATTAATTTAATAAGGGTGCTGCCGTTCCTGAAAGTCCTTTTAATATCGTCCCAGATTCCCATTAATAGAATGTTTTGGTTGTTTTTCTCCAGTATCTGATAAGAAAATATCCAAAAAGCATGCCTCCCAGGTGGGCTGCATGGGCAACGTTGCTGCCAGGCTGGGTCACGGCGAGGACGAGTTCCAGGGCGCCATAACCGAGAACGAACCATTTGGCTTTTATCGGGATAGGAGGGAAGAGGAGCATAAGTTCAGTATTCGGGAAAAGCATTCCGAATGCAAGCAGTACGCCGAAGATTGCACCTGAGGCTCCTACGGTCGGGATATACAGTACCATCTGGAGGCTTTTCATGACATCATTCGTAAAGACCTGTCCCTGGCTGAGATATGCGGCGCCATCGCTGAGGACATCCTGAAGCTGGCCGGGGCTGACAGCATCCATCAGTTTAATATACTGCAACATGATCACCGTTTCGTGGGTAAGAGCTGCACCGAGCCCGCAAACCATATAGAATATGAAAAACCTTTTCGGCCCCCAGACATTCTCAAGTATCCCTCCGAAAATATAAAGGGCATACATATTGAAAAACAGGTGCCAGAAGTTCGCATGCATAAACATGTGAGTCAGGATCTGAAGCGGCCTGAACATATCCGATTTAGGGAAATAGAGCCCCAGAATCGTTGTAAGATCGATGCCAAAAACACCCTGGACGGCCCATGTGGCAATGAGCATAAGTATGTTAATCAGAATCAGGTTTTTTACAACCGGGGGCAGTGCCAGAAATCCTCTTCCGTATCCGTTCATTAATTGTCAGTTAAAGAATTCTTTAGTCCAAATAGCCCGTAAATATACTATTATCGTAGTCTTTTATCAATTTCTTCAAGTGTTAAAATGTTTATTACCGGTTTCCCTTTTGGCGAATAGTTCGGCGACCTGCATGAGAACAGTGTGTCAAAAAGGTCTTCCATCTCATTCTTCATAAGGGTCTTCCCGTATGGAATCGCGGAAGCACAGGACATTGCTGCTGCAACCTTTTCCTTCGCATCAGTTGATGGATCAGTCTGTGTGTCCTTGTACTCCTCCAGCAAAATCTCCAGTATCATAAGCGGATCAGCCGATCCGATTTCGGATGGACGTGCGGTTATTGTAACAGTTTTATTTTCAGGAAATTCCAGCCTGAACCCAAGCATTTCCAGTTCGGCCAGTATTTCCTTAAGAAGGTAAATATCAGCCGGATTCATCTGTGTAGTGACTGGATACAGCTCTGTCTGGCTGATACTCCTGTTGTTGTTGAGATAAGCCAGAAATTTTTCAAAAAGTATTCTTTCATGAGCCCTTTTCTGATCGATGATCATAAGTCCCGACCTGACGGGACAAACAATATATTTGCCTTTTATCTGAAAGAATCTTCTTTCTGTCTCAATTCTCAGAGACGACTCTTCTTCGTTCCCGAGGGCAGTGTAAAGCCGCTCCCATCCTGAAATATTTTCCCTTTCGAACTTCTCTATCAGCCTGTTCTGATCTGTCAGGCGTTCTTCGCCGGCAAAAGGGTCATAGGATGGATCCAGTTCTATCGGGGGCGGTTCGGGGATCCCTTTGAAAGAGGAACTGACGGGGATATCTATAAGTGCTTCCCCTTCGAAATCGATGGAAGGTACAATGTTGAACCTGCCGAGAGCCTCCTTCACCGATGCCATGAGTATCTGCCATATCGACCTTTCATCCTCGAATTTTATTTCTGTTTTTGTGGGATGGATATTTATGTCAATCGAAGCCGGATCCGTTTCCATGAAAATGAAATATGACGGAACAGACTCCGGAGGAAGAATATTCTGATAGGCTTCCACAACTGCCTTATGAAAATACGCGTGTTTCATAAAACGGTTGTTTACAAAGAAAAACTGTTCGCCATAGGTTCTTCTTGCATTTTCAGGTTTCCCGATAAATCCCCTGATTGTAATTAGTGTCGTGGATGTCTCAAGGGTTATAAGGTCGTTGTTGATCTGCCGTCCGAAGATCCCTATTATTCTCTGCCTGAGGTTACCGGTCTGGAGATTGTAAATCTCATTTTCATTATGGTGAAGTGAAAACCTTATTCCGGGATGTGCCAGTGCTATCTTCTGAAACTCGGTGATAATGTGCCTCATTTCAGTATTATCCGATTTCAGGAATTTTCTCCTTGCAGGTATGTTATAGAAAAGGTTTTTGACTGAAAAGACTGAGCCTGCAGGGCAGCTGCATGGCTCCTGGAGTTCGACCTTCGACCCGTTTATTATTATGACTGTGCCTGAATCTTCCTCCCTTTTCCTGGTCTTTAGTTCCACCATTGCAACCGCTGCTATTGAAGCAAGAGCTTCACCCCTGAATCCTTTTGTCGTTATTGCAAAAAGATCGTTTGCCGATGAGATCTTTGAAGTGGCATGCCTCTCAAATGAAAGCCTGGCATCTGTCTCGGACATTCCTGTTCCGTCGTCTATTACCTGGATAAGTGTTCTTCCTGAATCCTTAATGATTACTTTGATATTCTCCGCACCGGCATCAACGGAATTCTCCATTAATTCCTTTACAACTGATGCAGGCCGCTGAATCACCTCTCCTGCAGCTATCTGGTTGGCGACCGAATCGGGTAAAAGTTTTATAATATCCGGCATCTGTAAATCGGCATTTCTGTCAAACGGTTCATAATCATTATGGTAAAAGTGAGTTAAAATGGATAAAACTGATTTTTGAACCTCCTGCAAATATAAGTATATTTGCATCATTACTTTTTAAGGGGAAATGGTCATTTAATGATAACATGTTTTTGTTATTTTGAACAATTGCAAATATTAAAGTAAAATTCATTGGTAATGAGAAAATTCTGTTATTTTTCGGTTTTTATGCTTTCTCTTTTTACTGCAGGATGCAACAAGCAATCCGATTCTGAAACTCTGAAAGTGATGACATTGAATCTGCGGTACGATAATCCTCGCGATAGCATAAATGCATGGCCGAACAGGGCACATTTCGTAACAGATTTCCTGAACAGTGAAAAGCCCGATCTTCTGGGAATGCAGGAAGTTCTTGTCAATCAGTATGACTATCTCGATTCAGTTCTTACAGGTTACAGTTCGATCGGGGTAGGAAGGAGTGACGGGGCAAAGGGAGGTGAAATGAATCCGGTTTTTTTCAGGAACGACAGGTTCGAACTTATAAGAACAAAGACATTCTGGCTCTCAGAGACGCCGGAGATCCCGGGATCGCGGTCGTGGGGCGCAGGTCTTCCGAGGATCGTCACCTGGGCCGAGTTGTCGGATAAAAGCACCCATATGCATTTTTATTTTTTCAATACTCACTTTGCACACGATTCAGATTCGGCAAGAATAATGAGCTCGAAGCTGCTTCTCGAAAAAGTTGACAGCATTTCCGCGGGGTTCCCCTTTGTTATAACAGGTGACTTTAATATGCTCATTTCATCAAAAGGATACGAGATACTGACAGGTCCCTTCGAGAGTGTCCCGTTGCTCCTTGATGCTTATGCCGTTTCTCATAAGAGACCTGTAGGGCCAGCATATACATTTAACGGTTTTTCCGACAATACAAGCGCCGGACGAATAGACTACATCTTCGTTCGAAACGGCATGGAAGTGCTTGAGCACCGGACTTTTATCAAGAAGCTGCACGGAGTGTTCATTTCCGACCACTGGCCGGTAATGGCTAAGATTTCCCTTAAACTTCCTTCGTGATCGGTTGATCACGCTGTCTTCCTGTAACGCCTGACTGCAAATACCGTGAAAAACACGGCTATTGCAGCCAGGGAATAAATGTCGCTTAGAATATCGCTTAAGGCAGATCCTTTCAGCATTACCATCCTGTTTATCCTCATTATATAGGCCACCGGGTTTATCAGGTCAATTTTCTGGGCCCATGCCGGCATGCTCTCAAGAGGCGTGAAAATACCACTCATGAGGATGAAAATTATCATGCAGAAGAAAGCTATGAACATGAACTGCTGCTGGGTCCCTGAAAATGTTGAAATGAAAATGGCAAACCCGAGGACGGCAACAAGAAAGACTGATGCACTCAGGAAAAGCAGCATGATGCTTCCCTCAAAAGGTATACGGAAAAATATCCTTCCGATGACAAGCCCAAGTGTAAGGTCAGCAAGTCCTATTATCAGGAATGGGACCATTTTGGCAATTATAAACTGGTGTTTCCTCACAGGCGTGACATTTATCTGCTCAATGGTCCCTATCTCCTTTTCCCTTACAAGGTTAAGCCCGGCAAGAATAAATCCTATCGCAGTTACAAGTATGCCAAGTATTCCGGGCAGCATATAAAATTTATAATTGAGCATTTCATTATACCAGTACCTGTTGTTGATATTGATTACCGAGGACTGAACGGGCTCGGCAGAATTTATGTTTTGCATTATCAGTTCTGAATTGAAATCGCGGATGACCCCGTTCAGATAAGCCCATGACAGCTGCGCGGCTGATGCATTGATCGCATTTACGGCGGCAAGAAGATGTCCGGGTTTTCCGGAACCGATGTCCCTGCCGAAATCCTCGGGAATATGAAGTACAAGGTTGCATTTGTCCTCAAGAAGCAGCCTGTTGCCCTCCTCTTCAGAAAATGTCGTGTTAGTGACCCTGAAGAAAGCCGACCCTTCCAGCCGCGTTATAAGGCTGCGCGATACTGTCGACATATCCTGATCGATAATGCCGATCCTGACTTCCCTGATCTCGAATGTAACCGCCGGTACCAGGATGAGCATCTGCACTATCGGAACTCCGAATATGGCCCTTCCGATAAACTTATTCCGGAATATCTGGATGAATTCTTTTCTTATCAGGTAAAGTATCGTTCTCATTCTGATCTATATTTTATGCCCGGCCCGCAGGCTGACTGATATTTCAATCATTGTAATCTGATTTTGAAGTTTCTGACGCTCAGGGCTATAAACAAGACGGTGAATCCGGTCAGTATCAGAGTCTCCTTCCATACATAAAGTAAGCCCGTCCCCTTTATCATAATATTCTTTATTATCACAATAAAATATCTGGGCGGCAGTATTGAACTAATCCATCCGTATATTTCAGCCATATTTTCGATGGGGAAGATAAATCCTGACAGGAGGATCGTAGGAAGCATCATCCCCACAAGGGAAATAAAGATTGCCTGCTGCATGGTGCTGGATACGGTCGATATAAGTATGCCGAGTGAAAGGCTCATAAGGATGTACAGCATGCTTTCTCCGAGAAGAAGGGCAAGACTTCCTTTCACGGGAAGGTCAAAAACAAACCATGAGAGGAGAAGGATGACTATCACGTCAATAAATGAGAGCAGAAAATATGGCATGACCTTGCCGAGAATTATCTGCACAGGTTTAAGTGGCGACACAAGCAACACCTCCATGGTTCCGAACTCCTTTTCACGTGTGATTGTGACTGATGTCATAAGTGCGCAGATAAGGATCATGATGAGTGTTATCACACCCGGGACAAACATATAATGGCTTTTAAGCCCGGGATTATAGAACATTCTTACTTCAGGCCTGACAATGAGGGCCGTGGCTGCTGACGGGCCTGCCATATCCCTGTTGAAGTCGGATATTATTGCCGTCATGTAGTTTGTAACGAGTGTGGCCACATTCGGTTCTGATCCGTCGGCTATGATGGATATTTCCCCTTTGCCACGGCTTATCAGGTTGCGTCCGAAGTTGTTTTCAAAAATTACGACAGCTTTTGTCCGTCCTTTTTTGAAGATCCTGTCAATGTCAGCCTGACTGGCAAGATCGCCCGTTTTTGTAAAAAATCCGGATGAGCAGATCTTATCTGTCAGCCGCCTGGTGATCTCATCTTTCGACTGATCAAGAAATGCCACCCCGGCATTTTTGATATCGGTGCTTACGACATAACCGAACAGGAGAATCTGTGCTGCAGGGATGCCGAACAATATTATCAGGGTGCGGTAATCCCTGCTTATATGGAGGAATTCTTTCTTAACAAAGCCAAGGAAACGTTTCATGTCATGCAGTATGTAACCGGCCGTCGGGCCGTGCAATTTTTATAAATACTTCTTCTACCGATGAGGCATTATATTTCTTCCTGAGTTCGGCAGGTGTATCGAGAGCCACTATTCTTCCTTCGTTCATTATTGAAATCCTGTCACAATATTCAGCCTCATCCATATAATGAGTCGTTACGAAGACTGTTATGCCCCTTGAGGCTGTTTCGTAGATCATTTCCCAGAACTGCCGCCTTGTTACAGGGTCGACACCTCCTGTGGGCTCATCCAGAAAGACAATTCCCGGATCATGAAGCACGGCAACAGAGAAAGCGAGCTTCTGTTTCAGTCCGAGGGGAAGGGAAGAAATAAGGCTGTCGGCATATTTTTCAAAATTCAGTTTGCCAAGGAGTTCAGCGGTCCTTCCCTTTATCAGCTGCCTCCTCATCCCGTATATCCCTCCGTAAAGAGTGATGTTTTCCCTCACAGTAAGGTCTTCATAAAGTGAGAACCTCTGGCACATATAGCCAATAACCTGCTTGATCTTTTCCGGCTGCCGTCTTGCCGAGAACCCTGAAACGATAGCGTCACCCGATGTCGGGGCGGACAGGCCTGAAAGGATCCTGATGGCCGTGGTCTTCCCCGCTCCGTTCGCTCCGAGAAATCCGAAGATCTCTCCCTTATAAACCTCAAAATCAAGGTTGTCAACAGCGGTGAAATCGCCGAATTTCTTTACGAGGTTCCTGACTGATATAACGACATTTTCTTTCATACCTGTTCAGTTTCACCGCCCGGCTTCCTTTCCATCAGTTCAAGGAATCTGTCCTCGATCCCTGCCTCCATTTCTTCTATTGTCACATTTTCAACACCTTCCGACCCGAGGTGGACGATGAGTGACTGATCATATATATCGTCCCTGAAGGTAACATGAATGGAGTCACCGAAAGGGAAAGCTGTTGCAGTCAGTTCATATTTCCTCAATGAGATCAGCAGGCGGTATTTATCGCGGGCCTTTATCCTGTATAGCCGTTTCCCGAATCCATCCTTTATTTTCCGGGGATTGTCGACTGATAATAAAGAGCCGTTCTGAATAAGCGCGATTCTGTCACATCTCATGGCTTCATCCATATAAGGGGTTGAAACAAGGATGGTTATATCGTGATTTCGGAGGTTTTTAAGCATATCCCAGAATTCTGATCTTGATACGGCGTCGACGCCTGTTGTCGGCTCGTCGAGAACAAGGAGTTTTGGCTTATGGATAAGTGCACATGAAAGTGCGAGTTTCTGTTTCATGCCTCCCGAAAGCTGCCCGGCAAGCCGTTTCCTGAAAGGTTCGATATGAGAGTAAATATCGGATATAAGATCGTAGTTTTCCCTGATGGTGGTTCCGAACACGGTAGCATAAAATTTAAGATTCTCTTCAACTGTAAGGTCGTGGTAGAGACTGAACCTCCCCGGCATATAGCCAATCTGTTTCCGTAGTTCCCTGAATCCTGTCAGGCTGTCGGTGCCGAAGATTGTCATCTTCCCCTCATCAGGAAGAAGGAGTGTCGTAATTATACGGAAAAGGGTAGTCTTACCCGCACCGTCGGGACCGATGAATCCGAATATCTCTGACTCATTCACCGAGAAAGTGATGTTGTTCAGAACCCTGTTGTTTCCAAACTTTTTTGAAATGCCTGCCGATTCTATTGCACTCCCCATGGTACGATTCTCAGAATATTGCTTCTCCGGGCATCCCTGATTTAAGGAAGCCGTCGTTAATGACATCAATTGTAACAGAATATACAAATGCAACCCGTTCTTCCTTTGTCTGTATTATTTTAGGAGTGAATTCTGCTTTATCTGAGATATGGCTGATGACTCCCTTATAGGTGGAGTATTCCTTTTCCCCCTTATCGGTCCTGACTGTCACTTCCTGACCGGTTTTTATTTCCGGAAGTTGTGCGCCGCTAACATATACCTTTAGCTTTACGACGGAAAGGTCAGATATTTTCACCAGAGGCTTGCCTGCCATTGTCATCTCGCCAGCCTCGGCATATTTTTCTGTCACTGTTCCCCGCAGAGGGCTTTTTATCGTGCTCCTCGAGACCTGTTCATTGAGAGTGGCCTTTTTTGATTCATACACTGCAAGTTCAGCAGCCACTGATACTTTCTGTGTATTGTTCGCCGCTATCTGTTTCTCAAGCACGGCGGCCTGGCCAGTAAGATCGTCATATTGTTTTTTGGTTGCAGCATCATCTTTAAGCATGTTTTCTATCCTTGCGATATTGACTTTCAGGTTTTCAATCTGCTGCCTGAGAATGTCGTTCTGGGCATTTATTGAAACAAGCCTTGTTCGTATGCCTTTCATCCCGGCATCTATTTCGGCCTTCTGCAGATGGAATATTGTTGTATCAATAAGAGCAAGTGGTGAGTCCTTGCCTACTTCAGATCCTTCCGTTACGTCAAACCTGATAATGCGGCCGCTTGTTTCAGAGGATACAACTACCTCTGTGGCTTCGAAGGTGCCGAAGGCATCAGCCTGTTGTGTCTTCTCATTGCAGCCTGTCAGAAATGCCAGAGCGATGATTGTTAATACGTTGTATTTCATTTTATTATTGTTTGTTACTGTCGGTTTATTCAATTTCCTTTCCACTGATATTTAAATATTCAACCTGAGCCATTGCAAGGCTTATTTTATGGATTTCGTAATTAATCATTGCCTGTTTTTCCGAATTGATCTGGTTCAGCAGTTCTGTGGCTGTTATTGTTCCGTTCTTATACTGAGATTCTGAAGATGCAGTAATCTTCCTCCTGAGGCCGATAAGCGTGGTATCTGTCACTATCATTGATTTCAGGTTTTCTATTTCGGCATTTTTAGTTTCAAGCTGACGCCTGAGTGCATCGCTCAGGTCTTTTTTCCTGTTCTCGATGATATCCTGCCGCAGGGCAGCAATCTGTTTCTCGTTTTTGACCCTGTTCCAGTCGATTATGTTCCATTTCAGGCTGGCCCCGACAATAAAATATGGTTCGAACTGATCCTTGAAAAAGTTGTTCCCGGGCGGATTTCCATAGCCGAGGGTGGCAAACCCTAATGCCTTTGGCATTCTTTTGCTCGCTGTTAATTTCAATCCCGCAGAAAGCTGTTCTTTCTTCAGGTCCAGGAGTTCGAGTTCGGGCCTTGAAAGACTATTATCTCCTGAGAGAGCAACTTCGGGGACAATAAATGTTGTCGACTGGCTGATCCCGGTTCCCGTGAGGTCTGAAAGCACTTTCATCAGCGATATTTTCATGGTTTCGTTCTCCCTTATCTGCTGCTGAAGCTTTATTTTCTCGGATGTCATGACATCGATGTCAGGCCTGGTAATCATGTCGTTCTGAAGTGCCGACTGCATAGCGGAAATCCTTTTCTCGATAAGGCCGAGGTAGTTTACAAGAAGCTCTTTCTGCCTGTCAATGAGAAGCAAACTGAAATAGCAGGCATTTACCTGGCTCCTGAGCTTATAAAGATCGCTCTCAGTCTGTTTCTGGTTGATGCCCAGGTCGGCCTTTTCCAGAAGCTTCGAATTCTTAACAACCCCGCCGTCATAAATAACCTGATTTATGTCGATTGTGAGCTTGTATTGCTCGTGTGGAAGTGGTTTAATAAGGTCGGCTATCCCTGGCAGCGGGATTGCCCCCAGAACATTCTTCATATCTATCACTGAAGAATTGTACAGGATGCTGCCTCCGGCGTCGACTGTCGGCAGCCATGTTTTCGAAAGGTTGGCATCGTTAAGACCGGATATCTTTGAATATGTTTCTTTTTCACCTGCGAGCGCATTTGAATTCATGGCAAGGTCGTAGCACTCCTTCAGGGTCAGTATCTTCTGGGAGAATAATCCGGTACTCCATAAAAAAGCCATCAATAAAAAAATCAGGATCTTTGGTTTCATTCTTTTCAATTTAACTCAATTTAATCTGTTCACACCTAATTCCTTACGACTTGTTCGTAAGCCCCTTTATGACAAAATCGGCAGCGAACTCCTTTCGTTCTTCAAGATAGGTGTCAAAATCGATTCCGATCTTTTTGAAGAGGCTTTCGAATATGCCTCTTGCAGCAAATGGGAACACACTTATGGCTGCAATTGTTGTCATGATCTGGGGCATCTTTTCCCTTGTTATGTTGTATTTTTCAAGCTCTTTGCCGTTTTGGGCATAAAGAATGTCCCAGAATTTTTGGATTTCAAGGGTGTCAATAATTTTCCGGAGCCTTGCAGGATTTCTGTTTATCTCATTAAGCAGAAAAGCCGGCAGTTTAGGATTTCTCTGAAGGAAGCTTATATGTTCCCTGTAAAAGAAACGGATCTTGTCTTCCAATGACAGGTTTTCATCGAATACAGGAGCGAATTTTGAAAACATGTTTGAGGCAATTTTCTCAAATACGGCATTGAACAGCCTGTCTTTCGTCCGGTAATAATAGTGAAGCAGTGATTTATTTATTCCCGCCTGATCAGCGATATCCTGCATTCTCGCCCCATCCAGTCCTTTTTCAGTAAAGACCTCTGTTGCAGCGTCAAAGATCTTCTCCTCTGTTTGTCTGTCAGAATCACTCATGTTTTTACCATTAGGTTTAACTTCGTAAATAAAACAAATGGTTTAACCATATGGTCAAAAATAAATGTTCAATATGACATTTCAAAAAAATCCGGCAAAAAAGTTGTATTTTTAATACAACATATTAGAAATGGACATGGGAGGCTGAAGTTTTTATAAATTTAATATCAAAATACAAATGCTTAATTATGAGAACAGAAGGTAGAAGAGAGAGTGGGAATATAGAAGACCGCAGAGGGATGTCAACGGGTAAGATGGCTGTCGGTGGCGGGATCGGGACAATTGTGATAGTATTGCTTGTAATGCTTCTGGGCGGCGATCCCTCACAGGTTTTAAATAACATGCAGGAAGGCCAGGCAACCGAAGCAGGTCAGGTCAATGCATCGCCCGAAGAAGAGGCCATGAAGGATTTTGTTTCGAAGGTGTTGGCCGGGACAGAAGATGTCTGGTCGGCAGTTTTCCGGGAATCGAATATGACATACAAGATGCCGACACTGGTTCTTTTCAGGGATCAGGTACAGTCGGCCTGCGGATATGCTACGGGTGCAAGCGGGCCGTTCTATTGCCCGGGCGACGAGAAGGTATATATAGATCTATCTTTTTTCGATGAGCTTAAAACCAGGTTCGGTGCATATGGTGATTTTGCCATAGCCTATGTAGTTGCTCATGAGATCGGCCACCATGTCCAGAACCAGCTCGGCATACTCCGTGATGTAAATAACCAGAGGTCGGGGATGAGTGAGGTAAATGCCAACAAACTGCTTGTAAGGCTTGAGCTTCAGGCTGATTTCCTTGCCGGTATGTGGGCTCATTACGATGAACAAATGTTTCATTCGCTTGAAGCCGGCGACATTGATGAGGCAATGAATGCTGCGGCATCGGTGGGCGATGATGTCCTCCAGAAAAGATACCAGGGGCGGGTTGTCCCTGACGCATTTACCCACGGAACTGCAGCACAGCGCAAGGAATGGTTCAGAAAGGGATATACATCAGGCGATTTTGGCCAGGGAGATACATTCAACGCTAATATCAACTGACATTCTATTCTAATCTTACAACTATAGAGTCAGCTATTTGGAGGGCAGTGGTCAGGGAACTCAGGTCGGTGAACAATTCGCCTGTCTTTCCCGAATAGTGACTATGCCCTGCAGGTTTCATGGTATACGACTCACGAGGAGATTGCATATCGATAACAGCTTCATAGACCAGTGCCGGCTGAGCTGACCAGAGGTAGTCTTCATCACCTGGATATTTGCTGTTGGTCCAGTGCTCATTCCAGTCCCAATTCTGGTTTATTTCGAGCATTACCCTGAATTTTTCCGGAAGAGGATTGTCGGCCTTTGACTTAAGTATGAATCCGGTCTTGGGTGTCTCCCCGGTGTAGGCATCCGGAACAGCACTTGTCTCATCAGGGATGAAAAGGCCGTCGGCAGCCTTTATCCCCCTCTTGTGAGCCCAGTATGGAAGGGTCTGAGGTGCCCGTTTTGGCCCGGAGACCCATTTACCTTTATCCTGTTTCCCATATTCAAATATCCCTGTGGCTACCGACCTGGCAACATAGAGGGTTTGTATGTATCCGCCATTCATATCTTCAAGCCATATCGCAAAAAGCGGATAGTAAAATGATTCACCGGGAGCAAGGTCGACTATTATCCCGGGACCCTTTCCTGACGGATTCGATGAAAAACTGACTTTTTCGGTTCGTGACGTACTCTTTGTCGCAACTGAGCCCGATGAACAGGCTCCGGCAATTATCAGTAAAACAATAAGAAATCTGTACATAAGCCGGGAGGTTAAAATTCAACAATGATTCCGATTGAAGGAAGGACAGTGCCTGATGATCCCTCAATAAACTTCAGGGAATACCTTAGCGGATCGTCAGGATCAGTGACCGGATTCCCGTTCTGATCTGATTCCCTCAGCAGTATGGCAGGCTGATCAGACTGGTGGTTGTACAGATTCTGAACATCGGCGTACAACATAAGTGACCAACCACTGAAAAAATATTGCTTGTCGATCCTTAAATCGAGCTGGTGGAACGACTTCAGTCTTTCGGTATTGAATTTTGTATAGTCGAGATATCCTTCTCCCTGGAGATCCCATGCTGCTTTTAGCGAAGATTTGTCAGTATCGTATGGGGTGTATGGAGCTCCCCCGACGAACCGCCATTTTATACCGACATCCCAGTTTCTTTTCAGTTGTTTTGTGGCAGTGACATTGAAAAGGTGACGGTTATCCCATGATGATGGGATCCAGCCTGATGCGCCATCCCTGAATTCGCTTCTCACGAAGGTGTAAGAAAATACCATGTTTGTATTCCTGAATTCCTTGAGGCGTCCAAGCAGTTCAAATCCATATGCCCTGCCGTCGGATGTTGAAACAAGCTCTTCATCACCAAAGATGCCGTAACCTGCACTTTTGCTTGATAAAGGTACCTGGTCCCTTACCGAAAAGGGATAAAAGGAGTATCTTTTATAAAAGCCTTCAAGTGTGATCTGAATGTTTTCCTCAGGTATAAGCTCCAGACCCGTTACAAAATGATCTGACCGTATGTATTTCAAATCGTTTGTCCTGTTGAGGAATTCACCTTGTGTATTTGAATACCCAAGTGCAGTATAAGGTGGAAGCTGGTAATACCTGCCAACATTGAAATTAAGATTGAGTTTATCCGACAGGGAGTATGAAGCTGAGAACCTCGGAGAAAGTTGTGTAAGTGGATTGGCCATTATCCCTGACCAGGTGTTGAAATCAGACCTGGCTCCAAGAGAAAGCCTTAGTTTTTCCTCAAGGTATGACTTGCTTATTTGTCCGAAGAAATTGAATTTGGCAAGTAGAAGATTTGTTTCATAGTCGATTGAGGATTCCCCATTGCCGGTGAAGATCTTTCTGAAGGTTGAATTCCGGTAATGGGCATATTCCATTCCGCTGCCAAAGTTAAACCTGAAGCCTTTGTCGCCAATTATTGTTCTTTCAAACCTCCCTTTTATCTCTCCTTCGCCCGACAGGTAGTCGAGAAGCTTGTTCCCGGGCAATTCGATGTTGTTTGCGTATTTGTACCGGGAATTGTTAAGGTAATTGCGGCTAAGCACCCATGTGTCAAATCCTCCCTTCCTGAAATGCTTGTAAACAAGGCCGAAAGTATAGCTGTATTGTTCCTGAACAGGTATATTGTCGAGCAGATATCTCTGGTATTCTGTCTCATTTGCCTTGAGGTTAAGGCTGAAATCGTCTTTTGCACCAAGGCCTATCACTGTAATTTCATTCTTGTCGTCGAGCCTGGCCCGGTATTTGAACTGAAAATCGGTATAATTTGGAAGGAAGGGAAGCCGGAGGGCGGAAAACAGGAATTGCAGGTACGACCTTCGGACAGATACCAGAATGGTGCTGTTTCTGCCGGACGGACCGTCGATTGTCAGTCCCAGGTCCGAAGCTCCCACTGTTGCCCTGTATTTCAGCTTGTCCCTGTTCCCGTCGAGAAAAGTGAAATTAAGGACCGAACTGAGCGCATTACCCCTTGATGCAGGGAAGGCACCTGATATAAAGTCGACAGACTGCACGAAATCGACATTTATAATCCCGACCGGCCCTCCCGAAGCTCCTTGTGTCGAAAAATGATTAAGGTAAGGAATCTCCACGTTATCTATGTAAAAGCGGTTCTCATTCGGCCCGCCTCCCCTTACGATCACATCATTCCTGAACGCCGGAGTGGAAGCGACTCCGGGAAAAGACTGTATTACTTTTGAAATATCCCTGTTGCCTCCCGGATTCTTTTCTATCTCATCAATACCTATTATTCTTGCGGAAACAGGACTTTCTATCTTTTTCATGAAGGGAGAGGCTTTGATAACGACCTCTCCGATTGAGGTAATGTTTTCCTCAAGCGGGATATCCAGATTTACCTGGTTGCTGTTAGTGACAAGTATGGCCTGCGATATGAAGGGCTTAAATCCGACTGAAGATGCCCTTAGCTCTACATATCCCGGCTTAATGCCTGTAAATGAATAATTGCCTTCATAGTCGGATATTGCACCAATTGTTGTTCCCCAGATCTGGATTGTGGCAAAGGGAACACCTTCATTGGTCTTGGGATTATATACCCTGCCTTTTATAATTCCTGCATCTTTTTGCCCTGCTGCCGGAAGAATTACTGATGTTATAAGTATTAATATAGTTAGAATATTTTTCATCCTTTATCATTTTTGCTTCTGAAACAAGCGAAAATGCTTAATTGTTCAGGACCGTCCAACTAAATTTCTCAAAGCACCTTCAAGGTCAGGGTACCTGAAGGCAAAACCTGTCATTAGTATTTTTTCTGCCGAGACTCTGCTGCCCTCAAGAAGCATGTTGGACATTTCGCCGAATAATATTTTCATAAATAATGCAGGTATATTTGGGAAAATGAAAGGCCTGTTCAAAACAGAAGCTATGGTTTTCATGAGTTCCCCGTTTGTAACATGAGATGGGGCAACTGAATTGAAAACGCCGTTTAGATAACTGTCTTCAATTGCCTTGATGTAAATATTGCACAGGTCATCAATATGTATCCACGGCACAAACTGACGGCCTGAGCCTATTGCAGAGCCGGTTCCAAGCCGGATGGCAGGGAGCATTCTCGAAAGTGCCCCTCCCTCTGCAGAAAGGACGATGCCTGTCCGAAGAATGACTGTCCTGACGCCAAGGTCTCCGATTTTTAGTGCGACCTGTTCCCACCGGCGGCATACCTGTCCGGTGAAATCGTGGCCCGGCCCGTCGGTTTCGGTATGGATTTTTTCGGAGGTGACGCTCCCATAGTATCCGATTCCGGAGGCGGAGATGAATGCGGAGGGTTGTTTCCCGGTACTTTTGATGGTTTCATAGAGAAGCTCTCCCGATTTCACACGGCTATCGATTATCTCCCGTTTTCTTCTGTTTGTCCACCTTTTATCTCCGATGCCGGCACCGGCAAGGTGAATAATAAAATCGGCAGTTGTAACTGCCTCGGGATCTATTTCCCCTTTTTCAGGGTCCCAGTGATATACCTGCAGATTACTACCAGGCCCGGCAGACCTGCTAAGCATGGAGACTTTATACCCCCTGTGTTTAAGCAATACGGAAAGATGACTGCCGATCAACCCTGTACCTCCTGTTATCAGTACATTTTTCATAGAAAACAAATCGGATTTCTTTTTCGTGTCCTGTAAGGTAATGATTGATTCTGAATTCTTGAATATTTTTATACATAATACAATAATTATATTATATCTTTGTTATATATAAGTAAATTTAATATAAAATGAAAGTAATATCTAACCAACTTTACAGCGGGTCGCTTAAGACGATAGTCCTGAAATTGCTAAAAGAAGAGGGACCTGTACACGGATATGCACTGACACGCAGGGTTGAAGAGATTACCGACGGAAAGATAAAGCTTACCTACGGAGCTCTTTACCCCATTCTGCATAAACTTGAGCATGAAAAGGCTGTTGTGACGACAACAGGGATCCATAACAACCGGACGAGGGTTTATTATTCACTTACACCCAAAGGAGAAACGGTAGCGGTTTCAAAGATCAATGAGCTCAGGGAATTCATCGAGTCGCTTCAGAAGATTATTGAACCCAAGGTTGGTCTTAGTTATGCATGAGCTCACTATAAATAATGTTGAAAGGATCACCCACGATGTGAGAAAACAGGAAATCATTTTCTCACACCTTGCGGAAGAGCTCATCGATCATATCTGCTGTGATGTGGAGCATGAAATGGAGAATGGGCTCACATTCAATGAAGCCTATACAAGGGTAAAGCAGAAATTTGGCAAGAGGGGGTTAAAGGAAATTCAGGAAGAAACACTTTATGCAATCGACACAAAATACAGGTTTATGAAAAACACCATGAAGATTTCAGGAGTCGCCGGAATTATATTGTTCGGCATAGCTACTCTTTTCAAGATCCAGCACTGGCCGGGTGCAGGTATTATGTTAACGCTCGGAGCCATAATCCTTGCATTCGCGTTCATGCCATCTGCCCTTGGTGTTCTCTGGAAGGAAACCCACAACAGGAACAAACTTGTTCTATTCATCTCTGCATTTCTTTCCGCGGGGTTTTTTATAACCGGAGTTCTTTTTAAGATCCAGCACTGGAACGGCAGCAACGTGATTTTACTACTGGCACATTTAATAATAGTCCTGCTATTAATACCTTCAATTCTTACAGCCGGAATTCGGCAGACTGAAAACAAATCAAAAAGGATAGTTTATTATCTTGGAGCCGCAGGAGTAATGGCCTTCTTCACCGGATTTATTTTCAAGGTAATGCACTGGCCGGGTTCAGGAGTTCTGCTCGCAGGCGGTTTAATAATGATCTTTTTCATTGTTCTGCCTTTTTATACCTGGCTGGCCTGGTCCGATGAAAAATATATCAGACCTGCATTCATTTTTCTTGTAGCCGGTTCCCTTTCAATCATTCTGCCTTCAACACTATTGAACCTGAATCTCCAGAGTTCCTTTGACAAGGGTTTTACTAATAATCTGGAAGAACAGGATGCCCTGTTTAGTTACATGATTCAGAATAAGCGCCAGTACATGGCTTCATATAATGACTCTTCGTCGTTTCAATCAATGTTGCAGCTTGATTCAAAAACAGAGGACCTGTTAAAGGTTATTATTTCTCTTGAAGAAAGGATAACCGGGGAGTCAGCAACAGAGCCCGGATCAGTTCTGTCTGATGAACTGGGAAACGCGCTTGCCGATTACAGGTTATACCTTTCCTCAGTTATACCATCCGATTTATACAAAAATGCTGAAATGTTCCTTGATGTTCCTGGTTACCTGTCTGCGGCATCGTCAGTCAATTCCGGGATGCATGTTATGTCGTGGTTGCATTCTCTGGCAGTTCTGAAAAACAGACTGCTGTCTGTGGAGCTTTATTCATTAAGGGAACTTGCAGCAACAAGGTAACTAATATTAATACATATAGCAATGAAACAGAAAATCTATATACTCGGACTGGCAACGGCGATGATAGTGACTCTTGGAACATTATTCAAGGTAAACCACTGGCCGGGTGCCTATATGATGCTTATTTCAGGAATATTCTTACTTGTCTTTGTGTTTATGCCCCTGGCCCTGATTAATAGCTTAAAAGATGAGGATGCCAAAGGCAATCGTTTGTTGTATTTTGTTACCTGGCTGACCTCTTTTATGGTTTTTACGGCGATGCTTTTCAAAATACAGCGCTGGCCCGGATCGGGATATCTGATGATGGTCTCAATCCCGTTACCTTTTCTGGTTTTCCTTCCAGTTTATCTTGTAGTGACATCGAAGCAAAAGGGACACAACATTTTCAATACCGTTTACATGTTGTTCCTCCTAATGATCCTTGCATGCTTTACAGCCCTCCTTTCTCTTAATGTTTCAAAGGAAAAAATGGTTGACAGTTTTAACGTAATCCGCGCTTACCATCTTTCGCAAAACGCCTCCGGAATTATTGAAAAACAACACCAATCGCCTGTAATTCAGAAAATTGATGAAGTAATTGATATTGCTGAAGATTACAAGGACCTTTATCTTGGATATTTAAACATTCAGTCTGATGTGTGGAAGGGCGACCTTGGAATTTCCCAGACATCCTGGTCGTTCTCCATGCCAAGCGGTAAGAAAGGCAGGCAGGCTGAAGCCATTCAATCAAAATTATTGTCAGGACTGAACGATCTTATCTCTTTACTTGAAAAGACACCAGGATGCGAATCCCTTGCTGAAGCTGCACCTTCAGTCTTCAGTCTTGAAAAGACAGTCAGGGGAGATTATGAACTGAACCATGATCTGATTATGGCTACGGCCCACCCGTGGCTGCTGGCTTATGTCATGGGTCTTGGTAACAATTTGAAACTAATGAGGGCAACATTGAAATAATCAACGGAATTCCCTGCTATGCCTGAGAGGGTGCCCTGAAAGTCTTATGAAGCTTTTAAGGCATCCTTTTCTTTTTAAATAAAGTTTTTGCGTTATTCTCCTGTCATTAAAACCTGCCTTTCCGTCGGTAAAAACTCCCGGTACTTCCAATAGATTTTCTGCCACTGTTTCTGCCCTCTATTTTTACATCAAAATGATTTTACACATGAAAAGAGGAATAATAATTTTTTGTGTCTTAATTCTTGCAGCGGCAAATCTGGCTGCACAGCAGGATAATACCTGGACACTTGAGGAATGCATCAGTTATGCCCTTGAGAAAAATATTCAGGTAAGGAAAAGCGAACTTGCAAACCAGCGTTACCTTACCTATGCCGGTCAGGCCAAAGCCCAGAGGTTTCCCTCTGTAAATGCATCGGTAAACCATAATTTCAACTGGAGCAAAAGCAATGTTTCGGGAGAAAACGGGCTGAACGGAACAAACGGATCCAATATTTCAGTCAATTCCGGAGTGACTGTCTTCAATGGCTCAAAACTTACCAATCAGATTCTTCAGGCTGATCTCGATGTTCAGTCGGGGATCTATTCTCTTGAGACCACAAAGGAATCTGTCAGCCTGACAATTCTGGATTCATATCTTCAGGTTTTATATGCTGAGGAACAGGTGAACAACAGCAAGAAACAGATCGAATCCACTTCAGGCCAGGTTGATCTTGCCAGGGAAAGGCTTGCAATGCAGCTTATTTCACAGGCTGACTATGCCCAGGTAAAATCGCAGCTTGCTTCTGAAAAGCTTAATCTGGCAAATGCGGAGAACCAGCTTGCAATGGCAAAAGTCAACCTCCAACAGCTTATGGAACTTCCTGTTTCCGATGATTTCCGTATCGAACATCCGGTTTTTGGGGATGATATCAACAAAAACCTGGTCCCCGATGTCGGGTCGATTTATGAAACGGCCCTGTCGATAAAGCCGCAGATAAAAAATGCTGCTGTCAGCAAGGAAATTGCATCCCTGGACGAGAAGATAGCAAAAGCGGGATTTTATCCGGTTCTTTCGGCAAGTGCAGGGCTGGTAACCAATTATTCCAGCATTGGATCTGATCCTTATTTCTCTCAGATAAATGACGGGATTTCTCCATCTGTCGGGCTTTCACTTTCGATACCTGTCTTTCAGAAGAACCAGGTAAAGACAAGTGTCGCAATTGCCAGGATCGGTTACCTTGACGCTGAGTTATCGGAGATCAATGCAAGAAATGAATTGCGTAAAAGCATCGAGCAGGCATGCCTGGATGTCACATCTGCCCAGATAAAATATGAGGGGAGCCTTGAAAATTACAATGCTACAACCGAGTCGGCGGCTCTTTCAGCTGAGAAATTCCGTCAGGGAATGATAAATTCTGTCGACTACCTGGTTTCCAAGACAAATCTTATAGTAGCTGAAAGTGAGCTTCTTCAGTCGAAATTCAACCTGATATATAGTTATAAAGTACTTGATTTCTATAAAGGGATACCATTGACGCTATAAGTTGAACAGAAAAAATAAACAATCACTACTAAACGGATAATATGTAATTCAGACATGAGATTCTTCGCTTCACTTTGTTTCACTTAGAATCTCATCCTCTTAGTCGGACATTAATAACAAATAATAAAAAAATGAAAAGAAAAGGATTGATAGCAGTAATTGCGGGAGTGGCTCTCATGGCATTGCTCCTTACAAAGTGCTTTTCAAAGAAAGCGGATGAATATACTTTCGACACCGTAAAAGTTGAAAAAGGAACCATCACAAATACAGTTACCGCCACAGGAACGCTTGAAGCAATAACAACTGTCCAGGTCGGCACACAGGTATCCGGCATCATCGAGCATGTTTATGCCGATTTCAACGATTACGTAAAACAGGGACAGATACTGGCGAAGCTTGATGAGACAGCATTGAGGGCTCAGCTTGAGCAGAGCCAGGCTTCTGTAGATCAGGCACAGGCCCAGCTGGCATATCAGGAAGCTACTTTTAACAGGTTAAAAGCACTTTATGAGAAGAATCTTATAGCACAGGCTGATTATGATCAGGCTCTCTTCAACTATGAAAATTCGAAGGCCTCTTTGTCGAATTCGAAGTCGGCTCTCGACAGGGCAAAGGTGCAACTTGCATATGCAACAATCTATTCTCCTATCGACGGAGTTGTACTGAACAGGGCCGTGGAGGAAGGTCAGACCGTGGCTGCCAGCTTTAATACTCCCGAAATGTTCACTATCGCCAAGGACCTGACGCAGATGGAGGTCCAGACAAGCGTGGATGAAGCTGACATAGGCCAGGTCAGGGAAGGGCAGCGTGTCGAATTTACCGTTGACGCTTATCCCGAACTGAAATTTGAAGGTTCGGTATCCCAGGTCAGATTCAAACCCGTTACAACCAATAATGTTGTCACCTACACTGTTATCCTTAATGCTCCGAATCCCGATAAAAAACTTATGCCCGGGATGACAGCAAGTGCAACAATATTTATAGATGAAAAGCAGAATACACTTGTGCTTTCAGGCAAAGCATTGCGGTTCACCCCCGATGCTGAATATCTGAAATCATTGATGGCCAAAGGTGCAACAGGTATGCCGGCCGGACCGATGCCTTCGGGACAGATGCCGGCAGGCGGAACAGTTCCGGCCGGTTTTCCAGCGGCAGGTTCCTTCCCCGGTATGCCGGATGGTATGAAGATGGTTTGGGTGAAGGATGAAAAATTATCACTAAAGCCGGTTCCTGTGACAACAGGTATAGAAAACGGTACATCAGTCGAGATACTTTCCGGCCTTGAACAGGGCGATGAAGTAATAATATCAATGACAAGCAGGAGCAGGAAAGCCGCTTCGGCCAGACAGAACGGTGGCCCGGGCGGTCCGATGCCCTTCTGATAAAGTCCAGGGATAACCAAATGAACATTCAGTTATGAGCAATACTATTATAGAGATTAAAAATCTCAGGAAAGACTACCATATAGGCGAGGTTACGGTCCATGCCCTGCGGGGAGTCGATCTGCAGATACGCGAAGGGGAATTTGTAGCTATAATGGGAGCAAGCGGGTCAGGCAAATCAACAATGCTAAATATACTTGGTTGCCTCGACAAGCCGACCGGTGGAGATTACCTTCTCGACAGCGTAAATGTGAACTCAATGAACAAGGATGAGCTTGCCAGGATGAGAAACAAGAAGCTTGGATTTGTTTTCCAGGCATTCAATCTGCTTCCAAGGACAACTGCTCTTGAGAATGTTGAACTGCCGCTTTTTTATAACTCAAAGATCAAATCGAAGGAACGATATCAAAGGGCAGTAAAAGCTCTTGAAGCAGTAGGACTGAAAGAACGGATGCATCATATGCCTAACCAGCTTTCGGGGGGCCAGCAGCAGCGGGTTGCGATTGCACGTTCCCTTGTAAATGATCCGGTGCTTATACTTGCTGATGAACCAACAGGGAACCTTGACACAAGGACTTCATTCGAGATCATGGAACTGTTTCAGGATCTCAATGAGAAAGGCAGGACGATAGTATATGTCACACACGAACCTGATATTGCAAAATTTGCCACGCGGAATGTATTATTCAGAGATGGCAGGATACAGAAGGAGGTAATGGTCACTGAACGTTCCATTGCACGTGAAATCCTCAAAACTTTGCCTGAGGAGAATATTGAAGAATTTGAAAACTGATCGGAAAACTGCGCCATGAATTATAAAAATCTTTTGAAAATAGCTGTCCGTGCACTGGTAAGAAACAAGCTCAGGGCTATACTGACGATGCTTGGGATAATAATAGGTGTGGCTTCGGTGGTTGCCATGCTTGCCATCGGGGAAGGATCGAAGAGAAGCATTACCGACGAAATGTCGTCGATGGGAACGAATATGATCATGATAATGCCCAACATGCAGATGAGAGGAGGGGTCAGCCTTGGCGCCTCAAGTTCTATGGCTCTCAAGATGAGTGATGTTGAAACCCTCCGCAATGAATCTGTTTATCTTTCGGAAGTCTCTCCGCAGGTGACTGCCAACGGACAGGTGATCTATGGCAACCAGAATACCCAGACAACAGTATATGGTGTAAGCGAGGAATATCTTTCCATACGTAAGCTTACAATAGCCAGCGGAAGATTGTTCACCTCAAATGAAATAAGGGGAATGTCGAAGGTGTGCATCCTGGGAACCACAGTCGTGGAAGAACTCTTTGGTGAGGATGCCGATCCTGTCGGCGTTACCATCAGGATCAAAAACCTTCCCTTCACAGTAATCGGGGTCCTTGAAGACAAAGGTGAAAGCGGGATGGGCCAGGATCAGGATGATCTTATCCTGGCGCCTTACACGACTGTGCAAAGAAGACTTGCTGCAATCGACTATATTAACGGAATATATGCCTCAGCCGTCAGTGAGGAAAAAAGCACAGCTGCAGCAGACGAGGTAACAGAGATCCTCCGGCGTACACACAAACTGAAGGAATCGGAAGAGAATGATTTCAGGGTTATGTCGCAGTCGGAACTGCTCGAGACAGTCTCTTCAATAACCGATATCATGACCTATCTTCTTGGGGCTATAGCCGGAATATCACTTCTTGTGGGCGGAATCGGCATAATGAATATTATGTTCGTGTCGGTGACCGAACGGACAAGGGAGATAGGCCTGCGTATGTCGATCGGAGGCCGGGGCCGGGATATCCTTAAACAATTCCTCGTTGAGTCAATAATATTAAGTGTACTGGGCGGAGCACTTGGAGTCATCTTCGGTTATCTTATTGCAAAGGGGGCAGGAAGCCTCATGAATATGTCTGCTTTTGTGACAACACAGTCGGTAATACTGGCCTTTGCAGTATGTTTTGTCATCGGTGTGTTTTTTGGCTGGTATCCCGCAAGAAAGGCCGCAAACCTTAATCCTATTGATGCACTGAGATATGAATAAAATTACACTGAAAGAATAATTTTAATAAATTTAGAAAAATTCAGTCAGAGGGATAAATGAAAAAAGAAAAAAGGGAAATATTGTTCAAGGTCATCCTTCACATGCTTGCCTGGGCAGTCTTACTCGGCCTGCCGCTATATCTTACCACACGGTTCGAAGTAAAGAAAGACTTCCTTCTGACTTTCTATGCAATATCGCTTATCAACGGCCTTATATTTTATATTAATTATTTGGTTCTGGTTCCCAGGTTTTTCTTCCATAAGAGGAAATACAAATATTATCTGTCGGTACTGGCGCTGGTTGCCTGCTTTTACATTGTTTCAGGTGTGTCGATGAAATTCCTTAATCCAGATATGCCTGAGGAAGAAGATGCACCAATCGTTGTGCATCCTGATGGTGAAGTTAATCCCGGCCCTCCAAAGGTGGGAGTGCCGGGATTTCGTTACCCCATACGTGGTTCACATGTTATCGGATATTCATCAACTGCAATTTTCCTTGTTTTTTTCTCCCTCGGGCTCAAGGTACTGGAACGCCAGTCAAAGATTGAAAAGATGCAGGAAGAGATGGAAAAGGAAAAACTGAATTCAGAGCTCGCGCTCCTTAAAAATCAGATCAGCCCGCATTTCTTTTTCAACACATTGAACAATATATATTCACTTGTCAGTATAAGCCCGGAGGATTCTCAAAATGCAATTCTTGGACTTTCTAAGCTCATGCGGTACCTGCTTTACGAATCGGAGCAGGGCAATACAATGCTGAGCCAGGAAATAAGCTTTCTGACTAACTACATTGATCTTATGAAGCTCAGGACCACTGACAAGGTTTCCCTGACTGTACGGCTGCCCGAGAAATATGACGACAGAAAAATAGCCCCGTTGATTTTCGTTCCATTCATAGAGAATGCCTTCAAACATGGTATAAGTAACCGTGAAAAATCCTTCATCGACATTTCAATGGAAATAAACGGCGATTCATTGCTGTTCAGATGTTCGAACAGCATTCACAGGGGAAGGGAAGTTGATGCAAACAGTCGAAAAGGAGGAATAGGCCTGGAAAACGTGAAAAAGAGACTGGCACTCCTCTTCCCTGCAAAGCATGATCTGAAAATCATCAAAACCGAAAAACAGTTTGACGTAAATCTGGAAATAAAGCTTGCCTGATGATAAACACGATTGCAATAGATGATGAACCTCTTGCTCTTCAGTTGGTTGCCGGTTATATTGAGAAAACCCCGGGGCTAAGTCTTACCGGCAGTTTTGATAATCCCCTTGATGCGCTTGAATTTCTGAACAATGAATCTGTAGATCTGATATTTGTTGATATACAGATGCCAGATTTGTCGGGACTTGAATTTACACGTTCCATTTCAGGGGGGCCAAAGGTTATTTTTACCACTGCCTATGAAAAATATGCCCTTGAGGGATTCAGGCTGGATGTAGTTGATTATCTTCTTAAACCTTTCAGTTATGAGGAGTTCCTGAAAGCTGTCAGGAAAGCTGTAAGGCTTATTAAACTTGAAAATAAGAGACCCGAGCAGATTGATACCAATAATGAATACCTGTTCCTTAAATCTGATTATAAGATCAGGAGGATCAATTTCAACGATATTTTATATATAGAAGGACTGAAGGATTATGTCAAGGTATTCACTCAGAAATCTGATAAGCCCGTAATTTCGCTGGTGACGCTTAAATTGCTTGAGTCAAAACTACCTGAAATAAAATTCATGAGGGTGCACCGCTCCTATATTGTGAATCTCGAGAAGATAGATACTATTGAAAGGAGCAGGATAGTTTTTGGCAAAACTTATATTCCTGTAAGCGAGCAGTATAAGGATAAATTCCAGGAGTTCCTCGACAAAAATTTCATATAAAAGCTGACTTTAGCTCACCTCGGTATGGCCATAAAATATCATGGCCTGGGGGCCTTGGATATCGAATTAATCCTAACGGTTGCCTGATCCGGAACCGTTTTTGTATTGCTCGGTCTTCAGACAAGGGAAATAACACAAATTGGAAGTACCCCCTGATCTGGTTGCCAGTGTGCATAAACCCCTGACTCCGCGCCGGTGCAAGGTTGTTTCCTGTGTCCCCCGATGCCCTGCGTTGTGATACAATTCTGATTAATGTGTGAGAGTCCCGTCGTCACGCATCCGGTATGTGCAACAGCTTTCATTTTGTGCCCGGCTGCTTTGATAGTTGACTCGTGGAGCCATCGTGTTTCCTTGTGTTTCCCGACCTTGACCAATCCGAATTTAACCCCGGCCTTTTTATTTTCAGTATCAATCGACATCTGGATATAATTGTCAGTGATCTGCCTTCCTTCTCCGGATTAGTTGATCGTGGTATTTGAGAATAATTCTCTTTTAATATTATTTATCCAAAGATTATTAATATCAGATGAGCCGGATTCTGAAATGCAGATAATTGAAGGAGTCACGACATTTTTGTTTCCGGCCCCGTGGCAATTACAGGCAAAGCCCTGTCTCCATCTTTCAGTTAAGACCTGAATGTAAGTCGGTCGTTGCCCTCAGTTGAAATGAGAATGACCTTTTTGCTTTCATTCCATCCGGTGGCAAACGAGATATTCAATGCAAGACTAACACATCCTTTTCATTTTTCTGATGAAATAATGGTAATAATACAGGCAGGCCGGAACATGGTATTTTAATAGGGTATGTGCTTGTCATAATACAATTACCTGATCAGATATTCAGATCAGCATACTGTGAAAACATAATTCTTCATTTTGGCATTATTATATTTAAAAAAGGGGTATTATGACAAAAAATATAGTATTTATTTATTTAGCCCCCCCTCTGAAACAGGGGGTAATATTAATAAAATAGTGGAAAATTCTTGTTTTTGCTTTATTTTTAACTAAATTGTGCCATTGTTCAACATAAATTACCATTGTTATGACAGCCAGACTTATTGCCAGGATTGCTTTTCCGGTCTTGATGATCGCTTTGCGTCAGGTTACTCTTTCAGCACAGGGAAAAGCCAGTGAACCATTTACAACAGGGGCAGATTTCTGCAGCAGCTACATATGGAGGGGTTCACAGCTTGGCTCGGGGCCGCATATTCAGCCTTCGATAGTATACAATAAAGGTTCCTTCAGCTTCGGGGCATGGGGATCGTTTGATTTCAGTGGCTATCAGGAAACGGATCTTTATCTGTCATTCTCACTTCCTGAAGGATTTTCTGCAGGAATAACTGATTATTATCTTCCTGGTCTCAGGTATTTTGATTATTCGAAAGGTTCAGGCAGCCATGCATTTGAGCTTAATTTTGGGTTTTCGGCCGATAAACTGAATATAAGTGCAAATTATATACTTAATGAAGCGGGAGGAGCGGGTTCTGCAGGTAACGACCTGTACTTTGAGGCCGGATATGCCTTTGAAAGCTTCAGCATTTTTGCCGGCATGGGCAATGGTTGGCATACCTATGATCCGGAAACAGGCAGAAGTAATTTCAATTTATGCAACACCGGCATCGGGGTTTCGAGAATGATCAGGGTAACAGAATCGTTTGAAATCCCCGTAAGTGGCCGGCTTGTGTTTAATCCCGACAAGGAAAGGCTTTTCCTGGTTATCAGCTTAACGCTTTAATTTTCCGCCTGATTGTTTCGCTGCTCGTGCCGGCAGTTCCCTAACCGGGGATAATGCCTTAATTGCTTTTAAGCCTTGCGGATGCTTTAATCGGCTTCGTGTTATGTCAAAACCTGATTTGTTGTTACACCGGCACAGGCCGGCGGTAATAATTTATACTCATTTTAAACAATTATTTGATTGCCTTGTAAAATCTGGGGGTATGTTTCAAAAAAAGTATAAAAAACAATCAGAACATATGTAAAAAAAGGGGGTATGGGATAAAAAACAATAAAAAAAATGCAAATACCCCCAAAAAATATATATGTTTGCTCTGAAAATGTAAGTTTTTATTAGTGTTCTTATAAAAATGAAAATGAACTGGAAAAGGATAAGTTTAATTCTTGCGTTTACGACAGCAGGTTTAAATGGTTTGTATGCTTCGGAAGGAGGAGCGATTGATTCGGGGGCAACAGCATGGATGCTGACCTCCACGGCACTGGTCTTACTTATGATCCCTGGCCTGGCAATGTTCTATGGCGGCCTGGCAAGGACGAAAAACGTCCTGGGTACAATAATGCACAGTTTTGCAGCGATGGGGATAATAAGTGTGTTATGGGTCATAGCAGGATACAGCATGAGCTTCGGAAAGAATGTTTTGGGAGGATTTTTCGGGTGGAATCCTGATTACTTTTTTCTGAAAGGCATTGATAATAATATTATGGAAGCAAAAGTTCCGGAGTATGTCTTTTCGATGTTCCAGGGCAAATTTGCCATAATCACGCCTGCCCTCATTGCAGGGGCATTTGCCGAAAGGGTGAACTTCAAGGCTTATTGCATTTTTATTGCATTGTGGAGTCTTCTTGTTTATAACCCGCTGTGTCACTGGGTATGGGCCCCCGACGGTTTCCTTTATAATCTCGGGGCAAAGGGAGCGATAGATTTTGCAGGAGGCACCGTGGTCCACATATCGGCAGGGTTCAGCGGCCTTGTGGCAGCATTGTTTATCGGATCGAGACGCGGGTATCCATATCAGGTGATACGTCCGAACAATCTGGTAATCACCATGCTGGGTGCCGGACTCCTATGGGTCGGATGGTTCGGTTTCAATGCAGGGAGCAGCGTGTCAAGCGGTCTCAGCACAGCACAGGCTCTTACGGCAACACAGGTGGCTGCTGCATCAGGAGCATTATCGTGGATAATTATCGAAGGAATGCACCAGGGCAAAGCAACGGCTCTCGGATTTGCAAGCGGGATACTTGCCGGCCTCGTTGCAGTGACACCGGCAGCAGGTGTTGTTCAGCCATATGGAGCACTTGTGCTCGGATTGCTGGCATCCGTAATATGTTACATGGCAATACAGCTTAAAAACAAAGCAGGCTATGACGACAGCCTCGATGCCTTCGGAATACACGGTGTCGGAGGGGTAGTAGGGGCTATTTTTCTAACATTCTTTGTTCGTCCTTCGTGGATGAAAGATGCAGCTTCGGTTGCAACCGGAGGCACCTGGACAGTCTGGAACCAATTGGGAGTACAGGCTCTGGCTGTCGTCATCGCCATATTTTTCGCCTCGGCAATGACATTTCTGATAATATGGATCCTTAACAAATTCATCAGGTTAAGATCCTCGGAAGAAGACGAGATGGCAGGTCTTGACAGATCATACCACGGGGAAAGGGGTTATGGAATGTTGAATCCAAGTTAAAAGTTTTATTAAAAACCAGTCATATGAAGCTCATTACAGCTATTATACGCGAAGTTCAGCTTGACAAGGTAAGGGAAGCACTTATCGCGGCTGAAATTACAAGGATCACTGTAAGCCGTGTCTCGGGACACGGCCAGCAGAGAATTGAGGAGATGTACAGAGGCCAGAGGATAATTCCTGACCTGATCCCGAAAATCAAAATAGAAATAGGTGTGAATGACGGATTTGTCGACATAACAGTCGATACGATTCTGAAATCAGCCAGGACTGCCGACGGTGATGAGGGAAATGTGGGCGACGGGAAAATATTCATTACACCGCTTGAGGAATGTATCAGAATACGTACAGGCGAAAGAGGCGGTTTGGCAATATAGCATCCTGTAAACAAGAGGCCGTATCAGAAGCAGATATTTCATTTTATTGACTCTTTGAAATCTTTGTGCAGACCTTTGTGGTGCTTTGTGGTTAAATGATTTATTTTTAACTGCAAAGTGACGCAAAGGTAAGCGCTAAGGCACACAGAGTGTTTTTGATACAGCCTCTTCGTTTATTAAAGAGGAAGAAGTATTAATCAAGGAACAGTTTTATATCATCCTCCACCGTGCCGATGCGGGCGATTCCGAATTTCTCCACAAGTACTCTGGCAACATTCGGAGACAGAAATCCCGGAAGGGTGGGGCCAAGATGTATATTCCTGACTCCAAGATAAAGAAGCGCAAGAAGGACGATAACTGCCTTCTGTTCATACCAGGCAATATTGAAAGCTATCGGAAGTTCGTTTATGTCGTTGAGGCCGAACACTTCCTTAAGCTTGAGCGCAATGACGGCAAGAGAATAAGAATCATTGCACTGTCCGGCATCAAGAACCCTCGGGATACCGTTGATGTCGCCGAGATGCAGTTTGTTGTAGCGGTATTTTGCACATCCTGCAGTCAGAATGACTGTATCCTTCGGCAGAGCCTGTGCAAATTCGGTATAGTAATTGCGTTCCTTGAACCGCCCGTCGCAGCCTGCCATGACAAAGAATTTCCTGATGGCACCCGATTTCACTGCTTCCACAATCCTGTCGGCAAGTGCAATTACCTGGTTGTGTGCAAATCCGCCAACTATCTCGCCTTTTTCTATTTCAACAGGAGGTTTGCACCTCCTCGCATGCTCAATAATCTCCGAAAAGTCCTTCTGCCCTCCTTCGGGCCTGCCGGCAATGTGTTTGAATCCTGTGAACCCGGCTGCCCCGGTCGTATATACCCTTTCGGCATACGAAGCATCTTTTCCCGGGGGAACAATACAGTTCGTGGTGAAAAGAATCGGACCATTGAATGTTTCGAATTCTTCTTTCTGCCTCCACCAGGAACTTCCGTAATTTCCTGCAAAATGACCGTATTTCTTAAAAGCAGGGTAATAATTTGCAGGCAGCATTTCACTATGGGTGTATACGTCCACACCAGTGCCTTCAGTCTGTTTCAGAAGATCCTCCATGTCCCTGAGGTCGTGACCGCTTATCAGAATTCCGGGATTATTCCTTACGCCAATGTTCACCCTCGAGATTTCAGGATTCCCGTATCTTGTGGTATTTGCCTTATCGAGGAGTGCCATAGCAGTGACACCGAATTTCCCGGTCTCATTGACAAGGGCAATGAGCTGACCGGCGTCAAGGGAATCATCCAGTGTGGCAAGCAGTGCCTCCTGGATGAATTTAAATATCGAATTGTCCTCAAAGCCAAGATTGTAAGCATGTTCAGTGTATGCGGCCATGCCTTTAAGTCCATAAATTACGAGTTCCCTGAGCGACCTGATGTCTTCATGAGATGTTGAAAGAACGCCGACAGAAGCATTTTTTGCTTCAAATTCATCAACAGTATTCCCCGTCCAGGTTACTGAATCATGGAGTTTTTCAGGCAATTTTCCACCGGCTTTCAGATATGTTGCTTTTAATTCTTCCCTGAGCGTCAGGGCTTCCCTGATCCTTGTTACAAACCTGTCGTAGTCGAAGTTTGCATTTGTGATTGTCATGAAGAGGCTTTCAACAATGAACCTGCCGGCAGCATTGTTTTCTATCCCAAGCTCCCTGTTCCTGACAGTGTAGAACGATACCCCCTTTGTTAAATACACAAGGAGATCCATCATGTTGGCAACCTTTTCAGATTTACCGCAAACACCTGCAATGGTGCATCCTGTCCCTTTTGCGGTCTCCTGGCATTGAAAGCAAAACATACTCATAATCAAATAGTTTTAGTTAATAATTTTTATCCGCGTGATTTCTGGCCCGATGCCTTGTCAGCCTTTATCATTATGAATTTCAGCAAAAAAAACCATTTTAAATATCTGGAATTGTAACATTTGTTACAATCGGGTAACAATTAAGGGAAAAAATAAGTATTTTCATGCCGGATGGATTTTTCATTAGAGATCCACGGCCCGTATTCATGCATGTAACATTTTTGGCATACCGGGGAAACAGAATGTCTGATGAACCTGACTCTTGAGAACATACTCCTTATCGGTTCCCTTCTGCTGGGCATAAGTATTCTTGCCGGTAAGACATCATTCAGGCTTGGTGTTCCCACGCTTATACTTTTTGTTTTTGTAGGTATGCTTGCAGGATCGGAGGGTGTGGGAAAAATAAACTTTGACGATCCGGGAGTTGCGCGCTTTGTCGGTATCATCGCGTTGAACTTCATCCTGTTTTCCGGCGGTCTTGAGACGCGCTGGGAGGTTGTAAAGCCGGTCTTCTGGCATGGTCTTACATTGTCTACTGCTGGTGTTTTTCTCACTGCAGTGTCTGTCGGTGTTTTTGTCTGGGCAATAACCGACTTCTCTTTTTATGAGGGCCTTCTTCTGGGCGCCATAGTCTCCTCGACAGATGCTGCAGCGGTTTTTTCAATTCTCAGGTCGAGCCGTCTGGGACTGAAAAAGAACATCCGGGCATTGCTTGAGCTTGAAAGCGGAAGCAATGACCCCATGGCATATTTCCTTACAATAGCCGTAATGGGGGTGATGCTTGAAAGCGGACAGTCGGCCTTTAGCATAATCCCTCTGTTTGTAAAGCAGGTTTTCATTGGCGTGGCGGCAGGTTTCCTGTTCGGCAGACTCGGGAAAGAGCTTATTAACCGTATCGAGCTTGATTACTCCGGGCTTTATCCGGTGCTCGTAATAGCCATGATGTTCTTTACATATTCCTTTACCGATTTTCTGGGCGGAAATGGTTTCCTTGCAATTTATCTACTGGCTGTTTATCTCGGGAACCAGTATCTCATCCATAAGAAAACAATATTGCAGGTATTTGACGGGATTGCCTGGCTGATGCAGATAGTGCTGTTTCTTACACTCGGCATGCTTGTATTTCCAAGTAAGATAATTCCGGTTCTCGGCACCGGATTGCTCGTTTCCGCATTCCTTATGTTTGTTGCCCGACCTTTCAGCGTTTTTGCCTGCCTTTTGCCATATAAGCTGAAAATCAAGACAATAACATTCATATCGTGGGTTGGGCTGCGCGGCGCCGTTCCGATTGTCTTCGCCACATTTCCCCTTTTGGCCGGGATCGGCAAATCGCAGATGATCTTCAACCTGGTGTTTTTCATTTCCTTTACATCGGTACTTTTGCAGGGAACAACCCTGAGGTGGTTCGGGAAACTGCTTCATGTCACGGTTCCTGAAAAGGCAAAACAGAGGACTCCTCCCGATATTGAACTGTCTGATTCAATCAAGACCGAGCTTACCGAAATTGAAATTGATGAGAACAGCACGGCAGCCGGAAGACGGGTCCTTGATCTGGGGTTTCCAAGGGCAGCCATAATAGCTCTTATTAAGAGGAACGGGAAATTTATTACTCCCAACGGATCGACTGTCATTGAACCCGACGACATCCTTGTAATTGTTGCGGAGAATGCCGAAAGCCTGAAAAAAGCACGTGAAAGCCTCGGAGTGTCTGAAAAGACAGAGTTGCTGTGATGCCTTAGCCGGCCGGGAACGGCCATCATCCTTTTTCCCGGCAAAACCCTTGAGATCATTCACAATAAAAGCTGACGGGAAAATCCGGTTTCAATGCAACTATATCGGCTTTCAATCGTCTATTCACTGTAAGGAAATACGGAAGTGAGATGAAAAGAATTTGGCTTTTTGCCATCCTGTTGCTGACTGCTATGAGCCTTTTTTCATGCATCGACGATCTCGTATGCATAAGGGGTGACGGTTCGGCAGTTACTGAAAGGAGAAGGGTTTCGGCGTTTGCCCAGGTTGAGAATTCCACCCCCTTCGATGTCGTCTTTACAAAGGCCGATACATCGGGAGTGTCGGTGACAGCCGACGGGAATATTATTGACAACATTGTCACTGAGACATATGGCACCAGACTTGAAATAAAAACATTGCCAGGGGATGCTTGTTTCAATTACACACAGCGCCCCGTGATACAGATTTCGTCTCCCGGCATTAAGGGTATTATTGTAAGCGGATCGGGGAACTTCATTGCCGATCATGTTGAAGGAGGGGCCGTGAGCATTAAGCTGAGCGGATCGGGTGATATTAAGGTTCAGGATGTTTTATCCACAGGGCTTTCCGTAATGCTGTCGGGCTCGGGGAGCATAACTCTTGATGATGCCGAATGCGTTGATTCGGATATCTTTATTTCAGGCTCCGGAAATATTGCAGTCTCGGGTGAAAGCGATAAATCGGATCTGAAAATCTCGGGAGCCGGGAACATCCATGCAGGGGATTTCATAACACGATCGGCATCGGTTATCATCTCAGGTTCGGGAGATGCATATGCATATGTTACCGACATTCTTTCAGGGATGATCTCCGGAAGCGGGAATATTTATCTTAAAGGCGATCCTGACATCGATGTCACAACATCGGGGTCGGGGCGGGTGATCAAAAACGACAAATAGAAATCCACGTGGCCTGGCCGCAGCTTTCCGTTCTGTTTCTCCAGGTGCCGGCTTACACGACTTTTTGATCATTACTTCTTTTTTGTTTGATCATCTTTGTTTATATTTGGTAAGTGTTTCCTCAACGTGCTTTTAGTTAATACATATGTTAGTAAGGACATTTGCCAGTGCTGTTGCCGGCATTGATGCGGTTACAGTCACAATTGAAGTCAATGTATCCCAGGGGGTACGGTTTTTTCTTGTTGGCCTTCCGGATATTGCAGTAAAGGAAAGCCAGCAGAGGATTGAATCGGCGCTCAGATCTCTCGGGTTTCACTGGCCCGGTAAACAGGTTGTTATCAATATGGCACCCGCTGATATCAGGAAAGAAGGATCGGCATATGACCTTCCCCTGGCTGTCGGGATACTGGCAGCCGACGGGAAGATTGCAAAGGACGGTCCGGAATTATTTGTCACAATGGGGGAGCTGTCTCTCGACGGCACCCTGCAACCCGTCAGGGGAATTCTTCCTATCGCCCTAAGGGCACGGGAGGAAGGTTTCAGGGGAGTAATAGTTCCCGTTAAGAATGCACGCGAGGCTGCTGTTGTTGACGGGCTTGAGGTATATGGTCTTGAGACGCTTGGTGATGTAATCGACTTCTTCAATTCTTCAAGGAAATTTGAACCCGTGAAAGTTGACCTTATGGATATTTTCAGGGAAGAAGCAAACAAGTATGATGTCGATTTCTCGGATGTGCGAGGTCAGGAAAACGTTAAAAGGGCACTCGAAGTCGCTGCAGCGGGGCACCATAATCTGCTGATGATCGGCCCGCCAGGCTCGGGAAAAACAATGCTTGCAAAAAGGCTGTGTACCATAATGCCGCCCCTCACCCTCGAGGAAGCTCTCGAGACGACAAAGATCCATTCCGTTGCCGGTAAGATCGACGACCATACTGCACTGATGACGCGTAGACCGTTCAGAAGCCCGCATCATACGATCTCCGACGTTGCACTGGTCGGCGGGGGCACATTCCCACAACCGGGAGAAATTTCCCTTGGCCATAATGGCGTGTTGTTCCTCGATGAATTACCTGAATTCAAGAGAAGCGTCCTTGAAGTCATGCGCCAGCCCCTTGAGGACAGAATAATAACAATTTCGAGGGCTAAATCGACATGCGATTATCCTGCAAGCTTTATGCTGATCGCTTCTATGAACCCCTGCCCCTGCGGCTTCCATAATCACCCCGAAAAAGAATGCATGTGCTCTCCGGGGATGGTCCAGAAATACCTTAACAGGATTTCAGGGCCGCTTCTCGACAGGATAGATATCCATATCGAGGTGGTACCGGTAAAATATGACAAGCTTGCCGATACGGGCAGGATAGAAAAATCAGCTGCCATCAGGGAGCGTGTAGTAAGGGCAAGAGAGGTACAGTCGAAACGTTTTGAGCAGTTCAGCGGGGTTTATTCAAATGCCCAGATGACATCAGCTATGCAGAGGAGATTCTGCCAGCCTGATGAAGCCGGGGGTAAGCTGCTTAAAACAGCAATGGAACTACGGGGTCTTTCAGCAAGGGCTTACGACCGTATCCTCAAAGTCTCCAGAACAATAGCCGACCTTGCCGGATCGGAAAACATCACCGCAGAACATATCTCCGAAGCTATCAACTACAGGAACCTCGACCGCGAAGGATGGGCAGGATGAAATTGCAGTCTTACTAGAGCATAAGGGCCACAGAGGATCTTTTCCATTGTTTTGTTTTTACAGTGTTTGTCCTGTGCGGGCAATGATATCGTCCTGGGTGTAGGGCGAAAGTGTAGTGAAAAATGCTGAATATCCTTTAACCCGCGCCACCGGGCCGCGTTTGAAAACAGCTGCATCATAGTCGCATCCTGCCGACAGAATCGAGGATCAGAAAACTGAATTCATTCACCGCATCCTCACCTTCTGTTATCCTCCCTTCAGCCCTGATAATTCCGGCATCGTGTATCTCCCTGTTATTTGGCGGCATCAGTTCATAGCCTCTTTCGGTCAGGTTTTCCCGTCCCACCATTTTAAAAGCTCACGGAGCAGCGATTTCCGGTCCTCTTTTGCATAAAACGCGTCGCCCGGACGTTTGTCGAACCCATCAAGCTCCTGCAGTATCCATGATGTAACATTTTCCGGAAAGATGGTGGCTGCCCTTACTGCCGATGCCTGATTGCCGGCTAACAATTCTCCTTCGTCTATATAGACCGACATTTTCAGAAAGTGTCCCTTAAGGCGTAGACGCGTTTAAGTATGACAGGTTCTATAAGCTTGAGTGTGGATGAGTGCCCTTTCAGTACAGATTGTAGGCCTTGCCGAGAGTATTTTTTCTTTTAGCCTTGATACACGTTCTGTGGAAAATGCTGAAGAGGTTTCTGTAAGCATGTCAGTTCAGGATCTTTGCGATAAGCCCTTTTTTTCTGCTACATTTTTCAGACTGGCGGCGAAACCAATTATCTGATATGGTTCGGGTTCCGAAAAATTGAAGCCGGGGATAGCAGGTGCCCTCACAACTATTGCTTTTCCGCTGTAACAGGGGTTTTTAAAATTGCCGGCGACAAGACAAAGGTTGCCGCCGGTGAACTGCCGGAACTTTCCTGCGTTGAGATGCTTCAGGTCGGCAAGAAAGACGTCAAAAGAGCCGGGGCATCTCTCTATGTTGGCCTATGGTATATGGAGTGACGTCTTTGCAGAGATATGTATCCCTGCCGATTTGATCTCTGAAAGCATTATGCTCAGGGTGTGATCCCGGGCAAACGGTTCACCACCTGATACTGTAATGCCGCCTCCGCTCATTGAGTAGAAAGGAACATCTTTCAAAACTTCGGATAATATCTCCTCAACACTCATGATACTTCCGCAGATCCGGAGCGTTTTGGACTGACATATATCCCTGAGACGCGAAAAGCCGGGTATCTGTTCCCTGTCGATATGGAGCACCCTGTTCGACCGGGCAATGTATCCTTCGCCTGCTTTTATGCAACCGCCGAATGTATGGCATGAACGCTCGTCGAACAAAAGGATCTATGCTTTCAGGAGTGTTGCACCACTTGCAGCGTAGCAGACATCCTTTGAAAACACTATGGTACTGACGCCTTTGCCGTCGTACAGCGTGTTTCTCTGAATATTGAACACCGAAGGCATCTTTTAAATGAAATGAGATGAGTTTTCCCGCTATAAATCGGCAATACAATGCCTCCATCCGATCAAAGCGGCAGACAATATACTAAAAAATCCTCCGTTACTTAACTAAGAACCTTAATTATTACATAGTGCTTTAATTAGCCTTCTGATCAATATTGCATGGATATTATTAGGAGAATTCACGAAAAAATGGCCGAGAAGCAGCTTCTGTTTATATTCCGGGGAGATATTACAGAAAAGAATTCACTGCCACTGCTTACACTTCTGGAGAATGAGATGAAGGATGATTCTTACGGGATAACGGGAAGAAAGAGGTTGTTCATGTTTGTCCTTGAGAGTCTGCAGAATATTGCTAAACATGGGACCAGGCCGGATCAGGGCATGATGCCGCTGGTTACCTATTCCAAAGCCGGCGAAGGATACAGGGTTATGACTGCGAATGTCATAGCCGGTGATCATGTGGAAAATCTCAGGAAACGTCTTGAGCAGGTAAATAATCTGGATGTTCAGGGAATCAGGGAACTTTATAAGAATATCCTGATGAATTCCGAATTCAGCGAAAAGGGGGGTGCCGGTCTGGGATTGATAGAGATGGCGGTAAAGACAGGCAACAGGCTCGATTTTGATTTCAGGCCTGCCGGGGTTGGACTATCGTATTTTATTCTGAGCAAGACCGTTGATTCAACAGGGATGGGGATCCATAATGGTTCTCCTCAGGCTCCCCTGAACGGCGATTCAGTGGTTCAGATAGAAAGGATGATGGCCGAAAACAACATTTATATGATATGGTCGGGCCACGTTAGCCAGAGTATAGGTGAGGAGGTCCTTTCAATTACGGAATCGAGGCTTTCTGACGAGGAAGCCGATGCAACTCTGAGACGCAGGGTTTTCAATATAATGGTTGAGATGCTTGAGAATGTCTCAAAATATAATGTCGGCAGAGACGATGAGAAGGAGTTCGGCATGCCCTTGGTGGTGCTAAGGTTTGAAAATGGCAGATACATCATTACTACGGCAAACCTTGTACTGAATGACAAGATTGATGAACTGAACGAAAAACTTGATTTAATAAACAGTATGAACACTGATGAGCTTAAGGGCCTTTTCTTCTCATCACTGACAAATCAGACGTTAGAGACTGACAGCACGGGTAACCTGGGGCTTATAAGCATGGCAAGAAGATCAGGAAGTAAACTGGACTATGATTTCAGGGAAATAAACAGCCGCTATTCTTACTTTAGGCTGACAGTAGCAGCCGGAGAGCTATCTGATTGATCAGCAATGTGTAAGGGTCAGTTCATTCCTGTTCCATACCGCATAGCTGCCTTCCCTTATCCAGTCGCCCAGAAAAATGATTTTAACTCCCTCTTTGAGAGTGTGCTCATATGCAAGATGCCTGTGGCCATAAATAAAATAGTCAATATTGGCATCATTATCCAGAACAGCCTTCGAATACCTTATCAGATCCTCTTTTTCTTCACCCAGGAAATCAAGCTTAATGCCTTTCCCAAGCCTTGAATTCATCGACCATTTATGGCCGATGCTCATGCCTATGAGAGGATGCATTGACGAATACAGAACCCTTAAAGGTTTGTTATGAAATATGCCGAGGAGGATCTTATAACCAATGCTGTCAGATCCCAGTCCCTCGCCATGGGCAAGATGGAATCTCCTGCCATCGAAGGTTGTGGTAAATGGGGATGTGTGGATTATCATCCCGCATTCGTCAGAAAGATAATTGCCCACCCACATATCATGATTTCCGGTAAAGAAATGCACAGGGATCCCTGAATCGGTTATTGATGATATTGTTCCAAGAAATCTTGTGAATCCCCTCGGAACAACAAGTTTGTATTCCCACCAGAAATCGAAAACATCACCCAGAAGATATATCTCAGAGGCTTCAGATGCGGCATAATTGAGCCATTTGACTATCTTTTTTTCTCTTTCTGCAGGATCTGAGCCGGTGTTAAGCCCCAGGTGGAAATCAGAAGCAAAGAATATTTTTCCTGATCGTCTCAAAATTGAAATTACTCGTTGAATAACTGGTTAAGCCTTATCTGAAGCGCCTTTCCGTGAAGGTTTGTGCCCACGATATTCCCTTCCCTGTCATAGAGGTAGTTTGCAGGAAGAGTCCTTACATTGTACAAAATGGCGTTTTTGGGATTTGCCGGGTCATCCTCTCTGACACTTATCCACGGAAGTTCGTCAAATTTCACTTCCCTCTTCCATTTTTCTTCATCAGCATCAAGATTTATCTGATAGATTTCAAACCCTTTTTTATTGTAGGTTTTATAAATATCAATAAGCTGAAGGTTTTCGGCAATGCAATCCCTTGAATCGACCGACCAGAAAGTCAGAAGAACAACCTTGCCTTTAAGTGAAGAAAGTGCCTTGCGTTTCCCGTTTATGTCGGTGAGGTCAGGATCAAGTTTTGTTTCCGGTGATGAGATTGCCATGTTCTGAACCTGCCTGGTGTTCATCTGGCTAAGTTCCCTTCTGACATCCTCGGTCAGAGCCTTGACGGTTTTTGATCCGGGATAATATTTTGAAAGAGAATCTGATACGATTTTCATGTACTGAAGGTCGCGGGGATCATAAAGAACATAGGCATTTTCATCTATTCTCTGGTAGAGAGCTTTTATTGCTGCCATCGAAGTGGTGTTGTTTATTATGAACTCTATGTTTTTTCTACGGATGTCTCTGACAATACTGTCAAAAGCGCTTTCTATCTTCGTCTTTTTATTTTCTGCAGATTCTCCGGAAGCAGCTTCATATTCTTTTCTCAGTGAGTCGAGTTTTAGTTTTGCTGCCGCCAGCCTCATATCGAGCATCCTTATTTTTTCGGAACCATCGGAACCGGTAACGTCATAATCGCGCGACAGGTTGGTGTCATTGAACCTGATTTTTATCTTTTCCCCCGGTGAAGCGAGAATCGTGATGAAATTCTGGTCGCTGAAGCCAATCTGGTAAAAATCAGGCTCAGAGGCTTTGATGCTCCCGAAACTGAATTTCCCGTTTTTCCCGATCCTTGATGTATCGGTTATTACCGGCGAATTCACATTTACCTTTTTCAGAAAAAGTGTCCTGCTGTCAGGTTTCGTAATCACCCCTGATATCTTAAAGGAGTTTTTACTCTGGCATCCCGCGAGAATTATCAGAGGCATCAGAAAAATCAAAGTCCTTTTCATCATAAAAATTAAATTTCCTGTCTTTATTGAAAGATATTAGTTAAACAATTCTGCCAGTGTTCGCTGTAATGCGTCCCCTCTGAGGTTTGTGTCAATAATTCGGCCGTCCTTGTCGAGAAGATAATTGGCCGGTATCGATTCAATTCGGTAAAGAGGTACAACAGCCGAGTTCCAGTATTTCAGATCACTGACATGGATCCATTTGTCAAGCCTGTCGTCCTGGATTCCTTTCAGCCATGCATCCCTTGTTTTGTCGAGAGAGACCTGAAAGATCTGGAAACCTTTGGCGTGATAAAGAGTATATGCTCTCACAAGATTGGGGTTTTCAGCCCTGCATGGGGGGCACCATGAAGCCCAGAAATCGAGCAGTACATAGGAACCTCTTGTTGACGAAAGCCTTATCGTATCACCTTCCGGATCAGGCAAGGCGATGTCGGGTGCTTCCATATTTCCGTCCGCTCCGGCGGAGACCATTTTATGGCTGTCGAAATTTGCAACCATGTCCTTCACCCAGTTGTGAAGGCTTTTCACGAGATCATTTTCAGGGTATTTCTTGTATAAGACGGAATCAACTTTTTTGAAATAACCCAGGTCTCTTTCCGGATTCATCACATAAACACCGGGGGAAATCTGGGAGTTCAGAATAATAAGCGTTGCCATTGAGGGGAGGTTGTCATCTATGTATTTCTTTGTAAATATGTTCATATCATTCAGATAACCATTGCCCAGATTATCGAGCGAGTCTATGAGAAAGGCAAAATCAGGCCTTCCCAAGTTCCTGTCGTGAATTTCACTGAGCAGCCTCACCTTATTGATGGTTTTAAGGAGAGTATTATTGTAGTCGGCAAGCAGTTTTGTCCCTTTTGATCCCTCTATGAAGGCAGGGTAGTTCAATGAGTCGAAGTGGGATGTCATTTTTAATTTCTCTCCCGGTTCAAGAAGCATTGTCAGAAAGTTATTTTGATTAATTTTGAGCAGGTAAAAAGAAGGGAAATCGATCTTCAGTTTAAATTCAAAATTACCTTCAGGCGGAACTATGACGGAATCGACGGTAATAAGTTTATTGGATTCGAGCCTCTGGACAAAAATATATTCTCCCGGTCTTGCCTTTTCGAGGATCCCGGTGATTTCGACGGTTTGGTTTTTACAGCCTGGCAATAAGGCTGCGATCAAAAACAGTAAGGAAAGATTTCTGCTCATTTAGTGAAATATTTTTTTGCCTGGAACAATTTCTTGAAATGCAAAGTTATTCTTTTTTTAATCCGTCGGAATGGCGGTGTTAAATTATAAGGCTTCAGGTGATTGTATGGAGGTGAATTCAAAAATTGAAAACTTTGATGTATAACAGGCTGATTATGTTGGATTGTTCAGGAAAAACGATTATCTTAAAAGACTTTTTGATACCCGGTTACAAAGTAATGGACATCTTATGAGATATATTAAGTTTGATAAAGGGCAGGTGGTAAACCTGGAATATTCTTTAAAAAGAGAAGTATTACGGACAAACAGGGCGGGATCTTATTCCTGCACGACAATTGTCGGGTGCAACACAAGGAAATACCATGGTCTGCTTGTTTGCCCCGTTGATGCTTTCGGTGGTGAAAGACATGTCCTGCTGTCTTCTCTTGATGTTACGGTAGTCAATCATGACAGAAGTTTCAATACCGGGATCAGGAAATATAAAGGGGATTATTATAGTCCGAAAGGCCACAAGTATATTGAAGAGCTTGAAATGGAAACCATTCCTTCGAGGATTTACAGGGTTGGAGGCGTAAGGCTCAGGCATGAACGGCTGCTTGTGCACTATGAAGAACAATATCTGTCGAGGATCACGATTCTCGAAGCATCAGAGCCGATGAAGCTTCAATTCCGACCTTTTCTTGCCTTCAGGAATATTCATGACCTCACGCATGCGAATCTGGCGGCCAACACGAAAGTTGAATACATTCAGAACGGGATAAAGACAAAACTATATGAAGGGTTTCCGGAGCTTCACATACAATTTTCCACTCCTGTCGATTTTGTTCCGGTTCCTGACTGGTATCTCGGGGTTGAATATATTGAGGAACAGATAAGAGGATATGACTATTCGGAGGATCTTTTCACCCCCGGCTTTTTTGAGGTCGCCGCAAAGGAAGGAGATGTGATTGTCGTTTCTGCATCGACCAGGGAAGAGAAACCTTCTGGCCTGAAAGCAAAATTTACAAAAACCGTCAACGGGAAGATACCCCGTAACTGTTTTATCAACTGTCTGAGGAATGCTGCCCAGCAGTTTATTGAAAAACGTCATGGCAAAACGCTTATTGTTGCCGGCTACCCATGGTTCGGCTCATGGGGAAGGGATACATTCATAGCCCTGCCCGGGCTTGCACTTGCACGGGCAAAGAACAACCTTCAGCTTTACAGGGAGGTTCTTGACACACAGGTGGAAAGGATGAAGGAAGGCCTTTTTCCGAATATGGGATCGCTTGATAATGCAGCCTATAACTCCGTTGATGCGCCACTCTGGTTTTTCTGGTCGGTTCAGCAGTATCTCGGGAAAGGAGGAACGGATGCATGGGACAGGTACGGGGATGCGATGAAGGCCGTTATTTATTCGTACAGGAACGGTACGGCTTTCAACATACAGATGAGGGACAACGGCCTTATCTACGCCGGAGCTCCCGGCAAAGCGCTTACCTGGATGGATGCTGTCGTCAACGGAATACCTGTAACACAAAGAAAGGGTTATGATGTTGAGATTAATGCATTATGGTATAATGCAGTATGCTTTGTTCTGGATCTTGCACGGCATGTGAAAGACAAAAAGTTCATAAAGGAATGTGAACACCTTCCGGAACTTATTAAGGCTTCTTTCAGGGAAGTGTTCTGTGATATCCATCGCGGATATCCTGCTGATTATGTCAATGATGAGGAAGGTAAGAACACTTTTGTAAGGCCCAATATGGTGATTGCAGTATCGCTGCCATATTCCATGTTGTCAAAGGAAGAGATGCAGAAGGTGCTTGAGGTGGCGGACAGGGAACTCGTTACTCCCAGAGGGCTCAGGACTTTGTCACCTGGCAATCCACTTTACAAGGGCACTTACAAGGGCAATCAGGAGGAACGCGACAAGGCTTATCATAACGGAACTGTCTGGCCATGGCTGTTCGGCCCCTTCTGTGAGGGATGGCTGAAAGTGTATGGCAAACAGGGAGTACAGAAAGTCAGGAAACTTATTTATGGGCTCGAGGAGGTAATGAGTGAGCATGGGGTGAGCACAATTTCGGAGATTTATGACGGTGATCCGCCTCACGCTCCAAACGGTGCAATATCGCAGGCCTGGAGTGTTGGAGAGGTGCTCAGGATCATCGACCTTCTTGAAAATAAATATGCAAATCTATAAATCAGGTATGATATGCGTGTACTAATGTTTGGTTGGGAATTTCCGCCTCATATCTCGGGAGGGCTTGGCACCGCCAGCTATGGTCTCACAAAGGGAATGTCGACACTTGAGGATCTTGAAGTAATTTTCGTTGTTCCAAAGGCCTGGGGAGATGAAGATCAATCGAGGGTCAGGCTTATTGGAGCAAACAAGGTACCTGTTGCTTTCAAGCAAATTCAGTATAAAGGATTCAAGAAACCAATTGAACAGATTGAGATTTCATCGAAGATCGTTCCTTATACCGATCCCGAACAGTATTACAGCAAAATAAATTCTGAAACATCAGGATATAATCTTGTTGTTCAGACGAATAATGAAGGAACAATAGATTTTTCGGGAAGATATGACGGTTCATTACTGGATGAAATATATAAATATTCGGTTGTTGCCTCAGTTATTGCACAGGAAAATGAGTTTGATATAATCCATGCACACGACTGGCTTGCCTATCCTGCCGGTATAGCTGCAATGGAAGTATCAGGCAAACCTCTTGTGATACATGTACATGCCACCGATTTCGACAGAAGCGGCGGAAATGTAAACCCGGATGTTTACAGGATAGAAAAGATGGGAATGGATGCAGCCTCGAAGATCATTACGGTAAGCAACCTTACAAGGGATATTGTAATAAACAAATACAATATCCATCCTGATAAAGTGGAGACTGTCTATAATGCAGTTGAGCCCGTAAAGTTCTCACACGACGCCGAAATAGACAAGGGCTTTGAGGACAAGGTTGTAACTTTCCTCGGAAGGATAACAATGCAGAAAGGTCCGGAATACTTTATTGAAGCTGCATACAAGGTTCTGAAAGCTATGCCCAATGTCAGGTTCGTTATGGCCGGCTCGGGAGATATGATGGAAAGGATGATGCGCCGGGCGGCTTCTCTGAAAATAACTGACAGGTTCCATTTCACGGGCTTCCTTAAAGGCAAGGATGTTTTTAACATGCTCAGCTTAAGCGACGTTTATATTATGCCGTCAGTTTCAGAACCTTTCGGGATCTCCCCGCTCGAAGCCATGCAGTCAAACGTTCCGGTAATCATAAGCAAGCAGTCGGGTGTTTCGGAAATACTTACACATGCCGTCAAAACCGATTTCTGGGACATTGATGCAATGGCTGATGCAATTTACGGAATACTTAATTACCCTGCCCTTTCAAATATGTTCATAAAGAACGGGAAAGAGGAAGTGGTCAGACTGAAATGGGATAATTCAGCGAGACACGTAAGAGACATTTATTATAGAGTGATTTGGCAAAATAAGAACTAATATGAGTTTAACAGGCAAAAAAGCTATATGCTTTTATTTTCAGGTTCACCAGCCTTTCAGGCTAAAACGGTACAGGTTTTTTGATCTTGGCCATGACCACTATTACTACGACGATTTCACGAACGAATCGATCATGCGAAAGGTGGCAGAGAATTGTTATCTCCCTTCCAACGAGATCATTTACGATCAGCTGGTCAAAAATAAAGGTAAGTTTAAGGTAACATTTTCCCTGACCGGACTGGTAATTAACCAGTTCCGGCTTTATGCCCCGGAAGTTCTGGAATCATTCAGGAAACTTGCCGAAACGGGAATGGTGGAATTTCTGGCTGAAACAGAATCGCATTCGCTTGCCTCTATAAAGACAAGAAGCGAATTTGAGCATCAGGTGATAGCACACAAAGCGATGGTCAGGGAATTCCTTGGCGTTGAACCATCATCCTTCAGAAATACAGAACTTATTTATTCTGACCAGATTGGCTCATGGGTTGCCGACATGGGTTTCAAATCAATACTTACAGAGGGAGCGAAGCATGTACTTGGATGGAAGAGCCCCAACTTTTTGTATTGCAACTCAATTAATCCAAGACTAAAGGTACTTCTCCGGAATTTTGTCCTCAGCGACGATATCGCTTTCCGGTTCTCTAACCGTAACTGGAGCGAATGGCCGCTTACGGCTGATAAATATGCGTCATGGATCAATAAGCTTGCACCCAAAAGTGAACTCATCAATGTATTCCTTGATTATGAGACCTTCGGGGAACACAACAGGAGGGATACAGGCATCTTCGATTTTCTGCAGCATCTGCCAGGAGCCATCCTGAGAAAAACGCCATTTAAATTCATGACCCCCACTGAAGTGGCTGAAAACCTTCAACCTGTTTCCGCTATCAGCATACCATCACCCATATCATGGGCCGATGAGGAACGCGATATAACAGCATGGAACGGTAATGAGCTTCAGTCTTCTGCCCTCGATAAACTCTACAACCTTACTGCCAAAGTGAATATGTGTGAAGATCAGCAGATAATGAAAGATTGGGAGTATCTTCAGGCCAGCGACCATTTTTACTATATGGCTACAAAGTTCTTTTCAGACGGAGCCGTTCATGCATATTTCAATCCATATGACACACCTTACGATGCGTTCATGAACTATATGAACGTGTTGAGCGATTTTGAAATGAGACTTAAGCGTTTTGTTCCGGATAATGATGAACAGAACGAGGTTTCAAAACTAAACAATCTTTTAAAGGAAAAGGAACTTATTATCGATCAGCTCACTTCCGAAATCGAAAACCTGAAGAAAAATATTTACAAAAGAAAACGGGCATCTTCAAAATCAGGGATAAAGGAAACTTCATACGCTGGTAATATGCTGTTAATCAGTTCGTCTAAAACAAAGACGGCAAAAAAATCCAAATCTTCAAAAACGGCAAAAACACGCAAAAGCAAATAAATAACCTAAATTTCCGTATATTAATAAACTCTGAACCAACATATCGTATACATGAACATTGAACTAGTTTTTGAGACCAGCTGGGAAGTTTGTAATAAAGTCGGAGGAATTCACACTGTAATCTCAACAAAGGCACTGAATCTGGTTAATGAATTCGGGGATAATTATATCCTTATCGGCCCCGATGCCTGGAGAGAAGAAGTTACAAATCCCGAATTCATACCTGACGAAAACTTATTTTCAGAATGGAAAATCCTGGCCTCAAACGAGGGACTAAGAGTCAGAACAGGAAGATGGAATATAGCAGGAAAGCCTATTGTTTTTCTCATCGATTTTACACCATATTTTGGCCAGCAAAATGAAATATTCGCCAAATTCTGGGAAACATATAAGCTTGACAGCATAACCGGGCAGTGGGATTATGTCGAACCTGCCCTTTTTGGATACGCAGCAGGCAAAGTGATCGAAAGTTTCACATCATTTTACCACGACCGCCAGAATATTGTTGCACAGTTCCATGAATGGATGACCGGGACGGGGATCCTATATCTCGAAAAATTCGCGCCCTGGATCGCAACCTCATTTACAACACATGCTACAGTGCTCGGACGTTGTATTGCAGGAAACAACAGGCCCCTTTACGGCAAAATGAAAGAATATAATCCTGTTCTGGTTGCTCGTGAATTCAATGTTGTGGCAAAACAATCGCTCGAGAAATTGTCGGCAACGGAGGCTGATGTTTTTACAACAGTCAGCGAAATAACATCAAAGGAATGTTCTCATTTTCTCGGCAAAGACGTCGATCTGGTAACTCCGAACGGATTTGAGGATTCTTTTGTCCCTCCCAAAGAGATATTCGAGGAAAGAAGACAGAATGCAAGAATAAAGCTCAGAAAGGTTGCCGAGGCAGTATTGGGTTATGAACTTCCTGATGACTGCATGTTCATTGCAAACAGCGGAAGGTATGAATTCCGCAATAAAGGGGTCGACATATTCATAAATTCCATGGGTGAGCTCAATAAGAGTCAACTGCCCAGGCAATGTGTCGCTTTTATTCTAATACCGGCCTATCATAAGGGGCCACGACAGGATCTGATCGAATTTCTGTATAATAATGGTCCTGTAAACGGGATCGACAAATACCTTACACATTGTCTTCATTATCCTGAAAGCGATCCGGTTTTACAGAGTATTAATGCAAACGGGCTTGGAAACCGCAAGGAAGATATTGTCAAGATAATATTTGTTCCGTCTTATCTTAACGGTAACGATGGCATCTTCAATTTGTCATATTATGATCTGCTGATCGGCTTCGACCTGTCGGTCTTCCCTTCATACTATGAGCCATGGGGTTATACTCCGCTGGAAAGCCTCATGTTCTCCATCCCGACAGTTACCACCTCCCTTTCAGGCTTTGGTCTATGGGTAAAACAGTATTTCAGGGATCCGGGAAACGGAATTGCTATAATCGAAAGAACGGATGACAATGAAGCCTCAGTAGTCAAGGAGATCAGAAATTTCATTAAGAATTTTACGAGCCTTAACGACGAGGATATCAGACAGGCAAGGATAAAAGCGCATGAGATATCCCGGATAGCCATGTGGGATAACCTTGTACAGCATTATTTTAGGGCATACGAGGTTGCCCTCGAACACAGCAAGGTCAGAAGGGATGAACCAAGGGAATTTGCCCAGTTGACAGAGGTTCCTGAATTGAATATAAGGAAACCTCATCAGATCCCGGTCTGGAAGGATATCTATGTTCAGAGCGATGTTCCCGACCGGCTTGGATCATTAAAGGAAATTGCAAATAACCTCTGGTGGTCGTGGCATTCAGAGGCGGAATCGTTGTTCAGGAGGATGGACCCTTCGCTTTGGGAGGAGGTTCAGCATAATCCAAAGCTTCTGCTTGAGAAAATTGACTATAAAAGGCAGCTTGTGCTTGAAGATGACGACGAATTTGTTTCAGACCTGCAGAAGGTCTATGGTGAGTTCAGGAGATATCTTGACAGGCCCGATGATAAAGAAAAACCTTCAGTGGCATATTTCAGCATGGAATTTGGCATTCATCCATGCCTTAAAATATACTCGGGAGGCCTCGGTATACTTGCCGGCGACTATCTGAAGGAGGCAAGCGACTCAAATTTAACAATTTACGGGATAGGGCTGCTTTACAGGTTTGGCTATTTCAGGCAGAAGCTCGGTCCAAGAGGAGAACAACTTACTGTTTATGAGGCAGAGGAATTTTCACGCCTCCCCATCATTCCTGTCAAAGATCATGAAGGGAAGCATCTGACTGTAAGCGTAGTATGGCCTGGACGGACTGTTAAAATCCGTGTGTGGGAAGCAAAAATAGGGAAGGTATCCCTTTATCTTCTCGATACCGATTTTGAGGATAATTCACCCGAAGACCGTTCAATAACACATTATCTGTACGGTGGTGATCATGAGAACAGGCTTAAGCAGGAACTCATCCTTGGAATAGGCGGGATAAGAGCAATAACCGCCCTTGGGCTGAAACCTGACCTCTATCATAGCAATGAAGGACATTCCGCGTTTATAAGCCTTGAGCGATTAAGAAATCTTATTGAAGATCATCATCTTACTTTCGATCAGGCCTCGGAAGCCGTCAGATCGTCAACCCTGTTCACGACTCATACTCCTGTCCCGGCCGGCCATGACGCCTTTGAAGAAGATCTCCTTAGAAAATACATATCGCATTACCATTCACGCCTCAATATTACATGGGACGAGCTTATGGCCCTGGGAAGATGCCCCGGGGAGGCAGACAGGAAATTCAATATGAGCTATCTCGCCGCTCATATGTCGCAGGAACTGAATGGCGTGAGCAAGCTTCATGGACAAGTTTCACAGGCGTTGTTCAATAAATTGTGGCCCGGATATCTGAAGGAGGAACTCTATATAGGTTACGTTACAAACGGAGTTCATCATCCTACTTGGATAGCGCCTGAATGGCAGCAGGTTTACAAGGAAATTACCGGGACCGTTAATTTCGATCAGACCGACAGGAGCCTGTGGGAGAAACTTTACAGCCTCGATGACAGAAAGATCTATGAAGTAAAAACAGGGCTCAAAAAGAAACTCTTTGCCAACATCAGAAAAAGGCTGCAGGGGGATATGATTGAAAAACATGTAAGTCCCCGCACACTGCTTAATATAAGCACACATCTTAACGAAAAGGCGCTTACTATCGGATTTGCCCGCAGGTTCGCTACATACAAGAGAGCTTCCCTGCTTTTCAGGGATCTCGACAGGCTCGCAAAGATCGTCAATGATCCCGACAAGCCGGTCCAGTTCATTTATGCAGGCAAAGCACATCCGCACGACGGAGGAGGACAGGACCTTATAAAAAGGGTGTTTGAGATTTCCCAGATGCCTCAGTTTGCAGGGAAGGTGATCTTTCTTGAAAATTATGATATTGAGCTTGCAAAACTGCTTGTTCAGGGTGTCGATATCTGGCTGAACACCCCCACCCGCCCGCTCGAAGCTTCAGGTACAAGCGGTGAAAAGGCAGTGATGAACGGAACCCTCCATTTCAGCGTACTCGACGGCTGGTGGGTCGAGGGATATCGTGCTTTTGCCGGATGGGCCCTTCCAAAAAAACGAACCTTTAACAACCAGGACCTTCAGGATGATGTGGATGCCGAAACCATTTACAATATGCTCGAATATGAAATCACGCCTGCATTCTATTCCTACAATCAGGAAGGCATACCTGTTGAATGGATCAGCTATATAAAGAATACAATGGTTAAGATAGCTCCCGAGTTCACAATGAAAAGGATGCTTGATGATTATATCAACAAATATTATATGAAGCTGTGGGCCAGGAACAAATATCTGATTTCCAACGACTTTGCAATGGCCAAGGAAATTGCGGCTTGGAAGAAGAACATGAGGGATGAGTGGGATAATATCGAAGTGCTTAACTATCATTTCGAAAGTCCGGATGGAGGACATTATCATTCAGGACACGAATACAAGGCCGAAATTGCTCTCGATATAAAGAAAATACCAAAGGACAACGTAGGGGTTGAATTTGTCTTTACCTTCCTTAACAAACAAGGGGAATATATATTTGTTGACAGCCAGGAGTTCAAGCTGGTAAGCAGCAAGAACGGGAAGTGCCTGTACAGGGCGAACCTGGTGCCTGAAAAGGCTGGAACCTTTTTCTACGGAATAAGAATCTATCCAAAACACAAGGATCTTCCGCACAAACAGGATTTCTACCTTCTCAGGTGGATTGATTAAATGTCAGTTGCCCTTTTTACAGGCTCTTTTTTGAGAACGAGGGCACAACGTGAAGGCAGGTATAAATAAAGATAGAAAGGCTGATCAAGCGTCGGCCTTTCTGTTTTTTTGGCCGACATATACAGTGTCGACCTGTTTATCCTGTCAAAGCCTCCGAAAACAGGATCATCACTGTCGAGAATTATCCTGAATTTTCCTTTTATTGGTATGCCATAATCGGTGAATGACCGGGTCGGGTGGAAATTGAAGACAAACAACAGTTCGCCCCTCGAATATGCTATAACTTTGTCAGAATCATTTTCATAGATTTTGGCCACGAAAAAATCATCCAGGATTTTATACTCATGATGCAACCTTACCATGGCATTGTCGAACTTAAGCAGGAATGAGTATTTAAGGTCCTCATTCATGGCAAGGTGCCACTGACGGCGCGCATATTTATAACTCCAGTTGTTTCCTTCACGGGGGAAATCGATCCATTCAGGATGGCCGAATTCGTTCCCCATAAAGTTTAAATAACCTCCTCCTGCCGTACTGAATGTTATCAGCCTTATCATTTTATGAAGGGCAATGCCGCGATCGAGCGCGAGGCTGTGACAGGATTTATTCATCCCGGTGTACATTTCTGCGTCTATCATTCGGAATATTAGCGTCTTGTCGCCAACAAGGGCCTGGTCATGCGACTCGCAGTACGATATGATCCTCTCTTCCGGACGATGCTGGGTAAGTTCATGGAACAGCTGACCGATGTTCCAGTTCTCATCAGGTGTATCCTTTACGAGCTTGATCCAGAAATCGGGAACTCCCATCGATAACCTGAAATCAAATCCAAATCCTCCTTTTGCAGTGTCACACGCGATACCGGGCATGCCGCTCATTTCCTCTGCAATTGTAACTGCCTCCGGCCTGAAATCATGGATCAGCCTGTTGGCAAGGTAAAGGTAAACAAGCGCGTCTTCATCCTGCCCGCCGTCAAAATAGTCATCATAGCTGGTAAAGTTCTTTTCGAGACCATGATTGTAATAGATCATGCTTGTAACGCCGTCAAACCTGAAGCCGTCAAATTTATATTCCTCAAGCCAGTACCTGCAGTTTGAGAGAAGGAAATGCAGGACATTATCTTTTCCGTAATCAAAGCAAAGCGAATCCCATGCGACATGGTTTCTCCTGCTTCCGGTATGAAAATACTGGCCAGGTGTTCCGTCAAAAAGCCCCAGGCCTTCCAAAACATTCTTTACGGAATGTGAATGGACAAGGTCCATAATGACGCGGATGCCTGAGGCATGTGCCTTATCTATGAGTTCCTTAAGTTCTTCGGGAGTTCCGAATCGCGAAGATGCGGCGAAAAAACTTGAAACATGATATCCGAATGACCCATAGAAGGGATGCTCCTGTATTGCCATTAACTGGATCGTATTATAACCCGATTTTACGATCAGGGGAAGAACATTAGCGGTGAATTCGCGATATGTTCCTGTTTTTTCCTCGGGAGTGGCCATTCCCACATGGGCCTCATAGATCACAGGCACGGTTCCGGCCGGTCTGAAATCAGTGACCTCCCATTTGTATGGTTGCCCGGGATCCCAAACCTGAGCTGAGAATATTTTTGTCGTTTCATCCTGGCAGAGACGGGTTGCATAGGAAGGTATCCTTTCCCCTTTTCCCCCCTTCCAGTTGACAGAGAGTTTATACAGGTCACCGTGTTTTAAACCTTCATGAGGAAGTTTTATCTCCCAGTCGCCATATTTGTTTATTCTTGTCAGCCGGCCGCCGGGAGTCTCCTTCCAGTCGTTGAATGTACCCACAAGAAAAATGCTTTCAGCATTAGGGGCCCACTCCCTGAAAACCCACCCGTCATCACAACGGTGAAGTCCATAGTAAAAATGACCCATTGCAAATTCTGTGATCCTTCCGTTTCCTGCAAGCTGGCGTTCCTTTGCGATACATTTGTTTATGCGGCCTTCGATTATGCCTTTGTACGGTTCCAGCCATGGATCAGATAAGTAATACTTGGCTTGATTCATGACAACAATTTATGGGATAGTACCATAAAAGTACAAAATCTAAATCACCCGGTAGTCAGGTTTTCGCAGGCTTTGTTATTTTTACAGCTCAATGTAAAGGATTCATGATAATCCATAAAGATTACAGAAATCTGAGGATCTCTGACCCGTTCGTGACGGTCGGAGTTTTCGATGGTGTCCATCTTGGGCATCAGGCGCTTCTTCGGCAGCTTGTGACGGCAGCAGGGGAGAAAGGCAGCGAATCGGTTGTTATAACTTTTGATCCGCATCCAAGGCACGTTCTCAGCCAGGATCATGCTGACTTATTATTCCTGACAACGATGAAGGAGAAGGTAAAGCTGCTTGAAAAATCCATGATTGATCATCTGATTGTTATTAATTTCACAAAAGATCTCGGAAATATTGAAGCCCCCGACTTCATAACCGATGTACTCGTTAAAAACATTGGCATAAAACACCTTCTGGTTGGATACGACAACCAGTTCGGAAAAGCCAGAAGAGGAGATATTTCAAAAATCCGCGAATATGCCATGATTCATGGATTTTCAGTTGATCAGGCAGAAGGCGTTGCAGGAGAGGGAGGGATAATTAGTTCGACAGCGATTCGTGAGGCCCTCCTTTCAGGCAATCTGGCTAATGCAAATAAATGGCTTGGTTACAGCTATCAGGTTACAGGCAGGGTTATTGAAGGTAAAAAGCTGGGAAGATCGTTGGGCTTTCCCACGGCAAATATTCAACCTGATCATGATCGCAAGCTCATCCCTGCCACCGGTGTTTATGCTGTTGAGGTATTGATTGAAAATGATCTCCGCCCCGGAGTGTTGAGCATTGGTTTTAACCCTACTGTTGACCCCGGAAGAAGAACCAGGTCGATCGAAGTGAATATTTTTGATTTTGAAGATGACCTGTATGGAAAAAACGTGACTGTCTTTTTCAGGCACAGGCTTCGTGAAGAAAGGAGGTTCGAAAACACCGATCAGCTCAGAATACAGATGGCACTCGACAGGGATGAAGCACTGAGGCTGCTTGTATGAACATAACCTCAGTATTTTTGTTTAACTTTGCATCCGGAAAATTTAAATCTTTAATGATGAACGTAATGACAGTACCGAAACAATATGCAGTAAAAGATATTTCACTTGCATCCTTTGGGAGGAAGGAGATAGAGATCGCTGAGAAAGAGATGCCGGGGCTTCTGGCAATAAGAAAAAAATATTCAGCGGAAAAACCGTTGAAAGGAGCAAGGATAACAGGTTCGCTTCACATGACAATTCAGACTGCAGTTTTGATTGAAACACTTGCCGAACTGGGAGCTGATGTCAGATGGGCAAGCTGCAATATTTTCTCGACCCAGGATCATGCCGCTGCAGCAATTGCCGAAAGAGGCATTCCCGTCTTTGCGTGGAAGGGGGAAACACTTGAGGAATACTGGTGGTGCACTGCACAGGCACTTACGTTCCCAGGCGGCAAGGGCCCCAACCTTATCGTTGACGACGGAGGGGATGCATCACTTCTTGTGCATCTTGGTTATAAGGCAGAAAACGACCCTAAGGTGCTTGATAAAGAACCCGGAAGCCATGAAGAAGCTGTTATCTTTAAAACCCTGAAAGACCTGCTCGTCGAGGAACCAGGTAAATGGCACAGGGTTGTAAGCGAACTTAAGGGAATATCTGAAGAAACCACGACGGGCGTGCACAGGCTATACCAGATGATGGAAAACGGAGAATTGCTGGTTCCCGCCATAAACGTCAACGATTCTGTTACGAAATCGAAGTTTGACAATCTCTATGGTTGCCGCGAATCGCTGGCTGACGGACTGAAACGGGCCCTTGATGTAATGATCGCCGGAAAGGTCGTTGTTGTATGTGGTTACGGCGACGTGGGGAAAGGATGCGCCAGATCAATGCGGGCATACGGTGCACGGGTCATTGTTACCGAAATTGACCCGATCTGTGCACTGCAGGCTTCCATGGAAGGTTTTGAAGTAAAAACAGTCGAAGACTGCCTTGATGAAGGAAATATTTATGTTACAGCAACCGGCAACAGGGATATAATCACTCTTGAACATATGCTTAAGATGAAAGATCAGTCCATCGTATGCAACATTGGTCATTTCGATAACGAAATACAGGTAGATAAACTCAATTCTGCCCCCGGAACCGGAAAGGTAAATATTAAACCACAGGTCGATAAATATGTGTTCCCCGACGGACATGCCATATTCCTGCTCGCTGAAGGACGCCTTGTAAACCTTGGCTGTGCCACCGGACACCCTTCATTTGTAATGAGTAATTCGTTCAGCAACCAGACCCTCGCTCAGATCGAGCTGTGGAAAAATACGTACAAGACAGGTGTTTACAGGCTTCCGAAGCACCTTGATGAGGAGGTTGCACGTCTCCATCTCGAAAAACTTGGAGTTAAACTCACAAAACTGACCAGGGAACAGGCTGAATATATTGGCGTCAGCCAGGAGGGGCCCTACAAGGCTGATCATTATCGTTATTAAAATGAAAGAACGCTGGTAGTGCTATTGATTCCAGACACGGATGTACCGTTCTCCGTCGAAGCTGGTTTTGTAATTTTTCAATGTAAATTTACCAGGGCCCGAAAGTGGTGTCCCATAAGTCGAAAGTGAGTATTTTGTTCCGCATTCAGGACATATAGCATAAAGGTTGTCTTTGATCTTTATTTTTACCGCTGTTCCTGTTTCTGAGAAATCATAAGGGCATGTCCTGTCGTATGCATAATAGTTATCGGGCCCGCTGAAGACAATTATCCCGTTGTTGCTGAAGCCTGCCGAACGGTAACCCCAGTTATTGGTTGCGGCATCGACGGTGTCGGAGGCATTTATAACAGTAAGATTTGCAAATTCAGGATCCAGAAGATCGATGGTGAAATCAACATAAACATCAGGAATCACATCATTACCGGCTTTCCCGCATGATATAAGTAAAACAGCTGAATGGAAAAACAGAAAAAAAACGGAAAATCCTGAAAATCTTGTCATGTATTTCAACGTTATTAAATATGAACAAAAATAATATTAGCCGTTACATTACTTCGCTTTTTTACGTTAAATTTAAGTAAGGGGATGATGAAGAGTTTTCCGTTAAAAAAGGCAGTGATCCTTCTCATATCTTTTTTTGTCGTACTTAACATTTGTGAAGCCCAGCAATACAGGCGCAGCATAAGGAATCCGGAAAGAAAGCTGTTTGGAAAATCCCTGAACAACAAAACCGTTAAATACAGGGAATCGAGGGACGTGGTCAGGGCGAAGAAGAAACAGGCTGCAACCCAGAAGAGGCTCGATAAGGAGTATCATGCTTATGTAAAAAAGCAGCGGAAACACAATATTGACATTCAGTCTCCCGAAGTAAGAGCAAGGATGATCGAAAACAGAAAGGATACTGATCAGAAATTCAGGGATAAAAAGAAAAACATGAAGAAAAAGTCGGGGAAAGCGGGCAGAAAATATGATTAACATCTGAATGCTGACAGATAAATACTTGTATTATACCTGTTTTCAGTTCATTTTTTTTGTAATTATTCAAAGAAATATTATATTTGTTACTGAAGAGTTCCGGGTTCTCCGGGATTCTTCTTGTTTTTTAACTGTTGGATAGAAAAAATGGCAGATGTCATTTACATAACTGAGGAAGGGCTTCAGAAGCTTAAGGAAGAGCTTGATCAGCTAAGGCTGGTTGAACGTCCGGCTATATCAAAGCTTATAGCTGAAGCAAGAGACAAGGGAGACCTGAGCGAGAATGCTGAGTATTCTGCTGCTAAGGAAGCACAGGGTATGCTTGAAATGAAAATTTCCAAGCTCGAAGATGTCATTGCCCGGTCAAGGATAATCGATGAGTCTAAAATTGATACCACGACCGTCAGGATTCTCAATAAGGTTAAGATCAAAAACAAGTCTAACAATATTGTTATGGAATATCAGATTGTTCCTGAGAGCGAGGCCAACTTAAAACTCGGCAAGATCGCCGTTAATTCCCCGATTGCCATGGGGCTTATTGGCAGGAAGGTCGGGGATACAGTGCAGATCAGGGTTCCATCCGGTGTCATTCCGTTCGAAATCCTTTCAATATCAACTCAATAAACATCAGGCACAATGGCCACAATATTTACAAAGATCATTAAAGGCGAAATACCATGTTATAAGATCGCTGAAAATGACAGATACTTTGCATTTCTTGATATCAATCCCCTTAAGATCGGACATACGCTCGTTGTTCCGAAAATCGAGAAGGACTATATTTTTGACCTGGAGGATAAGGATCTGTCGGGATTGATACTGTTTTCAAAAAAAGTTGCCATAGCCATTGAAAAAGCCATCCCGTGCGGAAGGATAGGGGTGGCGGTTATCGGACTCGAGGTGCCTCATGTGCATATACATCTTGTACCGATGGATACTATGGATGACTTAAACTTCCATAATCCCAAAATGAAACTCTCACAGGAAGAGTTTACCAGGATTGCAAAGAAGATCAGCGAAAAAGTTGTTCTCTGATTTGAATCCCTGGTTTTGGATCGTATTCCAACCTTTCATATCTTTACAGTTATAATTCAGTCTGCCCGCTGCATGAATTATCTGTATGATCTGTGGGATGACTTTATCAGTCTTCTTTTTCCGCTCACATGCCATGGCTGCGGCAATCCGTTGATGAGAAATGAATATCTCATCTGCACCGAATGTTATATACAAATTCCAAGGACAGGCTATCATCTGAAAAGTGATAATCCGGTTTCCAGGCTTTTCTGGGGCAGATGCCTCATCGATAAAGCCGCGGCATTTTCATTCTATACCAGAGACAGCAGAATACGCAGGCTGATTCATCAGCTGAAGTATAAGGGAGTCAGGGAATTAGGTCCGGAACTGGGAAGGATCTACGGCAATAATTTGAAATCTTCAGGTTTTTTTGATGATATTGACCTTATCGTTCCTGTTCCTTTGCACCCTTCCAAAAAACGTCAGAGAGGATATAACCAGAGCGATCTGATTTCTGAAGGGTTATCAGAAGTCTCCGGACTGCCGGTGAACACGGAACTGCTTGTCCGTACGACCTGTACCAAAACCCAGACAAAGAAATCGAGATATGACAGATGGACGAATGTGGAAGATATCTTCACTGTAACCGACAGAGCCGGCATTTCAGGATCTCATATCCTGCTCGTGGACGATGTTATTACCACCGGATCGACACTGGAAGCCTGTGCGAATGAACTTCTGAAATCTGATAATGTCAGGGTGAGCGTGGTGGCACTGGCGTTCTCAGTTTTATAGTCTCACTGTTTTTTTATTCTTTTAGGATTTTTATTGATGAAATCTTTCCAGCTTTTAAAGTCTTTTTCCAGCCGGGGATTATTAGTCTGATAGAAATGACAAAGGGCAGCTGCGAGCCCGTCGGTTGCATCAAGTTTAACCTCAATTTTGCTGAAGTTAAGAATATGCATAAGCATCGAAGCAACCTGTTCCTTGGACGCTGCTCCGCGACCTGTTATTGACATCTTTATTTTTCTGGGTGCATATTCAAAAACAGGGACTGAACGGCTGAGGGCAGCAGCTATTGCAGCGCCCTGTGCCCTTCCAAGCTTGAGCATCGATTGGACGTTCTTGCCATAGAAAGGCGCCTCAATCGCCAGTTCATCAGGATGGTACTCGTCAATAATACCTGCAGTCCGATCGAAAATCTGCTTCAGTTTTTTGTAATGGTCATCATACTTTGCAAGGTCAATTGATCCTATTGCAACAAGCTCGGGTTCCTGCCCGGTGACCCTGATTATCCCATAACCCGTAATGCTTGTTCCCGGATCGATTCCAAGAATAATCCTTTCTTTGCGGAGTTTTTTCAAATGACCGTGTTATATTGTATTATCGGATGATCGCAAGCCCGTTCTGCATCCATGCCGGTTTTTCGGAATATTGCGGATGACGATAGAAAACAGAAAAACCCTTGGATGAAAAAGAACCCGTTTCAAGATATCTTATTGCTTCCCTGAGGCAATCCTCATTCCTGCTCGAAAAATCATGGGTGATGTCGTCTGGTGCGGTCTTCTGGGGTGGTATGCCATCAAAAAAATCTCCTTCGTTGTTCTTGTTCACCATCTTGAAAGTTATGGGCCAGAAGAAATATTTCTCACCTACCTCCCAGCCGTTCATGCCCATTGGCTTCCCGAGCGTGGTATCGCCAACAGCTATGACGTTTATATATGGTTTAAGTCCGTTCATGACAGCTTCGCTTGCCGATGCAGTCATCCTTGAGGTGATTACCACAACCCTGTTCAGGCCAATAGGGGAATTCGTGGTTTTAAAGGGATATGACTCATTCCATCTCTGGTTCTTATCGTTATAGGAAAGCATTGCAAATGTCGATTTGGAAGAAGCAAGCCCATTGCCGGCAATATAGCTTGCAAGTTCCTGAGCAACATAAAGATATCCGCCTGAATTGTATCTCAGGTCGAGAATGAGATCGGTAATGTTGCATGATTTGAAGTATGCAAAAGCATTTGCAAGTTCCTCTGACGACGGCTGGATGAAGGATTCGAAAACCAGATGTCCTGCAACTTTGTCACCGGCAAGATGAAGAGTATCGGCAACCAATACGGTATTAACCGTAAACGATGTCTTTGTTGATGAAATCGCTGTTTCTGTTCCGTCAGGCTTAATAAATACAAAATTGTTGGTCACACCCTGTGTGGAGGGACCCATGACATTGTTGTAAGCGGTCGAGTTTCCGCTTATGATAATCTGGGCAATATCTTCGCCATTGACCGTTTTCACTATCCATCCCCTCCTGACGCCGCTTGCATAAAGCGGAGATTTGGAATATATCATTGCAATCCTGGCCTTTTGGGAATCGTCAATGCCGATCCTGATGCCATGGCCAACAAAATCACCCTGCATTTCAGCAATGAATTCGTTGTAATCGGCCACGAAGCTCCACTTGTCAAGTTCCTTGTACCTCATCGCCTCAAGAAGTTCGTAAGGATCAGCATAGTTTTCCTTTACCACCTGGGGCATAAGGTTATACCAGTAATACCACTGCTTCATCAGGAAATAAAGGCTGTCCCTGGCCATTGCGTCTGTAACTTCCTTGTCGACGATGATTGGTTCATTCTCATCTTTTTTACATGATGAAAACAGGGCCAGAAAAATTATGGCTGAGAAAATCAGTTTTTTCATATGCATTGAATTTTTTTGCTCATATTGCCAACCGACAATTCAAATGTTTTATTCACAGCAATATATAGTTTGCAAATATAATAAATTATACGTTTGCCCTCTTACGGTTCTGGATCATGATCCCTGTTATTATCAGCAATAATCCTGCCGGAGTTGTGAAAAAAACAGGTTCATGAAGAATAAAATGTACCAGGATCAATGACAGGAACGGTGCAAGATAGACCAGATTGCTGATCTTGTCGGTTGTCGGTGCCAGCTGTAATGCCTTGAGCCATAAGTAAAAGGTGATCCCCATTTCAAACAGCCCTATGTAGATCGCAGGAGCCACTGCTGATGCTTCAATATTTTCAGGCCAGCTTCGGGTTATCAGAAGGGCAAAAATGAGGTAAACAGAGGCAAACGTGAAATTCAGGAACAGTTTTACAGATTCTTCTCTTTTATCTTTTATGTTAAGGATAAAATAGAATGCCCAGAAAACAGAGCTGCCCGTGGCAAGCAATACCCCTGTCAGATCGGCATGGCCTGGGCTGAGAATTTTTCCCTGGGATGAAATAACACAGACTCCCAGAAATGAAACAAGCAGAGCTGCAAAGCTTTTCTTTTCTATTCTTTGCTTTAATACTGGCACCGATAGAAACACCAGAATGATGGGCCAGATCATATTTAAGGGCTGGGCAACCTGTGCAGGCAGTATTTGGTAAGCCTTCAGCAAAATCAGATAATAGAGGAACGGATTTATCAGCCCAAGCAGGGCCGAATGCAAAAGATCAGCCATGGTATTTTTCTTAAGCAACGGGAGCTTGTTCCCGGCAACAATTATAATGAATATTGCTGCCGCAGATGCTACCGATGCTATCGTAAGCATCGGCAATATTTCAAGCCGTGCAAGGCATAATTTGAATGCCGTGGGTATTGTCGCCCAGAACAATATGGCCAGAATGCCATATAGATATGATCTACCGGTACTGTTCATTCAGTCCTGGTCAGGGCATCGAATAAGATCAGTTTATAATTTCAAATCCCGTGTATGGAACAAGAGCAGGAGGAATCGTTATCCCTGATTCTGACTGGTTGTTTTCGAGTATTGCAGCCACAATCCTTGGCAACGCGAGGGCGCTTCCGTTAAGAGTATGGACCAGACGTGTCTGTTTTTCGCCTTTCTCCCTGAACCTGCATTTGAGCCGGTTTGCCTGGAATGATTCGAAATTTGAAACAGAGCTTACCTCGAGCCATCTTTTCTGGGCAGCCGACCATACTTCAAAATCATAGGTAAGAGCAGAAGTGAAAGACATGTCGCCTCCGCAAAGCCTCATTATCCGGTAAGGAAGTCCAAGTGATGCAACTAGGCTTTCAACATGTGCCACCATTTCTTCGAGGGCTTCATATGAATGATCGGGATGTGCGATCTGGACTATTTCAACCTTGTCAAACTGATGGAGCCTGTTGAGACCTCTTACATGTGCACCCCAGGAACCGGCCTCTCTTCTGAAACAGGGAGTATAGGCAATGTTTTTTACAGGAAGCTGATCCCCGCTGAGGATGACATCCCTGTAGATGTTTGTTACAGGCACCTCGGCTGTTGGAATAAGGTAGAAACCGTCGAGGCCTACATTGTACATCTGCCCTTCCTTATCGGGAAGCTGCCCGGTTCCGAAACCCGAGTCTTCATTGACCATTATCGGAGGCATCATTTCAGTATATCCGGCTTTTACTCCCTGATCGAGGAAATAGCTTATCAGGGCCCTTTCAAGTTTTGCACCTTTGCCCTTATAAACAGGGAAGCCCGCACCTGTAAGCTTAATGCCGAGTTCAAAATCGATGATATCATATTTCTTTATAAGATCCCAGTGAGGCAGGGCAGTATCAGGAAGTTCAGGAATTGCTCCGCCTTCCCTTACTTTTACATTGTCGTCGGCTCCGTTACCTTTTGCAACAGATTCATGCGGCAGATTTGGAAGCTTTATTATTTCATTTTTAAGCTCGCTTTCAACAGGATCGATTTTTTCAGTCAACGACCTGATCTCTTCCTTAATGGAATATGTTTTTTCACGTGCGGCATCGGCTTCAGTCTTTTTGCCGGCTTTCAAAAGATTGCCGATCTCCTTCGAGATGCGGTTCATATCAGCCTGCAGCGTGTCAGATTTAAGCTGGATTTCACGCCGTGTGGCATCAAGGTTCAGGATCCTTCCGACTATTTCTTCAGAATCAAAATTCTTAACCCTGAGCCTTTCAATAACAAAATCCTTTTTTTCGCGGATGAGGTTAATTGTAAGCATGTCTTTTTCTTTAAATAAAAAAGCGGGCCGGGAAAGCCCGCTGTAAAAATATAAAAACTCCCGGTAATGCTTTTCCTGATGGGAAAGAATTTCCGGGAGTTTATCCGGTCGGAAATTAATTATTGTTCAGCAACGGGTTTGACTGAAACAAATATCTTGTTGTCTTTTTTCTTTTTGAATTCAACCTCACCATCAATAAGAGCAAAAAGAGTGTGGTCTTTTCCGAGACCTACATTAAGACCCGGATTGTGTTTTGTTCCCCTTTGGCGGACAATAATGTTGCCGGCTTTGGCTTTCTGGCCTCCGAAGAGTTTCACGCCAAGCCTCTTGCTTTCAGAATCACGGCCGTTACGTGAACTGCCTGCCCCTTTCTTGTGTGCCATAATTTTCCTGTTTTATATTCCTTATTATTCTATTCTTTCTTTTTTGATGCTTTTTTTGCGGCCGGCTTTTTTTCAATTGCCTTTTTTGCTTCTGCCTTGTCAGGGCTGGAGGCTGTTTCCTCTTTTTTTGCAGCTGACTTTCTGCCTGCAGCTTTTTTAACAGCGGCGGTCTTTTCTTCAGCCGGTTCTTCAGAAGCAACAGGTTCGGCAGCTTTTACCTTTTCTTTCTTAACTGTCTCCTTGCGTACCAAAGAGCCTTTTTCACCGATGCCAATTATTTCAAGCTGTGAAAAGTTCTGACGGTGTCCGTTTTTCACCCTGTAACCTTTTTTCCTTTTCTTCTTGAAGACAATTACTTTGTCACCCCTTACATGATCAATTACTTTTCCTTCAACAACATAATTTGCTATTGTAGGTTCACCAACAATTACTTTGTCATTATCTTCCAGGAGGAGGACCCTGTCAAATTCGAGGATGGCATCTTTTTCAGCATCAAGATGATGGACAAAAATCTTCTTTCCTTCTTCTACCTTAAACTGCTGTCCTGCAATTTCAACGATTGCGTACATTTATGATTCTGTATTAAGTTATTCCATGAGGCGCACATGATCTTTCTCATGCGACTTAACAGGGCCCCTGTGGATTTAGTTAAATTCGGACTGCAAAGATAATTAAATTCATTTATTTACAAACCCCCCGGTCGATTTTCAATTGCATTATCTTGCTTTAAACCGGCAAAAGGACATTAACATAATCAGGAAAGAGTGTTGTTAAACACTTACCTGCCGGAGTGTTAAAAAAAAAGAAGATGTGAGATCTTCGACTTACTGCTATTATCTTTATATTTGCCGTAGACCACAGGTGAACGGGTATTCTGTTGGTTATTAATTAATTGATATGAAGAGAGTAAAGCTGAAGGTATTAGGGATTTCCTACAGTCAGACTCAATCGGGTGCCTATGCGCTGATTCTGGTTGAGGAAAATGGAGAAAGAAGAGTACCTATCATAATCGGAGGCTTTGAAGCTCAGGCAATAGTCATCAAACTTGAAAACCTTGAGCCGCCCCGGCCGCTTACTCACGACCTTTTCCGGAACTTTGCCGTCGAATTCAATATTGCCATCATCGAAGTCATGATCTATAAGCTGGAAGAGGGAGTATTTTACTCGAGGCTGATCTGCAACAATGGTGAAAAAGAAATATCCATCGACAGCCGTACATCAGATGCCGTTGCACTGGCTCTTAGATTTGGCTGTCCGATATACATTACCGAAGAGATACTCGAGAAAGCCGGTATTACAGTAACTGCCTCCGAAGCAGAGGCGGAAGCCGAAGACGATTCTGATTCGCTTTATGAGGCGGGTGCGTCGAAATATGAAACCTATTCAGACGAAGATCTTTATAAAATGATAGATGAAGCGGTAAAAACTGAAGATTACGAGCGTGCTGCTTCGATCAGAGATGAAATAGAAAAAAGGAAAAAAAGAAAAACCTGACTACTGCCATTTCAGTATGTTTGCCCTCCCCTTAAGTTGACTTTAAAACATGGACATTATGATACGGAACTTTTTATTTTCACTGATTTGTATTTTTGCCGCACTTAATTTGTCGGCAAAAGATTACAAGGTTACGTCCCCTGACGGGAGAATTACTGTTACTGTATCTGTGGCCGCCGACCTTACCTGGTCAGCCACCTGCAATAATCTGGAAACAATTGTATCTGCAAATGCAGGCCTCGTTCTGAGCGACGGCAGGACCCTGGGGAAGAATGAGACAGTAAAAAAAGCCGTTGAAGGTAAATATGATAATATAATTACTCCCGTCGTTGCATACAAAAGGGCGGTCATAGAAGATAAATACAACAACCTTCTGCTGACATTCAAATCAGGCGCCTCTGTTCAATTCAGAGTATACAACGATGGCGTTGCCTACCGTTTTGAGACGTCAATGAAAAATGACCTGATAATAAAGGATGAAATAGCAAACTTCGCTTTTCCGGCCGGATCCTCTGCCTGGTATCCGCTTGAGGAAAGCTTCATGTCGCATAACGAAAGGATTTTCACTTTTTCCTCACTCGATACAATTGCAGACAGGCATCTTGCAAGTCTTCCTGCACTCTTTAAAACCGGCAGCGGAATCAATGTGCTTGTTTCTGAATCAGATATTGAAGATTACCCCGGCCTGTGGCTCAGGGGAGCAGGTTCAGGAAAGCTGAGGGGGGTTCACCCGGGTTATCCCGATACTGAAAAACTGAACAGGGACAGGGATATGTTTGTGACAAAAACCAGGGACTATATAGCCTCGACAAGGGGAACAAGAACTTTCCCATGGAGGGTTTTTATAATTGCCGACAACGACGGGAAACTCGTTGAAAGCGACCTGGTTTACAGGCTGGGATCGCCTGACAGGCTGGCTGACAGCAAATGGATAAAACCCGGCAAGGTGGCGTGGGACTGGTGGAACGCCAATAATATTTACGGCGTTGATTTCAGGGCGGGCATAAATAACGACACATATAAATATTATATTGATTTTGCCTCTCGGAACGGACTCGAATATATAATTCTTGATGAAGGCTGGTATAAACCGGGAACTGTCCTCGAGTCGATACCGGAAATTGACATACCTGAATTATGCAGATATGCTGAAAGCAAAAAGGTCGGCGTAATACTATGGGTGGTCTGGAAAACTTTTCTTGACAATATTGATGAAGCCGTTGACCTTTATGAAAAATGGGGTGTCAAGGGAGTAAAAGTCGATTTCATGCAGAGGGACGACCAGAAGATGGTCAACTTTTATTATGAAGCTGCACGCAAAACAGCTGAACATCATTTGCTCATCGATTTCCACGGATCATACAAGCCCGATGGGCTGAACCGCACCTACCCGAATGCTCTTACCCGGGAAGGCGTCAGGGGCATGGAGAACGACAAGTGGGAAAGAACGATAACTCCCGAACACGACGTTACTCTGCCCTTCACCCGCATGGTGGCGGGCCCCATGGATTTTACACCCGGCGCAATGATAAACATGGACAGGGAAAACTTCAATCCTCAGTTTACCCGGCCTGCCAGCCAGGGAACAAGGGTTCACCAGATGTCGATGTATGTTATTTATGAAAGTCCCCTTCAGATGCTTTCCGATTCTCCCTCAAACTACATGAAGGAACAGGAATGTACCGATTTCATTGCAAAAGTACCTGTCGTATGGGATGATATAAAAGTACTGGCAGCAAAGGCAGGCGATTATCTTCTCCTGGCCCGGAGAACAGGCAGGGAGTGGTATATAGGGGGGATGACCGACTGGAACCCCCGTGATATGGAACTGGACCTTTCATTCCTCCCTGCCGGCGAATACACGATGGAAATCTTCCAGGATGGCATAAATGCCGACCGTCATGCGCAGGATTACAAGCATCTTAAAACCAACATCAAAACGGAGGATAAGATGACAATACACCTGGCTCCGGGAGGAGGCTGGGTTGCCAGATTATCTCCAAGATGACTTTAAAAAACAATTTTCTGACGATGACACCATGAAACAGTATCTGGAACTTCTTGATCATGTGATGAAAAACGGAAGCAGGAAATCTGACCGAACGGGTACCGGAACGATTAGTGTTTTCGGATATCAGATGCGGTTTGATCTCAGCGAAGGCTTCCCGCTTATGACAACCAAGAAACTCCATCTTAAATCAATTATTCATGAACTGCTATGGTTTATTTCGGGAAACACTAATATTAAATATCTTACTGACAATGGAGTGAGAATATGGAACGAGTGGGCCGACAAGGATGGCAACCTTGGCCCTGTGTACGGATATCAGTGGCGTTCATGGCCTTCTTCCGACGGAAGGAAAATCGACCAGCTTCAGAATGTCATTGAATCGATAAAGCTATCCCCCGATTCACGCCGGCATATTGTAAGCGCATGGAATGTGGGTGAGCTTGATAAGATGGCCCTGCCTCCATGCCATATTCTTTTTCAGTTCTATGTTGCAGACGGCAGGCTCTCCTGCCAGCTTTATCAGCGAAGCTGCGATATTTTTATCGGCGTGCCGTTCAATATAGCATCATATGCGCTTCTTACTCTTATGGTTGCCCAGGTTACCGGGTATAAACCAGGTGAATTCATACATACACTGGGCGACGCCCATATTTATCTCAATCATATCGAACAGGTTAAAATCCAGCTGACGCGGCAGCCTTTTAAACTCCCGAAAATGACCATTAACCAGTCTGTTAACGATATAACAATGTTCAGATATGAGGATTTCACAGTGTCAGATTATAATGCACATCCCCATATCAAGGGAGAAATTTCAGTTTAATCACAGATGATTATATCGATAATTGTTGCAGTATCCGACGACTGGGGTATAGGAAAGGACAATGAGCTTCTGTGGCACATTCCGGAAGATCTTAAAAGGTTCAAACGGCTTACCCTTGGCAATTGTATTATAATGGGTAAGAGGACGTGGGAATCACTTCCTAAAAGGCCCTTGCCCGGCAGGAAGAACATAGTGCTGACTGATGTTCCGCATGAATGCATTGACTGTGCAGTGACTGCATATTCTGTCGAAGATGCATTGAAAAAGTGCGCAGATGAACGGGAGGTTTTTGTCATCGGAGGAGGGAGTGTTTACAGGCAGTTCATGAGTATTGCCGATCGTCTTTATATTACTCATGTGCACCGGAGAGCTCCTGCCGACGTATATTTTCCGAAGATTGACATGAGAAGCTGGAGAATTGTGGAAAGGGAAGAAACTTCACGGGATGACGGAAATACTCTGCCATATACATATGTTGTATATGAACGAAAACGTAAAAGAAAAGTGACCTGGTAATTGTTTATGAAGCTTTAAGAACCTGCATGTCGATTTTCCCGAGCTTGCTGCTGGCATAATCGGTTGTGATAGTAAGCTCGCCTTTACCCGTCGACGGTGAATCGAACATGGCGTCGAGCATTATTGCCTCGCATATTGATCTTAAACCTCGTGCTCCCAGTTTGAATTCTATTGCCTTGTCAACTATGAAATCAAGCACTTCTTCGGTGAAGGTAAGTTCGATGTTGTCCATTTTGAAGAGCTTGATATACTGTTTGATTATGGCATTTTTTGGTTCAGTAAGAATATCCCTCAGTGCTTTTCTGTCGAGAGGGTCAAGGTGGCTAAGAACAGGCAGTCTTCCGACTATTTCAGGGATCATTCCGTATGCCCTGAGATCCTGAGGTGCGATATATTGAAGCAGATTGTTCTTATCTATTTTTTCTCTCTTTTTTAAGGCTCCGTAACCAACGACCTGTGTATTGAGCCTTTGGGCGATCTTCCTTTGGATCCCTTCGAAAGCTCCCCCGCAGATGAAAAGGATGTTTTTGGTGTCGACAGGTATCATCTTCTGTTCCGGATGCTTTCTTCCTCCCTGTGGAGGCACATTGACAACTGATCCTTCAAGAAGCTTCAGAAGGCCCTGCTGGACTCCTTCACCGGATACATCCCTTGTTATTGAGGGATTATCTCCTTTTCTGGCAATTTTGTCGATCTCATCAATAAATACTATTCCTTTTTCAGCTGCCTTTACATCATAGTCGGCATTCTGAAGAAGCCGTGTAAGCAGGCTTTCAATATCCTCGCCTACATAACCGGCCTCGGTAAGAACCGTAGCATCAACAATCGTAAAAGGGACATGGAGCATCCGGGCGACAGTCCTTGCAAGAAGCGTCTTTCCGGTGCCGGTCTCCCCGACAAGGATAATATTTGATTTTTCAATATCAACATCATCCTGGTCAGGCTTTTGCATCAGCCTCTTGTAATGGTTGTAAACCGCAACAGAGATTATCTTTTTAGCCTGATCCTGGCCAATCACGTACTGGTCAAGAAAATTTTTTATTTCTGCAGGCTTGAGAAGGTTGATGGTATCGAACGAAATGTTCTTTTTTGAGCCGAGTTCCTCATTCATGATGCTGTAGGCCTGTTCAATGCAATGGTCGCAGATATGCCCCTCAAGGCCTGCGATAAGCATGCTGACCTCCTTCTTTGTACGGCCGCAAAAAGAACATTTATCCATTATGACTATTTTTCAGATTTCTGCAGTATCTCATCTATCATCCCGTACTCGACTGCTTCCTGGGAGGTCATCCAATGGTCACGGTCAGAGTCTTTTTCAACCTTTTCAAGAGGATTTCCCGTATGGAATGCTATGATCTCATAAAGCTCTTTTTTCAGCTTCAGGATCTCACGGGCCTGTATCTCGATGTCGGAAGCCTGTCCTTCAAATCCTCCCATCGGCTGATGTATCATTATTCTCGAATGCTTTAAAGCTGAACGTTTTCCTTTCCTGCCGGCGGTAAGCAAAACAGCTCCCATCGATGCTGCCATTCCTGTACAGATGGTTGCAATATCGGATGAGATGTATTGCATAGTGTCATAAATTCCCAATCCTGCACTTACTGATCCGCCGGGAGTGTTGAAATATATCTGTATGTCTTTACCGGGATCTGCAGAATCGAGGTACAGAAGCTGAGCCTGCACTATATTGGCAACATAATCGTCGATCGGCAGCCCCAGGAATATGATCCTGTCCATCATCAGCCTCGAGAATACGTCCATCGATGCCACATTCAGCTGGCGTTCCTCAATAATAGTAGGAGAGATATAGCTGCTTGTTATGGTACTGTATTTGTGCAGGGAGAGACTGCTTATTCCGCGTTTGCTCCCCGCGAATTTTCCAAAATCATCTATTTTACTCATAATGAAATTCGTAAGGTTAAACAGCAAAGGTACAAAAATATTGTATAACCGAGGCTGGCAGGACAAGGAGGCTATTCAAAAAGTTTATTGAATTCATCTATGGTAACTTTCTTGTTTTCAAGTTTTACCATGCCCTTGAGAATCTCAGTCACTTTTTCTTCGAGTATCTTGTCGGCAATTCTTTTTGCGTCTTCTTCACGTTTCAAAGTCTCTTTTGCATAGCTTGTCACCTGTTCGTCGGTGGCATAAAAGAGTCCGTATTGCCTGAACTGTAACCGGGTGATGTTCTCACTCTCTTTAAGGAGTTCTTCTTCAGTTATTTTCAGTTCATTAGCCCTGGCAATCCTGTTCCTTATGAGCTGCCATTTAAGATCCTTTTTGAACGTATCAAATTCTTTTTCAATCTGTTCCTCAGTTGTTTTGTCATTGATCCTTAAAAGCCACCTTTTGAGGAATTCTTCGGGCAGGCTGAATTCAGTCTTTTCAAGGGCAGTGTTTTTAAGGTCGACGGAGAGTTTATAATTGCTTTCATTTTTGAGGCTGGCTGAGATCTCATCATCAATTTTCTTCATGAATTCCTCTTCAGAATTCACAATGCCTTCTCCGTAGATCCTGTCGAAAAGTTCCTGGTTGATCTCGGCAGGAGCGAACCTTGATATCTCACTTATTGTGAACCGGAAATCCCCGTTAACATCAGCGACCTCATCCTTTTGCTTTTTCAGGATGCCTGCTATTTCATAATCGTTCGGGAATGCTTTTCTCAGGTCAAAAACCAACGAGTCGTTAACTGCTTTCCCGATAAATTGTTTCTTTATCTTCTTGTCTTTTACAAGGTCGATTGAAAGGGTGGTGTCGTCGGCAACCAGACCGCCTTCGGCAGGGTTTCCGTCAGCATCAAGGCTTTCGATTTTACCTTTGAGCAGATCCTTTTCTTCAGATTCCCCGGCTTTTATGAATGTTCCGTAACGGCGGGTATAATTATCGAGATAATCTTTTTTCATCTTCTCATCAGCCTCTATCTCGTAATAATATACCTTGTCCTTATGTGACAGTTTTACTTCAAATTCAGGGGCCAGACCAAGATCGAATGAAAATGTAAAAGACTCCTGTGTATCGAAATCAATCTGCTCATGTTCATCAGTCTTTGCCAGAGGGTCGCCGAGGATCTCAATTTTTTCATCAGCAAGATATTTCTGGATGCTTTCTCCGACAAGCTTATTGATCTCCTCGATCTGAACTGCCTTGCCATACATCCTTTTTATGAGGCCGAAAGGCACCATTCCGGGACGGAAACCTTTAATATTGGCTTTTTTGCGGTAGTCTCTCAGCACTTTTTCAACCTTCCCCTCGTAATCAGCTTTTTCAACCTGTACTTTAAGTACGGCATTCAGATCATCAATGTTTTCCCTGGTAATATTCATTTTAATGTTTATTGAGTATTTAAAAATACCGCCAATACTCTCAATAAGCGATTGGTATAGGCGGTAATCAAACTGGTGCGGATGAAGGGACTCGAACCCCCACGTCATTAAGACACAAGATCCTAAGTCTTGCTCGGCTACCAATTACGACACATCCGCGGAAAATCCCCGCAAAAGTATAGAAAATAATTATTATAACAAAGAGGTGAGGCTACCTGCGGAGTTCAAAGTTCTTGCCAAGATATACTTTTCTTACATGTTCATCTTCAGCAAGTTGTGTTGATGTGCCAGACATAAGTATCCTGCCTTCAAAAAGCAGGTATGCACGGTCGGTGATGGCAAGGGTTTCGTGAACGTTATGATCTGTTATGATAATACCTATGTTTTTGACTTTCAGTTTTGAAACAATTTCCTGAATATCTTCGACTGCAATAGGGTCGACGCCTGCGAAAGGCTCATCAAGAAGTATGAATCTGGGTTTTAGAGCCAGGGCTCTTGCAATTTCGGTCCTTCTTCTTTCTCCGCCCGACAACTGAATGCCCATGCTTTTTCTTATTTTCTGCAGCCCGAATTCAGACAACAGGTTCTCGAGTCGTTCAGCCTGCTCTGCTTTTGGAAACCCCGACATCTCAAGCACGGCTCTAATATTATCCTCGACAGAAAGATTCCTGAAAACTGATGCTTCCTGGGCAAGATAACCTATTCCTTTCCTGGCGCGCATGTAGACGGGCATGCGTGTAATATCCTCATCATCAAGGAAGATACTTCCTTCCCTTGGCCTGATTAACCCCACTATCATATAGAACGAAGTTGTCTTGCCGGCGCCGTTCGGACCCAGCAATCCCACTATTTCTCCCTGTTCAACCTGAATTGAAACGTGGTCGACAACTGTCCTGCTGCGGTATTTCTTTACAAGATTTTCAGTATATAGTTTCATCCCGGTCAGATCTTTATTCACTTTCTGTTTTGACAGATGAATCTTCATTCATAAATGCATCGTGTTCTTTCGCTTTTTTCCTTATCACTCCCGCCGAAATGAAGATACTTACTTCATAGAGAATCAGAAGCGGTATTGCGACAAGAGTCTGGGAAAAGACGTCGGGAGGTGTAATGATGGCAGCAAGAATGAAGATAACGACAATCGAATGCTTTCTGTACTTTCTCATGAAGGCGGGTGTTAAAACACCAATCTTGGTAAGAAAATAAGCTACGATCGGCAGCTCGAATACAATTCCCGTTGCCAGGCAGATTGATGTTAATGTGCCAATAAATGATCTGACATTTATTTGGTTAACAACGGTTTCGCTGATCTGATAAGTATTCAGGAAATGTATCGAAAGTGGCGCAAGAAGGAAATAGCCGAACATTACACCAGCGAAAAAAAGCAAAGATGAAGCCAAAACGGCACCCCTTGCGTGTTTTGCTTCATTGGAATGGAGGGCGGGCTTGAAAAACAGCCAGAATTCGCGTATTACAAAGGGGAAAGCAAGGATGACGCCCGCAACAAGAGCGACAGTAATATGAGTCGTTATCTGCCCGGCCATTTTAATACTGATGAGGTTTACAGGCTTGGTATTTATGCACAATATGTCAGGATTATTAATGAAGCTGAATTTATTGGCAAGGAAGTGCCCAAACTCACAAAACAACCTGTTTGATATAAAACCAGGTTCTTTCGGTGCAAGAACGATCTTGTCAAAAAGAACATTTTTAAAGATGAATGCGATGATCATCATGACCACTATGGCAACGATCGATCTTATAATATGCCATCTGAGTTCTTCAAGATGTTCAAGAAAAGACATCTCCCCTTCTTTGTTCTTTCCCTTTTTATTCTTTCCGGCCATAGCTGTTTCAGATGATTGACTTAAAATTCAGCCTGTAAAGATTATAAATCTTATTTTGCAAAACAACACTTCTTTGTTTAACTGACAAATCAATAGAAAAAATAATTTCCGGAAAAGCTTTCCGTGATGTTATTTTGCGTCTTCCCGGCCACTCAGGGGAGCTTTCTTCCATCGGGTCCCGATTTGTTCTGTTATCAGTCTGCACTTTTCCATCCTGGTGAAATAAGTGGGGGGAGGTTAAAAGCATACAAAGGAGGTGCCTGAAGGCAAAAACCATGGGAGCCTGAAAGATGGATTTATCTGAAAATGATGAAACATAAATTTTTCAGTTAAAAAAAATTAAAATGGGATTTGAATGATAAATTTTTTAACTTTATATACTACGGCCGCCGACATTTAATTAATAAATAACCAAAGCGGAGGGAAATGATGAATGATTCGACCATACATGATTATTTGAAAAAGTATTTCGGATTCGATACTTTCAAGGGTAATCAGGAAGCTATTATAAAAAATGTGCTTGAAGGACGCGATACTTTCGTCCTTATGCCGACGGGGGGCGGAAAATCTCTTTGCTATCAGCTGCCGGCGGTTATGAAGCCGGGGACTGCAATAGTAATCTCGCCTCTTATTGCACTTATGAAGAACCAGGTTGATGCCATGAGGAATTTCAGCACCGACGATGATGTCGCCCATTTTCTTAATTCCTCACTTACCAAAACCGAAAGCGCCAGGGTAAAGAAAGATGTTCTGACGGGGAAGGCTAAGTTGTTATACGTTGCCCCTGAGTCGCTTACAAAGGAAGACAATATAGAATTCCTGAAAAATGTATCCATATCCTTTTATGCCATCGACGAGGCCCACTGCATCTCGGAATGGGGCCACGATTTCAGACCGGAATACCGGCGCATCCGACCTATTATCGACACAATAGGGCGTTCTCCGATAATAGCCCTGACAGCAACTGCAACTCCAAAGGTCCAGCACGACATTCAGAAAAACCTTGGGATACTCGAGGCAGATGTATTCAAATCCTCCTTTAACAGACCCAACCTTTATTATGAGGTGAAGTCGAAACAGGATGTGACGAAGGAAATAATAAAATATATAAAGAACAATCCGGGGAAATCGGGAATAATCTATTGCCTCAGCAGGAAAAAGGTTGAAGAAATGGCTGAAACCCTCAAAGTGAACGGGATAAAGGCACTGCCATATCATGCCGGGATGGATTCGGCTACACGTACGGCAAACCAGGACAAGTTCCTTATGGAGGAGGCCGACATAATCGTTGCCACAATTGCTTTCGGCATGGGAATTGACAAACCTGACGTTCGTTTTGTCATACATTATGACATGCCAAAGAGTCTGGAGGGGTATTACCAGGAAACCGGCAGGGCCGGCCGCGACGGAGGTGAAGGGAACTGCATCGCTTATTACAGTTACAACGATATCCTCAAGCTTGAAAAATTCATGCAGGGGAAACCCATTGCAGAACAGGAAATAGGCAAGCAGTTGCTTCTTGAAACAGTATCATATGCCGAATCGTCCGTGTGCCGGAGAAAACTCCTGCTCCATTATTTCGGGGAAGAATATCCGAAAGACAATTGCGAGGCATGCGACAACTGCCTCCATCCAAAATCCCAGTTTGAAGGAAGTGAAGCTGTTGTAAATGTTCTTGAAACTGTCCTGGCTGTCAAGGAAAAATTCAAAGCCGATCATATCGCAAACATCCTCGCCGGGAAAGTTACATCTGCAATAAAGTCGTACAAGCATCATAAACTGGAATTCTTCGGGATAGGAGAGGATAAGGACGAGAAGTTCTGGAATATGGTCATACGCCAGGCCCTTATTGCAAAACTTCTTGTAAAGGACATTGAGAATTATGGGCTGCTCAAGGTGACACAGAAGGGGCTCGACTTTCTCGAGAAACCATCCTCATTTATGCTTGCTGAAGATCATGATTATGCAGATACAACCGACGAGGAAAACGCTTTCGGTGCCAGGACAGCCGCTGTCGACGAAGAGCTTTTCAGCATCCTGAAGGACCTTCGCAAAAAAATATCAAAACAGAAGGATGTTCCGCCTTTTGTTATATTCCAGGACCCTTCCCTTGAGGATATGGCTATTCAATATCCTGTCACCATCGACGAGCTCCAGAACATATCGGGTGTAGGAGCGGGGAAAGCCCAGAGATATGGTAAGGAATTCGTCGAGATAATAAAAAAATACGTTGAGGAAAAAGAGATTATACGACCGCTTGATATGGTCGTAAAATCAGTTGTGAACAAGTCTGGAATAAAGGTTTATATTATCCAGAGCATCGATATGAAAAGGCCTCTTGAGGATATTGCTGAAGCCAAGGGACTTGAAATGGGAGAACTTATCTCTGAAATTGAAGCAATAGTGAATTCAGGAACCAGAATCAATCTCGACTATTATATAAATATGGTGATCGATGAGGAACGTCAGCACGATATTTTTTCATATTTCAGGGAAGAGGCCGAGTCAGACTCTCTTGAAGAGGCCATGGCAGAACTTGGCAACGAATTTGAAGAAGAAGAAATACGTCTGATGAGAATCAAGTTCCTTTCGGAAATGGGCAATTAAAACCGCGTGGTACGCTTCGTAAAAAAAGCAAACGCCACAATTGCAGAAACATAAAACGGATAAATAAGCTGCGATGGCAGAAACCACCGCAGTAAATTCTTCTTCTTATACCGGCTTGCGGTATTGTGAAGTATTAGAAAATCAGGCACCGATTTGAGAGCCGCAAAAGCTACAAATACAATCAGCACAGGCGGATAAAAGATCCCGGCACCAAGGATCACAGCCTGAGTCAGAATTGTAACAAATGTTACAATTGCCAGCGCCTTAGCTGACGTGTCGCTGTAATGGCCTGTCTTGGAAATCCACCTCGCCCTTTGACGAATGAAGGATCCGGGCGAGTCGGAATGCCGCGTGGTTATTTTTGCTCCCTCCGATTCGATCCATCTTATCTTTCCCGGGCCGTCTTTTTTAATGCTGTGAAGAAGGAAAATATCATCGCCTGATGCCAGTTCAAAATGCAGATCGCCTGAATGACGGGAATATGATTCCCTTGTGAAAGCAAGGCCGGCCCCGTTGCACATTACAGGGTCGCAGCAAAGGGCTGACCCTGCTGTAACTCCCTGGAGACTCAGGAATTCAAGCTCCTGGAACCTGTGAAAAAAGCCTCTTCCGCTTTCCAGAGCTACCGGGCAGATTATCATTTCAGGTCGTTTTTCGCTGTAGAATGAAGATATGGTTTCAAGAAAAGTCCTTTCTATTCTGCAGTCGGCATCAATTGTTATAATCAGCTCTCCTGCCGAAGCTTCTATCCCTGTCCTTATCGCAGTTTTCTTTCCCGTGCCCTTATTCCTGATTACCTTTATGATGCCGGCATAGGAAAAACCTGATGCTGCCTGGAAAGTTGAATCGCCTGAATTGTCGTCGACAATGATAAGTTCAAAAAGATTATTGTCAAGTGTTTGCCGGGCGATGTCAGACAGCAGGAAGGGAAGGCTCTTTTCTTCATCCCTGCATGGGACAATAACCGACAGGAATGCAGTGCCATGTTTTTCAGGCTTGAACGGGTCAACCGACGTGAGCCCCTTATATATCTTCAGGAGCAGGTACAGATAGGGTAAGAGTAGAATCAATATAAGCCAGTGCATCTGTAGTTTTCTGACTATGATAATTTTTCAGGTCCCTCTTTGACCAGCTACTTGTATTGGTCCCAGCTTTTAATTGCCAGGTCGTCTTCGCTCAGTCTGCAGAATGCAAGGATGAACGCGCTGGCCAGACGTGCGTTGGTAAGCAGTGGTACATTGAAATCAACGGAGCTTCGCCTGATTGAATAATCGTTGTTCAGTTCAGTTGATGAAAGATCTTTTGGAATGTTGACTACCAGGTCGACCTCGCGGGTTCTGATAAGGTCTATTGTGTTTGGCGATTTGTCCTCGTCGGGCCAGTACGCAACCTGAGCTTCGACTCCGGCATTCTGCAGGAATTGCCATGTCCCCCGGGTGGCATAGAGTACGTGTCCTTTTTCCCGGAGGGCCCTGGCGCTGTTAAGAAGCTCCACTTTAGAACGGGCAGGACCTGTTGAGAGCAGGATACTCTTCTTTGGCACCCTGTAACCAACAGAGAACATTGCTTTCAGAATTGCTTCATAAAAGCCTTCGCCGATACAGCCAACCTCACCGGTCGACGACATATCGACCCCGAGCACCGGATCGGCCTTTGCCAGTCGTGAAAAACTGAATTGCGGAGCTTTGACACCCACATAGTCAAGCTCGAATACCGATTTATGGGGCTTTTCAGCAGGAATGTCGAGCATGAGAAGTGTGGCAAGCTCAATGAGATTTGTCTTAAGCACTTTTGAAACAAAAGGCATGCTGCGGCTTGCCCTGAGATTACATTCGATAACCTTTATATCGTTGTCCTTTGCAAGAAACTGGATATTGAAAGGGCCCGTAATATTCAACTCCCTGGATATCTGCCTTGAAATCCTTTTGATGCGTCTTGCAGTTTCAAAATATATTTTTTGCGCCGGGAACACCATCGTTGCATCTCCTGAATGAACTCCTGCAAACTCTACATGTTCGCTGATGGCATAGGCAAATATCTCACCTTCCTTCGCAACGGCATCGATCTCTATTTCCTTTGCATCTTCAATGAATTTCGACACCACAACCGGATATTGTTTTGATACACGGGCCGCGAGATCGAGATAATGCGATAACTCATTCCTGTTCGAAACGACATTCATTGCGGCCCCCGACAATACGTATGATGGGCGGATAAGAACGGGAAAGCCTATCTGATCGACGAAACCGTAAATGTCGTCAATTGAGGAGAGCTCCTTCCATCGCGGCTGATCGATCATCAGGTTGTCGCACATCTCCGAGAACTTATGCCTGTTCTCGGCCCTGTCGATAGAAACGGGAGATGTCCCGAGCACCGGAACATTGCACTCATGCAGCCTCATTGCCAGATTATTGGGTATCTGACCTCCAACCGAAACGATCACGCCGTCAGGCGATTCCAGTTCAATAATATCGAGTACCCTTTCGAATGTCAGCTCATCAAAATAAAGTCTGTCGCAGATGTCATAGTCGGTACTGACAGTTTCGGGATTATAGTTAATCATTATCGATCTGAAGCCCTGCTTCCTGATTGTGTCGGCTGCATTGACTGAACACCAGTCAAACTCCACGCTTGATCCGATTCTGTATGCCCCGGATCCAAGAACTATTATTGATTTTTTATCATGCCCGAAAGAAATGTCATGCTCCGAACCGCCATAGGTCAGATAAAGGTAATTAGTCATGGCCGGGTATTCCGCTGCCAGTGTGTCGATCTGCTTGACGCAGGGCGTAATACCCAGTTTCCTGCGGTGTTCCCTTACTTTCATCATGTGCCTGTTGATATCTGAAGAAGATGATTTCAGTACATGGCGAGCAATCTGGAAATCACTGAATCCGCATATTTTGGCATTTGAGAGAAGCTCAGCAGGAACCGATTCAAGGGATTTGTATGAGCAGAGTTCTTCCTTTATGGATATAATGTTCCTGAGCTTATAAAGGAACCATTTATCTATTTTGGTAAGTTCATGAATCCTGTCAACAGTAATGCCTTTCTCAAGGGCTTCGGCTATTACAAAGATCCTCATATCAGTCGGCTCGGCGAGTTCTTTTTCGATATCGCCAAAATCAAGCTTGAGGTTGCCTGTAAAGCCGTGCATCCCCTGGCCAATCATCCGGAGGGCTTTCTGGATCACCTCCTCGAACGATCTTCCTATTGCCATTACCTCTCCGACGCTTTTCATACTGCTGCCTATGAGATGCGACACCCCCTTGAACTTGTTCAGATCCCAGCGCGGGATTTTGCATACAATATAGTCGAGAGCAGGCTCAAAACAGGCGGTTGTGTTCTTTGTAACCGAATTTTTCAGTTCATGAAGGCCGTATCCGGCAGCGAGCTTGGCAGCTATGAAAGCAAGCGGATAACCCGTGGCTTTAGATGCAAGGGCGCTTGAACGGGAAAGGCGGGCATTAACTTCTATTACACGGTAATCTTCAGATTCGGGTGACAGGGCATACTGAACGTTGCATTCGCCCACAATTCCAATATGCCTTATTATCCTTATTGAAAGCTCCCTGAGTTTGTGATATTCACTGTTCGTAAGAGTCTGCGATGGTGCAACCACAATGCTTTCTCCCGTGTGAATGCCAAGGGGATCGAAGTTTTCCATGTTGCAGACCGTGATGCAATTGTCGTATTTATCCCTTACAACTTCATATTCAACCTCTTTCCATCCCTTGAGAGACTCTTCCACGAGGATCTGGTTCGTATAGGAAAATGCTTTTGTTGCAAGAGCCTTAAGCTCTCCGGAATCTGAGGCAAATCCGCTTCCCTGACCCCCGAGAGTGTATGCCGCCCTGATTATTACAGGGTATCCGAGTATTTTTGCGGCCTCGTCTGCTTCATCAACTCCTGTGACGGCTATGC
>DAOOUQ010000019.1:68925-83690 GCA_035390825.1 Bacteroidales bacterium | reverse complement strand
AAGAAAGTGACAATCAACTAAAAAAGAAAGGGTGCCCCTTTTGAGACACCCTCTTCTGTTTGTTATGCATCTGTTCAAATGAGTTTCCACGGGCTTCGGTATGTATAGTGCAAACGCTTTGTAGCTTCACCGTCCGTATCATCAATAAATGTCTCGGTGGCAGGGTCCCATTTTATTGTTCTCTTCAGGTCAACCGCAATATTTCCAAGATTGCATACCGTGCAACTGCTGTGCCCTATATCAACTGAAGCAACCGGATCCTGGCGCGACCTGATGCATTCGATGAAATTAACCTGATGAGGAATCCTTGTCTCATATGGACCTTCCTCTGTTGATGCCGCAGATGCCGGAGGATTGAATTTAGGATCAGAAGCATTGAAATAGCCGCGCGACACCTCGATCCATCCGTTTTCTCCCCAGAATTTAACCCCTTTTGTAAGCTTGTCATCAAAAGGCTCGGATGTCATTACGACTCCGTTAGCATATTTCCAGCTTATGAATTCGGTGCCGTCACCAATTGGTGATATCTCAACAGGCCCGCTCTTGTCCATGCCCAGGCCCCACTGTGCAATATCGAACATATGTGCACCCCAGTCGGTTGTGAATCCGCCACCCATTTCCTTATACCAGCGCCATGCACCCCAGAATTCCTCATTCTTTTCCGGATTGAGTGATATGGGAGGATCAAGCTGATTGTTGAAATGTATATTGCCGGGAAGCGGGCCGAGCCAGAGATCCCAGTTAAGATCGGCAGGAAGCGGTTCTTCGGGAAGATCGTAAGGCTTGGGGGGAGCACCCACATATGCATTGACCTTGGTTATCTTTCCAAGGGCGCCTGTCAGAACAAGATTGACGGCATGCCGGAAACCAGGGTCCGAACGCTGTTGACTGCCTACCGCAAGAACCCTGTTGTTCTCACGGACAACCTTCTTAAGCTGCTGACCTTCATATATTGTGAATGTCATCGGTTTCTCAAGGTAAACATCCTTTCCGGCCTGGCATGCTGCGATTGCTATCATGGCATGGTTATGATCAGGCACAGCGATAACAACGGCATCAATATCCGTCCTGGCCAGAAGATCCTGGTACTTTTCATAGGTGTCAACCCTGAATCCGGTGCCTGCCTTGGTATAATAGTCAGTTACCCTCTTTTCAAAACGCTTCCGCTTGATGCCGTAAACATCACATCCGGCCACCACCTTTACCCCGGAAACCTGAAGGAACCCGCTGAGGAGGAACATTGCCTGCTGCCCCAGGCCTATGAACCCCAGGGTGATCTCATCACCACTTTCAGCCGCCGCTGGTTTTGTTTTTCCCTTGCACGATGTTGCGACCGCAGGTATCATAACCATTCCGGCCATTCCAAAGGCTGCAGAGCCAAGGAACCGGCGCCGCGACCATAAATTTTTCTGATCTTTCATAAACTGATTTTTGGTTTTGTTTTTGGTTAGTTATTGTATTATCTAAAAAACAGGTTAGCTGGTTAATGTCTTTTATGAATCAGTATTGGCAGAATAAATCCCAATTGCCATTCTTCAACAAAATAACAACCATAAAATTATAATTTTTTTTATATACCTGACCTGTCAGACTGAAAAAGTCAGAATCTTCCGAAAACCGAGTATTTACCGGTATTACAGAATATTGAAGAATACAGGAAAAGTCCGTTTGTGCTCGTTTCTATCTTCCTTTCAAGATGCAACACCGGCTGATCTTTAACAAGCCTCAGGAATTTTCTTATCCTGGCCGGCGGAGTAATTGCCCTGATTCTCTGCTCACCTCCCCTGATCTCTATGTTGTAATGCTCGCGTAAGACACCGAAAAGAGACCTGTTCTCAAATTGCCTTGCTGTTATTCTGGGCAAATTGATGTTCGGAATATAACTTATGTCAAAAAAAACCGGTGAATCATCGATAAGACGTAAACGTTCCATATATATACATCCCGATTCTTTTTCAAGGTCCGAAAGCTGAAACATGAAATCATCAGGCCATCTTATTATCACCGGCTTTTCTATTATCCTTGTCTTAAGGTTCCTGCTTCCGGCAGCCGAAGTGGTTCCCGATACCGAAAGTATCCCTATATCCCTCTGCTGATTCTGAACAATGCTTCCCTTCCCCTGATGCTTCCTTATAAAACCGTCGTTTGCCAGACATCCGAGGGCCTGACGTACCGTGGGACGAGTCATTTCATATATCCGGCACAATTCATTCTCCGACGGCAAAAGATCACCTTCTCTGTAAACACCATCTTTTATGTGCCTGCGGAGTAATTCATAAAGCCTTCTGTACTGCGGAACAGATCCCATATCCTGCGCCGGGTATTTTCCGTGTAAATATAAGACATTTTACTTGTAAATACAAGTTTAATTACTTATTTTTGTAATTTCAGTTAAATCATTGATATAGATCAGTTATTTAATTGATTTTAATCAACTTATAATAACAAGTTAATCAACAAACTACAACCTTTACAATAATGTCAATTCCTGTAATAATGCCTAAGCAGGGTCAGTCAGTTGAAACCTGCATAATCACAAAATGGTTCAGGCAAAAGGGAGAGCGGGTAAAAACAGGGGATATATTGTTCTCCTATGAAACCGACAAGGCGGCGTTCGATTACGAGGCGACTGCTGATGGGACAATTCTCGACATCCTTTATCCGGAGGGAGCAGAAGTGCCTGTCCTTGCCAATGTTGCGGTAATAGGTTCACCGGGTGAAAAAACTGAATCATCCAGGCCTCCTGAGGGCCCCGTTTCCGGAAAGGAAGAGAAAACTGTTATTATGCCGGGGCCTGAAAGCGGCAATTATTCTGAAGCAAGGCAGACACATCCATCAGAAAGCATCACCGGAAGGATCAGGATATCACCGCGGGCCAGACGTGTTGCAGAAAAAAAAGGAATCGATTACAGCAAAATCAGAGGATCCGGCCCCAATGGCAGAATTCTCTGCAGCGATATAATGAATGCAGGTCAGGAAGCATATACAGGTTCTCCTGCGGTTTCCAATGCCGGTGATGATTTTACGGATAGACCTCTCACAAACATCAGGAAGCTGATCGCCCGTTCGATGCATGCCTCGCTGATGAGCTCCGCACAGCTTACACATCATATGAGCGCCGACGCAAGACGTCTTCTGGAAGCAAGGCGCAGGGTAAAGGAGAATCTGGCAGCAGGAAGGGCAGAACAGGACATTACCCTGAATGACATGATCTGCTATTGTGTCATAAAGGCTCTGTTGAAGTTCCCGGAAGCCAACAGTCATTTTCTTGACGACCATATGAGGATATTCAGAAGAGTCCACCTCGGGATAGCCGTCGACACTCCAAGGGGACTGATGGTCCCGGCAGTCAGAAATGCCGACAGCATGGACATTGTTGCTCTTTCCCGTTCACTGAAAACGGTCGCCGACAACTGCAAAAAGGGCAGCATCGATCCCGAACTCATAAAGAGCACTGCAGCTTCTTTCACCGTCTCAAACCTGGGAAACTATGGTGTGGAAATGTTCACTCCGGTAATAAACCTTCCTCAGAGCGCCATCCTCGGTGTTTGCACAATAATAAACCGGCCTGCTGACCTGGGGAACAATACATTCGGATTCGTCCCTTATCTCGGCCTGTCACTCACCTACGACCATCGTGCCATTGACGGAGGACCGGCAACACTGTTCCTGAGGGAGATCAGGAAAGAGATTGAGGGTTTTATGCCGGAGGCCGCGGTTGGTAAATAGTAAGTAGTAAGTAGCAAGTAGTAAAAAGAATAATAAAGCTTTAAATATGCCTAAGAGTCAGAACATAAATCCGGAAGATGTACGCAGACCACAATTCATTGAATTCGGAAGGATACCTGTCAACCAGTATAATCTTACAATTGAACAGGAAAAAAAGAACTTCACTACTGATGATTTCGTAAGGATCTATCACGACATGGTCATCATCAGGGAATTTGAAACAATGCTCAACCTTATAAAGACAACGAACGAATACAGGGGAATATCCTATAATCATCCCGGTCCGGCTCATCTTTCAATCGGACAGGAAGCTGCTGCAGTCGGCATGGCATACACCCTTGGCATTGATGATTATATTTTCGGTTCGCACCGGAGCCATGGCGAAATACTTGCAAAAGGTTTATCGGCTATCCACAAGCTTGATGAAGACAGCCTTTACAGTATAATGCAGAACTATTTCGAAGGGAGGGCTCTGTCAGTCGTCGAAAAGGGTTTTTCAGGTTCGGTAAAGGATCTGGCGGTTCATTTCCTTCTTTACGGTGCTCTGGCAGAGATTTTTGCCAGGGAAAACGGATTCAACAAAGGCCTTGGCGGTTCAATGCATGCCTTTTTTACCCCGTTTGGAATATATCCAAACAATGCAATAGTAGGCGGATCTGGCGACATATCGGTCGGCGCCGCACTTTATAAAAAGATAAACAAAAAACCCGGAATTGTCGTTTGCAATATAGGCGATGCGTCAATGGGCTGCGGACCTGTCTGGGAGGGCATCTCATTTGCCACGATGGATCAGTACACAAAGCTCTGGCAGGGTGATTATATGGGCGGACTTCCCCTTATTTTCAACTTCATGGATAACCTTTATGGCATGGGCGGCCAGACGATGGGCGAGACAATGGGTTTCGGAATTCTGGCAAGAATCGGAGCAGGCGTAAATCCCGACATGATGCATGCCGAAAGGATCGACGGCTACAATCCGCTGGCAGTCATTGACGCCTTCAGAAGAAAAAGGGAGATCCTTGAAAAAAGGCGGGGGCCCGTATTACTTGATACCCTTACATACAGAATAAGCGGCCACTCCCCTTCCGATGCTTCATCATACAGGTCGAAGGAAGAAATTGAAGCATGGCAGAAAGTCGATTCAATAACCACATACGGGGAACAGCTTATTGCAGCTGGTATTGCAAAGGCTGACCTCCTTGACGAAATTCGTTCAGATGCTGGCGAACTTCTTGCCCATATCCTCAAACTGACGGTGAGTGATGAAATCTCTCCGCGGCTCGACCTGATCAGCGATCCGGATGCTATCGGAAGGATGATGTTTTCAAACCGGTCGGTTGAAAGAATGGAGGACAGAAAACCGGATGTCCTGATGCCGATGGAAGAAAATCCAAGGGTGAAATCGATAAAAACCAAAGAAAGATTTCATCTCGACAGTGAAGGAAAACCTGTATCAAAAACCAGAACATACCAGCTTCGTGACGGAATCTTCGAAGCAGTTATCGACCGTTTTTACAAGGACCCGACGCTTGCAGCATGGGGTGAAGAAAACCGTGACTGGGGAGGTGCATTTGCCGTTTACCGTGGATTGACCGAGGCTCTTCCGTATCACCGGCTTTTCAATTCCCCCATCTCGGAAGGTGCAATAGTTGGAACAGCAATCGGTTACGGCATGTGCGGAGGAAGAGTGATTGCCGAGATAATGTATTGCGATTTCCTTGGCCGCTCGGGAGATGAGGTTTTCAACCAGCTTCCGAAATGGCAGGCAATGAGCGGAAACCTCATTAAAATGCCCGTCGTGATAAGGGTCTCGGTCGGATCGAAGTATGGTGCCCAGCATTCCCAGGACTGGTCTTCGCTGGTTGCACACATACCCGGGCTGAAGGTTGTCTTCCCTGCCACACCGTATGATGCAAAGGGGCTTATGAACAGCGCCCTTCAGGGGACTGACCCTGTTATTTTCTTCGAAAGCCAGAGGATCTATGATATTGGCGAAATGTTCCATAAACCGGGAGTCCCTGAAGGATATTACGAAATACCGCTTGGTGAACCCGATATTAAAAGAACCGGTAATGATATAACAATACTGACAATCGGAGCAACGCTGTACCAGGCGCTCAGGGCTGCCGACATACTGCACGAAAAATACGGCATGAGCACAGAGGTCATCGATGCACGAACTCTTGTTCCGTTTAATTATGAACCGGTTATTGAGTCTGTCAGGAAAACCGGCAGGATTGTCCTTGCCAGCGATGCTTCTTCAAGGGGATCATTCCTGAAGGAAATGGCACAGACAGTTACCGAGCTTGCCTTCGATTATCTTGATGCACCGCCTGTGGTGGTGGGCTCAAGGAACTGGATCATACCGGCTCACGAAATGGAAACATATTTTTTCCCTCAGCCCGGATGGATAATTGATGCCATACATGAGAAAATAATCCCTCTGAAGGGTCATCAGTCCGTATCAGACCTTTCTCCCGAAAAGTCTTTGAAGCTTAACAGGGAAGGTGTTTAGTTCCTTTTTATATCTTTACGGGGCAGAACAAAAACTATATGGAAAGTATAATTCAAAAGATAAAGTCAAAATCGGGCTTCATCATCGACATGGACGGTGTGATCTACCACGGGAACAAACTTCTTCCCGGAGTACCTGAATTCCTTAAATGGCTTGAAAACTCGGGGAAGAAATTTCTGTTCCTCACAAATTCGAGTGAAAGAACCCCAAAAGAACTACATGAAAAGCTTAACAGGCTTGGAATAGATGTAGGCGAGGAACATTTCTACACAAGCGCCCTTGCAACAGCCGGATTCCTTGCAAGCCAGAAACCAAACGGAAGCGCTTATATTATCGGAGATGCCGGACTGATTCATGCCCTGTACAGCTTTGGTTATACAATCAATAATGTGAACCCCGACTATGTTGTTGTAGGTGACACTCATAACTATAATTTCGAAAGCATCCAGACAGCTGTGAACCTTGTTCTCAAGGGAGCAAGGCTTATTGGCGCAAACCCCGATGTCAGCGGTCCGGTGGAAAACGGCATTGCCCCTTCTACCAAAGCATTGATCGCCCCTATAGAAATAGCTACAGGAAGAAAGGCATATTTTGTAGGCAAGCCCAATCCGCTCATGATGAGGATCGCCCTCAGAAAATTAATGGTCAGCAGGGAAGATGCAATCGTTATAGGCGACAGGATGGATACCGACGTAAGATGCGGACTCGAGTCAGAAATTGATACGCTTCTTGTGCTAAGCGGTATCACTTCACGCGAAGAGATTGACAGGTTTCCATACAGGCCTCACTATATTCTTGACGGAGTTATTGATCTCGTTAAGTGATATGAATCAATGGAAAAGGAAGGCCCATATAAGAATGAGCGCAAGGAAGTCGCCAGGTTCATGAGGCGTCTTTACAGGCAGGGTCTTACAACAACATCGGGAGGAAATATCAGCTGCAGGATCACGGAAGATACCGTGATTATCACCCCGTCTGCAACCGATAAGGGAAGGATGAGATGGAAGGAAGTCGCGATAATCAAAATGAACGGAGAGAATCTGACTCCCGGACTTAAACCATCAATTGAGCTGGGAATGCATCTTTTAATTTACAGGAAAAATAAACATGTCTCGGCAATTGTACATGCCCATCCACTTTTTGCCACAGCTTTCACAGCGATGAAGCCGAAAATAAACACAAGCCTCACAGCTGAAGCCAGAGCTGTATGCGGTGATCCTGCATTTGTCCCGTATGCCATGATGGGTACTTCAGAGCTTGCTGAACTTGTTTCGGATTGCATTTCAGGGTCCGACATACTGCTCCTTGAAAACCATGGCATACTTGCCGCCGGCTCTTCACTTCTTCAGGCATTCGACAGGCTTGAAGTACTTGAAAATGCTGCAAAAATGACCATGGTTGTTGAAATGAAGGGCGGGGCCACGCCATTGTCACCAGAAAAAATAAGCGAAATAGATAAATTGTTCAGATAACATATTATCTATCTGATAAAGGATAAACTATTAACAAACACTGAAAGATTTTACTTAAATATTTTATTGTGAATAAACATTTTCTCGAAGATCTGCCTTCACCTGCCGAGCTCATGAAGAAGTTTGACAGGAACAACATTCCCGTTTACCGCGAAGCCAACAGCCATATTCATACACCATTTTCCTTCAGCGCATTTCCTGACATGGAAACCGTTTTCACCATGGGAAAGCAGGAGAATATTTCGGTTCTTGGCATCAATGATTTCTTTGTCACCGATGGTTATGATGATTTTTACGCCGGTTCACTGAAAAACAGGATATTCCCTCTTTTCAATATCGAATTCATCGGATTGATGAAAAACGAGCAGCTTAAAGGGATCCGAATCAACGATCCGAACAATCCCGGCAGGATTTATTTCAGCGGGAAAGGCCTCGACTATCCATTCAACCCGGGGTTTTTCCAGAAGCTCCGACTCAGGTCGGTAAAAAGAGAAACCCAATACCAGATCAGGGCGATGATAGGTAAAATGAACAGCATCATTACGGCAGTAAATCCCTCTCTTTCACTTTCCTATGAAACCGTGAAGAAGGAATTTGCCCGTGAGCTTGTCAGGGAAAGACACCTGGCAAAAGCAGTCAGGACTCTTGCGGAAAAACATTATCCCGATCCTGTTGAGAGGCTGAAATTCATTGAACAGATCTATGGCGGCAAAAAATCCCTGGCTGGGATAGGGAATCCGGCAAGACTGGAAAATGAGATCCGTTCGAACCTGCTCAAAAGCGGGGGAGCAGCATTTGTCGAGGAAAAAGAAGAATCATTCCTGCCCGTCGGGAAAATCATAAAGCTGATCCTTGATGCAGGCGGAATCCCATGCTATCCTGTGCTTCTTGACGACCCTTCGGGGAATTTCACCGAATTCGAAAGGGATATGGAAAAGCTGCATTCCTCTCTCTCCTCCATGAAGATTGGCTGCATTGAACTTATTCCCGGAAGAAACGATGCCGGGATACTTGATAAATTCGTGAAGTATTTTCACGGTAAGAATTATGTTGTCCTCTTTGGCACTGAGCATAATACTCCCGAAATGATTCCCCTCAGGGTAACTGCCCGCGGAACGGTCGAGGTGAGTGAAGAGCTCAGGACAATAGCATGGGAGGGTGCATGCATAACCGCGGCCCATCAGTATTTAAGGGCCAGGGGAATGCAGGGTTATATACTTGCCGACGGCACCCCGAGTTTTGATCAGAAAAGAGAACTGACATATCTGGGCAGACTGGTGATCGAATACTTTTTATCAAATAACTGAATATATGCGGCCGGAACTTAATGACCTGATAAATGTTTCCCGGTTTTACGGAAGCAACAGAGATTACGTGATTGCAGGCGGGGGCAACACTTCCTTCAAGGATGAAAATACTCTCTGGATAAAAGCCAGCGGAACCCCGCTTGCCCGACTTGACGAAAAGGGGCTGGTGGCGCTGAACAGGGACAAGCTGAGGATAATATCCCGGAAAGTGTATTCTGACGATACAATAATACGTGAGGATCAGGTTAAGAACGATCTTTATGCAGCCATTATTGATCCGCAACAAAACCTCAGGCCTTCTGTTGAAACTTCCCTTCATGACCTCATAAGGTACAGATTTGTTGTACACCTCCATCCTTCACTTATAAATGGCATATTGTGCAGCAGGAATGCAAGGAACACCGTGACCAGACTTTTTGGTGAAAAGGCCTTGTTTGTGCCTTACACCGACCCGGGCTATACATTATTTAAATCACTGGAATCGCAGATCCTCTCATGGAGGGAAAAATATTCTTCAGATCCGCAGATTATCTTCCTGGAAAACCACGGCTCATTCGTCAGCGGAAATTCTGTTGATGAAATAAAGCAGATTTATGATGAGATCCTGTCATCTGTAAACACAATCATACAACCGCTTCCCGAACCTGAACAGATACCTTTCAACCCTGTTCTGAACAAGGTCCTTCCGGCACTGAGAATGATGCTTTCAGATGAGAAGCCCAAAGTGATAAGATACAGACATAACTCTCTCATAGCAAATTATTACCAGAACGAAAAGGAATTCCACAAGATATCCTTGCCTCTCACTCCCGACATTATTGTTTACTGCAAAACAAGATACATGTATATCGCCCAGTCGGGATCTGCTGAAAAAATACTTGATTCGCTTCGGATGCAACTCCCGAGATTCAGGGATGAATACGGATATCTTCCAAAAGTGATAGTAATTAAGGATGCCGGCATACTGTCGGCTGATAATTCCGCAGCCGCTGCCGACACGGTCCTGGAAGTGTTCGAAGACCTGATCAAAGTCAGCCATTACTCATCATTGTGCGGGGGAACAAAAGCACTGACCCCCGATCAGACAATGTTTATCGATAAATGGGAGGTTGAAAACTACAGGCGCAAAGTTGCACAGAAATCAGAACCGGAAAACAGGCTCAGCAACAAAACTGCAATAATAACCGGTGGAGCCCAGGGTTTCGGGGCGGGTGTTGCCGAATCTTTGTACAGGAAAGGAGTAAACGTGGTCATAGCCGATCTCAATGAGGTTACAGGGAACCTTTTCGTCGGTGAACTGCTTAAATACAGGCTGCCTAACAAGGCCATCTTTATTAAAACCGATGTTTCTGATCCGGTAAATGTAAAAAACCTCGTCGAATCTGCCGTAAAGGAATTCGGAGGACTGGATATTATGATAAGCAATGCCGGGATCCTCAAAGCCGGAGGACTGGATGAGATTGAGCCCGGGCAGTTTTCCAGAATAACAGATATTAATTATAACGGTTACTTCTATTGCGCAAAGTATGCATCAGAAGTAATGAAGATCCAGAATACAGAAAAACCCGGATACTTTACGGATATAATCCAGATCAATTCAAAGTCAGGGATAAGGGGAAGCAACAGGAATTTTGCCTACGCGGGATCAAAATTCGGAGGCATAGGACTCACACAATCATTTGCACTTGAGTTGGCACCTTACAGGATAAAGGTCAATGCAATCTGCCCCGGGAATTTCTATGAAGGACCTCTTTGGTCCGATCCCAAAAACGGACTTTTTGTTCAGTACCTGAAAACAGGTAAGGTTCCCGGTGCAAAAACCATTGAGGATGTACGTAAGTTTTATGAAGATCAGGTTCCTCTGAAACGTGGATGCCGGATAGAAGACCTGGTAAAAGCTCTTTTCTATATTATTGACCAGGAATATGAAACCGGACAGGCAATACCTGTCACGGGAGGGCAGGTGATGCTCGGGTAAACCCCCCCATCCCCCCTGAAGGGGGCTAAATCTAAGATTCCCCCTTTGAAGAGGGCAAGGGGGATGTAAATTTTAAGTTATGAAAACCAAAGCAGTTCGTATTTATGGCAAGAAAGACCTCAGACTTGAGGAATTTGAGCTTCCGGAAATAAGGGAAGATGAGATACTTGCCCGGGTGGTCTCCGACAGCATCTGCATGTCGTCGCACAAAGCAGCCCTGCAGGGTGCCGACCATAAGCGGGTACCTGGCGACATACACATAAATCCGACAATTATCGGGCATGAATTTGCAGGCATAATCCTGGAAGTCGGGAAAAAATGGCAGAATAAATTTGCACCCGGACAAAAATTCTCGATACAACCGGCCATGAACCATATGGGCACACTGGATGCTCCGGGATATTCATTCAGGTATATAGGGGGTGACGCAACACACATCATAATTCCAAATATAGTGATGGAGGCAGGCTCTCTTCTCCCCTATGAAGGAGAAGCATTTTATCCGGCATCACTGTCAGAGCCAATGTCATGCATTGTGGGAGCTTTTCATGCATGTTATCATGTAACTCCGGGAACTTATAATCATGTAATGGGCATAAGGGAAGGCGGAAATATGGCGATCCTGGCCGGTGTCGGGCCAATGGGACTTGGGGCCATCGATTATGCCCTTCATCACGACAGGAAGCCCGGGATGCTTGTAGTCACTGATATTGACGACAGCCGTCTTGCCAGGGCGGCATGCCTTTTCACCCCTGAAGATGCTCTAAAAGAAGGGATAAGGCTTATTTATGTGAATACCGGGAAACTTGACAATCCCACTGGCCATCTCCGTGATCTTACGGGCGGTAAAGGTTTCGACGACGTTTTTGTCTTTGCCCCTGTAAAACAGGTTGTCGAACAGGGAGATTCCATCCTCGGATTCGACGGATGCCTTAATTTCTTTGCCGGCCCCACCAATCCGGAGTTCAAGGCGGAATTCAATTTTTACAATGTACATTATGCTTTCACGCATATTGTCGGAACGTCCGGAGGAAATACAGACGATATGCGTGAATCATTGAAGCTTATGGAAAGCGGAAGGATAAATCCGGCTGTCATGATAACCCATGTGGGAGGGCTGGATGCTGTGGTTGATACCACTTTAAATCTGCCTAAGATCCCGGGAGGCAAAAAACTAATTTACACAAACATTTCGATGCCTCTGGTATCGTTGTACAAACTCGGGGAACTGGGGAAAGATGATCCCTTTTATGCAGGCCTGCATGAGATAGTATCGGGGAATGACTATATCTGGAACCTGGAGGCTGAGAAATACATTCTCGAAAAGGCAAAACCTGTTTAGCCCTCAACCACCTGAAGGGGCTATCCGTATTGGCAGGCACAACATAGTTCTGAGACCCGTGGAGGCGGCCTGTTTGCAGGATTATGATGCCATAACGGAGGCTGGAGCGCCGTCAGCGCGGCCTGTTTGACATTTCGACAATCCGCACGAGGCAGAAAGCCTCAAAAAGAAAATCTGTTTTCTATTTCCCGGTTCTTAAACGATGAGCAAAATCTTCCGAGATATAATTATCATAGCTCATGCATACTTCGCTGGCAAAATCTACACCCATAGAGACAACCTTAGACCACATCTCCTCTCCCATTATTTCAAGCTGGTCCTTTTTAATTTCATTAATATAAATTGCAGCCATCATTCCTGCATTGAAATTATCGCCGGCACCTATTGTGCTCACCGGTGTTAACTTTTTCACAGGAAATCTGCCGCTGAATTTTCCGGTCCTGACAAACACTCCCTCCGCATTTGCAGTATATACAAGGCATTTGCAGTAGTTCCTTACGGCATTCCACGCTTCGTCGGGATTCATTGCCCCGAAGATATTGCTGAAATCCTCATCCGATCCCCTTACGAGACTTGCCATCGACATGTTTTCAACTATCAGCGGTTTCAGCCTGTCGAGCTCATGGCGGTGAGCGCTTCTGAAATTGGGATCATAAATGACTATTGCCCCGTTCCTGTATGCTGCTCCGACAAGGCTTCTGAACTTATCTCTTATCTCATCGGTTATTGCATATATCGAACCGCATAGAAGGATATCGTTTGCGGCTATTCCCGGTAGTTCAATGTCAAGCCGCTTTTCAGAATATTTCTCATAAAATGTATATGAAGCATCATTCCTTTCATTGAGGAAAGCCAGGGCAAGCTTTGTCTTCCCGTCCCTGTAATGATGGACATAGGAGGTATCGACACCATTTGAATGAAGAAAAGAGTCAATAAGGCCTCCGACATCATCACCGGCATACTCGCTTATGAAATGTACCGGCTGACCGATCCTTCCAAGCGAAACAATGCTGTTGAGCATGGCTCCCCCGGGTTTAGCCGCCTGAGGCTGTCCGTTCTTGAAAATTATGTCAAAGACTGTCTCCCCTATTCCATAAATCTTTCTCATAACTGATTTTATTTGGCAAACTGGTAATATGTAACAAAGTGAATATACAAATTTATATTAAAGTTGTACCTGTGATAGGCATTAAAATACCAAAACAAAATGTCATCGCTGAACAAGATGATGGGAATTTTATGATTTCGGAATTCGGATTTTTGATTTCGGATTTTACAAGTAGCTAATTCCGAAATCCACCTTCCGAAATCCGAATTCCTGACATTCCGAAATCACAATTCCGGAATCCGAAATATCATATATTTGTTCCTGATCTAAATATATGGAATATGAAATCAATGAAGCTTACGGGCATACGTGAAATGCAGATGATGGAAGTTCCCGAACCTGTTATTTCGGGCCCATATGATGTAAAAATCCGTATAATGACAGTCGGTGTCTGCGGTTCGGATATACATTATTATACAAAGGGTAACATAGGTTCCCAAAAAGTTGTTTATCCATTCACTGTAGGTCATGAGAGCGCGGGTATGGTTGTTGAGACCGGAAGAGAGGTGAAACGTGTAAAAAAAGGGGATATAATTGCCGTTGAACCCGCAATGTGGTGCGGAAAATGCGACCAGTGTCTTTCAGGAAGGCATCACACCTGCAGAAAGCTTAAGTTTCTGGGATGTCCCGGTCAGGCAGAAGGAACTCTTTCGGAATATATTGTAATGCCCGAATCAAGTTGCTTTCCGATGCCTGAAAATCTTTCTGCCGATCATGGATCAATTTCCGAACCCCTTGCGATTGGTGTTTATTCTGTAAAAAAAGCCGGTGAAACCAAAGGTCTGAAAGCTGCAATTCTGGGATTCGGTCCCATTGGAATGAGCGTAATGCTGGCTTTAAAAGCAGCTGAGGCTGACTCGGTTTATGTGACTGACAAAATAGATGAAAGGCTTGCAATAGCATCTTCAGAAAAAGCAACATGGACCGGTAACCCTTTAAAGGAAAATATTGTCGAAAGTCTAAGGAAGGAGGTGCCTGAAGGGATCGATGTGGTATTTGAATGCTGCGGCCGGCAGGAGGCTGTTGATCAGGCATGCGAAATACTGAAACCCGGTGGAAGGCTTATTATAGTTGGCATCCCCGAATTTGAACGCTGGAGCCTGAATGTCGATATCACCCGCAGGCATGAACTGTCGGTACAGTTTATACGCCGTCAGGTGGGCTGTGTTGAACCCGCTCTTGAAATGATGAGCAACGGTAAAATCGATGTCTCACGTATGGTGACACACAGGTTCCCCTTCGCCGGAACAAAAGAAGCATTCGACCTTGTCGCATCATACGGCGACGGGGTTATGAAGGCGATGATTGACTTTT
>DAOOUQ010000019.1:46763-68825 GCA_035390825.1 Bacteroidales bacterium | reverse complement strand
TAGTCGGCATAGGTAAGCGGAACGTCCACTTCGCTGTTTGCAGGCAGTGATCCGACACTGTGCATAAGGATGAAATTGCCGTTTTCACCATACTTTGCCATATATTCCGGTGATGCCAGGCTGCGTATCTGTTTTTCTGCCACACCAAGATATTCCTGTTTCTTAACCTGATCAACAAATCCGCTAAGTTCAATAAGAGCTGAAGCCATTATGGCGCCGGCTGATGCATCTCTTTTTGCATCAGGAATTCCCGGAGCATCATAATCCCAGTATGGTATCTTATCCTCGGGCAGGTTGGAATGATTTATAAGAAAATCTGCAATATGGACTGCCTGATCGAGATATCTTTGAAGACCTGTCTCCCTGTACATTACAGTATAGCCGTACAGGCCCCAGCTCTGACCGCGCGCCCATGCCGATCCGTCAGCTGCGCCCTGTGCAGTCTGCTTTGTCTCAACTTTTCCGGAGATTGTATCATACGATACAACATGCCAGGTGCTGTAGTCGGGACGGAAATGGTTTTTAATTGTTGTATCTGAATGTATTACAGCTATCTTATAAAAAGACGAATCGCCTGAATTTTTAAATGCCCACATGAGAAATTCTAGATTCATCATGTTGTCAATTATAACCGGACACTGCCATCCCTTTCTGCTTCCCCAAGATTGTATACAACCAACATTCGGCCTGAACCTTGTAGAAAGAGACTTTGCACCTGTAAGGAGAACCTCTTTGTAACTGGTATCATTTGTAAGTCTCAGTCCGTTGCCAAAGCTGCAATAAAGCATAAATCCAAGATCATGAGTTCCCTTGTTGTACTTTTCCTTTTCAATATAGGATGTCATGCGCGACGCATATTCCCTGAATTTTTCATCTTTTGTATAATCGTAAAGATACCAGAGGCTTCCTGGAACAAAACCGCTTGTCCACCAGCCTGTATTGGATGTGATAAGTGCGCCGGTAGTATCAATAGTACGTGGAAGTAGTCCCGGCTTATCTTTCATCACTTCGGCCATTGCAGTGTATTGCTTCGCAGCGAAAGCAAGCGAGCTGTCGATGATTTCGATTATTGGCTTTTCCTTCTGACATGCGGTAAATAATAAAGTGAAAATTAAGACTGAAGAGTAAATTTTGATTTTCATTATTCTTTTATTTATAAAATTGATAACTAATAGTATCTGATCAGAAATATAGGAATTTTCCGGTCAAATGCATTTCGCAATATTTCAAAACATGAATATTTAATTCAAAAAACACTAAATTTATCTACCTATATTAAAACCATTTATCCATGAACAAAAAGATCTTTTTTCTGACATTATTTATTCTTTCCGGGTTTCTGGTAAGTGCCCAGAATGTCGGATCCTCGCCAGAATATATAAAGGCTCTCACCTCCGAATGGAAAGGAGAACGCTTTCCCGACGGACGGCCAAAGGTCTCCGATGCATTACTCGAACGTCTCAAGAATATCTCCATTGAAGAAGCATGGGGAGTGCTCAGGAACAAGGGATATCAGAACCAGTTTGAAAGCGGATGGGAGATTATTAATCCTGAGCAACCCATGACCGGACGCGTTGTCACGGCACAGTTTATGCCGCTTCGTCCCGATCTTGAGAAGTATATTAAAGAAAAAGGCAAGGCTGAAGGACGGGCACAGCAGGGTGGAACAAATTCATGGCCCATTGATGTCCTTGTTGAAGGTGATGTATATGTCGCCGACAGCTATGGCAAAATAGTCGACGGAACCCTTATCGGCGACAACCTCGGTAATTCCATATATGCAAAATCGAAGAGAGGGGTGATATTCAACGGATCCGTAAGGGATCAGGAAGGCCTCAGCGAAATCAAAGGGTTCAACGGCTGGATAAAAGGACAGGATCCTTCATATATAATGCAAATGAGCCTGGTATCTATTAACGCTCCGATCCGTATAGGCAGGGCCGTTGTGCTTCCCGGCGATGTGGTACTTGCAAAGAAATACGGGGTGATCTTCATCCCGGCCCACCTTGTTGAAGAACTTGTAATAACTTCCGAAGTCACGGCTCTGCGCGACCAGTTCGGGCACCAGCGCCTGAGGGAAGGAAAGTACAAGCCCGGCCAGATCGACAGCCAGTGGAGCGATGAGATAAAAAAGGATTTCGTCGACTGGCTTAATAACTATCCCGGGAAACTGCCGATGACAAAAACTGAACTTGACAATTATTTTAAAGAGAGAAACTGGTGATGGCACAGGGCTCAGGGCACAGGGCGGGGAGCAGGGAGCAGAGAGCCGGTAGTGAGTTGTGAGTAGTGAGCCAAGAACTTTGAACTTTGAACTTTGAACTTTAAACTTTGAACCTTGAATATCGAACCTTGAATTTTGAACCTTGAAGCAGTAACAAGCAACCAGCACCCAGTTTTACCAGCCGCAGCTTCAGCGAAGGCTGGCAACAAGCAACAACAGAACCAAAATTTATCCATGATGAAAAGCATTATTAAAGAGATACAGCAACAAAACTCATTGATGGAAAGACCTGGGGCCACGACAGAAAAGGAATCCGTCAAAAAAACAGGAACTTCCAGAAGGGACTTCCTTAAGAAAGGCGCCCTCGGAGGCATTGCCCTTGGTGGTCTGATGCATATGTCGGTTGAAGATACAATTGCACAGACTACTTCGAAAGTGAGCCGTGCCTCAAGTCCTTCGGATCTTAAGATCACCGACATGAGGGTTGCCGTGGTGGGTAATGTGGGCCGCACCGCAATAATCAGAATCGACACCAACCAGGGTATCTACGGCCTTGGAGAGGTTCGCGACGGCGCCGATGAGCGATATGCACTCATGCTGAAAAGCAGGATACTCGGCTTGAATCCATGCAACGTTGAAATGATATTCAGGATAATCAGGCAGTTTGGCTATCATGGCCGTCAGGGTGGCGGGGTATGTGCTGTCGAGATGGCCTTATGGGATCTTTGCGGAAAGGCATACGGCGTTCCTGCCTGGCAGCTCCTGGGCGGAAGATACCGCGATAAGATCAGGCTCTATGCCGATACTCCCGGAGCAAATGATCCTGTTGCTTTCGCCCAGACTATGAAAAGGCGGGTTGAAGAACAGGGATTCACCTGGCTGAAAATGGACCTTGGGATACATGTCGTTGCAAAAGAAACAGATACAATAGTTAACAGCAAATTCTGGGACGGCGCTGCCGGACAATATGATCTGCGGGATTATATGGGCTATGGCAATACTTTGCATCCCTTCACGCAGGTCCAGATTACCGAAAAGGGACTTGAAGGACTTGCAGAATATGTTGAACAGGTACGAAATGCAGTCGGCTATGAAATGCCCTTATGCGCTGACCATTTCGGACATTTTGATATAAACAACTCCATCAGGTTCGGCAGGGCAATGGAAAAATACAGGCTTGCATGGCTCGAAGATATGGTGCCATGGTTCTATACCGACCAGTGGAAAACTGTATCCGATGCCCTGGAAACTCCAACATGTACCGGCGAAGATATATATCTTCTGAAAAACGGCTTTAAGCCCCTTCTTGATGCACGTGCAGTTGATATAATACAACCCGACCTGGCAACGTCGGGAGGTCTTCTCGAAACAAAACGTATCGGCGACTATGCTGAAGAATGCGGTGTTGCTATGGCGATGCATATGGCAGGGACGCCCGTAACATTCATGGCTAATGTTCATTGCGCCGCAGCTACACAGAATTTTCTTGCACTCGAACATCACAGCGTCGATTCACCATGGTGGGGAAACCTCGTAAAGATGACCGGCTCCCAGCCGATGGTCACAAATGGCTTTGCCAATGTGCCTCTCGACTCACCGGGCCTTGGTATTGAACTCAATGAGGAAGAAGTAAAGAAACATCTCCATCCCAGGGCAAAAGGGTATTTCGAACCCACACCCGAATGGGACGATAAGAGATCACACGACAGATTGTGGAGTTAACAGCCCTGTAACAATTTCATTCATATGGCAAATCAGCTTTCCGGAAAACGTTGGTACAGATTAGTGCCAATTGCCTTTATTACATATAGCCTTGCTTATCTCGACCGGGCTAATTTCGGTTTTGCCGCAGCAGGCGGAATGGCAAGAGACCTCGATATTAATGCAGCAACATCGTCTCTGCTGGGATCACTTTTCTTCCTTGGCTATTTCTTTTTCCAGATACCGGGCACAGTATATGCCGCGAGGAACAGTGCCAGAAAGCTTATTTTCTGGTCTCTCATCCTCTGGGGAGCCCTGGCAATGGCAACAGGGATGACAAACAACGTGAAAGGACTTATTGTAATAAGGTTCATGCTTGGCGTTGTGGAAAGTGCCGTGATGCCTTCCATGCTTGTATTTCTGAGCAACTGGTTCACTAAACATGAACGTTCGAGAGCCAACACCTTCCTTATACTTGGTAATCCTGTGACAATTCTGTGGATGTCAATTCTTTCAGGCTACCTTGTCGATGCCCTCGGATGGCGCTGGATGTTTATTCTTGAAGGATTTCCGGCAATTATATGGGCATTTTTCTGGTGGCGGCTTGTTGTTGACAAACCGGCCCAGGCTAAATGGCTGACAAAGGATGAAAAAGACGATTTGCAGGCTGAACTCGATATTGAACAGCAATCAATCAAACCTGTAAGAAATTATGCCGTGGCTTTCAGATCGCGAGTGGTGATTCTTCTTTGCCTCCAGTATTTCCTGTGGTGTATCGGAGTCTATGGGTTTGTGATGTGGCTGCCTTCGATAATAAATGCTTCACCCGACTCTAATATTGTAAAAACCGGCTGGCTGGCATCTGTACCTTATCTTCTGGCCATAATCGGAATGCTTGTTGCATCATATTTCTCCGACAAAATGCTGAGAAGAAGTATTTTTATATGGCCTTTTCTGCTGATCGGGGCATTCTCCTTTTATGGGTCTTATCTCATAGGACCGAGCAATTTCTGGCTCTCCTATTTTCTCCTTGTCGTCGCCGGAGGAACGATGTATGCACCATACGGGCCATTCTTTGCAGTCATAACAGAAATCCTTCCAAAGAATGTGTCGCCCGGTGCAATAGCGCTTATTAACAGTATGGGCGCATTGGGATCCTTTGCTGGTGCATATATAGTTGGTTACCTGAACGGGACAACGGGAGGCTTCGGAGCATCATATATTTTCATGGCCGGCTCGCTCCTGGTCTCATCAGTATTGACGATAGTTGCCATAAAAGGCAGCACTACAAAGGCTTACGCCTGATAAGGTACTCAGCGTACAACACGCCCCGAAGCATCGCCTTTCATAAGTTGTTCAACTTCAACAACAGAGACCATATTGTAATCGCCGTGAATTGTATGATTCCCGACTTGTGACAACTAGTACGTCAGGTATGTATTCAGGCTCATTTCATACCAACCTGACCGAGTAAGTGACTATGGCACTTTCCCCTCCTTCGCAAGGAGGGGTGGCCCGGCTACTGCTTTTTGAACCATACGGGATTTACTTCCGGGCCGGGGTGGTTATTGCTGTTGATAGCATTTAAACTAGAATTAAGAACATCCGTCCTCTCCTTTAAATGCATTTCTTATTTCTTTAAGTATGAATTCAGGATCCTGAAATACAAGTCTGTTTTCAAATCGAAGTACAGTAAGTCCGAGACCCTTAAGGAACTTGTCCCTTATTTTATCTTTTTCAATCCGGATATAATCACCATGAGGTTCCCCATCAAGTTCAACGATAAGCTTTTCTGACGGACAGTAAAAGTCAGCAATGTATTTTCCTATACTGTGCTGCCTTCTGAATTTTCTGCCATCAATGCCGGCAGATTTTAAATATATCCATAAGACAGCTTCGGCAGAGGTAGAATTATTCCTCAGGAATGACCTGACCGGCTTGAGGTATTTTCTGTTAAAGAGCTTATTGTTTTTCATCAGAGTAATGTAACTTAACAACTGATCAACCACCCCGGCCCGGGATCGAATTCCGGCCCGAAATAACCAACTGCCCGGGCCACCCCTCCTTCGCAAGGAGGGGAAAGTTATAAAACCATATGTCTGCCTGTTAAAGGTAAACTAAATACCTGATTGGTACCATGATCCTCTGAACTTATTCTAAAGTCGACAGGCCTCTTTCAACAATCAACCCACTATGTTTCTTCCCGCGAAAGAAAGATGGCCGAGCCGTAAATACTGACTTTGTCTTAAGACTTCTGATGCTTAGATCGGAACAAAAATATGAGTTAGTGCGATAAAACTAATTTTAGGATTTTTCCACTACTCATATTCAGTGTGTTATAAAATAATACCGCACTAATTTAGTGAAACGTTACAAGTCAGGAACCAAGGCTTCCGCCGTTTAAAACTTCAACGTACAACACGTCCCGAGGCATCACCTTTCATAAGCTGCTCGACCTCGGCAACGGTGACCATATTGTAATCGCCGTGAATAGTATGCTTGAGGCACGATGCGGCTACGGCAAAATTCAGGGCCTTCTGATCGTCGCCGGGCCAGGTCACAAGTCCATAGATTAGTCCTCCCATAAAAGAGTCGCCTCCCCCGACACGGTCAACGATATCAGTTATCTGATATTCAGGCGCTTTAAAAAGCATGTTCCCGTCATAAAGCACACCCGACCAGGTATTGTGATCAGCATTTATTGAACCGCGAAGGGTGATTATCACTTTCCGGGCTTTCGGAAACTTCTCCATAAGGCTGACACACACCTGTTCATATTTTGATGAATCAATCTGTCCCGATGAGACGTTTGTATCTTCAGCCTTTATCCCGAAAACCTTTTCAGCATCTTCCTCATTTCCCAGTATTATATCGCAACCGCTTACAAGTTCAGGCATTACCTCCCCTGCCTTCTTTCCCCATTTCCAGAGATTTTTCCGGTAATTAAGATCGCATGAAACAGTAATGCCTTTTTTATTCGCAGAATTTATAGCTTCGAGGCATACATTTGCTGCACCTTCAGAAATTGCTGGTGTTATTCCGGTCCAGTGAAACCATAGGGCATCCTCAAATACTTCATCCCAGTTTATCATCCCGGGTAGTATCTCGGCAATTGCCGAATTTTCGCGGTCATAGATTACTTTGCTTGGTCTGGCGACAGCGCCAGTCTCAAGAAAATAAATCCCAAGCCTTTTGCCTCCGTATATTATGTAGTTGGTCCCCACATTATGTTTTCTCAGGTCCATTATAACAGAATGCCCCAGTTCATTCTCGGGCAGACGTGTGACATACTCGGTTGGCAGACCATAGTTTGCAGTCGATACAGCAACATTGGCTTCACCTCCCCCGAAAGTTGCATTAAGCGAAGTTGCCTGGGTAAACCTCTGATGTTCAGGTGTTGCCAGACGCAGCATAATTTCCCCGAAAGTCACTATTTTCTTTCCCATTTGTGTATTTTTTCTTTAGGTTAACTGTACTTTAAATATAATTAATCGAACCGATAGCTGAATGGCTAATATTCAAAATTTAATCATATCTTGGTTTTGAATAATTAAACCTGAAATCTGAACATCTAATATTCTATGGGTAAAATAGTTGTTATAGGCAGCACCAATACCGACATGGTGGTGAAGTCAAAAAAGATCCCATCCCCGGGTGAGACAATTCTGGGAGGGACTTTTATGATGAACCCGGGCGGGAAAGGAGCGAACCAGGCTGTGGCAGCGGCAAGACTGAATGGAAATGTAACATTTGTTACAAAAACAGGAAATGATCTTTTCGGGGAACAGGCAAAACACATTTTCGATTTCGAAGGTATCGATACAAGATTTATAGTCAACGATCCAAAAAATCCTTCCGGTATTGCCCTGATAATGGTTGACCAGGAAGGAGAAAACTGCATTGTGGTAGCCCCCGGCTCAAACGGCACTCTGTCGGCATATGATATTGCCGAGGAGGTCTATGGCAATGACCCGTCAGATGTTTTCCTGATGCAGCTTGAAGTCCCGGTAAGCACTGTCGAGTTCGTTGCCCAGAAAGTATATGAAAGAAAGAACAGGGTCATCCTGAACCCTGCCCCGGCCCGGCAGCTTTCGGATGACCTTCTGACCTGCATTGACATAATTACGCCAAATGAGGTTGAAGCAGAGATCCTTACCGGCATTAAGGTCATTGATGCTGCTTCTGCTGAAGTAGCTGCTGAAAAACTAAGGTCGACAGGGGTTAGGAACGTGATAATAACGATGGGTGCTGCAGGAGCCTTTCTTCTTACGGATAAAATCTCAAAGCTGATACCGGTGGTCCCGGTAAGGGCTGTCGATACTACAGCAGCAGGTGATGTTTTCAATGGCGCACTTGCAGTGGCAATTTCCGAAGGAAAAGGTCTTGAAGAGGCCGTTGTCTTTGCAAACAAGGCAGCTTCAATATCGGTTACACGCATGGGGGCCCAGGCTTCAGCACCATACAGGAAAGAAATTTAAAGATACAAGACATGAGAATCAGACTGATTATTCTTTTTTTATGCCTTGCCTTTTTATCTGGTTGCCAGATCAAAAGGCAGTCCAACCCCGGCGAACCCGTGAAGATTATTTTTGATACCGACCTGGGTCCGGACTATGACGATGTCGGGGCACTTGCATTCCTTCACGCAATGGCCGACAGCGGAAAAGCTGAGATACTGGCCACATTGTCATCAAACAAACATGAGCTCGTTGTACCTTCAATTGAGGTTATAAACACCTACTTCAATCGTCCGGATATTCCTCTTGGTGCTCCGAAAGGCAGCGGTGCCTCAATGGGATCATCACAGCACTGGGCCGATTCAATAGTTGCAATATATCCGCACCTTACAAGGTCAACATCTGATGCTCCGGATGCTGTTTCGGTATACAGAAAGATACTGCAGGGCCAGCCCGACGGCAGTGTTACTATAGTAACAGTTGGGTTCCTTACCAACCTGGGCAATCTTTTAAAATCAGGTCCCGATGACATCAGTCCCCTTTACGGAAGAGATCTCGTTGAAAAGAAAATAAAAAGGCTTGTCTCAATGGCGGGCTGGTTCCCGAAAGGAAAGGAATTCAATGTTTATATCGATTCAACCGCATCCAAATATGTATTTGAGAACTGGCCCGGAGAAGTGATATTCACAGGTTTCGAGATCGGCAGGGAGATATTTACAGGGTTACGCCTTATTAATTCATCCGCCATTAACAGCCCGGTAAAGGATGTGTTCAGGATAAGCATCCCTCTCTCCGCTGAAGACAGGAACGGACGTATGAGCTGGGATCAAACGGCAGTGCTTATAGGTGTATACGGTACTGAAGGCTTCTTCGATACCAAAAGAGGTACAATGCTCATAAATGCCGATGGCAGCAACGAGTGGAAAGATGACCCTGAAGGGAAACATTTGTACGTTATTCGGAAAATGCCTGTACCGGAAATGACAAGGTTTATTGAGGACAGGATGATGCATATTCCTGTGACGGAAGAGACTGCAAAGTGAAAAATCCGGTCATTTTGAGCTGCCCCCCATCCCCCCTGAAGGGGGGCTAAAATCCAATATGTAAACATTATTAATTATGAAAAAGACAACATTCTATGCGACTTTTCTCCTGTTTATCTTTTGCTTCTCATGCAAGACATCGGATCGACAGCATCTAACAATAAATCCGGAGGTTCTTAAGGACAAGATAGCCGGGGGCTGGGCCGGGAAAATGGCTGGTGTGACATATGGCGCCCCGACTGAATTCCGCGCACAGGAAAGCACATATGACGATTCAATAAAATGGAAGCCGGCCGACATAAAGGGCAGCCTGTGGCAGGATGACATCTACGTTCAGTTAACATTTCTGATGGCAATGGATAAATATGGCATTGATGCTCCTGCAAAAAAGTTCCAGGAGATGTTTGCCAAAGCAGGCTATCCGCTGTGGCATGCAAATATGCAGGCAAGGAAAAACTATTACGACAGTATCTTTGCACCGCTTTCAGGAAATCCGGAATATAACATCCATGCTGATGATATTGATTTTCAGATCGAGGCCGACTATATAGGGTTCATGTGCCCTGCCATGCCCAACACAGCTTCAAAAATCGCTGACAAGATCGGACATATTATGAATTACGGCGACGGAGTATATGGCGGTATTTTTGTGGCCGCTCTTTACTCAGAAGCTTACTTTGAAACCGATATCCTTAAGATTATCGAAAAGGCATTAAGATCGATTCCCCGGGAAAGCGATTATTACAAGGCCGTAAGGGACGTGATTATCCTTCACGAACATCATCCTTCCGACTGGCATGCCGCATGGCAGGAACTCGAGAATAAATGGGGTAATGTCGATATCTGCGGCGCAGGTTCACCTTTCAATATCGACGCGAAGCTTAACGGAGCCTACATTGTAATGGGGCTGCTTTATGGGGATGGCGATCCCTATAAAACCCTTGAAATATCGACACGCTGCGGACAGGATTCTGACTGCAACCCTTCAAACGCACTTGCAGTCCTGGGTGTGATAAAGGGATTCAGCGGGCTGCCCTCAGAAATGCAGGAAGGTGTTAAGGCTATAGGCGACTCATTGTTTATCCATACAACCTTTTCATTTAATTCAGCCGTTGAGACTACCTGCAAATATGCTGCTGACCTCATCAAAAAATCGGGTGGTGAGATTACCGATAAGAAGATCACTGTTGCTCCCGAGGAACCTGTCGCACCTTCACCAGAAATATCATTTCCGAAACTTGTTTTCGACAAATCTGTGCCCGTATTTGACAAGGGAAACTGGAAGTTCACCGGGAAATGGAACGTATATCAGACCGGTTCTGAGGGCCAGAAACGTGATCAGGCATTGTGGTCGGATAGTGCCGGTGATGAAGCCGAGATAAGCTTCACGGGAACCGGGATCTCAATCAAGGGCAACTGGTGGTGCGATGGCGGCAAGGCCGATATATATGTCGACGGCAGCCTGAACCGGAGTATTGATACCTATTACTTCTTTGCCAACCAGCAGCATACCGAAAGCATATGGCATGTCACAAACCTGGCCCCGGGCGATCATAAGGTGAAAATTGTTGTTAAAGGAGAAAAGAGGCCCGAATCGAAAGGATCAAGAGTCTATCTCACCTCGGCAACAATTTTCCGTACTGAACCTAAACGGAATGAAAACTTCAAATTTTCATTTGAAAAATAACAGTTTTCATAATTTGAAATTCCTTCATTTCAACTTTAAGAACTCTGAGCTTTAGCTCACTCTAAACTTCAAAAGCATGTTCATCCCCCAAACCTATTCACTTGCCGTTATCCTCTGCATTGTCACAATGATCTGCTGGGGATCGTGGGGCAATACCCAGAAGCTTGCCGGAAAATCGTGGCGCTTCGAACTCTTTTACTGGGACTATGTAACCGGAATACTTATTTTCTCAATACTTCTTGGCCTGACGCTTGGAAGCACAGGTGACGAAGGAAGAAAATTCATTCCTGATCTTTTACAGGCTGATCCCGGAAACATTTTAAGGGCAATGCTGGGAGGAGTAATATTTAATGCTTCCAACATACTGCTTGTTGCAGCGATGGCAATTGCAGGAATGGCTGTTGCCTTTCCCGTCGGAGTTGGAATAGCACTGGCACTTGGGGTCATAATCAATTATATTTTTGCTCCAAAAGGTGATCCCTCCCTTCTTTTCGCCGGAATTGCACTTATTGTTGCAGCCATCATAATTGATGCCATTGCATACAAAAAGCATAGTGCCTCCCTGCAAAAGGTATCTGGGAAAGGGATTATCCTCTCGGTTTCGGCAGGTGTTCTGATGGCTCTGTTCTACAGGTTTGTGGCAAGCTCCATGGCATCTGATTTTGCAAATCCGGAAGCTGGCATGCTGACACCATATTCCGCGGTATTTTACTTTGCCATCGGTGTTGTAATAAGCAACATGTTTTTCAACTATTTCATAATGAAAAAGCCCTTTGAAGGGACACCGCTGACCTTCAACGACTACAAGGCAGGCAGCGCCGGCGTACACCTTACAGGGATACTCGGAGGCGCGATATGGAACCTTGGCATGTCGATGAGCATAATAGCATCAGGCAAAGCAGGATATGCAATCTCTTACGGGCTTGGCCAGGGCGCAACACTTATCGCGGCATTATGGGGAGTCTTTATCTGGAAAGAGTTTAAAGGCTCTTCCTTGCAGGTAAAAATCCTTATTCTCTTCATGTTCCTCGCATATCTTGCAGGACTTGCATTTCTTGTTTACGCGGGGACCTAAAAACCAGAGCTATCTGCATCCGATGGGAACGTAATCTTTGCGGCCATATACATATTTGAAAGCCGGACGGATTATTCTTTTTGCTGAAAACGTAAGCTCTTCTATACGGTGAGCGCACCATCCTGACACCCTTGCAACAGCAAACAATGGTGTATAAAGTTCTTTAGCTATTTCAAGGCAGGAATAAACGAAGCCCGAATAAAAATCAACATTTATGCAAACCGGCTTTGTCAGTCTTTCACCCTTGAAAACCCTTATAACTTCAGGTGTCATACGTTCAACAAGCGAATAGAGCTCAAATTCAGCAAGCCTTCCTTTCTCTATGGCAAGCTCGCGTGCCTTTGTCTTGAGAATACCTGCCCGCGGATCGGAAATGGTATAAACAGCATGTCCAATGCCATAAATCTTTCCTGAATTGTCATTTGCTTCCTTTCTCAGGATCTTAAGAAGGTAATTCTCAACTTCCTGCTCGTTTGTCCAGTCCTTTACATTCGCCTTTATGTTGTCCATCATCTCAAGTACTCTGACATTGGCTCCTCCGTGAAGGGGCCCCTTAAGCGAACCTATGGCGGAGGTAACTGCTGAATAAATATCTGTTTCCGACGAACTTGTAACCCTCATTGTGAATGTTGAGTTGTTTCCTCCGCCATGTTCGGCGTGAAGTACAAGCATCAGGTCGAGCAGATCCGCCTCAAGTTTCGAAAACCCCTTGTTATCTCCTTTTATAAGGTAAAGGAAGTTCTCAGCAGTGCTCAGCCCTGCCTGCGGATGACGTATCGAAAGTGTTTTGCCTTTATAAAGATGCCTCATGGCCTGATATGAATATGCCACTATGGTCGGAAACTTGGCAATCAGGTTTAGAGATTGCCTTATCATGTTCTCAAGGGTTATATCATCAGGTCTGCTGTCGAGTATATAAAGTCCGAGGACCGACCGTGCAAGGATGTTAAGTACATCCTTCCCTTTCATCGAAAGTATCATGTCCTTTACAAAATCGTCGGGAAGAGGGCGGAGGGAACTCATATATGCCGAGAATTCCATAAGCTGATTGCTTGTCGGCAGATGACCTGTCAGAAGAAGGTAGACGGTTTCATCAAAGCCATGCCTGTTTTCATGCTGGAACCCGGCTGTTATATCTTCTATATCAATACCCCTGTAATACAGCTTACCGGGTATTGCAACAACTTTCCCGTTTTCCTTCCGGTATCCGACAACATCACCGATATTTGTGAGACCTACAAGCACCCCGGTGCCGTCAGCGTTCCTGAGTCCTCTTTTTACGTCGTAGGTTTCAAAAAGTGAGCTTTCTATCTGACAGGCATCTCTGACCGGACTTTCAAGCTTTGAAATAAAATTGTTACCTTCCATTGTATATATAGTTATCAGGTATTTATATTCGAAATTATTGCATCAGCAAACTCTGATGTCTTTACAAGAGTGGCATTCACCATCAGCCTGTGAAAATCATAGGTTACAGTTTTATCCATGATTGTTGATTCGAGACCTTTATAAATAAGATCAGCGGCTTGCTGCCATCCCAGGTATTCAAACATAAGAGCCCCTGAAAGAATAACCGACCCTGGATTTACCTTATCCTGACCGGCATATTTTGGGGCTGTTCCGTGGGTTGCTTCAAATATGGCATGACCTGTTTCAAAATTTATATTGGCGCCGGGGGCTATCCCTATCCCACCTACAATTGCAGCAAGTGCGTCAGAAATATAGTCGCCGTTAAGATTCAGAGTGGCAATAACTGAATAATCAGCCGGCCGTGTAAGTATCTGCTGAAGAAATGCATCCGCTATTACGTCCTTGATTATTATCTTACCTTCATTTTCTGCCTTTTTCATCAGCTCATTCGCCGCATCCTCCCCCTTTTCATCAGAAATACGTTTATGCTGCTTCCATGTAAAAACATTATCTTCAAATTCCCTCTCAGCAAGTGCATAACCCCATTTCATGAATGACCCTTCGGTATACTTCATTATATTTCCCTTGTGTACAAGAGTCACCGATGGCAGTTTCCGTTCTATTGCAAATTTCACCGCCTGCCTGACAAGGCGCTCGGTACCCTCAACAGATACGGGTTTGATGCCTATTGATGAGGTGGAAGGAAATCTTATCGACTTTACTCCCATTTCGCCAATAAGGAATTTCTTTACTTTTTCTGTTGCAGGTTCGCCATGCATATATTCGATACCTGCATAGATATCTTCGGTGTTTTCCCTGAAAATGTGCATATTAACATTTTCAGGATGTTTCACCGGGCTGGGGACCCCGTTAAAATAACGGACCGGACGGTAACATGTATAAAGGTCGAGTTCCTGCCTCAGTGCCACGTTCAGTGAGCGCATCCCCTCTCCTACCGGAGTTGTGAGCGGGCCTTTTATTCCCACAAGAAGATCCCTGAAACCTTCAAGTGTCTCCTGAGGGAGCCAGCTTCCGGTCAGCCTGAATGCCTTCTCTCCGGCCAGAAGCTCTTTCCATTCAATTTTCCTTTTGCTGTTATAAGCTTTGCTTACTGCAGCATCAAATACCTTTACAGATGCCTTCCAGATATCCGGTCCTGTACCGTCGCCTTCAATAAATGGTACTACAGGATTATCCGGGACAACAAGCCTGCCTTCTGAAATTCTTATCTTTTCACCAGCCATTGAAGAATTTTATGTATTTGATTTTCTTATTAAATTCAGTGCGCTTCCGGCTTTAAACCATGAGATCTGGTTCTCATTGTATGAATGCTTTGTTTCAATATATTCTGATGAACCATCCGAATGAATGACCTTAAGCTGTATCCTGCTTCCTTCTGCGAAGCTTTCCAGTCCTTCAACATCAAATCTGTCATCCTCCCTGATCCTTTCAAAATCATCGCCCTGTGCAAAAGTCAGCGCCAGTATGCCCTGCTTCTTCAGGTTGGTTTCATGAATCCTTGCAAACGACTTTACTATTATCACCTTAACCCCAAGGTATCGTGGCTCAAGAGCAGCATGTTCGCGCGAAGATCCCTCTCCGAAATTTTCCTCTCCAACAACAACGGAACTTAAACCGGCCGATTTGTAAGCTCGTGCGACAGACGGCACTGTCCCTGCTTCCCCGGTCAGCTGATTTACAGCAATATTGGTAAGACCGTTGAACCAGTTAACTGCGCCGGTCATGTAATTTTCTGATATATTTTCAAGATGACCGCGGAACTTCAGCCATGGACCGGCCATCGAGATATGATCGGTTGTACATTTCCCTTTTGCCTTGATGAGCAGTATCATGTTCCTGAAGTTTTTCGGATCAAATTCTTCGAAAGGAGTAAGAAGCTGAAGCCGTTCAGACCCGGGTCTTATTTTTACCTCAACATCAGATTTATCCTTTGCAGGTTCCTGGTAACCATTCATGGATTCCTCAAATCCTTTTTCCGGCAAAGGGACTCCTTCCGGTTCAGGCAGTTTAACCTCCCTGCCTTCTGAATTCAAAACAGTGTCCCTGAGTGGATTAAAAGTCAGGTCGCCAGCCACAGACATGGCTGTCACTATTTCAGGCGACGCGACAAAGGCATGTGTCTCAGGGTTGCCATCAGCCCGTTTTGCAAAATTCCTGTTAAAGGAGTGGATAATTGTATTTACCTTCATCTCCGTACCGTCATCCCTAAGCCACTGCCCGATACAGGGGCCGCAAGCATTGGCAAATATCCTGCCGCCCGCTTTTTGGAAAACATCCAGGACTCCTTTCTTTTCGGCAATATTTCTGATCTTTTCGGAACCCGGGATGACTATGAATTCCGATTTCAGGCCAAGGCCTGATGATAGTGCGTTCCTGATTACAGATGCAGCTCTGGAAAGATCCTCAAAGGATGAATTTGTACAGGATCCGATCAGCCCGGCACTTATTTTGAGGGGCCAGCCGTTTTTTTCTGCTTCCTCCTTTAGATTGGAAACCGGTATTGCCCTGTCTGGGGTGAAAGGTCCGTTTATATGAGGCTCAAGTTCCGAAAGGTTTATTTCGATTACCCTGTCAAAATACTTTTCTGGAAAATCATTGACTTCAGGATCGCTGTTCAGAAGAGAGCCTGTTCCATCAGCGATATCAGCTACAAAGGCTCTTCCTGTGGCACGCAGATAGTCTGACATGGGTTTATCGTATCCGAATACAGAACAGGTGGCCCCTGTTTCTGCACCCATATTACAAATTGTGGCCTTTCCGGTGCATGAGATTGAACGGGCTCCTTCGCCGAAATACTCTATAATCATGTCAGTCCCTCCTTTTACAGTAAGCAGGCCTGCCAGCTTCAGGATCACATCTTTCGGCGACGCCCATCCACTGAGGGTGCCAGTAAGCCTGACGCCAATGATACCGGGCACTTTAAGTTCCCATCCCAGCCCGGCCATTACGTCGGAAGCATCAGCACCGCCTGCTCCTACTGCCAGCATGCCAAGACCTCCTGCCGTGGGAGTATGGGAGTCGGTTCCGATGATAAGCCCTCCCGGAAAAGCATAGTTTTCAAGGATGACCTGATGTATTATTCCTGCCCCCGGTTTCCAGAATCCTATACCGTATTTGCTGCAAACAGAGCTCAGAAAATCATATACTTCGCTGTTCAGATCAAGGGCTGTCCTGAGATCCGATTCACCATCCCTGTGACCGGTGATAAGATGGTCGCAATGAACGGTGGCAGGAACGGCTGTCCGCTCCCTGCCGGTAACAATAAACTGAAGCAGAGCCATTTGTGCTGTGGCATCCTGCATGGCAACACGGTCGGGAGTGAATTCGGCATAATCAACACCTCTCCTGAGACCTGCAAGAACATTCATATCAGACAGATGTGCATAAAGGATCTTTTCCGCCAGCGTAAGAGGCCTTTGCAACCTGTCCCTGACATAGTTTATTTTCTCAGGCAGCGATCTGTAAAATGAACTGATTATTTCCTTATCAAATATCATTTCTCCGTGTCATTTTCTTATCTGGCCATTTCCTTCGATTATCCATTTATATGTTGTAAGCTCCTCAAGAGCCATCGGGCCCCTTGCATGAAGCTTTTGCGTCGAGATGCCTATCTCGGCTCCCAGGCCGAATTCTCCTCCGTCGGTAAATGCTGTTGACGCATTTGAATAGACAGATGAAGCATCCACCATTTTAAAAAACAAATCTCTCCGCTCAGAGTTTTCTGTCACAACAGCTTCGCTGTGCTTTGAACCGTAAAGTTCAATATGGGCAAGTGCCTCATCAAATGACGAAACGGTTTTCACTGCCATTTTATACGACAGGAATTCTGTCCCGAATGAATCTTTCGTTGCCTTATGCAGAAGTTCTGGAGGGTATTTGCCGGAAAGGGCTTTAAAGGCTTTGGTGTCGGCAAATATTTCCACGCGGGAGGCGGAACACAGTTCAACAAGAAATCCGAGATCATCAAGACGTTTTTCATGAATTATCAGACAATCCAGTGCGTTGCAGACACTGACCCTTCTGGTCTTTGCATTGTTGATTATTGCCTGACCAATGGTTCTGTCTCCATATTCATCAAAATATGTATGGCATATCCCTGCGCCTGTTTCAATGACAGGTATGGAAGAATTCTTACGAACAAAATCAATAAGCCCCCTGCTTCCCCTCGGTATTATAAGATCGATGAAATCCCGTGCACGCAGAAGCTTCAGCGTGTCATTCCTGCTTCCTGTTATCAGTGTCAGAATATCCTGATCGATACCTGACTCCTCCAGAACATCCTTTATGAGGTTTACTATGGCCTGATTTGAATTAACGGCTTCTTTTCCACCTCGCAGGATGACTGCGTTTCCTGACTTGAAACAAAGTGAAAATACATCGAATGTGACATTAGGCCTCGACTCATAAATTACACCAATGACACCGAACGGGACAGATATCCTTGATATCTTCAGACCATCAGGTCTTATGTACCGCGACAATATCCTGCCAACAGGCGACTTCATCCGTGCAACAGATGCAATGTCGTCTGATATGGCTTTGATCCTGCTTTCCGTCAGCATGAGGCGGTCATAGCGGGGATCGTCTTTCTCCATAAGGGAAAGATCCTTTCTGTTTTCATCAAGAATGTAGCCGGATCTGACCATAGCCTCACCGGAGATCTTAAGAAGAACTGAACTTACGGTATCCTGGTCGAGGGCCTGCAAAGACCTGCTGGCAGCTTTGGCATCTGCTAATGTTTTTTTCAGAATCATTCCTGTTTGCTTCGGATTATACTCTTTCAGGAAAGGCCGGAGCTGTTCCTGATATCATCATTTATAACAAGATAGTCATAGTGGACTATTGGTTTATTTAGTTTCTGACCTATACTCTGCTCTGCCTTTTTGGAATCAAACTGTGATTTTCCCAATCCGAGGCTGTTGCCATCCTCATCAAGTATCCTCACGATATCTCCGGTCATGAAGAATCCTTCCACCTTTGTCACACCAATCATAAGAAGGCTTGCCTTTTCTTTCAGGAGGACATCTTTTGCTCCCTGATTAATATAGAGCGCGCCCTTGGCAAATGTCTCGGAATGGTACAACCATTTCTTAACACTTGTTTTAATGTTAAGGTTCGCAGCAAAATGAGTATAAGGTACATCCCTTCCTTTCAGGATATCGGTAACTATGAAGTCGCGGCTCCCGTTGGCAATGAAAACATCAATACCTTCTGATGCGATCTTGCGGGCTGTGGAATATTTTGTGAGCATTCCGCCCCTTCCGAATCCTGATTTTCCCTTCGTAATGAATTTTCCTATATCGCCTGTTTCGCTGTTGATCTCCCTGATTAACGTTGCATTACTGTCACCGGGCTTGCCATTGAAAATGCCGTCGACATTTGACAGCAGGAAAAGGGCCTCGCTGTCCATAAGGGATGATATCAGCCCCGATAATTCATCGTTATCTGTAAACATAAGCTCATTGACAGAAACAGTATCATTCTCATTTACTATTGGCAGCACTTTGTTTTCTATCATTGCCGATATGCAGTTTTTCATATTCAGGTAATGCCTGCGGTCGCGGAAGCTTTCCTTTGTTGCAAGAAGCTGCCCGGCATTGATCCCGTATTTTTCGAAAAGCCACTGATAAGTCCACATGAGCTTTACCTGGCCAATGGCGGCCCATATCTGCTTTGCCGAGACAATATTTGTCCTTTTTGAAGGTACGATCGAATTTCTTCCGGCAGCTACGGCACCCGACGAGATAAGAACAACTTCTAGTCCCTGTTTTACAAGAACAGCAACATCCTCAACTATCCTGAGCATCCTGCCCACATTCAGCGAACCGTCGCCCTGGGTAATAACATTGCTCCCAACCTTGATTGCAATCTTCCCGTACTTCCTTTCTTTATTTTTCAATTTGTTACTTTTTACGCTTTGCTTTAAAATTTCAGGCGCAAAAATAACAGTTTTTCTTAATATATTAAAGCGACACCTTAATTATTAAGATTTTTCATTAAGTCGGAAATCAAGGGATCCTCTGTTTGTTTTGCCCCTTATCCCCTGAAGGGGGAATAAAAAGAATGCCAAAGGGGATCTCAAATGATTTCTGACATAGCCTCGTTCGAATAAAATGTGTTCAGGCTCATCTGGATTCGACTAGCAAAGTACCTTTCAGTTTAGCATCCGAAGAGGATGTCCCCACAAAGAAATCAATTTTCCCTGGTTCAAGAACCCATTTCCCCGATTCAGGATCCCAGTATGTAAGGTCACCGGCTTTAACCGGGATTGTGACAAGCTTTTCTTCACCTTTTCTGACCATAACCCTTGCAAATCCTTTCAGCGCCTTTGGAGCCCTCTCAACCTTCGAACCGGGGAAACTAACATACAACTGAGGCACCTCATCGCTGTCATAATTGCCTGTATTCTTTATTCTGAAACTGACTTTGACAGTTCCGTCTTTTGAAATTGTCCTGCTATCCGTTTTAAGATCCGAATAGCTGAAGCCCGTATATGTAAGGCCGAAACCAAAAGGGAAAAGCGGAACCGACTTGTCGTACATGTAGGTCCTGCCATGACGGATATTGTAATCAAGGATCGGCGGAAGGGCATCAATCGATGAGACCCATGTCTGTACCAGCCTTCCGGAAGGGCTTTCTTTCCCGAATATAATATCTGCAAGGCCGTTACCCAGTTCCTGGCTCGATTGCGACACATGCAGTATTGCCGGGATATTCTCTTTCGACCATGTGATGGAATAAGGGAAACTTGATACTATCACCATGACAGTATTCGGATTTGCCTTATAAACAAGTTTTACAAGATCCTCCTGTTCCAGGGAAATTGCCTGCCTGTCGACATCTTCCCTGCCGTCGCTCGCGACATAATTCTGTCCCCATCCGAGGCCGTAACTTAAAGGGTGGTTGCCGACACATACTATTGCAACATCGCTCTGTGATGCTGCAATGACAGCAGAATCCGCTTTGTTGCTCATGGCAAACCTGATTTTAATGTCATCCCCTGCAGCATTCTTTATGCCATTCAGGATATTGACATTGTAAGGAGGCGTGCCGGAATACCAGTCGGAGATGACTTTGTTTGCAGAGGGTCCGATAACCGCTATCGACTTTATTTTATCCTTCTTCAGGGGAAGCAACGCGTTCTGGTTTTTTAAGAGAACGACGGATTTACGCGTTGCCATGCGTGCAAGCTCGCGGGCTTCGGGTTTGTTCCATGGTGCAATTGTGTCACTGATACCGATCTTGTTGTAAGGATCACCAGGCTGATCATCGAGCAACCCAAGTTTCAGAAGGATCCTGAGGTTACCATAAATTGCTTCATCAATTTCTGCCTCAGAGACCAGTCCCTTAGACAGTGCTTCACGAAGAGGAGCCATGTAGTTATCAAGGAAAACGGTTATCCCGGCTTTTATGCATTCGGCAGCAGCAACTTCAAGTGATGGGAAGTGGGCATGGGTTGAAAGAAGCTGGCGGTAAGCGCCCCCGTCGGTACAGATTATTCCTCTCAGGCCCCAGTCCTTCATTGCCACGTTCCTCAGAACAGGATGAACTGTGCAGGGTATCCCGTTGTATTTGTTGTAAGCAGCCATGAAGCATTGTGATCCTCCTTCGGCAACTCCTTTATAGAAAGCATATGAATAGTATTCCCTGAACAGCCGGTCATCAAAGTCGGAGCTGTTGTATGACCGGTTATTCTCGTTGCTGTTTGCAAGGAAATGTTTCATAAGAGAAGCTGTTTTCCAGTAAACAGGATCACTCCCCTGGAGGCCCTTAACAAATGCAGTTACAAGAGTTGCATTAAGGAACGGATCTTCTCCATAACATTCCTCTGTCCTGCCCCATCGTATGTCCCTGCCCATGTCGGCATTCGGGGCGAAGACAATCAGTCCGGATGTTCCGAAACGCTGGTTCTGGGCAAGGTATCTTGCTTCAGTGGCCTGCCAGTCTGCCACCCTTTTCAGGAGCTCAGGGTCCCACATCTGGGCAAGGCCGATAGCCTGGGGGAAAGTGGTTGTCGGCGAAGCTTTGGGTCCTTTCACGGCCCAGTTGGCAGGACCGCTGTATGCGAGCCCATGCAATCCTTCTATTGTCATTGTTCCTTTTATGCCAAGTCTCGGGACTGCCAGTCGCGGTGAAAGGCAGGAGATCTTTTCATCAAGTGTCATCAGAGAAATAAGGTTCTTTATCCTGACATCTTCAGGGAGGTTTTTGTCGCGGAAAGGATAAGATTGTGCCGATGCCCCAATACAAACAAATAACATTAACGGCAGGCTGATAAGTCTGGTCATAATATTTGGTTTAAAAATGCTGATCTAAATTAAAAAAAATTCGCCACGCATACACGGATGTTTTAATAACAGGCATCTGCTTTATCCGTGTATCCGTGGCAACTTTTTCTTGTTCGCCACGGATGCATGGATCCCTGCTTGATGGCATTGCATTTA
>DAOOUQ010000019.1:0-46663 GCA_035390825.1 Bacteroidales bacterium | reverse complement strand
TAAATGGATCATGGGGGCAAACTTTTCTTTTTTTTAGCCACGGATGCACGGATGTCTGCCTGATGCATTTTCTTTATCCGTGTATCCGTGGCAATTTTTTCTTGTTCGCCACGGATGCATGGATCCCTGCTTGATGGCATTGCATTTATAAATGGATCATGGGGGCAAACTTTTCTTTTTTTTAGCCACGGATGCACGGATGTTTATGCGAGCCAGGGCCTTGAGGTACGGTTGCGGGCTCCGGCGATTGCATCGAGGGCAATATTCACATCCTCGACGATCTGGAAATCGTACATGCCGAGGCAGACGAAATCTGCCCCGTTGTCGAAGGCATATTTAAGTCCGTCTTCAGGCTTAATCGCCCCGGCAGCAAGCACTTTAAATGCAATCCATGGCTCCTTTAAAGTGCCCATATAACGGACCGTCTCTTCAGGATTGAAATCAAACTTATTATCATTCCAATCCTGGTTCGTCTGTGCTGACCAGTAATTATAGTTATGACATGTCTTTACCCAGAAATCAGGTTTAAGTCCGTAATCAACACACGCCTTTATGGCTTCAATCCTGTGAGCCCCAATGCCTGCCGGCTTGCCATTCGAACGTATCTCTTCGAGGCCTGCCCTGATAAGCTCCATCCGCTCGGCAAGGGTTCTCTTTTTAGGATCGTCCCAGTCGGGATTCGTAAAACGGTCGGTGATCTCTCCCTGGCAATAGAGTGCATCCCAGTCGGCGGCAAGCGACATTTTTATTCCCTGCTGGAAATCGAGGTTCGTCCCGCAGTCGGAAATGAATTTCATCTTACCCCTGAACTCATGCCTGTATTTCTGGAATATCCTGCCCATCTGCGGATTTGAAATTATTGCATTCATCCCGCATTTCTCGCCAAGAGCCAGCGTCTGAAGCACCTTTTCGTCGGTGTGATAAGTCTTAACAAGTTTTGAAACATATATAAGATCCCTGGCATGTGCCCATCCGCCTATAAGATTGCCTCCCATAAGCAGCCGGCTCAGCTCAAAATCAGCGAGATTGCCGTTCTTATCGGTATATTTTATTACTCCCTTGGGAACCTGTCCTTTAAGGTCCTTAAGGGTTGAATAATTGAATTTAAGAAGGGTGGCTCCTGAGTTTGCATCCATACCGTCGATTGCCAGAAGCTTCTCCTCAAAGCTGTCCCATTTCCTTTTCCTGTAAAGGGCATAGGCAAAAGCTCCGAGGGCCGGAACTGAAATAAGGTCACGCAGGACCTCCCTTCGTCCCACACCTAAGGCCTGATCGGCGGGCATCTCCCCTACCGGTTTTCTTGCTTTTTCAGATTTCCATCTTTGCAGGAGCCTGTCGATCCCGAACTGGGACCCGGGTGAAAGGAAAATAAAGACAGAAAGTGCAAAGAACTCAATAAGGTTTCTGTTTACCCACAGGTAACTTCCCTCAACAGGCACACCGAACATATATCCGGGAATCGGAGGATATGCAACAAAATAGAAGAATAACATTATGGCTCCTGCAAGGCTGGCCCATCTCGTAAAGAGGCCGGTAATAAGTCCCAGCCCGACAAGTATCATTCCCCATATGTTTATGAAATCGACAACCGAAACTACCGACTGGTTACCTGCCATTGCCGTGAACAGCGGCGCAAAAATCCATTTGGAACCCGCCAGATAGGGAGCAGAACTCCAACCTGATGCCACGATCTTTGCAATTCCCTCATAAAGGAAATGCCATCCTATTACTATTCTTACAAGTGTCAGTACCCAGGGAATGATCCGTCCTGTTGCAGAACCGGTGGATGATTTCATAAAAATTTGATTTTATGGGTTTTCAGAGAACCAAAATACAATAATAATTAATTTATTTATATATGGTATTGCATGATATATACGATTTTATGTTCGATTTTTTTGGAAAACTTATTTCATAAACTGAACTTTACTTAACTGATAAATAAACTACCCCGATGAAAGTTCACTTCCCGACTTCTGCAAAATTCCTCAACACTCTTTTATTTCTGGGATTACTGGCAACAATGCCATTTTCATGCCGAACCGGAAGCAATGAAAAGGTTGAATGGTATCTGACAAACCCCGACAAATCGGCACTCCTGGCCAGGCAGGTCCCCTTAAGCACTGAAAGGAGCCGCGGCGATGATTCCACGGCCATAGTTGTTGATGAGTTCTCAGCTTTTCAGCAGATGGATGGTTTTGGCTATGCCCTTACAGGAGGAAGCGCAATTCATATCAATGCCATGGAGCCTGCCTCACGAAAAGAGCTCCTTCATGAGTTATTCGGGCAGGGCGACAGTTCAATCAGCGTCTCATACCTCAGGATAAGCATCGGTGCATCGGACCTGAGCGACAGGGTGTTCAGCTATGATGACCTGCCTGTGGGTGAGACTGATCCCGAAATGAAGAAATTCAGCATCGATCCTGAAAAGAAGGATCTTATTCCTGTACTTAAGGAAATAATAGCCATAAATCCCGAAGTAAAGATACTCGGCTCACCCTGGTCTCCTCCTGTATGGATGAAAACCAAAGGAAATTCAAAGGGAGGAAGCCTTAAACCTGAGTTTTACGATGCCTATGCCCTGTATTTCGTGAAATATATTGAGGCAATGAAGGCTGAAGGAATTACAATCGATGCAATTACAATTCAGAATGAACCACTGCATCCCGGAAATAATCCGAGTATGTATATGCCCCCGGAGGAACAGGCAGCCTTTATAAAGTCCAGTCTGGGGCCGGCGTTTAAAAATGCAGGGATAAAAACGAAAATCATTATTTATGATCACAATCCGAACAGGACCGATTATCCGATCACTGTGCTCAATGATACCGCTGCCCGCAGGTATGTCGACGGAACCGCTTTCCATATGTATGAAGGAGAAGTGGATGCAATATCGGATGTAAAGAAGGCACATCCCGACAAAAACCTTTATTTCACCGAGCAGTGGGTAGGAGCTCCGGGCGATTTTGCCGGGGATTTAAGATGGCACACCAAAACACTCATTATTGGGGCCGTCCGGAACTGGTGCAAAAATGTTATTGAATGGAACCTTGCTGCCGATCCCAAACAGGATCCCCATACCGAAGGAGGATGTACGGAGTGCCTGGGGGCGCTGACAATCGATGGGAATACCATAACAAGGAATCCTGCTTATTACATAATTGCCCATGCATCGAAGTTTGTAGCTCCGGGATCTGTCAGGGTAGCTTCAAACATACCGGATAAAATTCCGAATGTGGCTTTCAGAACGCCTGAGGGAAAGATTGTTGTGATAGCACTTAATGATTCCGGCTCAGACCGGATGGTAATGATAGTACTAAATGACAGAAGAATAGAAGCTGCCATGAAACCAGGTGCAGTGGCTACATTTATCTGGTAAGTATTTATTTCCTTTCGTTAGCTTCTATTACCCTGTCGAATTTCAATTTAAGTTCAGGATCAAAGCGTGCCAGATTTTTCCATTCTTCACTCCCGTAAACCCCTGCCTGTGTATAATCAAAAGGCACGAATTTTATCTTTCTGACAGGACTGTTCCTTTTGAAATGAAAATCAAATGCAGGTGCATTGACAAAAAGAGGATCTGCAATTATTGAATGAGTATCTTTCCCTGACTTTTTCCAGGCATCGAAAGCCATATCGCCGAAACTTATGTCTTTTGTCCTTGTGTCCCAGTAAATATTATAGTCTGTGAAAAGATTGAACTTGTGCCAGTTGCTGCTCAAAAGTGTGCCCTTGTCAAAATAAACAATGTTGTTTGTAAATGAAAGCGACCTATGCTCTTCAATCCTTGTAGCCTGCAACTGCGATCGAATGTTGAAGGCAAAAATATTGTTCCGTATTATATTCTCCTTTCCGTAATGCTGATGGAACCCTGAATTCTTGCATACATAAACAAGATTGTTCTCCATCGTAATATCGAATGAACCTTCATCTGTATAAAGTCCCCAGCCTCCGTAATCGAACGAATACACATGATGGATATGATTATTCGAAACGACAGTGCCTTCTGAAGCTCCGAGAGTATAAACACCCCCCATATCGCAAAGCTCTCCCCATCCAAGATGGTGGATATGGTTGTAACTTATTGTGTTACGTTTCGTCGGACTGTATGCATATCCCCATACCCACCCTACTGAGATACCCGTATATCTGAGATCGGCAATTTCATTATGGGTAATCTTGTTGTCGCTTGCGTTGAATATTATCACACCTACGGCACACGGGAAAACACGGCCGGCATCCCTGATGATGTTGTTGTCGGCTGTTATGTGATTTGTGATTTCATCCTGATCAGGACGAATAACAGTTTCTCCTATTTTGATCCCACCAGCACCAAGGTCATGCAGATAACACTGGCTTACCGTACAATTGCTGCATGCTCTTCTGAACCAGAAACCATATGTTCCCGTATGGGCGATCTCGCATCTTTCGAATCCTATATTATTTGCGAAATCCAAAGTTATCACCGCATCCACAGGTGCTGCAGCCTGTGCAGGTTCGTTACCGTTTGAAGGCGTCAGATAGCCTGCAACTTCAAAAGAAAGGTCCCTGAATTGAATATTTTCAACTTTTTTACCTGTCATCTCATCTCCCTTGACAGTAATAAACTCCTTAAGGACAGGAATATGGAAAGTTGTATTTGACAATGTCTCGCCTTCCCGCGGAATATAATACAGGTAGCCGGTCCTTTCAAGGAACCATTCACCGGGAGCATCAAGGGCCGATCTGAAGTTTTCAACCAGCCAGCGTGATTTTGCGTTGATGGGATTCCAGGGTTTCATGCCCTCCCCCACGGTATAAACAGAGGACGATTCTTTTGAAAATCCTGTGATTCGTTTCCTTGTATTGTCCCAGTTATGATAGAATATCATCAAAGCATCCCTGTAATCGTCATCACCGAAAGCCGAAAAACACCGTGCATCGAGGGAGTCGAGACCGATAAGCTGAACTGCCAGTTCCGGTGATCTTCCTGTCCCCTTTTCCAGGATAGTCTCCGAAACATTTTTCACCCTGAAAAATCCTTCATTGGGGGTTCTTGCCCTTGTTGCCCTTTTCCCGTTTACGTACAGCTGTTCAAAATAAGAATTATAATATGCGACCTGTGGTATAAATGTCTTCCACAGTTTTTCACCGGCTATCTCCCAGCCTGTAACGGGTATTCCTCCCCGGAATATTGCCTTCCCCGAACTGTCGCCTCTTATGATCAGGGGAGCCGTTATAGTGCCGGAATCTTCAGGCCGGAGCATCAGAGGCTGCATCATGAAATACTCCCCCGGAAGCGCGATTATCTCGACCGGAGATCCGGGATTATTTTGCTTCCTGTATTCCCCTGCTCTGGCAACGGCTGCAGCCAGGGTCCCTAAAGGTTTGTCAATTGTCCCGGCGCCGGAATCATTTCCCGCGGGTGAGACATAAAATTTGTGCCCTTCGGCCCTGACTGGCATGGAAAGGCCTGAAACAATTATAAAAAAAGAAATGAACAGGAATCTCATGGCAAAATACACTATACAAACCGGCTTAGATATCTCTTTGTAAGGGCAAGCGCTTTTTTCCGGTTTTCAAGGGTATCTTCAAAAGCCTTGTCTTCGACCTCGATGCAAACCGGACCATCATACCTTATGTCGTAAAGCGCTGAGAAAAACTTTGACCAGTCAATATCTCCGAGACCCGGGAGCTTTGGTGAGTGGAATTCGAGGGGCGTGGCCATGATGCCAACATTATCAAGTTTGTCGCGATACAGCTTTGCATCCTTTAGATGAACATGAAACAGCTTATCCCTGAACTCATATATCGGTTTTACATAATCCATCTGCTGCCAGAGGAGGTGTGAAGGATCATAATTCAAACCAAAATGACCGCTGCTGATCTCAGAGAACATTTTCCTCCATATTGCAGGTGTTGTTGCAAGGTTATTTCCACCGGGCCATTCATCGTTTGTAAAGATCATGGGACAATTTTCAATACCTATCTTCACTCCTTTCTCTCCTGCATGCCAGATGATTTCGGGCCATACCTTCCTGAATGCCTCAAAATTCCGGTCAGTATTTTTATTCTTATCCCTCCCGATGAATGTATTTATCTTATTTACGCCAAGCATTGCCGAAGCATCTATTACTTTCTTAATATGGCCAATAAAAAACCTGCTTTTCTCCTCATCGGGATCGAGGGGATTAGGGTAATAGCCCAGGGCTGAAATTTCAACTCCCCTGTTACGGCAATGTTCGTTTATTGTCCGTGCTCTCTGTTCATCGAGCGTTTCAACGTCGATATGCGTCACTCCTGCATACCTGCGTTCTGCTTTTCCGATGGGCCAGCAGCATACTTCAACACATGAGAATCCATAATCCGATGCCAGATCAATAAGCTCTTCAAAGCTTAGCTCGGGCAAAATGGCGCTGACAAATCCAAGTTTCATAATTCCTGTTGTTTTATTTTTAGTTAATCTGTTAATCCGGCAAGGGCGGCGCCGATAAGGCTTGACTGCCTTACCTCTGTGAACTCAACATACCGTTTTCTGTCGCCGGCAAGTAAGGCAAAAAAGTACTTTTCGAATCTTTCCCTTAGTCTGAAAAGCTTATAGAAAGTAGTACCTTCAATTGTAATAAGTATTGGTTTGCCCGGTTCGTTCCCTTTTCCTGTCTTCAGGACAACAGCAGCCAGACTGGCGGCAACAAGTCTGGCCGAACGGTTTATCATATTGTCGATTATACTTACGGCATTAAGGATATCTTCACGGGTTGTAAAACATTCATACAGAATGTTTCCGTTTTTTCCGCTATCCTCCACAAAACTGCCGGCCTGTTCAGAGGTAAGTTCACTGATTTTCATAAGAGCTTCTGCTGCCTTCACTGAAAACACTCCTTCCTCAGCAGCTTTTTTCAGAATGAAAAGGCAGAGCCCTCCGAAATACCCACCCGAAAACATCTTTTCGAAAGTGTAATTATCAGGATTCATGGTGGTACGGTCGAAGGCTATATCGAGGTCCGTCCTGGGAGCCTTGCCAAAATTACCCGATTCAATATTAATTATCATGCTCCCGACAGGATCAAGCTCGCTGTTCTTTATAATATTCCTGTTCGACTCGATGTAGCACATATTTGTTCCGGTTCCAAGGATAAATCCGATGTATGAATCATATGGTCTGCCAAATGCAGCCGATTTTCCTGCCAGTAGGGTGGCAACAGTGTCGTTAAGAAGAACTATTTTCTTTTCCGGGGTTCCAAGCGCTTCAAGGAGTGACCTGCCTATGGTTTGTCCTATCACTTCCGGAGCCTGAACTTCCTTGCAAAACTGAAGGAGCCTTCCATCCTTGTCAGGAAATATCTCTGTCGGATAGGAAAAGCAAAAACCTATTCTATCGGATTTTGAGGCTATAGGTCTGATATATCCTGCCATAACATCAAAGAATTCTTTTTTCGACACTTCCCTGTCGAGACCAGGCATTCCAAAATTCCTTATGTCGTCCATTTCAAGTCTGCCGCTTTTCGTGAATGACACCAGAGAACATCTGAAATTCGTTCCTCCGGCGTCGATTGCTATAACCGGAGTGTCAGTCAGAAACTCATTATCCGCTTCAATGTATGTCGGGATCATTCTCAGCGAGTCAGGCTCACCCCTGAGGCCTTTATCCATATCAGACAGAAACACTTCGATAAATTTGTCAGCATCTGTATCAGAGGCGCTCAGTCCGTGAGCCTTAAGGAATTTTCCGGCTTTATCCATATAAGTGAGTATTTCGTTTTATGTTTGGGGAATTACATATTCATTTTCCCATTACCAAAGTATGAAAAAAATTTCTCTTACCTTTAGATCAAAGGAACATCAACCTGATAAAACTGTAAGAAATTTACAAAACGAGTATCGGTAATTATAAATAAAAGAAAAACTATTTGAAGTTTAGCCCCTTCCAAAGGGGCCTGTAGAAAGAGTCCTTTATGCACCTTCGTGAATCCTTCGTGATCCTTTGTGGTTAAATATAAGTCATTTAACCACAAAGGATCACAAAGCACAACCTAAAGGTACACAAAGGCAATATCATGGTATATTTTACTTTTTCTACACCCCTGGCCTCAAGAAAAGCTTTTCTCCTTTGGGGGAAACGGGAAAGGGGGGCATTGATAAAAGAAGAAAATGATTGAAAATAAGTCATTAATGATTGTTAATATATCTTTGTTAATGATTAATGACACTCAATAAAAAATAACAACATGGATAAGGTAAAGGAAATTGCCAAAATGATAGATCATTCAATTCTTCATCCGACATTTACTGATGATGATCTGAGAAGGGAGTGCGAAACAGCAGTAAAGTATGATGTGGCCTCTGTGTGTGTGAAACCTTACGCTGTCGGCATGGCGGCAGAACTGCTAAAAGGAAGCGATGTTCTTGTCGGCGCCGTCATAGGATTTCCGGCAGGAAATTCTGCTATTGAAGTGAAAGTCTTTGAGACTGAAACCGCATGCCGCGACGGAGCAAAAGAGATCGACATGGTGATCAATATAGGCAAGGCGCTTCAGGGGGACTGGGATTATATCGCACGGGAAGTAAGGGCGGTAGTTGATGCATCACATAAATATGGAGCCATCACTAAAGTGATTTTTGAGACTGATTATGTCACAAGGGATGAACAAAAGATCAGACTCTGTGAAATTTGTTCGGGGGCCGGAGCCGATTATGTGAAAACGTCAACCGGCTACGGATTCGTTAAAGGGGCCGACGGCAAATATTCATATACCGGCGCTACTGCTCATGATATTGAGCTTATGCGGAAACATTGCCCTCCACATGTAAAAATAAAAGCTGCCGGCGGAGTCAGGACACTGTCTGACCTGCTGAAACTTAAGGAACTTGGCATCTCAAGGTGCGGGGCCACTGCCACTGCAGCAATGATTGAAGAGGCAAAAAGGATTTTCGGATGAAATATCATTTTCTGACCTGATTAAATTTCGATTCATCTTTTAAAATAAAACGAAATCTGATGAAGAACAGATTCTCCCACGGTGCAATTATCGCCATAGTGCTGGCATTTACTTCGTGTTCGAAAGAGTATCAGCCATTAAGCCTCCATCCCGGGAACAACCACTATTTTCTTTTCAGGGGAAAACCTTCTGTTCTAATAGGCTCCACCGAACACTATGGTGCAGTGATGAACCTCGATTTCGATTATACAAAATATCTTGACGAACTGGCCTCATGCGGACTCAACATAACACGTACATTTTCAGGAATATATGTTGAACCGCAGGGCGCCTTCAATATTTCCAAAAACACACTGGCCCCGGCAGAGGGTAAATTCATCTGCCCGTGGGCAAGAAGCAGTGAACCCGGGTATGCGGGCGGAGGCAACAAATTCGACCTTACAAAATGGGATCCTCAATATTTCGCACGTTTAAAGGATTTTATTGCTGAAGCCGGGAAGCGCAATATAGTGGTTGAACTCGATCTGTTCTCGAACTTTTATGATACGGTACAGTGGAAGCTGAGTCCTTTGTATTATTCAAATAATATCAATGGCTTTAAACCGGTTAAGGACCACAGGGAGGTATTGTCATTACGTCATCCCCGTATTTTAAAGATTCAGGAGGAGATGGTAAAAAAGATCCTCGAAGAATGCAACTCCTTCGACAATCTGTATTACGAGGTCTGCAACGAGCCCTATTTCGGTGATAAAGAGGCTCTTGATGCATGGGAGGAACACATGACCGGGGTCATTGACAGTATCGAAAAGGGATTGCCCAAAAAACATCTTATTTCACATAACATCGAGAACTTCTCATTGAAAATTGAAAACCCTCATCCGGCCGTTTCTGTTTTCAACTTCCACTATGCGCAGCCACCCGTGACAGTTGAAATGAACTATGGGTTGAATAGGCCAATCGGTGACAACGAAACAGGTTTCAGAGGTATTGAGGATGTACATTACAGGACAGAAGGCTGGGATTTTATGACTGCAGGAGGAGCTCTTTTCAATAACCTGGATTACTCCTTTACAACAGAAAATGAAGACGGGAGCTTTCAGTTCCCCGGAACACAGCCGGGAGGGGGAGGCAAGGTATTGCGAAATCAGCTCAGGATATTAAAGGATGTATTTAATGATCTCGATTTCGTCAGGATGACCCCTGCCGTTTATTCCCAGCAGGCAACGATCCCTTTGCATGCGACCGTCAGAATCCTCTCTGAAGAAGGTAAACAATATCTTGTTTATATAAATAATCAGGCTTCTGAGAGGAGTGATACCTTATTATCAGGTGAAAATTTCTCAGATGGTGTTTCTCTCCCTGTTTATCTTCCTGCAGGCAATTATTACTGTGAATGGATTGACCCGGTTACAGGCAGCCGGTCGCCGGTAGCTGTAAAAAACCATGAAGGAGGCATTTATGTATTCAGTGCATCACGCATCGAAGAAGATCTTGCACTGATCATTAAAGGACAATAACTTCAAACATACTGGTATGAAAAACTCAGCTGTTTTCATTGTGGCGATAATGTTTTCAACCCTTGTTTCAGCCGCCGGGGTTGAACAATACACGGTTTTTGAACTCGAACTTAAAGGTCCGTCAACAGGAAATCCTTTCACCGATGTTCATATCTCTGCCGAATTCTCCCATCTCAACAGAACCATGTTCTGTGAAGGATTTTACGATGGGAACGGGATATACAGGATCAGGTTCATGCCCGATGAACCGGGGAAGTGGACATACATTACAAAAAGCAACATTAAGGAACTGGATTTAAAGAAAGGCAGTTTTACATGCGTCGCCGCTGCAGCGGGAAATCACGGGCCTGTAAAAGTCCGGAACACCTTCGACTTTGGATATGCCGACGGAACACCATTTTATCCTGTTGGTACTACATGCTACGCCTGGGTTCACCAGCCGGAGGAGCTTGTTAAAGAGACACTCGCCACACTTAAGAAAACTGCATTCAACAAAATAAGGATGACAGTTATGCCTAAGAATTATGACGTTTACATTAACAACGAACCTCCGTTTTATCCTTTTGAAAAATCCAGCCAGGGTAAATGGGATTTCTTTAGACCTGACCCCGCCTTTTTCAGGAATTTCGAACAGAAAATCCTTGAACTGCAAAAACTCGGAATAGAAGCAGATATTATCCTTTTTCACCCCTATGACCGGGGAAAATGGAACTTTGATAAGATGAACTCTGAAGAGGCGGTATTTTATCTGCGCTATCTTATTGCCCGGATTGCTGCATACCGGAATGTATGGTGGTCGATGGCAAACGAATACGATATAATGAAAAAGCCGGACCAGGAATGGGAAAAATATTTCAGGGTCATCCAGTCTTATGATCCATATTCTCACCTTCGCAGCATTCACAATGGCATGGGCTGGTATAACCACTCCTTACCCTGGATTACACACCTCAGCGTTCAGACAGCCTATCTGCAGGATATCCAGGACTGGCGGGAACTGTACCATAAACCTGTAATTATTGATGAATGTGTTTACGAGGGAAATATTCCGAACGACTGGGGAAATCTGACACCTGAAGAAATGGTTAACCGGTTCTGGATATCATATTGCAGAGGTGCATACTGCACTCATGGCGAAACATATATCCATCCCGAAAATATCCTATGGTGGTCTAAGGGCGGAAAACTTTACGGGAAAAGTCCTGAAAGGATAGCATTTCTACATAAAATAATGACTGAAGCTCCGCCAGACAGTGTATATCCGTTTCATAGCAAGTGGAACAAAGAAACATACCTTATAAAAGACAATGAGTATTATCTTTATTATTTTGGAAACAGCCAGCAGGCTGCTGCAAGACTTTTCCTTCCAAAAGAATACAAGTACAGGCTTGAAATAATTGACGCGTGGAATATGACAATCAAACCGGTAGATGGCGTGTTCAGCGGAAGAGTCGAGATTGCGCTTCCCGGGTTGCCATATATGGCAGTGAGAGCGACAAGGATAGATAAATAACTAAAAATGAACCATATAAAGGAATTTGCCGAAAGTTTGCCGGTCAGGACAATTCAGACGGGAAGCGAGAGGGAGGAAGCTCCGATGAAGGTCCTTTCTGCCGGAAATGTGACAGCCATTTGGGATGGCATTAGCCTGAGATTCATAAAAGCAGCAGGCATTGAGCTTTTGACAATGATTTACCCCGCCCTCCGTGACAGTAAGTGGCAGGCAGTCAGTCCGGAAGTGATAAATGAAGAGGTTCTGCAAGATAAAACCTCCTTTTCAGTGAAACTGAGATGCCGCTACAAAACAAGTGAGATTGATTTCGTGGCTGACTACTTGTATGAGGGAACAGGTGAGAACAGCATAATAGTTACAATGGAAGGCCAGGCCCTTGAAAGCTTTCAGAAGAACCGGCTGGGATGGTGCGTACTTCATCCGGTTGAAGGAAACGCAGGTGAGAAATGTCTGGTGGAACTCAGGAACGGAACATTTGAACATTCTGTTTTTCCATTGGCAGTAAGTCCTTTCCAGGTTTTTACCAACATTCGATCAATGAGCTGGACAAGGGAAGGAATCAGCTGCAAACTGGATTTCGAAGGAGATGTTTTTGAAACTGAGGATCAGAGAAACTGGACAGATGCCTCATTTAAGACCTATAGCACACCACTAAGCCTCCCCCATCCCGTATGGATCGAAAAGGGTTCAAAAATATTCCAGAAGGTACAGCTGAATGTCAGCGGGAATTTTGACACTCCTCGAATGCAGGACAACAGAGTGATTGTCAGACTTTTTCCTGAAGAGACTTTCAGATTGCCAGGGATCGGTACCTGTAGAAAGTCAGAGGATGGATGCATTCTTTCGGAAAACGAAATTAAATTACTTCGTCCGCTTCGTTTCGATCATTACAGGGTAGACTTTCATCTGTCAAAACCGGAATGGCGCAAAGAAGCCGACATTGCTTCCGCCGAATCACATGATCTTGGCATCCCTGTGGAAGCCGCACTGTTTTTTGACGATCATTATGAAGCAGAAATAAAGGATTTTATCAGCTGGCAATCTGAAGCAAAGATACTAATATCCAATGTCCTGCTGTTTCATGTTTCCTTACCTGTTATTCCCGATGAACGATCAGGGCAGATTATCAGGCTTCTCAGGGATAAAGATCCACAGATTAATGTCGCCACGGGGACTAATTCAGATTTTTTGCACCTTAACCGGGAAAGGCCCGGAGATTCAAGAAATGACTCCGTTTGCTTCTCGGTAACGCCACAGGTTTTTTTATCGGATGACCTGACAGTTGCAGCTAATTTAAGGGCCCAGGGGGATGCTGTAAGAAGTGCCAAGGGCTTCTCGGGAAATAAAAAAATAGTGGTTTCGCCTGTGAATATTCACGGACGCCTCAGGAAAGAGGATCAGCATGAAATGACGAAAAAGGCCCCTTACTGCCTTCCTTCTGATGTTGACGCCCGCCAGATGTCTCTTTTCGGGGCTTGCTGGACTGCAATAAGTTTAAAATACCTTAGCGAAGCAGGCGCAGACAGTGTAACATTTTACGAGACTGCCGGTGAACGAGGGATTATCCAGGGCGACAGCGACAGCCGGTGGCCTGGCATTTTCAGATCATGCAGGGGCATGATATTCCCTGTTTACCATGTCCTCAGGTTTATACTCGGGAATAAATCACTTACCGGAATAAAAAGCATTAGCTCAAAACCCACTGAAGTTGATTGTTTTGCACTTTCCGATGGCAAACAGGCAAGGATCATACTTGTCAACTTCACAGATGGCATCCGGACGGTTTCTCTTGAATGTTGCTCAGGGTTATTCAGGATAAGAACACTGGATTCAGAGACATATCCGGATGCAGTCTCAAATTCAAGGTGGACCGGCATTGAAAAAGAAAAAGTAATAAAGGCGCAAAGTAATTTCGAAATATCCCCATATTCCGTAAGCTTAATTGAAGGATGGCGCAAGCACTGATCCGTTGATGAACTTCTGCCCGGAGGGCGGCTGACTGACACAAAACTCAATAAACCAATTGAATACGCAAAACAAGTTCTGACATTTACCCTGTTCCGCATGAGCCCTCCGTCATTTTAGCAGATCAGGGAACGGGCATACAAATGAGCCGATCTTTAACATTGATGACAAATGACCCGGCTCAAAGATCAGCGAAATTATTCTAATCCTCAAAATCAGCCGTAATTGTTAAAACTGCTTTCAGACCAGCTGATACTTTCTCAGACAGTTGTCAAGGAAATCAATGTCTTTTTTAAGTTTGCCGACTATGATATCCTGCTGTTGCTTAAGCGGCAAATTTTCCTCATCTCTTTCAAGAAGAGGATATTCAATGTGAAGACTAACAGGCCCTTTTATATTAAGCTCCTTTATTGTCTGAAAATAAAGATCCCAGTTTATAATACCTTCTCCTAACGGTACAGTAACTGCCACAGGCTTCCCATTAACTGTCTTCCATGTGAAATCCTTGATTGCCAGACTGGTTATCCGACCAGCAAGCAGCCTCATGCCAAGTATCCATGTATCGGCTCCCTCGACTGCAGCATGGCGGACATCATACTGGCAACCCATATATTCAGAAGGGAGGCCCTGAAGGAGTTCGTTAATATCCCAGACCGGTCCTCCTATCCTTGTTCCTGAATGATTCTGATAACCCGCGCTAATCTTGTATTTTCGGTTCAGGGCTGCAATTTTCTCAAGTTCATTCCGGCATTTCTGAATCGACTTCCTGATACCTGCCGTAAGATCATAATCATACCACCCGAGCCTGTAATACTTTATACCAAGGCCGGATGCAGTCTTAAGTACCTTTTCCGTAAACGGATCACTGGCCGATAAAATACCGGTCACCATCATATCAAGCTTCAGCCCGTGCTTATCGGCTTCTTCAACAAGCCGTGGAAGAACTGATTCAACATGTGATGGTTCAGCTCTGCCACCTGGCCTTACGGTAAGGTCAAATCCCCGTATACCTGAACGGACAAGGCATTCGCACATGAAATCAAATTCGTAGGCATCAAGGGGCTTTGAAAAAAGGCGGACAGGATAATTATTTACCGGAGATCCGTCACTTCCCTGGCTGAAGTTTGAAGTGAACGGAACAGCTGCCCCGGCCATTATCAGAGTGCTGACGAATTCTCTTCTGGTCTGTTTCATGATCTGATGATTTTTAGATGTAAGATCCCAAATATCCCGGGACCTGACACTACTGTACCCTGATTATTTTTTCTGCAGAAAATAAATGTCCTTTTTTGGAAACACCCTGTATCACGATTTTATAGTCTGACTTTATGTCGGAAGCATAAAACTCAGCTGAACACCTGCCTTCGCTGTTAAATTTTAACTCCGGATTCCAGTATAATGTGTTTCGGAAGTCAGGCAGCCTGCTTTGTGTCTTTTCCGCAGAGCTGTAATCCGGTGAGGAAAAGGACTTTGTCTCTTCAACCGCCCTGTATCGGATCCTGACGGCATAATCCGGAAGTGTAAAATGGCTGAAATCACCTGACCTCGTAATTACATTTACGAGTCCGTAAAACATATAATCGCCTACAAAATACCTTGCTTTGATGGCATCAACCTTTTCCACAAGTTCAGGGTCGAGGTTCGCTATTGTTGCCGGATCCTTTATAATCACACCATCTGCAAACAACACCGGAGGCCTGTCGAAGAACTTGTTTTCGACAGGATCAAGTATTGCAATTTCATAATCCGATTTCCTCTTCTTCAGGGAAACCCCCGGCATCAGTTCAAAAAATACTTCCTGCATCACTGGCAGTTTTATATAGTCATCCATGACAAGCTCAATATCAGGCTTCCCGTAAAACCTTTTTCTTCCTGAGGATAAAACAACCTGGGGATGAGTTTCACCAATATCCGCCGAAGTGTAAATTTTCATGACCTGATAATTTACTCCAAACCTTGACAATTCCCCGGTGACAGTCATTTCTGTGTTGTCACCGGTAGCCGAACTGACAGGATATTTCAGGGAAAAGGAGTTTTCTATTTCCAGATTATTGTTTCTTTCGGGATCCTCCGGTTGAATGATCAGATCCCGCAGGTTTTCATCCAAAGGCAAAGCAAAGCAGAACTCACCCTTTCCGTTGGTCAGTGCATACTGAAAATATGCATTTTTCCCCGGGATTGAAAGAAATACGTAATGTCCGCTGTCGGGTTTCTGTGTATTCTTATTCAGTAACCGTCCGTACAGAAAATGGTCTTCTTTTTCCTTTTTATAGGTTATATCCGGATATTTCCCCGACAAAATCCCTTCCCAGTCAATCCAGTTGCTTTTAAGGCCCCGCAGGATGGCATCAAGGGTATCACTCTCCATTTCATCCAGATCAGAATGAAAAAGCTCGCCCGGCAGAGTGCCGAATTCCGAGCCAAAAACAAGATAGTCTGCAATGTCGGGAAAACTGTCACTCCCCGCAGGAACAACTGAAACGCTTGCTTTAAGATCATTTTCTATTTCAAAAGACCCGGGCTCAGCTTCAAATGAAGCGGCAACTCTGTCCCTCGTGTTATAGCTTTCAGGTGACGAAACCTCCATACCTGCACTATTAAAAGGTGTGTAAATGTATTTCTCGCACACCGGTCTTCCCGAAATGTTGAACAATGTAATCTGATTGATGCCAGGAGTAAGAAGATTGCCCCGGATCTCGATATCTGTAATATCTCCTGTAATGCTGACCGGTGATGCAAAGTTCATTGATCCCCGGGTTTGAACTGACAGATAATGAGTTACACCCTTTGCAGAACGATATTCAGGGGAAGAAGTAATTTCAATGACAGCATTCCGGTCTCCATCACGTATTACATTTAGTGCCAGTCCGGGCTGCTGCAACACTTTACCATTTCCCGGCTGAGTTTCCACCTCAATTCGTTTATTCTTAAAGCTCCTGTTTTTCAATGGATTATAGACATAGATATTCTTTGAAAAGCAGTTGTACGGCATGAAGTTTTTCATCCAGTTTGTATAAGCTCTGATCATGTAGATCCCTGAGCTGATGGTATCGGAAAGAGAAACATATCCGGGCCCCGCTCCGTCAGAAATTCCAATTCTCTTCTGGACGACCGGTCTGTTCTCGGGATTCAGGATCTCGAAATATACTATTCCATTACCGGTGAGAGGTCTGAGAATTTGCCTGTCAAATGCATATATTTTGAACCAGATATCTTCACCGGCGATATAATCCTGTCTGTCGGTATGAATATAGATTTCCTCACGGGGGAATCGCCTTGCATATTCGGCAAGTTTTTTTGAAAGGACATCTGTAAAACCGGTCTGCGATTGTCCTGAAACCGGAGCCATCAGCAGGAAAAAGCTGAATATTAATGCCTGATTAACCGGTTTCGGCTTATAAATAGTACGTTTATCAGTTGTCTTCATCCCAGAAATCAGGTTTTATTGTAACGCCTCGGGTTGTACAATCGGCACAGTATTTCTTATCGGTGATTATTTTGTATGGCGGCATGGAATAAGGCTCATCGACTATCACCCAAACTGATGAATTCAGGTTTGGAACCGGCTTGTTCCCGAAAATGGTGTCGACCGGACATTGTCTGTAAAGGTTTATCAATCCCCTGATATTCTCCTTTATGAAGATCCTCTCCGATGTTTTTCCGGAGACGCTGAAATATCCCAGAACTCTTTCAGCAGGATCTTCCACACAAAAAATATTCCCGGATATTGATGAAGGAATAACATCATACAAACCACCTACATCCTGCGAGACATTCTGCAGTTTTTCCCAGTAAGTGAACTCATCCTCATTTAGGGAATACTGATTTACCAGCAGGCTGTATTTTTGACTTAATCTGTCGGTCTCGCCTGAAATGAAATTCAGCGGATACTTTCTGATAATGTTTTCCGAAAGCACTGAAGTGTTTTTTATCTTTATCACATTCGAATTATTTGTGATCCAGCAAATATGGTTTGTAACCATGTACGGAAGCCGGAATTCCCAGGTTTCAGTGTAATCCCACCTGTAATACTTGCAGTTACCTGATTCATCATGAGTATTCAGGTAAATCTGGCATCCCTCTTTTAACCCGGAATATTCATCCTTTTCCTTTATTACCACTTTCTCATAATACAGGCTGTCAATAGGGGGGGTTGAGATCAGTTCCATTGGAAGCGATTCGTATGAATAATGCCTGGTTGTGGCATTATTGGTAAAGACATGGAGTTTATATTTTCTGCCGGCCATCCCTATGAAAACAGACTTGTCTGACTGGTAGGTTCCGGCTGTCGACGACTCATTGAACAGGTAATAATTCCCTCTGTCGTCACTGACAGAAACAGTGCATCCGGTTAATGGTTTCAAAGTTGCTTTTTTTCCAAGAGGCATAGATCGTGAAAGCTTTACCGTATATGTCTCCGGCTGATCAGTTATCATTCCTTCAACCACCAGAATATCCTTATCCTCATCTGTTTCGGGGACAAACTGGGTAATGCATCCGGCTGCAGAAAGACTTAACAGTAAAATGATTAATCTTTTTGGATTCATGTTTGTCAAAAATCGAAGTTGAAACTAACTGACGGAATGGCTTCTCCAAAAACCGAAAGCTTATAGCCATTTACTGTTTTGTTTTCATTCCTGAAATAGACCGAATAAACATTTTCCCTCCCGAGAAGGTTATAAACTGAAAATATCCAGTGTGGATTTGCGATCTTGTGTGATTTCAGGTTTCCGCTCACCCTGAATGACAGGTCGAGTCGCATATAATCCGGAATCCGATACTTATTACGGTCAGAATAATGTACAAGGAGCATATCCCCCTGGTAGTAAATGGCCACCGGGTATGTTATGGGCCTGCCTGTACTGTAGGTGTAATTGGATGAAAGGCTGAAACGGCGCGAGAAAAGAAAATTAAAAGTTGCTGTAAGGTCATTTGGCTTGTCAAAGTTGGCAGGGAACCATCTGCCCCCGTTTATAATCTCATCGCTGAACTTTCCCGTGCTTTTAAGGAATGTCCTTGAATATGTATATCCGACACTCCATCTCACCCTTCCCTCATTTCTTTTCAATGACAGTTCAAGGCCGTAAGCCTTGCCTCTTACATTGACAATATCTATTTCAACATTATCAGCCATCACCAGGTCGGTGCCTCCCTTGAAGTCAAGCATGTTCTGTATCTTTTTATAATAAACTTCCACGGATGTTTCGATGCTGTTGTCAAAAAGCATCTGATAAAAACCTATGGCATACTGATCTCCGACCTGCGGTTTCAGATAATAGTCGCTCAGCTTCCAGGTGTCGGTGGGAGAAACAGATGTTGTATTTGAAAGAAGATGAAGGTACTGCCGTGTCCTGTTATAGTTAAGCTTTAATGAGCTCGACTGACCGGTCCTGAAATTCAGTGAAGTCCTGAACTCAGGGCCGGCATATGATTTATAAAATTCATTCGCTCCGAAGGTGATTGTATCGGTTATTGTTGAGCGGCTTTTTGTATATGAAGGATCATACAATGGAAAAGAACAAGGTCCCATCGCAAAGAATGATGAGAACCTGATGCCGGCATTAACCGACAGATAGTCGGTCACGACAAATTTATCCTCAATATAGGCGGCTGCCTCAAGGCCTCTTTCTTTCCGGATTATCTCAGGAACAACAAGTGAAGAGTCGTTTGCCGGAAGGTAACTTCCGGGCCTGACCACATAACCTGTAATATCGATCCCATAGTTGACTTCATTTCTTCCCTGATACCAGTTGAAATCTGCCTTGAGGTTTGTGCTGTTTGTTTCGTGCGACATTGAAAACGCTTCCACGGGTGTGCTCTGGCTGGTCACATTGTAGTCATAATTACTGTTGTTAAGCGAGACCTGTGAAAAGAATCTGCTGTTGAAGAAATGGCGCCATCTCAGGGCAAAAATCCTGTTATTGTAACTATAGAGGGTATCCGAGTTCAGCCTGAAGGCATCGTGGCTCAGGTAAGCCGATAATTCAATTTTGTTGTTCTTATCAGGATCGTAAGTGATCCTCCCGTTAACGTCATAAAATGTTGCGCTGCTGTTTTTCAGAAAATGGTTGTCAATTACGTCAAGCACCCAGTTGGAATATGTTGTACGACCGGCGAACAAAAAGGTCAGGGTATCTTCAATTAGAGGGCCTTCGGCCATCAGATGCGCGGTGATCGGGCTTATGCCAGCGTTCCCGTTGAATTCTTTCCTGTTTCCGTCCCTCGAGGTTATATCGAGTACTGACGATATCCTTCCACCAAAACGGCCGGGAATACCTCCTTTATAAAGTGTAACATCCCTTATTATATCTGAATTTACAGCTGAGAAGAAACCAAAGAAATGCGATGAGTTATAAACCGGGGCGCCATACAGAAGGATAAGATTCTGGTCGGATGAACCGCCACGGACATTGAATCCTGCCGATCCCTCTCCAACCGATTGCACTCCGGGTATCAGAAGAACGCTTTTTATAATGTCCGATTCCCCCATCGATGTCGGCAGCAGCTTAAAGGAAGTGATGTCGACCTTCTCCACACCTACTTCATAACGCTGGAAAATAACATTTTTCTGAGCTGAGATGGTAGTTTCCTTTAACGGGATAAGCATGCTGTTCATGTCTATGTTCATCTCCCCCGGCCCGTAAAGGTTTATATTGACCTGCTTTTCCTTCATGCCGATAAAAGAAAACTGCAGCAGGTGGACACCTCTGGGAAGCGTCAGGGAATAATATCCATACTGATTCGAAACTGTTCCCAATGACAGTTTTTGTACCAGTACCGTCACTCCTGCAACCGGTTCTTTTGTGTCACGGTTGGTAATGTATCCGGAGATTGTGACATTACCTGATTTAAACCTGTCGGCCGGATTGCCAATATCAACAAAAAGGTTGCCTGCCAGCTTTTGCTTATCCTGGGAATCGTAAAACTCAGTCGGCGCGATGAAATCCTGACCTCCGGCTTTTGTGATCCCGGCGCCTTTCACTGCAAAATCCTTTGTAATAACAACATTCCCGTAATCATCAATGTAATAAAACAGTGATTTATTCCTGAACAGGTTATCAAGCAATTCAGTGAGCGAGGACATTCCGGGGAAATTGCCCGGATCAAGATCCTTTACCCATTCTTCCCGGTAAAAGAATCTCAGGTTTAGGAGGTTTTCCGCCTCAGTTACAAACTGGCTGAATGACATATCCTTATAATCCCAGCTTATTCTCATCTCCTCCTGGGCCTTCAGGAGGCCTGAAACAAATAAGGGAATGGCCAGAATGAGTATCTTGAATTTCATCTTGACATGCTATTGACGCATTTTATCATAATATTCAACAACTGGCTTAAAACTCTCAGGGATCTTTTTCGAAAGCCTGACCTTATTGTTTCTCATAAACTGGCGGACTTCCGCTTTGTGATCTTTGATAAGTCCCATGAATTCCCTTTTGCTGTTTATCCTGTAAACTGACCCCTCCTTCCCAAAGTACACCCTTATTACCTGATTGAACAAATCGTATTTGTTTTCAACTGCCAGAAGCAGTATCTCTTTCATATATTTTACATAAAGTGCTGACTTTCCTTCATACAGAATATTGACAAATCCTTTCATTGAACCTGTCGAATCCGAGTCGATCCTTTTAAAGTTGTATGAGCGGCCATTGTAATTCAGGCTGAACCTGTCGATCAGTTCCTTATTCATCTGAAGCATGATGCCATGATCATTTATGGAGATCAGTTCATCATTATAAATGTCATATTTCAGCCTGAGATTTCTGTATTCCCTATTATCTATCGTCACATTTCCTGTTATGAAGTCGGGCGTAAAAAGAAACTGATCTCCTTTGATCTTGTAATATAAATTTTTCCAGGCCCGGCCGTTAAAGAGCTTTTGAACGTCAATAGTGTCATTGCCTGAACAATTTGCCTCAATTCCCCATAAAGAGAATGAGGCAAACAGAATGAGTATGGTTGAAATATATTTTTTTCTCATGAGGTTTTTCATAATTGACATTCCGGAAGAATGAATGATCAGGTCTGAATCCGGGAAACAGGAATATAATCTGTGGTCCTATCAGGATTTTTAATTATAGACAATCGGTTTATGCATTATATTCCTGTAAAAAGGCTTTTGTACGGTCTGTGGAAGAAATATCTGACGAAGAGCAAAAACATCAGTCTGGACAGGTCCTCGAGCCAGACAGTAAAAACGGAATGTTATAAATGATCTTTACTCCGTTCGGGATCAAGACTGAATGCTGCCGGCACAGTGTGACAATGAGCGGATGCCATTTCCCGGCCGGTTTTCAGAAGCCGAGGCAGCCATCCTTCTGCCCGATATCAGGCCATCCGGACGATCAGCCTTTGGCATTGAGGGTCCGGCAGTCATGGAACGATTAGATATCTTTCTTTTACGGAGAACCCCCTGGAGTACCTGATTCAGGGCTGGTGCAGGAAAAAGTAAAAAATGCTCCTGATTCCGGAAGAAGAGCAAAAAGCTGGTATTTCATGATCTGGTTTAATGGTTTGAAAATTGACTTATGAAATTAAGAAAAATAAATTTCAGTTTTCCAAAGGTATTGAAGGATATTCTGAAAAGACGGAAGACCGGTGAGTTTTGACCGAAGTTTAAGATCCCCTCGAGGTTGGGGCGGCTTATTTCACCAGGCACCAAATCCATTCAGCAATCTCCTGTATAGCAAGTAGTTCGTCGCCGGCTTTCCTGTCTTCCTGTATCCTTATAGATTTCAGGGCAGGCCTGATGCCATAGTCTTGGTATGATTTCTGAGCACAGCCCGGGGCTTCATCGAGAGATCCGTTTATTTCATTCATTATCGCCCTATTGTAACAGGCCCTGCCTGCAATTTTCATTTTTGGATTGCTGACCTCTCTTTTCCACAGGGAGCCGGCCTCATTCCATTTGCCGCTCCGGGCTTTCCTCTTTGCAATTTTAAAATTATCGGTTCCTTTTACAAAATAGTCCCTTGTCAGTCTCAGCCCGGAAGTCTTTGAATTCCTTTACTTTTGAAAATCTTTCATTTGCCTTCAGTTCCCCGGCAAGCCCCGCGATGCTCTCCCATGCCACGTCACTATCGAGATTGGCTCCCCCGAGTGTCAGTACCCTGCCGAGGGCATCCGCAACGTCTGTTTCATCAGTCGGAATAATGGATTGATAATGCCTGCCTTGCTTATGCATGAAGGAAGGGTGACCGGAGCCGGCCTGGTAACATCAAGGTGGAGCTGATTCGTTTTACATGAAATCAACAGGGTCGCACAAAACAAACATATAATGAGATTTCTCATATGTCAGGATTTTGGATATAAACAGGATAAAAGGTTTTTAATTATTGCCGCTGATGGGTAACAGCCTGATATTCCTTAATGCTGCAGTGGTTCTCCACGATGCTATACCGAAAGGCAAGGACAAATCCACCTCGGGCCTTATCGAAAGAACATTGCCTCCAATTGTGAAATCAATAACAATCTCGTCATCGATCCGCGCTTCGATCTTTGAATGAGTCACTCTCAAACATATTTTGTACCAGCGGTCCTTCCGGAAGGATCTGTTGATCGTTGTCTCATTCTCCGAAGCATCCATGCCGTTGATGCTGCTAAGTCCCACAACCGTTCCGCCCCATCCTCCGACTATCAGGGTACAAGGATATTTGCCTGCAGGGAAAGTCATTCCGCAGAAAAAATCATTTCCGTCAATCTTTTTTGCTTCAAGAGTTACCTCATAATCTGAAACAGGGAATTTTCCTTTCCATGTAATCCCCGTACAGCCGTCTCCCATGCCGAGGATGATCTCATCATCGGATACATAAACCGGCCCCTGTGTTCCGAAATCTGTGATCTCCCAGCCATCGAGTGTTTTGCCATTGAAAAGATACGTACTGTCCCTAAGTTGTACGGGGCCGGGCCTTTCTTTTACGGCTTCAGTCTGTTTTCCGCGGCACCCGGGCAGCATTGATGAAAGGATCAGCAGTATGCAAACTGGCTGTGATCTCATTCTTAATTTTATTTCAAAATATTGGTGAGTTTGAAAACATAAGCCGGCTGGTAATCATCCGGTGAAAGCTTCGGAGGGATTATCACAGTGTTTCCTCCCGTGCTTTTCATGCCAACCGGTTTATCTGTACCCAGCATCGAGACCTTTACATCACCCCTTGATCTCAGGTCATTAAGGAGAATATTGTTTTCAGGCCACGAAGTGCAGATAACATAAAGATCTCTGCCTTTCCGTGTGAAAAACAAGTCCTTGCTGACTGAAGGATTAATTTTCTCATCCTTTTTACCCCTGATAAAGGCTCTTGTCCCGTAAATAGCTTCGCCATTTACTTTCAGCCAGTTTCCGATTTCCATCAGCCGTTGCTGCATGATAACGGGTATTGTCCCGTCGGCTGCAGGTCCGATATCAAGAAGAAGATTTCCTCCTTTTGCCACTGTCGAAACAAGGAGTTTAACAAGGTCTTTTCCGGAAGCATAACTGTCGAGGTTTTCAGCCCTGTTATAGCCGAAGGAAGTTCCTATTCCCCTGCATTCTTCCCATGGCTTTTCCATTTTATCTTCAGTTCCCTCCGTGTCACCGACAAGGCCGTACTCAGACGTGTAAAATCCTCCATGTTTACTTCTGGTTTCACTTCCCCAGCGGTCATTGACGACAACATTCTCCCGTACAGGCGAATCGTTATAGAGCCATGCCAGAAACTCCTCGCTTTTCCATTCCCTGCTTGTCTTGTCCCACTCACCGTCCGTCCAGACGATATCAGGTGTATAACGTGTCACCAGATCTTTAAGTTGCGGTATCATGTGATCATCGACATATTTTTCAAGGTCAGTCCTGTACAAAGGATTATACCATTCATAAAGTGAATAATAGAATCCCATGTGAAGACCGGCATTTTTGACAGAAGCCGTCAGGTCGCCGCAGAGATCACGGTGCGGACCGACATCGACACTGTTCCAGTTCCAGCTCTGAGCGCTGGGCCATAGTGTGAATCCTTCATGATGTTTTGATGTCAGAACAACATATTTTGCTCCCGATTCCTTAAAAAGCCCGGCCCACTGATTGGGATCGAACAATTCGGCCCTGAACATGGAAGCGAAATCCTGATATTTGAAATCCTCACCATAAACCCTGTTATGAAACTCGGTGAAATTCCTGTTGACCTTGCTTCCGGTGTTCAGGAGTTTGTTCCAGTACCACTCGGCATATTTGTCATAAACCCCTATATCCCTGCCAGTCGGGCCCCATGAAGGAACGGAATACAGCCCCCAGTGAATGAAGATCCCGAATTTTGAATCTTCAAACCATTCCGGTACCGGCCTTTTGTCAAGAGATTTCCAGTCAGCCTTGTATTTCTGTGAATACAATGCTGGTGAAGAAAGCATCAGAAGCGAAATAAGAATCTTTTTTATCATGGTTCAGGTTTTAAATATGATCAGTTAAATTAAGAAAAACCAAGGTGATTTTCCAAAAAGCAAACGGGAAGAAAGAAAAATACTTTTTGTGAGCTGATCTTGCGACCTGTAAATTTGACGGGCTGAAGACCCTGTCTGCACGACTTTCAGGACCTGCAGGTACTCTTTCGTCACTTTTCGATAAATAATTAGTCATCGGATAAACAGTCAGATTGTTTTTTCATAATTTTGATATCAATATCCACTATTATGGAATTCACCTGGATTCTTGAATACAAGATCAAGATCAACCGCTCCGGCCTATGCTGACCAGCCGGGAGGGCGCCCTTTTTTCAATCTTTCATTTCAGACTCCCTATCCCGTTTCCCACCGGGAGGGAAATGCCGCTTGAAGCTCTCCTTCCCCTTTGTGGGAAAGCCTGCCCCGCGATGGCGGGGGCCGGGAAGGGGGTAAGACCTGTATGGAGATTAATATTGATAAAGATTCGTGATTACTGAAATACAAAAAACTCTATGGAAACATTAATAATAACCGGAAATGATTTAAAAGTAACTGATGTGGTTAACGTGGCCCGTTATGGGCAAAAGGTTGAACTGCATCCTGAAGCAGGAAAAAGGATAAAAGAATGCAGGGCCATGCTTGAAAAAAAGATTGCCGCCCATGAGATTATGTACGGCGTCAACACCGGCATTGGCGAATTCTCGGAAATAGTTCTTAATGACGACCAGATAAAGGATTTCCAGAAATACCTTGTATACAATCATGCTGCAGGGATAGGTGAACCTGCATCAACAGAGATAGTCAGGGGGGCAATGCTTGGCCGTATAAATGTCCATGCACATGGCAATTCAGGCAACAGGCTCGAGATCACCGAAACACTTGTGGAAATGCTTAACAAAGGCGTCACCCCGTATGTGTGCCAGAAAGGGTCGGTGGGGGCTTCAGGCGACCTTGCCCCGATGTCGCAGATTGCACTTCTTCTTCTGGGGGAAGGGAAAGCATATTATGAAGGAGAGCTTCTTGAAGGAGCAGAAGCGATGAGAAGGGCAGGGATTCCTGTTCCGGGGCTCCAGGCCCGTGACGGCCTTGCAGCGATAAACGGTTCGAACATGCTTACTGCCATGAGCGCCATCTGGCTTGTCGATGCCAACAACTGGCTAAAACAGGCTGAAATTGCAGCATCAATGTCGCTCGAAGCCCTTAAGGCAAATATGAAGCCATACACCCCGCTCCTGCACGAGGTCAGGGGTTTCAAAGGCGCTGTCAGAAGCGCCAATGCAATAAATAAATGCATTTCGGGCGGTGATCTTAAGGAAGGACGGGTTAAATCGAAGGTTCAGGATGCCTATTCAATGAGATCTACTCCCCAGGTTATCGGGGCCGCACACGACATGCTTGCATATGCCAGGTCGCAGGTCGAAACAGAGCTCAACGGTGTTGGTGACAACCCGATATTCTTCCCTGATAAAAACATCCAGCTTTCGGGGGCAAACTTCCAGGGCACACCCGTTAGTGTGCCGATGGACATGGCAGGGGCATGCATAACAATGGTCAGCGTAATGTCGGAAAGAAGGATGAACCGCCTTAACAACCAGGCACTTAGCGTCGGACTTCCCGACTTCCTGACAAAGGGAGCAGGTATGTTCTCCGGGATGATGCTGAGCCAGTACACTGCCGACACCCTTATCGTCGAGCAGAGGATACTCTCGGTACCTGCATCAATACAGTCGATACCGGCTGCAGCCGACCAGGAGGATTTCGTATCAATGGGGATGAATACAGCAATAAAGAATAATCAGATCCTCGATTGCGCCTATGGCATTCTTGGCATTGAATTTATGGCTGCGGCACAGGCTCTCGATTTCAGAAAGGAAGAATACAAATTCGGAGTTGGAGTGCAGAAAGCAAAGGATGTTATAAGAAAATATGTCGACTTCCTTGACATTGACCGGCCACTGTATCCCGATCATACAAAGATGAAGGAACTGGTAAAATCGTGCGAAATACTTCATGAAGTTGAAAAGGTAACAGGCCCTCTTGAATAAAAAAGCTACTATATTTGTGTAAATCAAATACAGCATATGAAAAGTTATATTCTGGGCATCACTTTGTTAGTGACAGCAGTTACGATGTTTTCCTGCACCTCCCGGCAGGAAAAATACGAAAACCGGCTTAAACAGTTCATTACTGACTACGAAGCCAGGATAATCCCGCTGTACAGGGAAGCTGCCCTGGCATCGTGGAATGCAAACGTTACCGGGACCGACAAGGATTATGCCTTAAGTGAAAAGGCATCATTTGAACTTGCAAGGATCTATACCGACAGTGTCGCATTTTCAGAACTAAGGGAAATAAAGGAATCAGGAGAGGTAAAGGATCCGCTTCTGTCGCGACAGCTTGAGCTTATTTATAATTCATACCTGGGCGGACAGGTCGATCCGGATCTTCTGGCCGAGCAGATCAGAATGGAAACAGAGATAAGTAAAAAATACTCAAATTTCAGAGCAAAGGTAAATGGGAAAGAGCTCTCTGACAACCAGGTGGAGGATATCCTCAGAAATTCAACCGACAGCAGGGAGCTACAGTCAGCATGGGAAGGACATAAGCTTATAGGTCCGGTGGTTGCAGAAGATATTTTAAAGCTGGTAAAACACAGGAACATGATAGCACAGAAGATCGGCTTCAGCAACTATCATGAAATGAGTCTTAAACTCTCAGGCCAGGATCCTGTTGAGGTAACAGCTATTTTCGATGAACTCGACAATCTGACAAGAGATAATTTTGCACAGTTAAAGAATGATATTGATACTTATTTTGCCAAACGTTACAATATCAGGACGGCCGACCTTAGACCATGGCATTATCAGAACAGGTATTTTCAGGAAGCCCCCGAAATTTACCCTGTTGATTTTGACAAATATTATGAAAGTAAGGATCCGGTGAAACTTGCAGCCGCCTTTTATGACGGTATAGGCCTTAATGTTGATGCGATACTTGCAAAGAGCGACCTTTATGAAAAACCGGGAAAAAACCAGCATGCATTCAGCACTGATATCGACCGGGAAGGTGATGTCAGAACCCTTGATAACGTCAAACCTGACTCATACTGGATGAACACGCTTCTTCACGAATTAGGTCACGGCGTGTATTCATACTATAATGACAGGGAACTCCCTTTCACTTTAAGGGATGCAGCGCATACCTTTACCACAGAGGCTATTGCCAATATGTTTGGCCGTTTTGCGACAGATCCTGTCTGGATGCTCAACATGGGACTTATTGACTCTTCTGAAAGTGCAAAGATCGCCGATGTAAGCCGCAAGGCACTAAAGCTTCAGATGCTCGTATTCAGCAGGTGGGCACAGGTAATGTACAGATTTGAGAAATCGATGTATGAGAATCCCAATCAGGACCTTAATCAGCTCTGGTGGGATATTGTGTCAAAATACCAGATGCTTTCAAAACCTGAAGGAAGGAATATGCCAGACTGGGCAACAAAGATACATATCGCTCTTTACCCATGTTATTATCATAATTATCTGCTTGGAGAGCTTCTCGCGTCACAATGGTATTACTACATTACAACCAATATCACAGATAATCCTTCCTTTGTGGGAGAAAAAGCCGTTGGTGATTACCTCAGGGAAAGAGTGTTTAAACCGGGTGCCAGGTATTACTGGAATGAAATGATCGAGAAATCGACTGGTGAAAAGCTGACAGCCAAATACTACGCTAAGCAATTTGTTCAATAATTTTTCAATTTAATTCTCCGCGGATAACACGAAGCAAGACTTACGATTACCCAACTCTTCCCATGTTTGGCCGTGCAATCCGGGGTTAAAACCAAAACAATGAAACGATCCTTGATACTGATCCTTCTTGCACTTGCTGCATGTACTTCGCCTGAAACGAAGAAAAAGAGTACAGCAGGTTCCTCATTTATCAGTCAGAATACAGTGAGTGTTCTTACTGATAGTATGAAATTAATGAATCCTTCAGCAGATAAGATACTCCTGGAAAAGGGGATCAGTCATGCTGCTTCTTTATGGAGGGCTGAAGACGGCACTGCAGAAGATTTCTCAGCATTCGTCAAAAGCAACTATATCGGTGATCCGGGTAAAAGATCTGCTGTATTTAAAAAGATAAGCAAGTATTTTGAATCGATCAACGGCAATTATAACGAGATCACCGTCGACCTGAAGAAAAATCTGGACGAAGCCGCAGGAGAGATTGATGAGACAGACAGGATGTTTGGAAATTATTCTGTCGGCGCACATCTTTCCGATGATCTTTATTCCAATAAGATCGCTTTCGTCATAGCACTTAACTTTCCTTATTTCACTCTTGAGGAAAAGGAAAGACTTGGCCCGTCATGGACCCGTGAAGAATGGGCAATGGCAAGGCTTGGCGACTATTTCGTGTCAAGGGTTCCGGCTGAACTGAATCAGGCACTGGCGGTAGCCGGAGGGAACGCCGACATGTATATAGCCGATTACAATATTTGCATGGACAAGCTGCGCACAGATGACGGGAAACAGATCTTTCCCGACGGCATGCTGCTGTTGTCTCACTGGAACCTCAGGGATGAACTTAAAGCCGACTATGCTGATCGTGTCAGCGGCCAGGCAAAGCAGGAAATGATCTACAAGGTGATGGAACACATAATCAGACAGGACATACCTCAGGAAGTGATTAACAATCACGATTATGAATGGGCCCCATTTTCCAACGAAGTAACTCTTAACGGGAAGACAGTTGATTCAAAGCCAGAACCTGACACCCGTTATTCCCATATATTGAACATCTTCCGGGCCATGAAAGATATTGATCCTTATAATCCGGAAATGAACACGGCAATTCTCCGTAAATTTTCGGTTGAGATGGAAATCTCACAGGAAGAGGTTGAAGCACTATTTGATAGTTACCTTAGTTCTCCGCTGCTTGTGAAAGTTGGTCAGATCGTGAAAGAAAGACTGGGCCGCGATCTCAGGCCTTACGATATCTGGTACAGCGGTTTCAGGGCAAGGACCGGTTTCCCGGAAGAGCAGCTTACAGCCAAAACATCTGTCCTCTATCCCACTCCTGCAGCTTTCAGGGCCGGAATGCCCGGAATGCTCCAAAAGCTTGGCTGGAGCCCTGACAGAACCCGGTATATTTCTGATAAAATCGTTGTCGATCCTGCCCGCGGTTCAGGCCATGCCTGGGGTGCAGCGATGAAGGGATCTGTTTCACACCTCAGAACAAGGATCCCGGAAAAAGGCATGGACTTCAAAGGCTATAACATCGCTGTTCATGAATTCGGACATTGCGTCGAGCAGACTATCTCATTATACGATGTCGATTATTATATGATGTCGGGAGTGCCAAATACTGCAATAACCGAAGCTCTGGCATTTGTCTTCCAGAATCGCGACCTTTTCCTCCTTGGGCTGAATGACAATAATCCTGAAAAAGAAAAAATGGAAACCCTCGATGCAGCATGGTCACTTATGGAGATCATGGGTGTGGGAATGGTCGACATGAAAGCCTGGAAATGGCTTTATTCAAACCCTGACGCTACTCCGGCACAGTTCAGGGATGCAGTAATATCAATTGCAACAGAAACCTGGAATAAATACTTTTCACCTGTATTGGGAGTTAAAGATTCACCGATACTTGCCATTTACTCACACATGGTAAATTCTCCTCTGTACCTCGCTAATTACTCATACGGTCAGATAGTACAGTTCCAGATTGAAGAATACCTGAAAGGGAAAAAACTGCCCGATGAAATCGACAGGATGTTCAGCCAGGGCAGGCTTACACCACAGCAATGGATGACGGGTGCAGTGGGATCGAAGATTTCGGCTCAGCCAATACTGAACAAACTGGAGGAAGCGATAAAATAGGTACCGGGTATGAGGTACAGGGTTATTGAATGCTGCATATCCTCACTTCCCGTACCACCAACCCCGCAGCTTTTGACAAGTAACATGCAAACGTCAGCCGGTAACAGTTTAAATTAATTTCTAAATAACAAGGAGCTATGAAAATCAAAATCTCTGATCACCCTACCTTCAATAAGGAATGGGACCGAAAGGAAACCGAGGAAAAGACAAAAAAGATGCTTAAGAAGATCGGCAGGCTTCAGAACAAGATGTATGCCCAGAACAAATTCAGCATTCTTCTGGTGCTTCAGGGGACAGATGCTTCCGGGAAAGACGGGATAACGAAAGGTTTGGTGAAATACTGCAATCCGCTGGGCATAAAGATTTTCAGCTTTAAAAAACCAACTGAAAACGAATATGCCCATGATTTCCTCTGGAGAGTCCATCAGGTGGTGCCCCGCAAGGGAGAATTCCAGGTTTTTATCAGGTCACATTATGAAGATATCCTGGTACCAACCGTGGAGAAATTTATCCCCTCCGATGTGATAGAAAAGAGATATGAAGTAATAAACGATTTTGAACGACTTCTTGAAACGAATGGCACAAAGGTTCTCAAATTCTTTCTGAACGTATCCAGGGAAGCTCAGAAGGAAAGACTCATTGAGAGGATAGAGTTGAAGGAAAAACACTGGAAGCATAAGGACGGGGACTGGGACACACGGGAAAAATTTGACGAATATCTCGAAGTCTACGAAAGGATAATAAACACCTGCAATGTTATACCCTGGCACATCGTCCCTGCAGATAAAAACTGGCAGAAGCTGTATGTTGTTGCAGAAGCGGTGCTTAAGACACTTGAGGATCTCGATCTTAAATGGCCTGACCTTGTGAGTGAAAGGTTTAATACACAGAATAAACCGGAATAATTGTCCGGTGCGTCAGATTCCAACATGGTAATAATATGAAAAAGATCATTTTCGCTTTTTTAATTATTTGCATTCAGCTTCCGCTGAATGCACAGTCGCGTTATGTACCGGCACCTGAAAATCTTAAAGCCCGCGAATGGTTCCAGGATGCGAAATTCGGAATGTTCATCCACTGGGGTGTATACAGCGTGCCCGGTGACGGGGAGTGGGTTATGAACAACCAAAGGATTGACAGGGGGACCTATCAGAAGCTGCCGGCATTCTTCAATCCCACAGGTTATGATCCGAAGGAATGGGTTTCACTGGCAAAGGCTGCCGGGATGAAATACATTACCATCACGAGCAAGCATCACGACGGATTTGCCATGTGGGATTCAAAGCTCACCGACTGGGATATAGTTGACCGCACACCATACGGTAAGGATATTATCAAAATGCTCGCGGGGGAATGCAGGAAACAGGGAATAAAGCTGTTCTTCTACCATTCTCATCTCGACTGGTTCCAGGAGAATTATTTCCCGAGGGGTAATACAGGACATACAGCCGGACGGCCCGAAAGTGGAGACTGGTATAAATACCTCGATTATATGGATGGCCAGCTCACAGAGCTCCTTACAAACTATGGTGAAATCGGAGGTATCTGGTTCGACGGTCACTGGGACAAAAAGGATGCCGACTGGAGACTCGAAAAAACGTACAGCCTTATACACAGTCTCCAGCCGGCCTGCCTCATCGGCAACAACCATCATCTTGCACCTTTCGACGGAGAGGATTTCCAGATGTTCGAGAAAGATCTTCCCGGACAAAAAACCACAGGCTTCAATCCGGAACAAAAAGTCGGAGAACTGCCTTTCGAAACATGCGAAACAATGAACAACTCCTGGGGATTCAACCTACAGGACAAGAATTACAAATCCACAAAAAGCCTTATTCAGTATCTTGTAAAAGCTGCGGGGTATAATTCAAACTTCCTTCTTAATGTAGGTCCGATGCCAAACGGCAAAATACAGCCTGAATTTGTGGCTACCCTCAGGGAGTTGGGAGCCTGGATGGACAAATACGGAGAGACAATATATGGAACCAGGGGAGGTCCTGTAACGCCACGTTCCTGGGGTGTGACAACGCGGAAAGGAAATAAGGTCTATGTACATCTCCTGAATCCTGAGGACAATAATCTTCTCCTTCCCGATTTCGGCAAAAAAGTTAAAAATGTCACTCTCTACCAGACTGGTTCAAAACTGAAATTCAAACAGGATGGTTTCGGAATTTCAATTTCAGTTCCTTCCGAAAGTCTTGATGATACGGATACTATCATTGTATTGGAAACATGAAACAGCATCCCATGAGCAAAAAATATGACAGAAGGAGTTTTATTGAAAACTCAGCAAAGGGAATTGCAGCAGCTGGCATAATAAGTACCCCTTTTTTCCCAAAAAACGAAATTTCCGGATTGGATTCAGTATTTGTTCATCATGTATTTTTCTGGCTTAAAAAACCTGTTACTGACGAAATCCGCAGGAAATTCGAAAATGCGCTCAGAAAGCTTGTCAGAGTTGAGACAATCGTTGATTACCATCTTGGCATCCCTGCCCCGACTGACAGGGATGTCATCGATAATACCTATACATATTCACTGCTTGCGACCTTCAAAAACAAAGCTGACCAGGATATTTATCAGACACATCCGGTCCACCTTGAATTTATAAAAGATTGCCAGGATCTGTGGGAACGCGTGGTTGTTTACGATACTGTCGGGCTGTAAGCAGGGTTTATTTCAGAAATACCTCAAGCACCGGGATCTCTACCGGAGGTTTCAGAACAGGAAGCTGTAGGTTAAGGTTGTTTTTAAATTCATCGTTTCCTGTTGTAAAACGGATTTCCGAAGCATCGTGAAGGAACTGGACATACTTCACCCTGCCGGCCATATCTTCAAGTGTAACGGCACCCATCGGATAAGCAAGAAGATGGATGTAAAGCCTTTTTGTTAAGGGGTTATATGTCAGAAGTGTATTTGCAGGAGCTTTGAATTCAGCAGGAGCTTCAGTGCAGCCATAGACCGACCTGCTGTTATATTTCATCCATTCTCCCATTGCTTTGAGCCTCTCCTGAGCCCTGTAGTCAAAAGTTCCCCTTGCTGTAGGGCCAACATTCAGAAGAAGATTCCCTCCTTTGCTCACAGATTCTATAAGCAACTCGAGAAGCTGAGCCGGGCTTTTCCATGTAGTTTCATCACGATAATATCCCCACGAACCTGAAAATGTCTGGCAGGTTTCCCATGGAATTTTCTTTCCTTTGTACTCAGGCCATTTGGCAACCTTAACCTGTTCAGGGGTGGTGAAATCCCAGCCACCCTCAACATCCTTCAGGTCAAGACGATCGTCGACAATTATTCCTGGCTGAAGTGATCTTGCAAGTTTAAGCAGTCCTTCTGAATCCCAGTCATCATGTCCCTTGCCGTTTTTCCCAGGAAATGAAAAATCGAACCAAATTATGCTTATTTCACCATAATTTGTAAGAAGCTCCCTGACCTGGTTCTTCATATACTCCCTGTACCTGCCCATATCCTTCCCCTTATTCAGCCGTGCATAAGCGGTATCCGACTCCTGACGGAGCGGATGGCGGCTGTCGATGGTGTAATCGGGATGATGCCAGTCGATCAGTGAATAATAAAATCCCACTTTCAGACCCTCGGCCCTGAAAGCTTCAACATATTCTTTTATCAGGTCTTTCCCTATTGGTGTATTTGTTGCTTTATAATCAGTATATTTTGAATCCCACAGACAGAATCCCTCGTGATGCTTTGCCGTAAGCACGACATATTTCATGCCTGCTTCCTTTGCCATTTTTGCCCACTCACGGGGATTGTACAGATCGGGGTTGAAATTTTCAAAGTACTTCTGATATTGTTCATTTGTCATTCGTTCCCTGTTCTTTACCCATTCATGACGTGCAGGTAAAGCATATAGTCCCCAGTGTATGAACATCCCGAAACGGGCATCAGTCCACCAAAGCATTCTTTGCATTTTCTGTGCCTCAGTTTCTTTAGGAAGCTGGGCCGGAAGTGTTTGTGAAAATATTAACAATCCTGCCGTCAGGATCACAAGTCCGATAGCTTTTGTTTTCATCGTTTACTGGTTAGTGGTTACTGGTTTGAAGATATAAAAAATGTCGTGACTAGAGGCTGCTTATGAATTTTTTCATCCTGTCATAATGAGAGCCTTCCCAGTATATTTTTCCGCATGAACCGCATCTTCTGAAATGAGAAAAGAAGGCCCTTGTACGCTGCGGGAGCTGGCCTGCAATCTCTTCTTCCTGCACAGTTGCAAGCAGCCCGTTACATTTTGTACACCGCGAAAAAGGCTTAAAATATTCCCTGAGGCCATAGTTGTTTATCACTTCAGTAAGTTGCCCTGCAGGACTTTCAGACAGTATCCTGAAGCCTCTTGTGACTTTTTTATTCGACATCAGTTCCTTGTCTCTCGAAAGTATAATCCTGTGCTCATTCAATGCAATTTCAATAATATTCCTGTCGCTAAGTGAATCGGCAAATATCGTATCAAATCCGCATAACCTGAGGTATTTTGCAAGCCGTCCAAGATGTTCATCAGCGATAAATCTGAATTCTGGCGACCCTGTTGCCGGTGGTTCAGGCTGTAAGTTCAAATTCGTGCTGTTAAAATCTCGATGAGTGCATCATAATCAAGCCTGACAGGATTGTTCTTTTGCCCAGTGTTCCTGCAGATGGCATCCATATCTTCTGGTTTTATTCCGAAACTGCCCAGTCGTGGCAAATTAAGAAAGGATGTAAGTTCCTTGAGATAATCAATATAGCCATCAATATAAAAATCATCCGAACTGACAGTCGATTCAATGAACATTCTTCCAAGCATTGCATATTTTTGCAGGGCTGCACTGTCCTTTGAACTTTTTCTGAGCGCCCTTACGGTGGCCTCATTTGCGGAAGCCATCAGTGTTCCGCAGACGACACCATGAGGAATGCTGACCATCCCTCCGATTGATGACGCAAATCCGTGAACAACACCCAGACCGGCATTGGCGAGACAGATCCCCGATGTTAGTGCTGCAAATGACATCCGGCTCCGGGCCGTAATATCGGTACCATCTGAAAAACTTCTTTGGAGACTGTCCTTAACAGCCTTAAGACCTTCAACAGCAAGGGCATCTGTGTATTCGCACGATTTAACGGAAAGAAACGCTTCAGCAAGCTGGGAAAAACAATCCATCCCGCTGGCAGCAGTAACCTCAGGAGGACAGCCAACCGTGAGGACAGGATCAACAATCGCCACATCGGGTACAAAATTATCATGACGAAGTGATCTCTTGAAACCGTTTTTACCGGTTTCCGACAACACGGCATTACTTGTGGCTTCGCTTCCTGTACCGGATGTTGTCGGGACAGCTATAAAAGGAACCTTCATTCCGGGATGTTCCCGGGTACCGACTCCTTCAAGGAATTCCTTCACTGATCCTTTTACACACAGCATAGCCGATATAGCCTTCCCTGCATCCAACACACTCCCTCCTCCGACAGAGACCACTGCATCGATCTTTTCGCTCCTGAATCCGGCAACAGCAACATCTATCATCTCAGGAGATGGTTCTCCCGGGATATTTACAACAGAAAAACTTATATCATTCCTCTCAAGCGTTTCAAAAAGTACCGATGCAGCTTCCGTACCGGTAAATGATCTTTGATTCGCGACAACGATGATCTTCTTTCCAAACCGCGAGATCATTCCGGGTAAAAGATCCAGCTTCCCTGGCCCGAACCCGATCAGGGGGAGTTTTGAAAAACTGAAAGGTTTCACCATTTTGATCTTTCCTTTGGTTCCAGAATATTGTATTTTACTCCGTACCTCGGCCCGGCCATCATACCCCCGACAGTATCACGCCATTTAAGGTAGTGCCCGGTCGTCTTGTGCGCCGCAGCCGCCTCCTCAGTTTCAAATGCCTCATACAGCATAAAACGGGTGGGATCATCCGCCTGCTGAACAAAGTCAAATCGAAGGTTCCCCGGTTCCTTAACGGATCCAAGATGATTCTCCCGTGAGGCTTCAATGAAATCATCAATTGCCTCAGGTTTTACATGTACATGAACGCATGTCACTATCATGGCTTGTGTTTTTTACGTAAAGTTAAGCCATCCGGTCAAAAGTCCAAATTCATTTTATAACTTGGTATGAACTTAAAAACCAGAAATCATGGCCTTCACGGAAATGAGAATTCTCCTGATCGCGGGAACAATGTTTTTAACAATGTTAACTGTTCAGGCTCAGAATACAGACAAAAGAGCTTATCTGTTTGATACCGGATGGAAATTTCACCGTGGCGGAGCCCAGGGCGCTGAAAATCCCTTATTTGATGACTCAGGATGGAGGATTGTCGATCTCCCTCATGACTGGAGCATTGAGGATCTTCCCGGGACAGATTCTCCTTTCAATATCAACGCCATCAGTCAGGTAAACGGTGGATTCACAACAGGCGGAACAGGATGGTACAGAAAGACATTCAGCCTTCCACCCGAACTGAACGGGAAGTCTTTCCGGATATGTTTTGAAGGTGCCTATATGAACTCTGAGACCTGGCTGAACGGAGAGTATATTGGAAACCACCCATATGGATATTCGGGCTTCTGGTTCGATATAACAAAAAATCTCAGGTTTGATGATGAAAATATTATAGCCGTAAAAGTCAAAAATGAAGGAGAGAACAGCAGGTGGTACTCAGGATCAGGAATTTACCGACATGTCTGGCTTGAGGTCCTCCCTCCTGTACATATCGGGACCTGGGGCACATACATTACAACTCGTGTCATATCAAAGGATGAAGCAGAGGTGAGGATTGAGACAGCAATCGAAAATGAAAGCGAAGGAGACAGATCGCTCAGGCTTGTCACAACTGTCATTGACAATAAGTTCAGGCAGGTTGCACAGACTGAATCCCCGGTAAATATTGTACCTGGCAGTAAAATATCCCCGGTTCAGCAGATAAGAATCATGAATCCTGAGTTATGGAATACCGAAACACCTGTACTTTACAGGGCAATTTCCGAGATCTGGTCGGGAAATGAACTCGTCGACCGGAAAGAAACAACTTTCGGTATAAGGAGCATATCCTTCAGCGTGGCGGAAGGATTTCTTCTGAACGGAAAACCAATGAAACTTAAGGGCGGATGTGTACATCATGACAACGGGCCCCTTGGGGCACGGGCATACGACCGAGCTGAGGAAAGGCGGATTGAGCTTCTGAAAGCCAGTGGTTTCAATGCTGTAAGATGTTCACATAATCCTCCCTCCCCTGCTTTTCTTGATGCCTGCGATCGTCTTGGCATGCTCGTAATGGATGAAGCATTCGACATGTGGAGCGACCCGAAGAATCCGAATGATTATCATCTCTGGTTCGATGATTGGTGGAAAAAAGACATTGAGAACATGGTGCTGCGAGACAGGAACCATCCTTCAATAATAATGTGGAGCATAGGGAATGAGATCCCAGGCAGGCAAAGGCCCGAAGTTGTTGAAACGGCTGCAAAACTCGCCGGCTGTGTCAGAAAGCTTGACCCGACACGTCCTGTCACTTCCGCAGTGAACGACCTGAAACCTTATCAGGATGCATATTTTGCCACTCTTGATATTGCAGGTTACAATTATGCTTCAGGCGGAGATCATAGTCAGCATGGCATCTATGAACAGGATCATAAACGTGTACCGGAGCGGATCATGGTCGGTACGGAGTCGTATGCCCTTGAGGCCTGCAGGGCATGGATGGATGTCATTGACAACAGTTTTGTGATAGGTGATTTTGTCTGGACAGCCTTCGATTATATCGGTGAAGCAAGCATCGGCTGGAGAGGCTACTGGCAGAAACAGGATTTTTTTCCATGGAACCTCGCATATTGCGGCGATATTGATATCTGCGGATGGAAAAGGCCACAGTCGTATTACAGGGATGTTTTATGGAAACAGAATCAGATCTCAATATGGGTAAAACCTCCTCAGCCATCGTTTCCGGTAAATCCCGACAGGCAGGACTGGTCGAAATGGCACTGGCATGATGCCGCTGACAGCTGGAACTGGGAAGGCAATGAAGGCAAAATAGTTGAGGTTACTGTTTATTCTTCATGCGGGCAGGCGGAACTCTTCCTGAACGGTAAATCACTCGGTAAGAAACCGACTAACCGGTCGACAGAATTTATGGCAACGTGGCAGGTGTCTTATCAGCCTGGCATTCTGCACGCTACAGGTTTCAATGGCAAAAAGAAGGTTGCAGAGGCAGTACTTATGACAGCAGGTGAACCCGAGGCCATAAAATTAACGGCCGACAGAAATCAGATAAAGGCTGATGGACAGGATCTCAGTTATGTAACTGTTGAACTTACCGATAAAAACGGGATTCGGAATCCCAGGGCAGAAAACCCGGTAACATTCACAATCGAAGGACCGGGTACTATTATCGCTGTCGGAAACGGCAATCCGGTAAGCCTTGAAAGTTACACTTTGCCCCGCCGCCAGGCATGGCATGGGAGATGTCTTGTGGTTATCAAATCGGATGCAAAAGGCGGTAAAATCGTTCTAAAGGCATCCACCGAAGGTTTGCCGTCTTCCACAGCAGAAATTGAAAGTGTCGGACCCTTTTAAATAACCGGGAGATAAATATTATTTCGCGATTTCAATGTTTCTTTTCTCCTTAAAGAAGAAAACAAAGGATATCAGTACAGCCACTGCTATATATGCAGGTATCATCCATATGCTTCTCCACTGGTAAGCGCCATTCACGGTATAAAAAGAAGTCGTAAATCCAGAGAACCATGTGCCGATAAACATTCCAAGCCCGTAGGTAACAAATGTGAACAAACCCTGCGAAGCGCTCTTGATCCTCTCGTTTGATTTCTTTTCGGTGTACATATAACCTGTCACAAAGAAGAAATCATAACATACGCCATGTAATATTATACCTGCATATAACATCCAGACGTTCGGGCCCATATCACCGAAGGCGAAGCACAGATACCTGAGCAGCCATGCCGTCATCCCGATGAGCACCATGTTTTTGACTCCAATCCTGTTGAAAAGGAACGGGATTGCCAGGATAAAGAGTGCTTCTGATATCTGTCCCATTACCATTTTGCCTGCAGCATTCTGCATTCCCGACTGGTTAAGGTAAAGATTGGCAAATCCGAAATAGAATGAAAGAGGTATGCACACGAACACAGCAGCAATGAAAAAGATGAGATAGGGTTTGTCCCTGAAAAGGACAAAGGCATCAATACCCATTACCGATTTTGCGGTCGTTGTCTTTGTTGCTGCAAGTGGCGGAGTATCAGGAAGAAAGAAGCTGTAAAGGCCAAGGGCCGCAGAGACAATTGCGGCCATCAGGAATGTGTTCGGAGTCTGTTCTATCCCGAACAGGGCTATCATGAATCCGGATATCACCCATCCGACTGTACCGAATACCCTTACAACGGGAAACTGTTTTCCCGGATCGGTCATCTGCCTGAATGCAACGCTGTTCGAAAGGGCAATTGTCGGCATGTAGGCTAGTGAATACAACATTATCACCCAGTAGAAAGTGCTGTTTGACGAAACCCTGGATGCAAGAAACAGCAATAACGCGCCAATGACATGGAGCACCCCCATAACCTTTTGAGCCGCAAAGAACCTGTCAGCAATCATCCCTACAAAAAACGGTGATATCATTGTCGCAATCGCGAGAGCACTGTATGCCGCACCGATTTGAATTCCGGTGGCGCCAAGGATTTTTGTCATGAATGTTCCCATTGTTACGTACCATGAACCCCATATATAATATTGAAGGAACATCATTGCAGAGAGGATAACACTGGTTCTCAGTTTCATATGTCCAGATTTGGAAGTTTGACAATTAAATAAGCAGTAAGGTTTAGGATGACATTAATTAACCCAATATTTTTAAGAATTACAATAGTCTGCAGATTTTTTAAATTTAATTAACGTGGCCAGATTACTTTGATATTTACTTTTATCTAATTTTATAACTCAGTAAAAAACCTAAACCTTATAATTTATGAAAAACACAGAAAATTCAAAAGGCGGCATCTCGCGCAGAAGGTTTCTTGGAACTACTGCTGCAGCCGCTGCAATCACAATGGTACCTGTTTCATTTGCATGTAAAAGCAAGCCTGCTGCAGTAGCGGAACCAGTGGCCTCCGATAAGCCCAATTCGGTATTCGGCGGGGTCACAATAGGTGCAATCACATATAGCTGGCGAAGCATGCCGGGAGGCGTTGAAAATATAATTAAATATTGCAAGGAAGCCGGAGTAAGCGCAATTGAGCTTATGAGCAACGACCTTGAAGATTATCTGGGTGCACCGAAAAATCCAAGAGCCGGAATGTTCGGCGGTCCCCGTCCTGCCGGTCCTGCTCCTGCAGGAGCACCTCAGGGTGCACCGGTCCAGGGAGGACAAAGGCCGGCCGGCGCACCTGCCGGAGGCCCTCAGCCTGGCGGTCAAAGACCAGCCGGTGCTCCGGGTGGAGCTCCCGCGGGAGGTTTTCAGAGGCCCCAGCTTACTCCCGAACAGGAAGCAGCCATAGCAAAATACAACCAGGAGCTGAAAGATTGGAGACTCAGCCTTCCGATGGAAAAGGTCGAAGCCGCCCGCAAACTTTTTAACGACGCCGGAATAGATGTTCACATTGTTAAATTCTCACCATCGCGCTGGTCCGACGAGGAGATCGACTATGCTTTCAAGGCAGCCAAGGCAATGGGCGCAAAAGGAGTATGCGAGGAGATAGGCGAGGAAGCTGTCAAAAAACTTGCCCCGTTCGCAGAGAAACACGGCATGTACGCAATTTTCCACAACCATATGCAATTTGCGACAGAAGGATTCAGCTATGATCCTTTCCTTGCCGTGTCACCTGCCGTTATGATGAATTTCGATGCTGGCCATTTCTTCGGGTCAACAGGAATACATCCCAATACTATTATCGAGAAATATCACGACAGGATTTTCAGCATTCACATTAAAGACAAAACAGGCCCTAATACCGATCCTGCCAATACAAACCAGGTATGGGGACAGGGAGAAATGCCTCTGGCTGATGTCCTTCTCCTTATTAAAAAGAACAAATGGGCAATCCCCTGCGATATTGAACTTGAATATGAGATCAAACCTTGGTCTGATGCCGTCAAGGAGGTTAAGACCTGCGTTCAGTATGCAAGGAACATACTTATGTAATAAGAACTACTTATAAAAAGAAAAGGGGTGGTCGTTAAAGACTCCCCTTTTTTGTTTACCCCTAAATCCCATTGAAGAGAATTTGTTAAACCCCCTTTAGAGGGAAGGGGGTAAAAACCTGTCAGATATTTACTTCTTTATAAAAATCGCAGGATCAAACGGAAACCTTCCCGATTCCTTTCCATAAACAGATAATCCGCCATTGTTCGATCCATACTCATCCACCTGAAGCCGTATCAATATCTTTCCTGCCTCAACAGCTTTCTTTATCTGGTTTTTATTCAGGGCAGCCGTTACCAGATAACCATAGGATCCGGCTTCGTCGAGAAGCCATTTTTTGCTTCGATCAGTGCTGCCCCATGCCCATCCGGGTTCCTGGTTCACCCACGACAGTATTCCCCTGTGATCTGCAGGATCGTCGGGCAATGAAACCTCTGTTGACTTTTCGCCATTTATGCTTATAGCGACTTTCGAGCTGTATTTCTTCTCATCGGTCTGGGGATAACTGTTCTTTCCATAACCAGGGATCCTTCCCTTGTCAGTCATAACTGTCATTCCTATCCCTTCAGCAGCACCCTCCTCAAGGTATTTTTCCTGGGGATACCTTGCTGCAAGCTCGGCCCTGAATTCCAGTGATTTTATTGCTGCAGTATCAAGATTTGCAGGGAGAGGAAACTCATATTCAAAGAATCCGGTTCCCATACCCCACACTTTTCTCCCGTTCTGCGCTGCAAGTTGTCTGATGCTCCACGATGAATTTTTAAATGATGCCGGTGATTGTGAAATCATTAACAGTCCATCGGCATGTTTCCCCCCGACCCTGAATGGCACAAAATTCTTCTGAAGGGTATTTCCGGCGCCATCTTTAAGCCTGGTTGCAAAAATCATGACCGAATTTAAATCAGGAAGCTTAATACTGACGGGATCCAGTTTTACAAAGCTGAATGGCTCTGCCATGGCAGGGATTTCCCCCCTTGTCCAGTCGAATTTTTCGCCTGTTTCATCCCATCCGTAAACAGAATATTCCACCTTCAGGTTTTCCGGTATTGTTGATGTCACTGCACTAACACCGACTGGTATCAGAACCGACGACCCTCCCTTATATATTTTGAAGAAATCGTCTCCGGCAACAACGTATAAATCCTGTTGAAGATCCTTCATCGTCATGCCAGGGCAAAGCTCGTCGAATCCGAAATCCTTTTTGGTCCTGTCAAATCGGTAATATCCGTTCCATTCATTTATGACATCATGGAATTCCGTAAAAAGATACCCTGCGATTTTCGGCCTTTTGCGGAATTCATTCATCATAATATGATATTCCCATGTAAGGTCTATATCACCTGTGCTTCCGCTGTATCCCCACACAGCACCGCATTCGGAGTTAAGCATAGGTTCATTTCCCTGGACATTTCCGCCAATATAATTGTATGTCGATCCGGGATAAGTTTTACTTACAATCTCGTCAAACAATCCGGCCCATTGCCTGGCAGGATTGTATGAATGCCATGTATTCAGATCGGTTATTACGTGATCGAGGTTGCAGGGTGAATTATCCTCCACAAGCCTTGTCGGATCAAGTGTTTTTGCCTTATGATACCACGACCTGACCCAGTCCTGTGTTGCCGCGGTATATGATCTTTTTCCGGTTACCGAATCCCTGCTGAAGAGGCCCCAGGTTTCATTGAACAACACCCATGAAAATATCGATGGATGGTTATAGTCTCTCCTGATCTCGTTTTCGGCAACATATTCCCAGTTAGCCTTTGCTTCCTTTGTTGGTTCTCCCCAGAAATTGGGTATATCCTCCATGATAAGCAGGCCAAGCTTGTCGGCCCAGTACAGTTTGCGGGGTATCTCGGCCTTAATGTGGATCCTGAGACCATTGATACCAAGCTCTTTGGCCCTAAGTATCTCTTCCTTCATGAACTGGTCAGAAGGGAAAGTATAGAATCCTTCCGGATGATAACTCTGGTCAAGTGTAAGTTTTAAATATATCGGTTTGTTGTTAAGGGCCACATATTCAAAATCCTTGCCCGGGATCCTGACGGCCGAGAACTTGCGCATGCCGAAATACGAACTGACATTGTCGTCGATCCCTGATGCTGCAACTGACGCATTCACCTCATAAAGGAAGGGGTCATCGGGGCTCCAGAGCTTAACACTTTCAACAGGGACATCCCAGGAAGCTGTGTTTTTGCCCTTTTCAACAGGAGACTCAAAGTTTATCCCGTTTCCTTTTCCTGTAAGCCTGAACACCAATCCTTCAGGTGCAGGGGCTGACAGGTCAACAGAAACATTTACTTTACTGTTGTCAATATCGGGAGTGAAGCGCAGTGCTGAAATAAAAATGCTGCTCCTTGGTTCCAGATACACTGTTTGCCAGATACCCTTTGCATTTCCATAGTATTGTTTGCCGGATGGCCTGTTATCAAGTTCCTCATCTTCAACCCTTACAACAATTTCGTTGTTACCTCTTTTGAGATATTCAGTAATGTTGAATTCAAAAGGAACGTAACCTCCTTTATGTTCGCCGGCCACTTTTCCGTTGATCCAGACTTTCGTATAAAAATCGCTTGCCCCGAAGACGATGTAAATGTCCTTCCCGGCCCATTCTTTTCCAACTACCGGAAAATTGCGTGAATACCATCCTACATTTACCTTTGGAAGGGCAACCCCGCTCATCGGACTTGCCCAGGAAAAGGGAACAAGTATTTTCGACGGGAATTTGTCGGGAGTGTTCTGCCAGTTATCCCTTTCTCCGACGTTCGCAGAATCAGGAGCAAACCGCCAGTAACCGTTAAGGTTCTGCCATACTGCTCTTTCAAAATCCGGACGGGGATGTTCTTTAAGAGGAATGTCGGTGACAACCGGTGCTTTTGTGCATGAGATTACAATTAAAGCAAGTGAAACAAGTAAATGACTCTTTTTCATCAGTTATGTGAATATTAATCTGTTTATTTTTTAAGAATTATTATACTCCATTTCTTTGTCTCACTTTGCTATGACCTTTTTGTGACTTTGTGGTAAAAACTATCTAACCACGAGCGACACAAAGGTTTGCACAAAGGATTCACAAAGTAAATGCATGGTAAAGGTAAAACAGCTGTTCAATATAATTTTTTCAGGCAAGATCCCATTGTTGCCTGAGAAGTTTAAGGGCAGCAGGCACAACCACTTTTTTATCGCCCTTCGATCCGCACTCAAAACTTACAAAATGATTGTAATTGATCATTTTGAGAGCCTTGAAACCAGTAATATAATTGTCTCCCTCATCTTCACCAGGGGTATTTCTTGTTCTGCGGCTTGCAATATGAACATGGTTGAGGTATTTCTGACCTGAGATGAATGCGCCCATATCATCAGTCTCTTCCCATGTCATATGCCAGAAATCACCCATACAGGTTACGCCCGGGCTGTCGACATCCCTGCAAATTGCAGCAGCATCGGCAACCTGGCGAAGGAACCATGCTTCCTTCCTGTTAAGGGGTTCAAGGATTATGGTGGTCTTATTCCTTACGGCAAATTCTCCGAGTTCCTTAAGCTGGTCGATAAGTATTGCTCTTGCTTCGACAAAAGGGAAAGAAGGCTGCTGATTGTTAAAGCCCGGGACAAGGATCATCCCGTATGACCCCAGGGCACCGGCAGCTTCAAGTATCTCCTTTGATGTATCAATGCATTTCTTCCTTTCATTCACATCAGTGGCGATCAGCCAGCCGCTGAATCCTGCACAGATGGCTGATATTTTCACTTTCCGGTTACTCAGTGCATTTTGCAATTCTGTCACCCTTGATGCAAGTTTTCCTCCTCCTACTTCAAGTCCGTAGACCTCATTGGCTTCCAGGAAATCAAGTTTCTCATTCAGGGTTTTGCCAGGTGCGACTCCTTCCTGAAGACCGAGATTTAATTTTAATTTTCCTTCTGTCATTTTCTTTCCTTTGCCGGAAAAAGCGGGGAATGCCCCGGTTGTTCCAAAAGCTGCCAGTGCTGTCCCCAGGCCTGCCTTCCTGAGGAAGTCGCGGCGGGTATCTTTCTTATTTTCCATGGGATGTTTATATTTTAAATTATCCGGTAAATCAGTTTAACTGCTCAAAAGCGATGTGATAAAAATAATTCATATTTGTCAATATCGGAAACTGACAACCATAAAGTTCATTAATATCACGTATGCATATTCGCCACACTTCGGTCTTAATGTCTTTGCACATTGCACAGGCGAGTTCAGGATGCTTCAAAACATAAAAGCCCTCCCGTTATCACGGGAAGGCTTCTGTTGTAGCGAGACCCGGGATTGAACCGGGGACCTCATGATTATGAA